>JAJPHV010000018.1 GCA_021325095.1 Chloroflexota bacterium | reverse complement strand
CCACTTGCCGTCGAGCTTGGCGTTGTTCGCGGCAGTGACCGGCACCACGTCACCGTACAGGCTGATGGCTTTCTCAACCACATCGGTGACGTCTTCCACGATGTCCAGCGCGTACATTTGAGGAATGCTCAACTGCTGGTAGCTCATGTCCGGTGGATTCCCGGCTTTGACGGCAGCATCCATCTTCGCCAGGAAATCGCCGAACAGCTCAGGGTTGGCCGTGGAAATATCAAGTTTGATGCCCTTGTCCGCCGCAAACTTGGTGACGGTTTCGCGGAACATGTTCTGGACATCAACAAAATATTCCGTTCGGTGAATGACGGTGAGCGTGCCCGCAGCACCCTGAGGCAGTGGCAGCGGCGTCGGCGTCGGCGGTGCGGTAGGGGCCGGAGTGCCGCCCTGGGCGAGCAGTTCAGGCGTTTTGCCACCAGCCATCACCAACCCGATGCCCGCACCAGCCGTCGTGACCAGGAACTTTCTGCGGCTTATCTTTCTCTTGTTCACGATTCTGTCTCCTATAAGCATTGCAATAAATAAACGCCCGAATCTATTCCCTTTGTGCTTGCTAGGCCCTCCTTTCCCGGCAACTGGACACACACTCCCTGACAGGAAAACCTGTAGGCCAACTATTTTCCGCCCGGCCTGGATGGGGAGAAGCGTAGGGAGCCGGATGGCGAACACTTATGGACGAAGGCTTACCAATCGGATCGCGCCCAAAGGCATCTCAACAGCCAACAAGCATCTTAGTTCACTATTTGAACCATATGCTTAATAGGCGAACAGGATAGCTAGTAGGGTAGCATTGAAGAAAAAGTCTGTCAACCAGATTGTAGAGTCGAGTGCTTATGGAACTATTGGAGGACTATTTGACAATGTGCAGCACAGGCTTGTAGAATGAACTGGTTCACATATTGAACAGGGTGTTCAGTTCGGCAATCCTTTCAGCAGCATTGTCATCCACTGGACGGCAAACTTCTATGGCTAATGCCCGACATATCAGCGACACGAATATTGCGGGGACGGTAATCAAAGCACTGGACGTAATAGACTGTTTGGCGCAGCACAGCCGCCCGATGTCCGCTCAGGAGGTCGCCCGAGAATGTGCCATGTCCCGCCCGACGGCCTATCGGCTGTTGACCACCCTCATGTCACGTGGCTTCGTCCGTTCCGATGGCAACTACAACTACCAACTGGGAACCCGGCTGATTTCGCTGGGCCGAATCGTGCTGGATGGGATCGACCTGCCGGAACTGGCACGCCCACACCTGCACGAACTGTGCCGGGTTTCCAACGAAACGGCGAATCTATCCATACTGGACGGCACGGAATTGCTCTACATCGGGAAAGAGGAAAGCCCGCAGAGTTCGCATACGCCCGTTTTCGTCGGATTACGCTCGAATGTCGGCACACGATTGACTCTACACAGTTCCGCGATGGGCAAGGCCATCCTGGCTCATTTATCGAGTGCCGATCTGCAAACCCTTCTCAGCCACACCACGCCGCTCAAGCCCTACACGCGCAACACCATTACCAGTCTGGAGACGCTGACCCACGAACTGGAACGCATCCGCCAGCACGGATACGCTATCGATGACCGCGAGGTGGACGACGGCACGCGCTGCGTGGCTGCCCCCGTTTTTGACAGCACAGGCCGCGTGATCGCCGCCATGAGCATTGCCGGGCCAGCTTACCGGCTGACCCTTGACCATCTGCACCAGCTATCGAAGGAAGTGATCCGCGTCACACAGGCGCTCTCTCACCAGCTTGGCTACGTCAGGAACAACGACGCCTAGCCTTACGTGTGCTGCCGAACGTGCTTCTCGTTTCTCAATGAAAGAGAAGCAGCGGTTCGTTAGCTCCACAGCCGATCATGCGACTTTTCCCGATCCCAGGCTTCGGTTGGCCCAAAGCAAACCGGGTGGTCAGGATCGCAAAATTCCTGGAAGACATCAAGGCAGACGTCGGTAAAACCCAGACCGGGCGTTTCAGGCACTGGCATGTACCCGTCCCGGATCAACGGCTTCGGCAAGCCTTCGATCAGGTCATTCCAGCGCGGAATGTCTACCGAGTGATTTTCCAGGGCCAGAAAGTTATCGGTTGCCGCCGCGCAGTGAACACTGGCTAGGGCCGCGACAGGCGACCCGGCCATGTGCATTGCCATGCCGATCCCGTGTTCCTGGGCATAGTCGCCTATACGTTTGGTTTCCAGGATTCCGCCGGATGTTGCCAGGTCTGGGTGGATCAGCGACACGGCCCGCTGCTCGATCAGGTCTTTGAAACCTTCTTTCAGATAAATGTCTTCGCCAGTGCAAATGGGGGTTGTGACCGCGTGCGACAGCCGCACATACTGATCAGTGAACTGCCAGGGGATCATGTCCTCGTACCAGGCCAGGGTGAACTGGTCGAGCGCCCGTCCCAGGCGGATGCATGACTCCAGATTAATATGGCCGAAGTGATCGGCGGCCAGCGGCACTTCGTAACCGATAATGTCACGCACCGTCCCGACATACTCTACCAGCTTATCGATGCCCTTGTTCGTGATCTGGATTCCGGTGAACGGGTGCATGATATGGTGAGTTGCGATCATTTCTGGCGGCGCGCTGATGGCCCCAGGCACGTCCGCGATCAGGTCGATCCCCACGTCCATCTTGAGAAATTTGAAACCCTGTTCCATACGCCGCCTGAGCATTTTCCCCATCTCCGCCGGGTCTTTGCGCGAGGGGGTATCGGCGTAGCACAGTATCTTGTCGCGGAATTTGCCGCCCGCCAGTTGGTAGGCCGGGACGCCGTAAGCCTTGCCCGCCAGGTCCATCAGGGCCATCTCGATGCCACAGACGCCGCCTGCTTGCCGCGCGTGGTATCCAAACTGCTTGATCTTGCGGAAGACCTTATCGACGTTGCACGGGTTTTCGCCGATGATGCGGCTTTTTAGCAAGAGTGCGTAGGTTTTGCTGGCCCCGTCCCGAACCTCGCCGTAACCGCAGATGCCCTGGTTCGTGTCCAGTCGAATGATCGTGCAGGGCATGGGCAGCCCCACCAGACAGGCGATCCGCAGATCGGTGATGCGCAGTGCCGAGGGACGCGAATATGTATTTACGTTCTGCTCAAGGGATTCAGAGGCGGCCATCGAAGTTCCTTTCCGGGTTGCAAGTACCGCTCGCTATTGTACTTCATCCCGGAAAGGAGCAGGTTCGTATTGCTTACTAAGTTGCACACCGTCCGAACGACTTATTTTTTGCCGCCGTTGCCGTTCCCGTTACCGTTGCCATTCCCATTAGCGTTGCCGTTACCCTGCCCTCTGTTCGAGCGCGTTGGCTGCGGCTTGATCGGCGCCGGACGTTGCGTTGGCTGCGACTGCACGCCTGTATCGGGCATGTCCGGGATTGCCGTCAACATCATATCTTCCGTTGCCGCCTCGGTAGGTAGGGCGCTATCTTCCGTCGGCGTGATCGCCTCGGTTGGCGTTGCCGTTGCGACCTGAGCCGGAGATGGGGACGCCGCCTGGATAGGAGCAACGTTGGCAGGGACCTGCGATGGCACACTTGTGGCAGTCGGTTCAGGGGTCGGTGAAGCCTCAAGTGAGGGTGCTGTCAGGGCGAGAGGTGTCTGCACCAGCAAGCCCAGCGTTTTTAGTCTGGTTTCAGGGGTTATGGCTCCGCTGGCCTGGGCCTGATCCATCGCCACTGCCACGTCACCGACCAGCGAGGCACGCTGCACAGCGTCGGGCTGAACAGCCAGGGCCATGTTTACATCCTGAGTCAGATCGGTCAGAAGCGCGTCGTTTATAGGCAGCTTGCGCTCTGTAAGCCTGTGGACTTCGGCCAAGCGCGTCTTGGCGATGTTGTAAATCACCGCAGGACGGGCGGCTGTTTCCGCAAAAGACATCTGAATCTGCTCGTTCAGGCGTTTCAGGCCATAAAGCTGATCGCCGGGCAGCGCTTCCTCGGAAGCGCGCACCAGGCCGGTGCCCCCCACGAATAGTAGCACCACCACAAGGCACGCTGCGAGCGCTCCCATCGCCCAACGTGGCATGAGTCGCAGGGACATTCTGGAAACGGCTGGCCGCTTCCGGGAGGTGTTGCTGGCGCGATAGCTGGCAAGCGCCTGACTACGCAGGGCGAGTTTGTGTGCCTGGGGAAGCAAGGGACGGGGCAGGTCCTGCACGACGTTGACTGCCCCCAGCAACTGCCGCAATTCCACAAAGTCGGGATAGGCAGCAATGCAGCTTTCAACCGTTGCCTGGCCCGATTCGATGGCCTGCAGACACCGGTTCAACGTTTCGGCGGCGTTGCCTGTCGGCGTGGGATTAGCTTTCGACATTTTCCATCACTTCCGCTCTAAGCTGGCTGGCGTATCGTGCCTGTACATAGGGCATCATGACGCACACTAAACCTGACGTGAAGCCGTGAGAGTCATCTTAAAACCTGGCGTTGCCAGCGGTCATTCGTAGACGATACCCTTTCGTGTCAGCGCACGGCTGAGTGCTTGCAGCGCGCGATGCTGCATGACCTTGACCGCGCCAATGGTCTTCCCCAGCAGGTCAGCCGTCTTCTGCAAACTGTGTCCTTCGATGAAGCGGAGCACGATCACCTGCTGCTGCTCATCGGTCAGCAGGCCCAACGCTTCCCGTACCTGTTGCTGGTGATACTTCGACATGAGCGCACCATCCATATCGCTTTCCATAGCGAGATTCACCGTTTCGATATTTTGCTCGTTCTTCACGCGGTTGTTCTGACGATAGTGATCGATGATCCGGGCACTGGCGATGCGGTACAGCCACGCCATAAAAGGGATTTCGCGGTGCTGGTAGCCCCGCAACCCCTCGACGACTCTCAGGAATACCTCGGAGGTCAAGTCCTGAGCGATCTCCGGTGTACTGACCCGGTAGTAGATATAACGGTAGACACGATCCACATAGGCGTCATATAGCTCGCCAAATGCCTGCTCATCGCCGTGTTGAGCGGCGTAAATGAGTTTCTGTTCCTCTCGAATATCCACTGTGCGTTGCCGTTCGCCCTGGTGTCAGCCCCTCTAGCAGCACGACTGATGATTGAAAACGTCAGACCTACGAGTTGTACCGTTAATGAGACATCAATGTTACGGGCGGTTCGTTTGATTTTACAAACCGTTGATTTTTGATTGAGCTTGCGCTGTAAGTTTTGTGAATATTTTGTGAAGATCGATTTTGAGCCGTAACCTTCACCGTGCTGATCCGGTATTTTGCGCACAAGGCGCATGCGAACTGAGCGGCACACAGGCGAAATTCACACGGATCAGCTAATGAGGAGTTCGGGGTGATGAGACGCGACCTGAAGCGAAACTCTGCACAAAGCGGCCAGGCTATCGTGCTGGTAGCGATTGCCATGATCGGCCTGCTGGCCTTTATGGTGCTGGCAATCGATGGCGGACGCTTCTACCAGCAGCGTCGCCGGGCGCAAAATGCCGCCGATATGTCCGCTCTGGCTGCCCTGTACATGTACATCAAGACCACCAATCCTTCCTCGACGGTCAGCGAGCACGACATGCTGGTCAAGATCAACGACATGGCCGAGAAAAACGAGATCGCTGACACCGACGGTACGCTCGGCAATGCCGTGAACGGCAACGTCACTGCCTGGTGGGTGGATAAAGACGGCCAGAAGCTGCCCCTGGGTGCGCCAGTGGCAATGCAAGACAGCACTTCTCGCTTCGCGCCGTCAGGGGTCAACGGCATCCAGGTTCAGGCCCGGATTCCGTATGGTACGTTCATTGGCGGCCTGGTCGGCCAGCCGACGCTGGTGGCTCTGGCCGACAGCATCGCCCGCATCACCATCACCTATAAACAATCCGACAACGATAAAGATTCCATCTTCACCGTCGGCGGGGATTGTAACAACCTGACCGATAGGATCGCCCATAACTACGTCGATACCAACACGTCCAAGTTCCTGGCGAGCGTGTACGTTGGCGGGAGCCTGGCCGTCGGCCAGCCGCCGCAAGGTGGCGTCAACGCCAGTGACTTTTACGGGGACTTCACAGTCGCCACCGTCACCGGCCAGGGCACGGTAGGAGCCTACAGCGATATTGGCACGGCGAATCCGTTCGCCGGTGGCGGCAACAACTTCCACGACAACCACAAATACATTCCGCCGGTCTCCACACCCAAAGGCTACCCGGATATTTATCTGGTGTACGGCCACGTGCTGGGGCCTGCCGACTTTTTCGACGGTGTTCACAACACGCCCGAAGGCCAATGGCACAAAGACCTGGGGATGCTTCAGGCCAAAGACCCCTTGCTCGTCTATGCCTACGTGGCGGGCGATCCGGGCGCGGAAGCGGCTATCCAGGCTGTCTACGACGCCAACCCCGGCAAACATCTGGTCATCTTCGTCGATGGCGACCTGACCACGAGCGGTAACAACGACTGGCAAAACACGACTCTGCTGGTCAGGGGCAAGTTCGATAACACGCGCACCGGACGCGACTTCTACACGGCAGGCCCCACCGTCGGCAACATCTCGGTCATGGCCGGGGCCAATCTGGGCGGCTGGCGGCAGTGCGCGAGCGATTCGGCCAACTGGGTCTTCCACGCCCAGGGCAACAATACGCAGTTTCACGGCATTGTTTACGTGCCGTTCGGCCAGATTTTCTTCGACGGCAATACGTCCGGCGGTCAGGACTTCTCGGATGCCGTTGTCGCCTACAGTGTCTATCTCAACGGTAACTCCTGGCAGTTCAATTTCGATCCGAGCAAACTCGTCTGGCCCGTCCCGGCAACTGAGCTTAATAAGTAACCAGGAGGATTGGTATGACACAGGTGACACCCCTAAGGCTACGGCGTAACCGCAAAGCAAGAGCGCAAGGTATGGTCGAATTCGCGCTGGTGCTTCCGATCCTCCTGTTCGTGTTTTTTGCCATCGTGGACTTTGGCTGGATGGTTTTCAACTATGCGCAGTTGTACAACAGCCTGCGCGAGGGCCTGCGCTACGGTTCCGTGAGCGGCTACGGCAGCACGCCCCAGTACCTGGACTGTGCCGCCATCCGCCAGTTCATCATTGACCATGCCGGTTTCTCCGGCATTAAGGCCACCGACATCACCATCCTTTACGACGATGGGCGGCCCGCCAGCACGGCTACCGATGCGAGTGCGCTGGGCGCTTGCGGCACGACCAGCTTCAGCCAGAACTCGTCTTACCTGAGTACCGATGGGAAAGGGGCGCGGAACCCGGATATGGGTGACCGGATCAACATCAGGTTGAACGTGACGGTGCCCTTCCTGACGCCGTTTATCCGTACTCTTGTGCCCGGTGGGGGCATCCAGATGACGATGAACAGCTCCCGCTCCATCTTCCCCGGTGGGTTGGGCTGAGAGGGACAGGATGAATTACATGCAACACACTAAGCTTATGAAACACAGACGGCGTATCCGCAAGCACGCACGCGGACAAAGCCTGGTCGAGGTCTCGCTCTCGCTGGTCGTGCTGCTGTTGATTGCCTTCGGGCTGATCGACCTGGGCCGCGCCTTCTTCACGACGGTTTCGATGAACAGCATCATCTCCGAAGGCGCGAACTGGGGAGCCGCCTATCCGGGCTGCATCCCTTCGGCGACCAACACCACAGCCGCTTCCCAGGTGCCGTCACAATGCCAGGGTACGAACTCCGTCCTGTGCCGGATGATGAACGAGAACACCAACCTGGACCCGGCGCGTGTGACCGATCTGAGTGTCACGCCGATCAACGCCCAACCGGGGCAGGTCGTCACGCTCTCGATGACCTACCGCCTGCCCATCATCACGCCGATCATCCAGGCCATGTTTGGCAGCGACTTTACACTGACCACAAAGGTACAGGAAGTCGTTCGCGGCGACGACGTACCCGATAAACCCGGCTCAACCGCAGCGGGCATGTGTTCTCAGGGCGGCGTCGCACCAGTCGGGCCGGTCTCCAATGTGCAGCAGAACCCGGTGGCCTGCAACGCCGGCAGCGCGACCTTCACCTGGACGGCTGTTTCGGCCACCGGCTACCGTATCTGGCGCAGTAACGTGAGCGCGCCCCTCCCCGCTACGGCTGACGTCACGCTGCCTGCTGGCGGTATAGCACCGGGGGATACCTACACCTGGACAGACCCGAACCCGCTTGGCTCTGGCGGTGCGGGCGGCAGCCGCAACTATACCATCACGGCCTACAATCAGGTGGGCAGCGGCCCCATCACCGACAGTACCCCCGTATACTTCAGCGGCAGCTGTCTGCCCATCCAGGTGACTGGCCTGACCGCTGGCACTTGCTCCGGCAATGGCATTAATCTGGTCTGGACTCCGCCGGGCGGTCCGAATGCTAACACCCTTGCCGATACGAGTATCGCCGGTTACGCGGTGATCGACGCCGGCACGAATATGAGGCGGTACAACTTCCCGGGTCGGGCCACCGCCAATGGAAACTACGTGTTCCAGACCGATCCGGTGGCGGAGGGATCGGCAACGATCTACATGCGGCCATATGACAGCAGCAACAACCTGATTGGACTGCCGTCTACGTCCCCGACGACGGTTGTGGTGAACTGCCCACCGACCAATGCTGAAGTCAGCGTGAATGTCACAGACAGCCCTGACCCGGTGATCGTGGGCAACCCGCTGACCTTTACCATCACCATCCATAACGCCGGGCCAGCGACGGCTAACGGCGTCCAGGTGACGGATGTGTTGAGCACGTCAGGCGGCGCAGCCTTCACCTTCGTCTCGGCCACGCCGAGCCAGGGAACCTGTTCGTATGCTGCGCCGACGGTCAGTTGCAATATCGGAAGCATCGCCAACGGCGGCAACGCCACGATCAATGTCGTCGTCACACCGACAGCAACGGGCAGTATCAGCAGCGACGCCAGTGAGACTCAGACGACGCAAGACATGAGTCCCATCGACAACCATCCGCTGCCCCAGACCGCGACGGTCATCACGACGCCGACTGCCGGGGTGTCGCTTTCTGCGCTGATCGGTCCCTCAAGCGTCACCGTTGGTAATGCTGCTGTCTATACGATTACAGTCAGCGTCACCCCTGGAGCGGCAGCAACCAACGTAGTGCTCACTGCACCGACACCGGCGGGCCTGACCTACCAGACGGCCACGGGGGCGTGTGCCGCCACCGGCGTGAATCCATGCAACCTGGGCACGCTGGCTGCTGGAAGCAACACCAATATTCAGGTCACGTACATTGTACCTGCCTCATATGTGTCGCCGAATCCCTTTACCTATACGGCCAGCGTGTCCTCGCCAGACGACAGCACACCGGGCGACAACAGCCGCAGCAAGCAGACGAACGTGAGTCCGGGCGCTATCCAGAACTTCCACTTCGTGAGCTGCACGTACAACGGCGGCGGCCAGCGCACCTATACGTTCACTTGGAACGCCTTTAACTGGCCCGGTGTGGATCACTTCCGCATCAAAGATCAATACACGTCCGAAACCTGGTCCAGCGCCAGCGGTACAGGCAGCGCGACGAGCATGACAATCCCGCCAACCGGCACGATCCACAAGAGCCACAGCGACGACCTCTTCTATATCGAGGCCCTCAATGCAAGCAATGTGGTCGTGGGTTCCCGATCTGTGCCGTCGGTGACGACAACCTGTAGCTAGGCCGAACCTCACCCCGACCCCTCTCCGCAAGCCGAGAGAGGGCAGGGGGTGAGGTCGATGAGCGAACCAACCCAATTGCCGACTGTTCCTGGAAAGCCAGCGGTAATGGAGCGACAAGATGGCAACCACACCCAATTATGACCAGATCCACCAGCTTATGGCTGCGGACAAGAAGGCCGAGGCACGACAAGCCTTGAAGTCGATCCTGTTTCGGAACTCAAAAGACCCGCACGCCTGGTGGCTGTATGCGCAGGTTGCAGAGGATAAGCAACAGCTTTACCACATCCTTGAGGCGCTGGTCGAACTGCCCATCAACCCGTATACGGCACGGGCGCGGGCCATGCTGAACTCGATGCCCTACCAACCCTCCAGGAAAAAGGTTCAGTCCCCGCCACGCGCGCGGCGTGAAAATAGTTCGTGGATCACGCTTGCCGCTTGCGTACTGACAGTCCTGGCCGTCATGCTTGGGGCCGCCATCATCATTGTGGTCAGCCCCAGGGCCGGGTCTGCGGCTGCCGGGCAGCCCACCGCAGTCCTCGAATTGGCGACGCAGGCTCCCCAGCCGACGAAAACTCCGGTGCCGACGGCCACCCTCATACCCACCAGCACGCCCCGCCCCAGGGTCGTATGGGTGCTGCCCTCGGCGACGCCCAGCCCCACGCCGGTTGACATAGCGAAGGCGCTGCCACCTCTCAACCAGTTCTTGCTCGATCACCGCAGTGCGCTGGACATGGCCGCAGCCGACCTGGCCAAAGCGCTGGCCGAGTCCGATCAAATTTCTATCGATACGCTTGAGGCGGCCAAAACCGAGGCTGCGCGAATCCGCAAACTGCGCAACGAAGTGACCTTGCTGAATACCAGCGCTGTACCGGCGGATGTTCGTCTGCAAGTCGTTTTCCCGGCGCACGTTGCTTATACCGATTACGCCAACAGCGTGCTGCAATGGATGGATTTGCAGATTCAGGCGTACCAGACCTATACGGATATTGCCCAGGCCAAGACCGACGATGTTGCAGCAGTACGCAAGCGCTGGACGCAGCAGACCGCGCTCGCGTCCAAGCAGGCTGACCTGGTCAAGTTGAAGCGTGCCGCCCTGGACAAGGCCCTGAACGCCTACAATGCCTACACGGCCAGAATGATGGTGACCGAACAACTCTCAGGCCAGGCCAGCATTTTTGACAGCACTTTTGACGGCCAGGAGCAAACGGTTGTCAGGTTATCCGGGGGTAAGTACCGGGTTGTCTACCGGATCGCGCCGGTAGACGGCAGTAAACCGGCACTGACCCTTGTTCCCAGGGATGGAGCCGGCCCAAAGATGCAGTTGATCGGCGGCTCCAAAGTCGATACGAGCGGCAACCAGAGTTTGGAACTGGCCGCTGGTTACTATACCGTCGTTGCCGAATCGCTCAATTGGTGGGTCGTGGCCTTCGATCCCCAGTAGCCGCCAGCAGCCAAGTGCCCGGCGGGATCATGGGGACTGGTCCCGCCGCCTTATGTTCTCAGCCGCTTCACCTTCTTCGCTCACACTACCCCTCAGCCTACAGCCTAATCCAGATTCCTCGTGTAAGGCGAGACAGGTCTCTCTCTCGTCAGAGCATTGAACTTGGTTTATACTCACCCTCACTTCGGTGGGGCACTCCCGCATATCTGTTGGAAGACTGGACAAACTGAGGGGACACGTTAAGGCAATGGCTACCACGACTGAAAAACCGGCCAAGAAGACTCCGCCCGCTTCACAAAAGCAGTCCATCAAGGAGCGCCGCGCGGCGCAGAAGCAACGCCAGCAGCGCCAGCAGCAAATCCTGTTGACGATTGTCGCGGTGGCGCTGCTGGTCGGCGTGATCTTGATGGTCTTTATCTCGACCCGCCCGGCGGAGGCGTATATGCCCCCGGAAGTACCGGCGCGCTACAAGGATTTTGCGGCCCAGAAGTTGATGGGCGTCACGCCGGATGGCTACCCCTATCTGGGCGCGGAGAATGCACCAACGACGCTCGAAGAGATCGGCAGCTTTTCGTGCATCGTCTGCCAGCAATATCACAAGGATGTATTCGTCAACCTCCTCGACAAGTTCAAGTCCGGGCAGGCCAAATTTGTGTATATCCCGGTGACGACGACGGGCGAATTCAATCCCGATGGCGCAACGCGCGGCGCCTTATGCGCGGCACAGCAGGGCAAGTTCTGGGAGATGCACGATATTCTCTTCGACTGGCAGACGCGCTATGGCAGCGGCGCCAACGATGCGGGCCGCCTGACGACGGCTGCTGGGGCGCTTGGCATGGATACAGGCCAGTTCAGCGCGTGCCTGAACTCGCAGGCGGTGAAAGACCTGATTGCGAAGGCACAGGCCGAAGCCGACAAGCGCGGCATGACAGGCACGCCCACCGTTTTCCTGGACGGCAAGCAAATTCAGCCCGTGCCGCAGGATCAACACGTGCCGACACTGGCCGAACTGCGCGGCCTGATCGAAGCCAAAGCGGCGGCCAGGTAGCCGCAGCAGCACCAGCGCCATGCCTACCGACCCGTCAATCATTGTCGATGCGCACGAGGATATTGCGCATAACGTTGTCAATTATCGGCGCGACTTTACGCGAAGTGCCTACGCCAAGCGCCGCATAGAAGCCAACACCGACATCCCTGGGTTGACGGGCACGGTCATGACCGGGTTGCCGGAAGCCCTGTTGGGGCGGGTCGCTGTCATCTTTGGCACGCTCTTTGTTGCGCCTGCGTGGGCGGCAGAAAAGGGCGGCATTCATGCCGAAATCAGCTATGAGACCCCGGCGCAGGCTTACAAATACGCGCTCGACCAGATCGACGTGTACCACCGCCTGGCCGACGACAACGAGCGAATCAGCCTGATACGCACGCAGGCGGAACTGGCGGCAGTGCTGGCGACCTGGGCCGAAGGCGTGGAATTCGACAAACACAAGGTCGGCCTCCTGATCTCAATGGAAGGGGCCGACCCGATCCCCGAACCCCAGGCTTTCGAGGAATGGTACGAACGTGGGGTGCGGGCGGTGGGGCTGGCCTGGTCGGAGACACGCTATAGCGGCGGGACAAGGCGGCCCGGCCCACTGACCGGGCTGGGCCGTGAACTGCTCGAAGTGATGGCCTCGTTCAAGGCTATTCTCGATCTGAGCCACATGGCCGAAGAAGCCTACCTCGAAGCGGTGGATCGCTACGAAGGGCCAGTCATCGCCAGCCACAGCAACCCGCGTGCCTTCTGTAACACGGATCGCCACCTCTCCGACGACATGATCCGGCGGCTGGCCGAGCGCGACGGCGTGATGGGCATCGTGCCGTACAACGCATTTCTGCGCAACGACTGGTCGAAGACGGATCGTAAGTCGGCAGTCACACTGGCAACAGTGGCAGCGGCCATCGATCACGTCTGCCAGGTCACCGGGGCGGCGCGGCACGTCGGCATCGGGAGCGATTTCGACGGCGGCTTCGGCTACGAACATACGCCAGCGGAAATCGACACAGTAGCCGATCTGCAATTGATCGGCCCGCTGCTGGCTGCGCGAGGCTATACAGCCGACGACATTGCCGCCATCCTGGGCGGCAACTTTTTGCGGATTCTGCGGGCTGCGCTCCCGGCCTGATCGCTACACAGGACAAAGGGCCATATGGGGAAGCTGTCGCAGGTCGGTATCGCAGTGACCGTGCTTGGCGGGGTCATCACCCTGATCGGCCTGTTCCCAAGCGTCACAGGCTTTGAGCCATCGAGCGGCGTCGGCATTCTGCAAATCCTGGTTATCCTGGCCGGGTTCTCCACTTTGATCGCAGGGGCGTTTATCTTCGTGCAGAGCACGTACTACCCCGGTGTCCGGCATAACCTGGCGCAGCAGATCGCGGTGCGCCTGAGCATGACCGGGCTGGTCATCGCTACGGCGTCGGGCCTGGCCGATGTGCTTGGCTTTGGCTCGCACCCGCCAGGTCCCGAACATCGCCCATTCCTGGGAACTTTGCAAGCTGCCGGCCTGATCGGCGGGTTCCTGATCGCGTCGGCGGGCGTGATCATCTTCGCGCTGATGGGTGACGCTGCGCCGCCTGACGATTCAGGCGATCACTCAGGCGATAAACCCCAATCCTGAGAGATTCGTGTGTGAAGACCCCTTTGCTGGTGAAAGTCGGCGGTTCGTGAGCCATACTGTGCCGTAGGAGTCAGGTACGATGGCAGCAACGCCTAAGCAACTACGCGAAAAGGCGCAAACGGTCTGCGAACGGTTGGTGGCGTTATACGGCGCACAGCCGCTCGTGCCGCGCCGGGAGCCGATGCACGAACTGATCTCTACCATCCTGTCGCACCGCACCACGCAGGAGAACGAAGAGGTGGCCTACAGGAACATGTGGAAACGCTTCGGGTCGTGGGAAGCGATCCGTGATGCGCCCGTCGATGAACTGACCGAGGCCCTTTCGCCCGCCAATTACCCGGAGGTCAAAGCGCCGTACATCAAAGGTGCGCTCGAACGAATCTTCGCGGAGCGTGGCGAGGCGTCGCTGGAATTCCTGCGGGACATGCCCGTCGATCAGGCGCTCGACTGGCTGATGTCGCTGCCGGGTGTCGGCATCAAGACGGCTTCGCTGGTGTTGTTGTTCTGCTTCAGCAAGCCCGTCCTGCCCGTCGATACGCACGTTCACCGCGTCTCACAGCGCGTCGGGTTGATCGGGCCGAAGGTCACGCCCAACGCGGCACACGCCCTGCTGCTCGATCTCCTGCCGCCCGATCCGTATGTGCTGTTCAATTTCCACATTGCCAATCTGAAACACGGCCAGCGAATCTGCGTGTGGGGAACGCCGCACTGCGAACGCTGCCCGCTGACGGACATCTGCGATTGGTATCAGGCCAACCGCGCCAGGCAGTAACTGGCCCCACCCCGTCTCGCTCCGAAGTCGGCCCCGCCAGGCGTGTCGATATTGTCCGGCGAGGGTGGATGAGGCCACGATCCATATTACTATTTGGCGGTCTGGGTTGCGGCGGCAGTGGGCGGGGGTGGGGTTAGCCGACCCACCTCCGAAGGTGGGGCCATGTCGTCCTCTCCCGGCACTGCCAGCAGCGAAGGCATGTCCACGTCTGGCGTGATGGGGCCGACCAGGACCGGCGTGCCGGGCCGGGGATTCCACTTTCCGGTATCGCCGTCCGCTTCGAGTGTCACCGAAACGATGTCGTAAACCCGGAAGGCATATTTTTGCCACTGGACTTGCAGCGTGTACGTTCCGCTGGAGTCGGCTTTCAGGACGCCCAGGCTGGTCGAGAACGGGATGGCGTCCATGATTGCGCCCAGGTAAGCGTTGTTCAGCGACGGGCCAAGTTTGTTGTCGGCATTGTGAACATGGGTTTTCCCGAACGGTGTCAGCCGTCCGGCGTCCGTGACCCAGGCTTCCAGCACCGCACCGTCTGGCAGCTTGGCGCCTGCTGGCAGCTTCACGTCTATTTCGGCTGCGGCGGCTTCCGTCAGGATGAAAGCCTTGCCCGTCGCGCCTTTCAGCCCGGCGGCTTCGCCGAGCCTGGTCAGCCGGAGCGAAATGCCCTGTCCGGTGCTGAGGTCGGGCATTGGGCCGAGCAGCTTATCGACATCCACCGCTTCGCCGGGCTTACCGTCACTGATTGCGCCTTGCAGAATATTCGAGCCAGGGCGCGGATCCCAGGGCGTGACGTTGCCATCAGTTTCAATGGTGATGAATACTGTGTCGTAGGGCGCCAGGTTATAGTTGGGCCATTTCATAGCGGCGGTCAGGTTGCCCTTTCCGTCATCCACCAATTGGCCTGCGGTCAGCCAATAGCCAATCGCATTTTCCAACGCCGCCACCGTCCGGTTGCCATAACGAGGGCCGAAGCGTTCGTCGGCGGTGGCCGCATTATTGGCAGGACTGGCAATCGCACCAGCATCCACCAGCCAGCCTTCAAACACCGTCTTTTCAGGTATCTTATACCCATCGGGCAGTTTCATTGTCAACGTGACCCAGCCACTCGCTGCATCGAGCGTGGCCGATCCAGTCGCTTTTCCCAGCCCGTTGGCGTTGGCAAGCGGCGTCGGCTTCAGTTCCACCTGGATGGGGCTGCCCTCTTGCGCGCGCAGCGAACGTGGGACCCAAACGGCGACCAATACGATACACACCACCAACCGCAAACGCATTGTGGCCTCCTTGTTATTGGGCAGAGTGTCGTCAAGATGAGATTGCCTTCGCCCATTAAAGCACGAATTTGTGAAACTTGCATAACAACCTTGACAAGTCCGGCAATCCGGTTTAGCATGGTCAACATCATTAAAAAGTTGTAAAGTACCACACAAAAGCGCTGATCCGGGCGAGTACTCGTCAAGCGATGTTCAGAGAGCCGCCGAGATGCTGAGAAGGCGGTACAGGCGCAGACGGGGAATGGGCCGGGGAGCTGCAAGGGCAAACGCCGCGTGCCAGTAGCCCAAGCCGGAGCCGCCACCGTTAACAGGGCTGAAGGTATAGTGCGCTTGTACCTGCAATGAGTGATCTCGGCCACTGACCCCTCCTTGGGGCACAATGGCAGAGATAAGTTGGGTGGCACCACGGGAGAACCCCTCTCGTCCCTTCGAGGAGAGGGGTTTTGTGTTTCCTGGAGGAGCCGACCTATGACCGCATCACCTGTCGCCTTTCGCCCCATTGCGCGCAGTCTGTATGCGCCCTCGTTTGAGGAAGTCGCTCAACTGTTTGAGCAGGGCGATCTTGTCCCCGTGTACCGCGCCCTGCCTGCCGATCTCGAAACGCCCGTTTCCGTTTACCTGAAGCTGGCCCAGCCCGGCGAAGCGTCCTTTTTGCTGGAAAGCGTGGAGGGCGGCGAGCAGGTAGCCCGCTACTCGTTCCTGGGCATCAACCCCACCGCGATCCTCACCGCGCAGGGCCAGCAGGTGCGCGAGCAGCGCGGCGACCAGATCACGGCCAGCACACTGCAACCCGGCCAGGATGCTTTGAGCGTGATCAAGAACGCGGTGGAGCGCTTCAACCCGGTGGCGCTGCCCAATCTGCCACGCTTTGTCGGCGGCGCGGTGGGCTTCCTGAGCTACGACATTGTGCGTTCCTTCGAGCGGCTGCCCGCCACCGCCACCGACGATCTGAAGCTGCCCGATGCAGCCTTCATGCTGGTCGATACCCTGGTCATGTTCGACCACGTCAAGCATCAGTTGATCGTCCTCTCGAATGCCCACAACCAGGGCGATCCGCGCGCCGCCTACGATGCAGCCGCCGAGCGGATTGAGGCCATTGTCGCGCGCCTGAAAGCACCGTTGCCCACTGCGCCTGTACCGGAATCGGCCAACCAGAGCCAGCTAACCTCGAACGTGACGCAGGCTGAATTTGAGGAGCGCGTGCGGCGCGCCAAAGAGTACATCGCGGCGGGCGACGCTTTCCAGATCGTATTGTCGCAGCGGCTTTCGCGGGAGACGAACGCCGATCCGTTTGCCATTTACCGGGCGCTGCGGATGCTCAACCCATCGCCGTATATGTTCCTGCTGAATTTCCCGGCGGACGACATCCACGTCATCGGCGCGTCACCGGAGATGATGGTGCGCTTCGATGCCGAAACGCGAACGGCGATGGTGCGGCCTATTGCCGGGACAGCGCCGCGCGGCCTGACCCATGAACAGGATCAGCAAAACGAGGCGGCAATGCTGGCCGATCCGAAAGAACGCGCCGAACACGTCATGCTGGTTGACCTGGGCCGCAACGATCTGGGCCGCGTCTGCGATTACGGCACGGTCACTGTCCCGCAGATGATGATCGTCGAGCGCTTCTCGCACGTCATGCACATCGTTTCGCATGTCCAGGGCCACCTGCGCGAAGGCATGGACGCCTACGATCTGATCCGCGCCACGTTCCCGGCGGGCACGCTGTCCGGCGCGCCCAAGATTCGGGCGATGGAGATCATCGAGGAATTGGAGGGGACGCGGCGCGGGCTGTACGGCGGCGCGGTGGGCTATTTCAGCTACGGCGGCAGCATGGATACGTGTATCGCCATTCGCACACTGCTCATGCGTGGTCGGACAGCGTACATTCAGGCGGGCGCTGGACTGGTAGCGGATAGCGACCCGACCCGCGAGTACGAGGAGTCGCTTAACAAGGCGCGGGCGGTGGCCGTCGCCATCCAGAATGCGGAAGAGGGGTTGTTTTGAACCTCGCCGTGCGCCCTAAAGCCGCAGGGCCGAGATTACGAAGCCCCTGCGGGGCTGAATAGAGATCGGCTTCCCTCGAGAGGGGCCGGGGGCGAGGTGAATTCCAGCGAAAGGGGAAACGATGATCGTCTTGATCGATAACTACGACAGCTTCACCTACAACGTCGCGCAGGCGTTCGGGCAGCTTGGCGCGGACATTCGAGTCTACCGCAACGACGCGCTGACCGTTGACGAACTGGAAGCGCTGGCCCCGTCGCACATCGTCATCTCGCCCGGCCCCGGCACACCCGACGACGGCGGCATCTCGCTCGAAACGATCCGCCGCCTGGGGCCGAAAATCCCGACGCTGGGCGTGTGCCTGGGCCACCAGTGCATCGGGCAGGTCTTCGGCGGCGAGGTCGTGCGCGCGCCCCGGCTGATGCATGGCAAAACGTCGCAGGTGTATCACCACAACGATCCGCTCTTTGACGGGGTTCCTTCGCCCTTCGAGGCCACGCGCTACCACAGTCTGATCGTGGATCAGCCGAAGCTGCCGGACGTGCTCAAGGTTACGGCAGTCACCGATCAGGGCGAGATCATGGCGCTGCGGCACGTCGAGTATCCGGTGGTGGGCGTGCAGTTCCACCCGGAAAGCATCCTGACAGCCTGTGGCCCGCGCATCTTGCAAAACTTCCTGGAAAACCGACTGTAAACTATAATGCAGGGGAGAAGATAATTATGAGCATCCAACACGCGATCAGCAAAATATCGAAGCGGCAAGACCTGACCCTTGAAGAAGCCGAAGCCGCGATGGACGAGATCATGATGGGAGCGGCCACGCCCGCCCAGATCGGCGGCTACCTGATGGCTCTGCGGCTCAAGGGCGAAACAGTGGACGAGATCACCGGCAGCGCCCGCTCGATGCGCCGCGCCGCCAACCATCCGCCCCTGCGCACCAATGGGGTGATCGACACCTGCGGCACGGGCGGCGACGGCGTGGGCACGTTCAACATCTCTACGACGGTAGCCTTCGTCGTGGCGGGCGCGGGGCTGCCCGTCGCCAAGCACGGCAACCGCTCCGTGTCCAGCAAATCCGGCTCCGCCGACGTGTTGGGTGCGCTGGGCGTCAACCTCAACCTGACGCCGGAACAGGTCGGGGAGTGCATCGACCAGGTGGGGATCGGGTTCCTGTTCGCGCCCGCCTTCCACCCGGCCATGAAGCACGCCATCGGCCCCCGGCGCGAACTGGGCGTGCGCACGATTTTTAACATCCTCGGCCCGCTGACCAACCCCGCCGGGGCACGCCGCCAATTGATGGGCGTCTACGCGCCGGAACTGACCGAGCCGCTGGCGAACGTATTATGCCAGCTTGGTGGCGAGGCGGCCTTTGTGGTGCATGGCGACGGCGGCCTGGACGAATTGACGACCACCGGCCCCAACCGCGTCAGCGAACTGCGCGATGGCACGGTACGCACCTACACGCTTGATCCGCAGTCGCTCGGCTTCAAGCCTTGCCAGCCGGAGGATTTGCTCGGCGGCGACCCGCAGCAGAACGCGGCCATCACGCGCGGCTTGCTGGACGGTTCGCTGGACAGCGCCAAGCGCGACGTGGTGCTGCTCAACGCCGGGGCCGGGATCGTGGCGGGCGGGCTGGCGGCTGACCTGCCCACCGGGATCAAGCTGGCGGCGCAGAGCATCGACAGCGGCGCGGCACTGGACAAGTTGAATGCGCTGGTCGAGTACTCGCAGCGCTACGTCCAGGTGGCGAACTGATGGCACTCAAGGGCATCACAGCGACGGGCACGATCCTCGACAAGATTGTGGCCCGTAAGGTCGAGGAAGTGGCGGCGCTGCACGTTCATCCCCGCGCTGTACAGAGTGCCAGGCTCCACGCTCCGCGAGACTTTGCCGGAGCACTCCAACGTGAGCAGATAGCCCTGATCGCGGAGATCAAGCACGCCTCGCCCTCCAAAGGCATCTTGATCGAGCATTTTGACCCGGTAGCGCTCGGCAAAACCTATGCGCAGAGCGGCGCGGCGGCCATCTCCGTGCTGACCGATCAGGACTTCTTCAAGGGCAGCCTGGACGATCTACGCGCCGTGCACAGCGCCGTGCCGATCCCGGTACTGCGCAAGGATTTCACCATCGATCAGCGGCAGATCATCGAGGCGCGAGCGGCGGGCGCGGATGCCATTCTGCTGATCGTTGCCATTCTGGACGATTCGCGCTTGCAAGATTTGTTCAATGCAGCCTGGGATTACAGCCTTGCTGCACTGATCGAAGTTCACACCGAGCAGGAAATGGAACGGGCGCTGCGCCTCAACCCACCCTTGATCGGCATCAACAACCGCGACCTGCACACCTTCACCGTCGATCTGAGCGTCACCGAACAGCTGGCGTCGATGGCCCCGCCGGACGTGACGCTGGTGGCCGAGAGTGGCATCTTCACCGTCGAGGACGTGGAGCGAGTCGCGGCGGCGGGCGTGGACGCCATTCTCGTCGGCGAATCCATCGTCAAGTCACCGGACATGGGCGCACAGGTGCGCGCCCTGAGCAGCGTCAAGCGGCAGGGGCGGCGATCATGACCCTGGTCAAGATTTGCGGGATCACCAACTTTCTTGATGCACGGGTCGCCGTCGAGGCCGGCGCGGATTTCCTGGGCTTTATCTTCTACGAGAAAAGTCCGCGTAAGGCCGATCCCGAAGTGGCGGCGCGGATCATGGGCGCGTTCGCGGGTGAGGAACTAGAACCTGTCGGCGTGGGCGTGTTCGTCAACCCGCCCTGTGAGGAGCTGCACCGCACGCTGACCGAATGTGGTCTCAAAGCGGCGCAGGTTCATCGCACGAACCGCGAAGGTCTGAACGAGATTCGGGCTGCGGTGTACGGTGCAGCCTTCCCGGCCATCCAGCCGCGCACACTGGACGAGGCGCTGGTTGGGCTGGAACTGGTCAACTTCGATGCCGAAGCGGGCGATCCGCCGCGCCCGTTCCAAACGCCGCACTGGTGTCCGCTGCTGCTGGCCGATGCCTACCACGCCAGCTTGCCGGGCGGCACGGGCGAGCGCGCCGACGCGGACATTGCCCGGCAGTTGGCGACGCGGGTGTCCCGATTGGTGCTGGCAGGTGGCCTGACGCCGGACAACGTGGGCGATGCGATCCGCGCGGTGCGGCCCTGGGCAGTGGACGTGGCAAGCGGTACGGAGGAGTCACCGGGCAAGAAAGATCACGGTAAGGTCAGGGCGTTTATCCAGGCGGTGAGAGAAGCAGACAAGGAATTAACTCGATTATGACTGCACAACCCCAGATCGCGCTGCCCGACGAGCGCGGCTATTTTGGAAAATATGGCGGGCGCTTCGTCCCGGAAACGCTCATCCCGGCGCTGGACGAACTGACCGAGGCGTACATGCGCCTCAGAGACGATCCCGATTTTCAGGCGGAGCTGGCGCAGCTTCACCGCACCTACACCGGGCGGCCCACGCCGATCAGCTATGCCCGGCGGCTGTCGGAACACCTGGGCGGCGCGCAAATCTACTTGAAGCGTGAAGACCTGGCGCACAGCGGGGCGCACAAGATCAACAACGCGCTCGGTCAGGCTCTGCTCGCCAAGCGCATGGGCAAGCAGCGCATCATCGCGGAGACGGGCGCGGGCCAGCACGGCGTCGCCTCGGCTACCGCTTGCGCGCTGCTCGGCCTGGATTGCCACGTCTACATGGGCAGCGTGGACATGGCCCGCCAGCAGCCCAACGTTTTCCGAATGAGACTGCTCGGTGCGGAAGTCTGCGCAGTAGACAGCGGCAGCCGGACGCTCAAGGACGCCATCAACGAGGCGATCCGCGACTGGGTGACGAACGTGCGCGACACCTACTATCTGCTCGGATCGGCGCTCGGCCCGCATCCCTACCCGGTCATGGTGCGCGATTTCCAGTCGGTGATCGGGATCGAGGCCCGCCAGCAGATCGTCGAACTGGCCGGGAGGCTGCCGGACGTATGCGTGGCCTGCGTGGGCGGCGGCAGCAATTCGATTGGCCTGTTCTACCCGTTCAAGGATGACGCCGACGTGCGGCTGATCGGTGTGGAGGCAGGTGGGCGCGGCATCGCCAGCGGGGAGCACGCGGCTCGCTTCTCCGATCCATCCAAAGGACGGCTGGGCGTGCTGCACGGCTCGCGCTCCTACGTCTTGCAGGACGAGAACGGGCAAATCGCCGAGACGCACAGCATCTCGGCGGGCCTGGATTACGCCGCCGTCGGGCCGGAACACAGCTACCTGCGCGAATTGGGCCGCACCGAATACACGCTGGCAACCGACGACGAAGCACTGGAAGGCTTCCAGATGTTGTGCAAGATGGAAGGCATCATCCCCGCGCTGGAATCGTCACACGCCATCGCGGAGGCGATCCGCCTTGCGCCGACCATGCCGCGCGACTCGATCATGCTCGTCAACCTGTCCGGGCGCGGCGACAAAGACCTGGACACAGTGATCAAGGCGTTGGGGCAATAGGACTGAGCAAGGAGCGCTGACCGAAAGTCAGCCTCCTATAAGCGACGGAAAGACAACCATGAACACTATTCAAACTGGCCTCAGCGCCATCGAGCAAACCTTCAGCCGAGCGCGTGCCGAGCACCGCGCCGCCTTTCTGCCCTATTTCACCATCGGCTACCCCGACTTACCGACCTCGCTGGCGGTGATCGAGGCGCTGGTCCAGGCCGGGGGGGACATCATCGAACTGGGCGTGCCCTTCTCCGATCCGCTGGCCGACGGCCCGACCATCCAGCACGCCTCGCAGGTGGCGCTGCACAACGGCATCCGAGCGGCGGACTGCATCCAGGCGGTGCGGACACTGCGTTCACGCGGCGTGACGGCGCCGCTCATCTTGATGGGCTACATCAACCCGATCCTGGCTTACGGCATGGAGCGTTATGTGCGCGATGTGGCAGAAGCGGGCGGCAGCGGCTTCATCGTTCCCGATCTGCCGCCGGAGGAAGCAGGCGAAATGGCCGGCTACTGCGCGGCCAGCGGTCTGGCGCTGATCCCGCTGCTGGCCCCGACCAGCACGCCGGAGCGCATCCGGCAGGTCGTCGCCAGCGCGCACGGATTCGTGTACCTGGTTTCGGTGACGGGCGTCACCGGAGCGCGTGACGTGCTGCCCGACCTGGGCGACTACGTCCGACGGGTGCGCAGCCTGACGACGCTGCCCTTGAGCGTTGGTTTTGGCATCAGCAAGCCCGACCAGGTGAAGATGATCGCCGGGCTGGCCGACGGCGTGGTCGTTGCCAGCGCCCTGATCCGGCTGATGGAGACGGACGGCATCGAAGCCGTCAAAAAGCTGGCGGCCAGTCTGCGCGCGGCGTGCGCAAGGGGGTGAGTTAACCGCACCCCTGTCCACTTCGTAGGGAGGGGAAACCGGAGGAGGCTACGTTGCCGTCAGGACGCCGACCAGGTGGACGGGCGGCGTGATCCGCGACAGCGCCACACTCAGCCAGAAGAGCAGCGGGTGAAAGGCGAGATAGGATGGGTCTTTCACCGTTCGCAATAAGGTGCAGTCCAGCGCAGCCTTGCTTGCCAGCGCCATGATGCGCGATGGTGTGTTGGCCCGGTACATCACCGGAAAGGTATCCGCCTCGGCGCGGCCATACAGGCGGGGAACCAGCGTGCGTTGCAGCGGGCGCAGCAGGCGGTTCAGGCGGGCGATCAGGCTGGCGGCATTCGGGGTCAGGAACACAAAGCAGCCGCCAGGGCGCAGCACGCGCCGGATTTCGTCAAAGACACGAACCGGATCGGGCAGGTGTTCCAGGACCCAGCTACAGGTCACCAAGTCGATGCTCCCCGCGCGGATCGGCAGACAATCGGCAAGGGCTTCAGCGCGCGGCAAACCGGGGAGACGATGTTCCCGCAGCGACTGGAAATCCGGATCAAGGCCGAGGGGATGCGCCACCAGTTCGCCAAGCTGTTCGAGGACGCCGCCGCGCCCGCAGCCCAGGTCGAGGACCCGCATCCCCGGTTGCAGGCGCTGGCGAATCAGTTCTTCGTAGACTTCGGTGGCAGGCCGCCAGCCGGGATGCCCGGCGCGGTAGCGTGCCCGATATTCATTCTGTCGATCCAGCGAGAGGCTCATTGGACTGGCGGCGCGGACGTTTCGTCGGCGTGACGGCGGCCCCGCTGTATCAGTGGCGGCGGGGCCGGTGGGCGATTTTCCACGATCCACACTTCGTTTTCGATCTTCTTGTTGGGCACGACGTGCAGCTTGCCGTCGGGGGCACGAATGCGCGTTTTGCGCAGGTCGATATGCTCGATCACGCCCTGCACGTCGCCAGACTTGATGGTAAAGCCGTTGCCAAAGTCCGGGTCGGAGGCCAGAAAGATGCCCGCAATGATGTCGCCCAGGTTGCCGGAAGCCGCACCTGCCACGCCCAACGCCACCAGGCTGATGCTGCTGCCGACGGCCAGCGCAATGGCGTTCAGCCCGAGCGCTTGCAGCACGCCGGCGATGATCAATATCCATCCCCCGAATGTCAGCGCCGCCTGCATCAAGTCGATCATCGCGCTCTTGACGCGCGCCCGCCGCGCCGCCGCCCCCACCATGCGCAGCAAAAGGGACAAAAAGAAACTACCGCCGAGGACAATGGCAATTGCACCCAGAATGGCGGGCAACACCTGCGTAACGAACAGCGCAGCAGCGGTTTCAATGGTCAATCGTGGGTCCATAACTCGTCTGTCCTGAAGCAAAGGGTATCGCGCGGGCTATTTTAGCAGGATGGCCGCCGCCACCCAACTCCTATTCCACGCCGGAAAGCAGGGGCTGAATCGGTAGCAAAGGGCAAAGGAGACGAGGGCCAGCGCTTAAAACCGCGTAGGCCGGGATTTTGTATTGGATGCCGACCCGTCAGGGGACAGGGGCACGAACACTGATCTGCTACGTCAGCGGGATGTTCAGTATGCGGCTGAGTTTCATGACAGTGAAGCGATTGCGCAGGTAATGGCCGTATTGCATCCCCAATGGGATTTCGTCTGCGCCCAGCCCAAGCGACTGGCCGTCGGTGGCGGCCCCGGCCTGCCGCAGGTAGCCCACGATCTCTTGCGGCGCGGGAACCATCGCGGCGACAGCTTGAATCTCGTCCCAACACTCGGCGATCCGCTTCTTAACCCGCTCAAAGCCGGCTTCCGTCAGGTCGAGGAATGGTGCATGTTCGCGGATCACGTCGTCGGCCAGCGCGCCGTACCCCTGCCGAATCGCGGCGATCTCTTGCTCCCGGTCAGGGAGCGTGGCCGCTTCCAGCCGATCCAGCATTTGCTGGCGGCTCAGGGCACGGAGCTTCGCGTACTGCTCGGCCACCAGTGTCAGCGCAAAGCCGACTTTTGCCCCGTGCAAAATGGCAGGCCGGTGCTCTTGCAGCAGCTTCATCTCCCAATAATGGGATGCATGATGCTCTGCGCCAGAGGCCGGGCGCGAATTGCCGAAGTCCAGCATACACAACCCGGATTCGATCAGCGCATCCATCAGTTGCCGGACGCCTTCCCGCGAATTTTGACCGATCTCCGGCGCGTGCTTGATGCAGCTTGCAATCGCCGCCTGAGAGCGCTTGAAGATGGCCTCGTCAAACGGCTCGTCCCAGACGATGTGGCCCACCTTCCAGTCGGCCAGCGACGTGATCTTGCCGATCATGTCCCCAAAGCCCGCCGCGATCAGTTTATGCGGCGCGCTGCACAGCGTGTCCAGATCGGCGAACAGGGCTACCGGCGCCTGGCATAGAATGGTCTGCTTGACGCCGGAAATGACAATCGGCGCGCCAATCGAGGTGAAGCCATCGACGGATGGCGCAGTGGGCATCGAAATGAAGGCTTTCCCGGTGCGGTGGCTGACGAAGCGCGTGATGTCGGTGAGCGTCCCGGAGCCAACCGCCAGGTACGTTCTGTCGTCTAGCGGCGCTTCGACCAGCACCTGGACGAGATAATGTTCGTCTGCGATCACTTCCGCGCCGGTTAGCCTGACGACATTCACGGCGAGACCGTGCTCGGCCAACGCCTGCTGGACGCGCTGCCCAAGTGCCCGGTAGGTGTTGTCGTCGCACACAATGGTAAAACGCCGAAGCTGCTTCTGGTCTGCGTATTCGACCAGTTTCGAGATGGCATCGCTTCCGACGTAGATCGGGTCAATGGTGGTCATGGCTTGTTCCTCACGTTGCGATGCTCACTCTGGCTGATCGAGTGCATCACGCCGCGCAACTGCTGATAGGTTTCCTGATATTTCTGAACAAAGAACTGGTAAGCCTGGTGCCGTTCGGGATCGGGCCGGTACTCGCCCACCACCTCGACCATGTGCTGCGAGGCATCGGCCAGTGTCGGATATAGCCCTGCGCCCACCGCCGCCAGCACCGCCGACCCCAACAGGGACGCTTCTGGCACGCGGGTGATATAGATCGGCTGGCCTACCACGTCCGCGTAAATTTGCATAAACAATTTGCTCTGCGTTGCCCCGCCGCAGGCGATCACCCGCGAGATGGCGCACTGATGGCGGATGAAGGTATCCAGAATGTCCTTCATCCCGTAGGCGATACCCTCCATCATCGCGCGGAAGACGTGCGCCCGGCTGGCTTGCAGCGACAGCCCCAGGATCACGCCGCGTGCCAGCGAGTCGGTGTGCGGCGTCCGGTTGCCCTGGAAGTAGTCGAGCACGATCAATCCCTCCGAACCGGGCGGGATTTGGGCGGCCTCATCGTCCAGGAGGCGATAGACCGCGCCGCCAGTGCGCGCCACCTGCTCGACCAGGTCCTGCGCGAAGTTTCGCTTAAACCAGTTCAGAATTGAACCCGTTGAAACCTGGCCGCCTTCAATCAGATTCAAACCCGGAATCACTGCGTCGGGGAAGCTGCCAAAAACGCCGGGAAAGTGTACCTCGTTGGCTGTCAACCCGGAAAGAACATTGGACGAACCCATCACCACGCCCAGGTCACCCGGTTCGACCACGCCCAGGCCCAGCAGCCCGACGAAGGCGTCCCCGCCGCCCATCGCCACCGGGATGCCTGCTGGCAGCCCAAGTTGTTCAGCGGCGGGTCGGCTGAGTGGGCCAGCGATCTCGCCCAGACGCAGAACGTCCTTCGGGAATTTAGCTTCCACACCGCCCAGGCCGATCTGCTCGTAGAAGCTGGACGGCCAGCCGCCGCCGGGCCTGTGGTAGTACCAGCGCTGCGTGATGGTGTTGATGTTGAGCGCCATCCGGCCCGTCAGGCGGAAGGCCAGCCAGTCCGCGTACTCAACCAGGTACGCCGCCTCAGCAAAGACATCCGGCTCGTTTTCCTTCAGCCAGAGCGCTTTAGCGGGCATCCACTCGGCGCTCACACCCGCCAGGCTGTAGCACAGCGCCGGATGCCCGGATTTGAAGATGCGCGCGGCCTGTTCTGTGGCCCGCACGTCCATCCACAGCAGCGCCCGGCGCAGCGGGTCGCCATTGGCTTTGATCGGCATCAGGGTGCAGGTGGTGGCGTCGGCGCTGATTCCGGTAATCGCATCGGCGCTGACCGGCGAGGCGGCCAGGCAGTCCTGCACCGCGCCGACCAGCCCGTCCCACCAATCGCGCGGGTCCTGCTCGGCCCAACCGGGATGCGGAAAGTACGTTGGATAGGCGCGCGCACCCGAAGCTACGAGATGTCCTTCCTGGTCAAAAATCCCGGCTTTGACGGCTTCGGTCCCGGCGTCGATGCCCAGTACATACATAGCTGGAACGTCGCCCGCGCCTAGAGGGCTAACCCGCTCTGCGCGTTGAAGAGGTGCATCCGGTTCGTCTTGAGTTGCAGCCAGATTTTCTCTCTCGGTGCGAAGCTCTCCTCGGACGGGGTGACCACCAGCAGTGAATTCTGCCCGACGTTGGCCGCAAGCTGGCCTTCCTCGCCCAGAGCCTCGAAGGTGAACACACTGGCCTCAATTTCACCCACACCATTGTTGGATGCGCTGTGCCGGGCGATCACGTCTATCGGGCGAATGCCCAGACTGATCTGGTTGCTTCCAGCGTTCAGGACTTTGGAACGCAGTTCCGGCGGCAATTTCACCGCGAAACTGCCATCGACAGCGCGCAGTTTGACTTCGTCGCCTTCACTGAACGGCTCACAGGTCAGGAAGTTCATGGGCGGCTCGCCAATGAACCCGGCTACGAATTCATTGGCCGGATGGTTGTAGATTTCGTCAAACGTGCCGACCTGCTGTAAAACGCCCAGGTTCATGACGGCCACCCGTTCGGCCATCGCCACAGCTTCCAACTGGTCGTGCGTGACCAGCACCGTCGTCCGGCCCGTGCGGGCATTTTGCCGCTGAACACACCGAAGGCAAGCAGGGCAACTAATACAACGAGGAGTAATAGTTTGCGCTTCATTTTGTTCTCCATAGCCGGTCATAGTTGCGAATATTACGAACGCAGTGGGACTTTTCAGCGTCTTTGGGATCACCTCCTTTGCTGCTTTTGCCAGAGGCCGCTCAAGCCAGGTTTGCGACAATGGCGGGCAATTCGCCGAGGTTTTCGATGACGAAATCGGGCGGCCTGGTCATCCTGGCAATGTCTTCGCGCCTGGAAACGCCCGTCAGCGTGACCGCAGTCACCATGCCTGCCTGCTGACCCATGAAGATGTCCGTCTCCAGGCGATCCCCGACCATCATACAGCGCGCCGCTGGCAGGCCCAGTCTATCCAGGGCAACCTGGATGATCAGGTTGGATGGCTTGCCCGCCAGCAGTTCCAGCTTACGGCCAGTGATGTGTTCGAGCGCGGCGATGGTTGCACCTGCGTCAGGGATTGCGCCGCCAGGCATCGGGCAGGCTTTGTCGGCGTTGGTGGCGAAAAAACGCGCGCCCCGCAGCAAGGCCTGGTATGCGGTATTGAGCTTGCGGTAGTCCAGGGTGCGGTCAAAAGCCACGACCACGGCATCCACACCGTCGGGTTGGATGACCTGTTTGGGGTCCTGATCGGCAAATTCGCTTACCACGTGCAGCCCATGACCGCGCAGTTCGTCAAGCAGGTTTTGCTCGCCGATGACGTACAGGCGCAGGTGCGGAGCGGTATGCGCCAGGTGATAGCCGAGCACAAAAGCCGAGGTGATCACGTCGTCCGGGCTGGCCGGGATGCCGAGCCGGGTGAGTTTGGCAGCGTAGGCCTGGCGCGGTTCAAGGGGTTTGTTGCTGACAAAGAGCACACGCTTGCCCTGTTCGCGCAGTGTTCTGATGCCTTCAACTGCACCGGACAGCGCCGCCTCACCCAGATATACAGTGCCGTCAAGGTCAAGAATGAAACCATCGATACTTCGTGGCACGGCGTTACCTCCGGCGCTGTGCCGAGCGCGGGATGAGCGGTCCAGGAGGACTATGCTGAGGTAATTTCGACATGGAATGAAAATAATTTCACCGTTTGACCAATTTTGCATATCAAAATAGCATAGTTCCAGACTTTTGTCAATTCATACTCTCATTTACCTGCCTGTTCCGTTTGACAGATTTTGCTGATTGTGATAGATTTTTCATAACAATGGCGCAGCCGGGTATGAAGTACTCACGCCGCAAACAAGACTTTCTCCCGCAACCGGGGCCGCCGAACCTCATCACCCATACCCGCCTGCCAATCGTGCCCCAAAATTAGATTGACGGGATGGGCGCCCGCCTGGTAAAATAGTCCGATTCCTTATGGCGTTGTACCGCCGCACCGCGGGTGAACTATGACGGATTCACGAGACGAATTGCTGGCGACGGTGGCGAGTCTCTATTACAAACTTAACCAGAGCCAGAGCGAGATTGCCGCCCGCCTGGATATTTCCTCCTCAAAGGTATCCCGCCTCATCAAAGAAGCGCGCGAAAAAGGCATCGTCGAAATCCAGATTCGGATGCCCATTCCCCGCGATTTTGTGCTTGAGCAGGAACTGATCACACGCTTTGGCCTCAAGGACGCCTATGTCCTTCAGACCTCGCAGACTTCAAACGACGGCATGGACAACGACACGCTGCTCAAGGCTATCGGCCAGCTTGCGGCCAGCTACGTGCAGCACGTTCTCGAGACGGTGCCGGTGGGGTCATCTGTGGGTGTGGCCTGGGGGACAGGTGTCCATGCGACGGTCAGCGCTTTGCCGGACAATGTGACGCAAAACATCAATGTCGTCCCGCTGCTGGGGGGAGTCGGCGCGCTGGTCGTGGATAGCCCCGATCTGGCGCGTATGGTGGCCCAGAAGCTCGGTGGGCGACACTACGATCTGCATGCACCGGTTCTGGTCGAGCGCGCTGTGGCGCGTGACGTTTTGCTGGCTGAACCCAGCGTGCGGGAAGGTTTACTGCGCGGCCAGGCCGTCAAACTGGCAATAACGGGGATCGGCACGGTACAGGACGAAGCGTCCAGTTTTCTACGGGCGGGCCTCCTGACGCGCCGCGATCTCAAAGAGCTGCGTGAGGCAGGCATCGTGGGTGAAATCTGCGGGCGCTTCTTTGACGTTGAAGGGCATTACGAGCAGTACGAAATCAACCAGCGGATCATCGGGTTGGAGTTGGACGATCTGCGCAAAATTCCCCAGTCGCTGGCGGTGGCGCGCGGCTTGCCCAAAGTTGTTTCGATCTTTGGCGCGCTGCGCGGCAGGTTCGTCAAGGTGCTGGCAACCGACGACGTGACGGCCCGCGAGGTCATTAGCCTGGCCGATGGCGAGGATGACATCCGCTCCGCAAAGTAGTTTCACAGCCGGCTGCAAGTGTCATCGCACTAAACACCTCGATCAGCCGTTGACAGTCGCTGACAGCCCTGCCCACTGGCCTTCACGCAATAGCCTCCTTCTTGCGTTTCCCCTGCGGTTGCCTGTCACATTCGACTATCCGCCCGGCTGATGCTAAAATGCAAGGGGATTGCTCCACGCTGCACGCCGCAAGGAGGTCACCGCGTGAGGAGTCAACGCCTCTTTTCAGCCGGGTTGGGTGTAACCTTGCTGGTCATGTCCGCCCTTGCCTGCAATCTCGGCGTCATACCCACGACGCCCACGCCCCGTGTGTCACCCACCTCGTCCGTGCGCCCTACTGTCACCATCCAATCGCCGCAAAACAATGCCGATGCCGTGGTCGGCCAGCCCATCACCGTGCAGGCCAGCGGCAGCCACCCCGACGGCGTGACGCGCCTCGAACTGCGCGCCAACATGCAGCAGGTCGATAGCAAAGTCTCCCAGAACCCACTCGGCGACCAGCAGTTTGCGGCCTACCTGAATTACACGCCCACCGCGCCGGGCGTGCTGATCTTGCAGGTGATCGCCTATCGCAATGATCTGGCGAGTGACGCCGCTTCCATCACGCTGAATGTCAAGAACCAGGCGGCGCAAGTCACGGCTACTGTTGCCGCGCCCATCGGCTCAACGCAGGTCATCCCCGACGATCCAACCTGCCGTGCCCGCGTCGAAGTCAACGGATTGAATTTCCGCCAGGGGCCAGGCCAGAACTATCCGCCCCTGGCAGTACTCGGGCTGGGCAACGTCGTTTACATCACCGGGCGCACTGCCGATAACACCTGGTGGCAGGGCCGCATCAGCAACACGGTGGGCTGGATGAGCGCCAGCTTTATCACGCTGCTCGGCAACTGCTACGGCATCCAGGTCGCACAGCCACCCGCTTCGCCTGTCCCGACAGTCACACTCACACCTACTACCGCACCGACAGTGCCACAAGCCAGCGTCACGCCCGGCAAAGCCGACCTGATCGTGACCGATCTGCTCGGCCCGGTGTCCATTGTCCTCGACCAGAACGGAACCAAGACGGTGAGCTACACCATTCTGGTGCAAAATGCGGGCACGGCCAACGCAGCCAACTTCAACGTCGGGCTGGTCATGCCAGATGGCACACAGCAAGATTTGGGAACTGTCCCGCTGCTCGTACCGGGCCAGAAAGCGCAGTTCCAGGCCAGCGTCACCTTTACCGCCCCCGGCTCTGCGCGCCTGAATGTGGTCGCTGATCCTTACAATGCCATTGACGAAAGCAACGAAACCAATAACTTGAAGTCGCTTGACGTGGTGCTGATCAAGCCGACGCCCGTCCCGACCACTTCTCAGTAACCCCGCACACTCTCCCTCTCTGCTTGCGGAGAGGGGGCAAGGGGTGAGGTTTGATGAGCCGTCCAACGCTGCTGCCGATCACCCTTCTACTGCTGGCCTCACTGGCCTGCAATGCCCCGTTCATGCAGAGCACAACCCCTGTGCCCGCGCCGACACAGGCCGGCAGCGCCAGCCTGCCCACCAGCGCCTCGCGCCCGCAGATCGTGATCGAGGCGCCGGCCAGCGGCTCGCAGGCTGTCGTTAAGCAGGTGCTAACCGTCCGCGTCCACGCCACCGACAGCGTAGGCATCACCCGCGTCGAGATGCACGAATCGGGCCGGATCGTCGTCAGCCAGCCCTCACCCGACCCCGATCCAGATTTCACCGCGCTGCTGAACTACCGTCCCTCGAACACCGGCCCGGTCACGCTGGAACTGGTTGCCTACAGCCAGAACGCTGCCAGCGAGCCAGTTTCTCTGACCATCGACGTGGTTGCCAGTGAAGCGGACTTGAAGAATCCGGGTTCCTTCAATCCGACGATGGGCGTGGCAGCGGGTGCAATCTGCACCGCGCGCTCCAACATCAGCGGCCTGAGCCTGCGCGCCGGGCCAGGGACGAATTACCGTGTCCTGGCTCTGCTCAAGGTCGGCGAAGCACTGAGCGTGATTGGGCGCAACCCCGCCGCGACCTGGTATCAGGTCAAACGCAGTGGTAATACGACCACCGGTTGGGTCAGCGCTGCCTACACCTCCGCCGATGGCGATTGCAGCAAGGCGCCCATCACCACCCCGACGCCGTAGCCAGCGCTGCCCTGACTTGTCTAGAGACGGCCACGCTCTACGTTCTCCCGGCGCTGGTCATCATCAGTATTCTGCTGGCTGGCGTTGCGCCGCGCTTCCGCGTCTTCCGCGAGCAGCAGATCGATCTGCTGTGGCGGGAAGCCATCGTTACGGGCCTTCCGTTCTTTATCGTGCTCGGCCTGTTCCAGGAGACCATCCTGTCCCTGTAGCTGCCGGGTTTTGTAGACCACGTTCTCTGGAAAGCACACTTGCAGTCCTTGACACATCAGAACATCTGTGCTAACATGCTTTTCAGACTGCATCCTGCCCGGAGCTTACGGCGGATTATTAACAAAGTTATGACATCTGATCCGCCTGTTAATCAGGCGATCAGGCTAACCACCTTTTCTCCTCACTCCAACTGGAAAGGGGCCAGGGGTGAGGCCAACCCCTTGCCCGTTCACGTATTCGCTTGGGTATCATTAGGTTGTGCAGCATAAATACGCTTGCCTCTGCGAAAGGGATACGTGTGGCTTTGCCGAGAACAGTGGCGATTGATGGCCCTGCCGGGGCCGGGAAAAGCTCGATCTGCCGGGTTGTCGCGCGCGACCTGGGCTATCTTTTTGTCGATACCGGCGCGTTTTATCGCGCTGTCACGTTGGCTGTGATTCGGGCCGGTCTGCTTGATGCAGACGACGCGGCCATTATTCGTCTCACCAGCCAGCTTAACCTGGATATTGTGCCACAGCATGACCAGTATGCGGTGCTGCTCAACGGCGAGGACGTGACCCAGGCCATTCAGCAGTCGGGTGTAGATGCGAACGTCTCGCGTATTTCCGCGATCAGCGGCGTGCGCGCTGTCCTTAACGAGAAATACCGCCAGCTTGCGGCGCGCGGCCCGGTGATCATGGCCGGGCGCGACATCGGCACAGTCGTCCTGCCGCAGGCCGATCTGAAAATCTACCTGGATGCCTCACCCGAAGCGCGAGCCGAGCGCCGCTACCGACAGCGCATCGCCGGTGGGCAGCAGGCCAACTACGACGAAATCCTGTCGTCGTTGCGCAGTCGGGACGCCTCCGACAGCCAGCGCGAGGTCGATCCGCTGCGTCGCCCGTCCGACGCAACCTACGTCCACACCGACGATCTGGATATCGAGTCGGCCATACGGCAGGTGAAGCAGATCATCCTCAACTGGCAGCCTGCACACTGAGGCGTCGGGGCACGCCATGACTCTCTTTTACATGGCCCTGGCCTGGGCCGCCGGAATCGCCCTGGCCTTTTCCTCGCGCGCCGTACTGCCTGCCGGGTTGTGGATCGCGGCGGCGGGTGCAGCACTCACCGCCCTGATGCGCCGCGACTCCGCCCTTCGCCAGATCGGGTTGTGCGTCATTGCGCTGGGCCTGGGCCTCTGGCGTGTTATGTTGAGCACGCCCGACTTCAACGACAAGGGCAGTCTGGCCTACTACAATGATCGCGGGTTTGCCGAAATGATCGGCCTGGTCGTGGCCGAACCGGATGTGCGTGATCGGGACATCCGGCTTCGCGTCGAAATGCAGTCCATCCGGCGCGGCAACCAGCAGCCGATGCCGGTGCATGGGCTGGCGTTGGTCAGCGCGCCGCGCTACAGCGGCCTTGCCTACGGCGACACAATCCAGATTCAGGGTCTGCCGACCACGCCGCCCGTTTTCGACACCTTTTCCTACCGTGACTATCTGGCGCGCAGCGGCGTGTATACCTACGTGCCCTATTCGAAGATCACCCGCCTGGAACGTGATCAGGGCAGCCCGATTCTCGCCGCCTTCTTCGACATCAAACAACATTCGCACGGACTCATTACGCGCCTGCTGCCCAGCCCCCAATCGGCCCTATTGACGGGGATTTTGTTAGGCAATCAAGATGATCTGGCCCCAGAAATTACGGAGGCCTTCAACACGACGGGGACATCGCACATCATCGCCATCTCCGGCTCGAACATCACCATCGTGGCCGGGCTGCTCATGGCGATCTTTGGCCGGCTGGCGGATAAGCGGCTGGCGGCGATCCTGATGCTGATCGGCATTGGCCTATATACGGTCTTCGTCGGCGCGAGTCCTTCCGTTGTGCGGGCCGCTATCATGGGGGCACTGGCGATCATTGCGCAGCGTTTTGGCCGCCGTAGCGATGCGCTGACGGCGCTGGCGGCCTCGACCTGGTTTATGACCGCGCTGAATCCCGGTACACTCTTTGATCTGGGCCTGATTCTGAGCGCTGCCGCTACACTCGGTCTGATCCTGTACACCGAACCGCTGACCCGTTTTGCCGAACGGATCATCAGCCGCCTCTTCGCCGCAGAAACGGCCCGGCGCGTCGTTGCCATTATCTCCGACGCGGTGCTCATCACACTGGCCGCGCAGATCACCACCCTCCCGCTGATCTTTTGGCTGTTCGGGCGTTTTTCAGCCATTTCGTTCCTGGTGAACGTCCTGGTCATCCCGGCGCAGCCGCCCATCATGTCGCTGGGCATTCTCACCCTGACTGCCGGGACGATCTGGCTCCCTGCCGGGCAAGTGCTGGCCTGGCTGGTCGGCATTCCCGTCTCCTACACGCTGGCGATCATTCGTGCTGCCGCGCAGTTGCCGGGCGCGTCGGTTCCGATTACCCTTGAGCCTGCTGTTGTTGCCGGCTATTACGTGGCTCTGTTTGCCATGACCGCCATCCTCAGCCAGCCCGGAGATCGCCGCACTCAACTTATCGAGCGCATCCGGCGCCATGTCACCGCGCCAGCCACCGCGCTGCTTGGCCTGGCGGTGGCTGGGCTGCTGTGGGCAATGGTCTTGTCACGCCCGGATGGGAAACTGCACGTCTGGTTCCTGTCCGTCGGGCAGGGCAACGCGGTGCTGATCCAGACGCCGCGTGGCGCCCATTTCCTGATCGACGGCGGCGAGAACCCGACCCGGCTCAAAACGGCGCTTGGGGATCGGCTGCCTTTCTACAAGAGCGACCTGGATTTGTTGTTCGTCACCGAACCGTCGCGGACGACGATTGCCGCGCTGCCGCCGCTGTTCGAGCGCTACACCATCCGCCAGGTTGTCAGCAACGGGCAGGAAAGCACTGATACGACTTACACTGCTCTACAAACCGCCATCGCCAAGATCGGGCACGTTCGCCTGACGACGGGCTACCGGCTCGAAACCGATGACGGCGTGCACATCGAGATTGTCGGCCCGATCAGCGCGCCCGGCAAAGACGACAAAGCGAACGATGCGCCGCTGGTGCTCCGGCTCGCCTATGGCAACGCCTCGTTCTTGCTCACGTCCGATCTGTCGGCGCGGGCTGCCTATTCGCTGCTCACGTCTCGACAATATCTGGGTGCAACCGTGCTTCAACTGCCGTCCAACGGTGGCGAAAAGCAGAACCCGCCAGCGCTCTTGAACGCCGTCTCGCCCCAGGTAGTGATCGTCGAAGCCGAGCAGGGCAATCCGGGCGCGCAGCCATCGGGCAAAGTCCTGAGCGAGTTGCGCCAGCGAGACATCGCCGTCTATCGCACCGATCTGCAAGGAACCATCGACATTGCGACAGACGGTCTCCAGCTATTCATCAGCACCGCGCAGCGCTGATCAAGATTTGGCATTGTTTTCCCCCCTCTGCGTAGCGGAGAGGGGCCAGGGGGTGAGATCAACAAATCCGGGGCAACTGCTCCCCGCTCAACATATCCACGATGCGGCTCACGCCGATCTTGCTCTTCATCGTGACCAGTCCGGCCTCGCCCTCGGAAACGCGCCCGATCAGGCTGGCGTTCTCGCTGACCGGGAACTGGCGCAGGATGGCCTGCGCACGTTCGGCGTCGTTCGCATCCACAAACACCACGAAACGGCCTTCGTTGGCGACGTACAGCGGGTCAAAGCCCAGGATTTCACAAGCGCCCTGAACATCCTCGCGCAAGGGGATCGCCGCCTCTTCGATTTCGACGTGGAGTCGGGCGGCTTCGGCAATTTCGACCAGCGCGCTCGCCAGCCCGCCGCGTGTCAGATCGCGCATACAACGGACGCGGATGCCTTCGGCCAGCAGCCGCAGTGCCGGTTCGGCTAGCGGTGCACAGTCGCTTTCGATGGTGCTCTCGAAGGCCAGCCCTTCGCGCACAGCCATGATGGCGATCCCATGACGGCCAATGTCGCCGCTCAACAGGATGGCATCGCCCGGGCGCACACTGCCTGGCGAGATCGTCTGTGAATGCTCGACAATGCCGATACCCGCCGTGTTGACGAAAATGCCGTCGCCTTTGCCCTTGTCCACGACTTTGGTATCGCCCGTCACGATCTGGACATTGGCCGCCTGCGCCGCCTGCTGCATCGAAGCCAGCACCCGCCGCAGGGTGTCCATCGGCAAGCCCTCTTCCAGGATCAGGCCAGCGCTCAGGAACAGCGGGCGTGCGCCGCACATTGCCAGGTCATTGACCGTCCCGTTCACCGCCAAGTGGCCGATGTCCCCACCAGGGAAGAAGATCGGGCGCACCACGTAGGAGTCCGTCGTGAAGGCCAGTTTCACGTCACCCAACTGGAAGACAACACCGTCGTGCCGCTCTTCCAACAGTGGATTGCCAAAGGACGGGATGATCAACTGCTCGATCAACCTGTGCATCAGCGTGCCGCCGCTGCCGTGCGCCAGCAGCACGTTCGGATACTGCGAAATCGGTACGGGGCATGTCATCGAAAATTCCTGTTCTGTCACACTACCTGTCGCAATGTTCATATCCGTGCCTCCTTCGCGGCCACGCGGCGGTAGCGATAGTAGGCTGCGCACGCCCCCTCCGAGGAAACCATCGTCGCGCCAAGCGGATGCTCTGGCGTGCAAAGCGTGCCAAAGGCCGGGCACTCAAATGGTTTTTTCTCGCCCTGCAAGATCAGGCCGCTGATGCACTCCGATGACTCTTCGACGGTCTGGTCGGCCACGCCGAAACGTTGTTCGGCGTCGAACCGGGCGTAGCGCTCGGCCAGCCCCAGCCCGCTCTGGTCGATCTGCCCGATGCCGCGCCATTTGCGCGGCACGACACGGAACACCTCGCGGATCAATTTTTGCGCGGGTTGGTTGCCTTCGCGCCGCACGGACCGGCTATACTGATTTTCGACCTCAGCGCGCCCTTCTTCCAACTGCTGCACGCACATCAGGATACCTTGCAAAATGTCCAGCGGCTCGAAGCCCGTCACAACCATCGGCACGTGATATTTGCGGGCCAGCGGTTCGTATTCGGTGTAGCCCATCACCGTGCACACGTGCCCTGCTGCCAGGAAACCCTGTACCCGGTTGGTGGGCGAACTGAGGATCGCTTCAATCGCCGGGGGAACCAGCACGTGCGAGACCAGTACCGAAAAGTTCTCGATCTTTTGCTGGTCGGCCTGGAAGACGGCCATCGCGTTCGCAGGGGCAGTAGTCTCGAAGCCGACGGCGAAAAACACGACCTGCTTATCCGGGAATTCACGCGCCAGCTTGAGCGCATCCAGTGGTGAGTAGACCATGCGCACGTCGCCGCCGCTGGCCTTGACCGACAGCAGATCGCGCTTTGTGCCGGGTACACGCATCATGTCGCCAAAAGAACAGAAAATAACGTCAGGACGCGAAGCGATCTCGATAGCCTTGTCGATCAATTCCACTGCCGTCACGCACACCGGGCAACCCGGGCCATGCAGCAGCGTTACGCCCGGCGGCAGCAGTTCGTCCACGCCGTACTTCATGATGGCATGTGTTTGACCGCCGCAGATTTCCATGAGCGTCCAGGGCCTGGTGGTGACTCGCGCCAGGATCGCGGCGTATTCCTTTGCGGCTGCGGCGTCACGGTATTCGTCAATGTACTTCATGTGCGTTGTCCTCCGCGCCGCCTGCTGTGTCGTCTTCCAATTCGCCCAGTTCGCCCATTTCGTCAAGGTACTCGAAAACGCGGGCCGCTTCAGACTCGTCCAGTTTGCTGATCGCAAAGCCGACGTGGACGATCACGTAGTCGCCCGGTCTGGCATCGGGCACGTAGGCGAGATTGGCCTCTTTGACAATGCCGCCAAAGTTGATCCGGCCCGTCCGCGTCAGCGGATCGTCGCCTTCCACACTGATGATCTTGCCCGGTATCGCTAAACACATTGCCCTCTCTCCTTATCTCAGTACCCGTGCCGCTGCCATGATCTGCCCTGGCGCAATGCCACCATCGTTGGCCGGAATCTGGCGATGCCAGTACGCTTCAAAGCCTGCCTGGCGCAGCCGATCAACCGTTCGCTCCGCCAGGTATTTGTTCTGGAAACAGCCACCCGTCAGCACAACCCTTGACTCTCCCACTTTCTGCGCCACCGCCACCACCATCTCCGCCAACGTATTGTGGAAGCGAGCCGAAATCATGCCGAGCGGCGTCTTGTTTGCCATATCCGCCAGCACGCCCCGGACGAGCGGCTCCCAATCGATGACCAGGGGAACCTCACCCCCTGCCCCTTCTCTCCCCCTCTCTGCGAAGCGGAGAGGGGGTTGGGGGGTGAGGTTAAACCCGTAATACACATCCATCTTCACGCCGTCCAGTGCAAACTCAAGCTCCATTGCCGCCTGTCCCTCAAAGTGGATGCGCTGGCGGAGGCTCGTAATGGCGGCAATCGCATCAAACAGGCGCCCGGCGCTGGACGTGCGCGGCGCATTCAAGCCCTTCACCAGCATGGTGCGCAGGCTCGCCAGCTCGGTTGCCGTGAAAGCCCGCGCCACAGCCAGCCCCGCCAGTTCCGGCGCGCCGAACAGATCATCGCCAAACAGTTCGTACAGCAGGCCAAGCGCAGTACGTCTCGGCTCCTTGACGGCCTTATCGCCGCCGGGCAAACAGAACGTGCGCAGGTGAGCCACACGGCTGAACGTCACGTCGTCCACGAGCAAGAACTCACCACCCCAGACCGTCCCATCCAGGCCATAACCCGTGCCATCCCACGACACACCCAGCGCCGATCCTTCCAGGTCGTTGTCGGCCATGCAGGCCAGCACGTGCGCATAATGGTGCTGCACCTGTATCAGCGGCAATTGGGCCTCCTCGGCCAGACAACGCGCAGACTGCGTGGAGAGGTAATCGGGATGCAGGTCGCAGGCGATGGCTGCAGGCTCCAGGTTGTACAACCGTTGAAAATCGGCCAGCGTCCTTTTGAAAGCGTCAAGCGTCTGCACCGTATCCAGGTCGCCGATGTGCTGGCTGACGAACACTTCCGTACCTACCGAAGCCGCGATTGTGTTCTTGAGATGTGCGCCGACGGCAATGATCGATGGAAGCGGTGTTTTGAGATGAATGGGCAGCGGCGCGTAACCTCGTGCCCGGCGCACGATCTGTTCGCGTCCCGCTACAACACGCACCACCGAATCGTCACTGTGTCGGGCGATGGGCCGGTCATGCACCAGGAACAGATCGGCAATGCCGCCCAGGCGCACCAACGCTTCGTCCTCGTCAGTGCAGATCGGCTCGTCGGAAAGGTTGCCGCTGGTGGCGACGACAGGGAAGCCCAGTTCGCGCATCAACAGGTGGTGCAGTGGTGTATAGGGCAGCATCACGCCCAGGTTGGGATTGCCCGGCGCAACGGCAGTGGCAAGAGCGGCTCCCCCTTTCCTCCGCAGCAGCACAATCGGCGCTTCCGCCGAAGACAGCAGTTGCGCCTCCAGCTCAGACAGCTCGCAGAGTGCCCGCACGCTATCCAGGGTGGGACACATGACCGCGAAGGGCTTTTCTTCGCGGTGCTTGCGCTGTCGCAGGCGCTGTACGGCGTCCTGGTTATGCGCATCGACGATCAGGTGAAACCCACCCAGGCCCTTGACGGCCACGATCTCGCCCCGCCGAATGGCCTCTGCTGCGCGGAGAAGCGCCTCGTGCCGCAACGACTGCATTTTCCCGGCCTGATCCCGGAGCGCAAGCTGCGGGCCACAGACCGGGCAGGCATTTGGCTGCGCGTGGAAACGCCGATCCAACGGATTCTCGTATTCGGCGCGGCACTCGTCACACATGCCGAAGCGCTGCATGGTTGTGTTAGGCCGATCATAGGGCAGCGCCTCGATGATGCTGAAGCGCGGGCCGCAGTTGGTGCAGTTCGTGAAAGGGTACAGATAGCGGCGGTTGGCCGGATCGAACAACTCCCGCAGGCAGTCCGGGCAGGTGGCGATGTCGGGCAGGATCAGCGCAGTCTTTGTGCCGGAAGCATCGCTATGCTGAATCTCGAAGTCTGTGTAGCCCAGCGGCGTGAGGTAAGCACATTCGAGCGAGTGGATGATCGCGCGCGGCGGTTTGTCCTGCTGGATGCGCACCACAAACGATTCCAGCGTGTCGGGGGCACCCTCCGCCTCGATGACCACGCCCTGCGACGAGTTATTGACCCTTCCGGTAACGCCCAGTTCCGACGCCAGACGGTAGATGAAGGGGCGGAAGCCAACACCCTGTACCGCACCATGAACCAGGATGTGGGCACGAACAAGCTGATCAGATGAGTGTGTTTTCGGCGCGTAGACTGTTTCCATCGCTCATTTCCACCGTCACGTCCACCACTTCAATGTCATGCGCTTCTTCGATCTCGGCTACGGCTCCACAGGCAGGGCACACAAACATGTGCCCGATCAGATCGTCGCTCGTGATGACCTGTGTGTAGCCACAGGCACAATGGAAGGTCGTGTTTTCGGTGTCGATGATGAGCGCGCTGTTTTCGAGTATGGTTCCGGACGACGCTGCCAGAAACGACTGGCGCAGTGCGTCGGCAGAGAAGGCGCTGCCCCGCCGGAATCGAACTTCGGCAACTCGCTTGATTCCTTTCCCTTCGAGGCGACTGACCAACTCCTGCACCATTGACTGGACAATGGCAAATTCGTGCACGTTACGACGCTTCTTTCTCCACAGCCGGTTCCCAGATTACGATTTAGCAGTGCTGGCAACGCACTGGCAGCGATAAGAATTTCCTCCGGCAGGCTTTCGAGCGGCGAATCGCTCGTTTCCCCCAGTTATAGCCGTTCGCGTGCCATAAATCATCGAACGTTCGTCAGCATTTTGAGTGAAGATCATCACGCAGGCTGCGAGATCTCCCGCCAGCCGTGACAAATGACAGGAATATCTCTGGCGTTTTTCACTGATCGAAGGGGGCTGCTCGTGGCATAGTAAAGTGGCATAGTAAAATAGGTCAGATAGCGATTCCTAGTTGAATGTGGAGGAATCTCGCCGATGCCCCAGTGGGAGACGCTGTATCGTGAGCGCCGCTGTTCTGCTGAGGAAGCGGTACAGGCCATCCAGTCTCGCAATCGCGTGTTTGTGACCGGTAATTGCTCAGTCCCGCAGGTCCTGTGTCCCGCGATGGCGGAACATGCCATGAACTTGCATGATGTGGAGATCGTTCAGGTGCTCACGGTGGGCAAGCACAGGTACACCTCACCGGAGATGCGAGGGCACATCCGCGTCAATACCATGTTTATCTCCGATGACGTGCGCGAGTCGGTTCAGGAAGGCAATGCCGATTTTACGCCTGTCTTTCTGTCGGAAATCCCGGAACTGCTGCGCACGCAGTTGCCCATCGACGTTGCCCTGATCCACGTGTCCCCTCCCGATGAGCATGGCTTCTGTTCCTACGGCGTCGAGGTCGGCGTAACCAAGACCGCAGCGGAAGCGGCGCGTGTCGTCATTGCCGAGGTCAACGTCCGGATGCCGCGCACGCTTGGCGACAGTTTTATCCACGTCAGCAAAATCGACCATATCGTCGAAGTTGATTATGAACTGCCCGAACTGCGCCCGGCGCCGCCTTCCCCTGTCCAGCAGGCTATCGGGCAGAACGTGGCCTCGCTGATCGAGGATGGCAGCACCCTGCAAACCGGCATCGGCGGCATTCCTGACGCAGTGTTGAACTACCTGGGCGACAAGAAAGACCTGGGCATCCATACTGAACTATTCTCTGATGGCGTGATCGATCTGGTCAACAGGGGAATCATCAACAACGAAGCCAAGACCCTTCACCCCGGCAAGATGATCGCCGGGTTCGTTCTGGGGACGCGCCGGCTCTACGAGTTTATTCACGACAACCCGATTGTCGAGCTTCACCCCAGCGAGTACGTGAACGATCCCTTCCGCATTGCCCAAAACAAAAAGATGGTCAGCATCAACTCGGCCCTGGAAATTGACCTGACCGGGCAGGTGTGCGCGGACAGCATCGGCCCAAAGTTCTACAGCGGCGTGGGCGGCCAGGTGGACTTCGTGCGTGGGGCCGCTCGCTCCAAAGGTGGCAAGCCCATTATTGCGCTGCCCTCCACCACCAAAAACGATACGATCAGCCGCATCGTCTGGCAGTTGAAACCGGGCGCAGGGGTGGTCACGACGCGCAACGACGTGCATTACGTCGTGACCGAGTTCGGTATTGCGTACCTGCACGGTAAGACGATCCGGGAACGGGTACGGGCGCTGATCAACATCGCCCATCCCAAATTCCAGGAGGAACTGGAATCGAAGGCGCGGGAATTGAGATGGCTGCCGGCCATGTACGCGGGTGTGTCATTCTCCTGAGTTTCAGCTTGAACAAACGGGGAATAAAAAGGGCAGTTGCTCAACCGCCCTTCTTATCTCTGAATGATTAACCCCGTCAGGGTGAACCGAGTGCGTCAGCCTGTCCTATCCCGTGAAGCTCGGCCCGCAAAAACGATGTTGACGATGAGAGCGGCCAGCAGTACCAGGCCGGTGATGAAGGTCTTGGCAAAACTATCGATGTTGGCAAAGTTGTCCAGCCCGTTAGTAAGCGAGCCGTAGATAAGCAGACCGACAGCAGTTTGCCAGATTCCACCGCGCCCGCCCGTCAGGGACGTTCCACCCAGCACCACGACAGCGATAGCCTGGATCAGATAGCCCGATTGAGGCGAGGGCATTGCTGTGTCCAGGCGACCCTGGGCTGCGACTCCTGCGATTGCTGACATGAATCCGCAAATGGTCAGAACCGAGAATACGATCAGCTTCGTGTTGACGCCCGCTAACCGCGCCGCCGAGGGGTTGGCTACGGTCATATAGACGTAACGCTCGAACCGGGTATAACGCAGAACCAGGTAGCCAATCAGCAGGCAGAGAATCGTCAATGAGCGGGACGGCTCCGGTAGCTTATAAGCGGCGTAAAGCTGCGTGGCAATCTCCACCAACGGAGCCATTACGGCAGCAATGATCAGGTCCATCTTGCCAGTCAGCAGCACAAAGGTCGTGCGTGCGACGCAGTTATACTCGCCACATCGACTTGACAGTGCCGTGCAATCTATGTTATTCTGTGATGTGAGCGCTCACAATCAGATCGATAAAGCTACGGCGACTGCTTTATCTTATTCGAGACCCTTAAAGTTGCCGGTGCGCTCTCCAAAATGCATAATACCACGTTGTCTGAAAGGAGGAGCAACAGCGTAGTCAGCTTATTGTCGTCAATCGCTAGTATGCGCCATACTCTTCAATGTTCCCATACAACCGTAGTCGATATATTTGATCTTTTAAGGAGTTCTCAAATGGCTAAAAGAGGCATCAATCGCCGCGAGTTTCTTACTGCCAGCGGCTTGTTCGGCTTGGGTATTGCGTCCCCGGCCTTGCTTTCCTTGATTGAGTATCGACAAGCGGAAGCGGCACAGGGCAAGACCTTGAAGGCTGCTATGTCCAGCGCGGGGTTGGCCGGAACCTGGAACGCCGAAGGGCAAAAGGCCGCCATGTACTTCGGCAAGCTGCTCGGTGTTGAGATCACCTGGTTCGACGGTGAATTTGACCCTAGCAAACAGCGCGCCAAATTCGACCAGATTGCCACGCAGAAATGGGACTTCGTGGCGGTGCAGCCCAACAGCATTGGCACGCTCAAGGAGCCAATCCAGGCCATCGCCAAAGCTGGTATACCCGTCATCGATATGGACACGCTGATCGTGCCGTTGCAAGAATTGTACGATCTGGGCGTATTGACCTTTATCGCGCCGAATAACGTGTTCATGGCCGAGTCGGTCACGAGCAAACTGGTCGAGAAGCTGGGCGGCAAGGGCAAGGTAGCCCATATCTGGGGCCAGCAGGGACATACTGGCGCGCAGGCCCGCGCACAGGGCTTCAAGAACTACGTCAAGAAATACCCGGACATCAACGTTGTCGCGGAGGAATTCGGCGACTGGGACGTGAACAAGGTAGCTGGCCTGACGCAGACCATCCTCAACAAGAATCCTGATCTGGCTGGAATCTACTGCCACAACGACGACATGGCACTGGCTGCGCAAAAAGTCGTTGCCGACGCTGGACTCACCAAGCAGGTCACGATAGTCGGCATTGATGCTATGCAGCCCGCCATGCAGGCTGTGAAGGACGGCAAGTTGGCGGCAACTGCCCGCAACTCGACGACCCGAATTCACGGCTGGGCTGTGTTTGCGGGTGTCTTTGCAGCAACGGCGGGCCTGGACAAGGCCAGGTCGCAGATTCCCCAGTTTATCCTGGCCGACGGCCCGGCGATCTACGGTGACATCGATACCAACCCCGAACTGGCGAAGGAGCCGTGGAAACTCAGCAACTATGGGCAAAGCCCTGTCCCCGGTTTGATCTGGGCGGCGGACAACTTCCTGTTCTAGATCGCTCCGCATACCTGCTGGTCGCCGCTCATGAAGCGACTACCGAATCCCTCTCTCCCCTGGAGAGGGGGATTTCCATGAATCGGGATCAGGCGTTTGTCCCCAAAGCGTTTTATAATGACATGAGAAAATATGTGCACCTAATTTTTGTTGAACCGATAAATTTAGGAGTTGTCCTTTGTGAACACAATGCCGGTCCTTGAACTCAAAAATATCTCGAAGCGTTTCCGCACGCTTCAGGCCCTCGATAGAGTGGACTTTGATCTGCGAGAAGGCGAAACCCACGCTCTGGTCGGCGAGAACGGTGCGGGCAAGAGTACGCTCATGCGCATCCTGGCGGGGATTTACAGCGAGTACGAAGGGGATTACTTACTCGATGGGCAGCCTGTTCACTTCAATTCGCCCGCCGAGGCCCTCCACCGCGGCATCGGTATGATCCACCAGGAATTGAGTGTCATGCCGGAACTGTCCGTCGCCGAGAACCTGTTCCTGGGCCAGCAGCCGCTGACACCCTTCAGAATGCTGGATTGGCGCAAGATGAATCGGGTCGCTGAAGAAGAACTCGCCAAACTCGGTTTCGAGCATATTGATGTGCGACGACCCCTGGAAAAGTACTCGCTCGGCACGCAGCAAGTGGTTGAGGTGCTACGGGTAATTATTTCCGGAGCACGTGTGTTGATCATGGACGAACCCACTACAGCCCTTTCACCAGCCGAGATCGAGCGCCTGATAGAACTTATCGATGTTCTACGCAAAGGCAACCGAAGCATCGTCTACATCTCGCACTTCTTGAACGAGGTCATGCGGGTTGCTGACCGTATAACCGTGCTGCGTGACGGAAAAAAGGTGACAACTATCGCGCGGACGGAAACCAGCGTCGATGCGCTCATAAGTCTAATCCTGGGTCATGAAATCAAGACCGAAATGCCACCCGCGCTAATTAAGCAACATGAGCGCGTGATGCTCGATGCGAAAGATCTCACGGCGGACGTGTTTACCAAGATCAACTTGCAGGTTGGCGCAGGCGAGATCGTGGGCTTGTATGGGGCTATTGGCGCGGGGCATTTCGAGGTCGCACGCGCGCTGTACGGCCTGTATCGTTTCGACCAGGGTTCGATCAGCGTAGACGGAAAGCCTTTTCCACGCAACTTTTCGGCCCACTATGCGATTGAGCATGGCGTGGCCTATGCCATTGAGTCCCGGCGCAAAAGTTTGTTTATGGATGAGGCTAACTACAAGAACATTACACTGCCCCATTTGGCCCGAATCGCGCGAATAGTACCACGCCAGGCACAGGAAATTAAGGTCGCCGAATCGGCAATGAAGGTGGTGGGGGTATATCCGCCCGATCCCGTCAATCCTGTGGGGAAATTGAGCGGTGGCAACCAGCAGAAAGTTGCGTTGGCGCGCTGGCTGACCTTCCCGCCCAAAGTGTTGATCGTAAGCGAGCCGACGCGAGGCATGGACGTAGGTGCGAAAAGTGATGTGTTGAGCATTTTGCGCACCCTGGCGAACCAGGGCATTGCGGTCCTGGTGGTTTCGTCGGAGCCGGAGACGGTACTGGCCGTGGCGGATCGCATCGCCATCATGTCGCGGGGTAACATCGTCGCCCATATGGAAAACAAGAACCTGAACAAAGACATCTTGATGAGGTTGTTATGAGCGTCAAAACGGACTCTACCCCTGTACCCACTGCGGAAAGTCGCCAGCGGCAGCAAACCAACCTCGAAATCTGGTCGGAACGGCTGGCGGCGCTTGCCCCCTTGTGGACGCTCGTCGTTCTTGGCCTCCTATTTGGTGTAGCCTCTCAAGGCAGCTTCCTGCGCTCGGTCAATTTGAACAATATCATGGTGCAGAGTTCGACGCTCGCTATCCTGGCGACAGGCATGACTTTTGTACTGCTCACCGGGGAGATCGATCTCAGCATCGCCGCGGTAATGGGTTTGACTGGAATGATTTCCGCCAAGCTATTCAATTCTGGGATGGCCGAACCCTTGCCGACAATCATTGCCTTAGGCTGCGCCATCCTGATGGGCCTGATCAGCGGCATTGCCAGTATGCGCTTCCGCATCCCGACCTTCATGACCACCCTCGCTATGTCTATGATTGCAGACGGCCTTAACCAATGGATCAGCGGCGGCAAAACCGTCTTCACGCTGTCTGAGTTTATGCAATACCTGGGCAGTGGCCGTATCGGAGGCGACGAAAGTATCCTGCGCGTGCTGACTGTCATGTCCATCGCCATTTTGCTGCTAGGTTTCGTCATTTTGCGCTATACACGCTTTGGTCGCTATGTTTACATGACAGGGGCCAGCAAGTCCGCAGCCCGTCTGGCGGGCGTCAACACGAGCGCAATCATCGTTGCCTGTTTGGTGATCAGTAGCTTCCTGGCTGGGCTGGCAGGCATTGCCAATGCAGGGCGTCTGGGCAGCGCACTGCCGCTGGCAATCCCAAGTTATCTGATCGAGACTATCGCAGCAGTGGTGCTTGGCGGAACAGCGCTCACCGGTGGCCGGGGCAGTATGCTCCTCACAGGTGTTGGTGTTTTGACCTACCAGACATTGCGCAATGGACTGGACAACATCGCCAGCATCGACAACTTTATGAAAGTGTTCATCACTGGTCTTGTGCTGTTTGTCGCGCTGATCATTAACGTGGTCTTCTCCGGCAAAGCCGAGCGGGATAGAACCTGAACCACTTTCGAGACACCTATGAATGCAGACGTTTCAACTCAATATCGTCCATTGGACAGCCAAAGTGTCGTCGATTACGTGCGTCAGCGCGCCGAACTGCGCGATATTTTCCGCCCTGGCGAAGCACTGGAAGCCGTCGAGGTGGGCGACGGCAACCTGAATCTGGTCTTCAAGGTCTGGGCAAGGGCCGAACCGTCGCGCACTGTCGTGCTCAAGCAAGCGCTGCCCTACCTGCGGCTGGTCGGTGACAGTTGGCCGCTGCCAACAGATCGCGCCCGCATTGAGGCGGAAGCGCTCAAAATCGAGTACAGCCTTGTGCCGCAGCATACGCCCCGCGTCTACTTCTACGATCCCGATCTGTACCTGACCGCCATGCAAAACCTGGATCGGCACATCATCATGCGCAAAGGGCTGAACGCGGGTGTCAAGTACCCCCTTTTCGCAGAGCACATCGGTTTGTTCCTTGCCAAAACGCTGGGCTGCACCTCTGACCTCGTGCTGGACTACAAAACGAAAAAAGAGGAAGTGGCCCGCTTCACTAACCCCGAATTGTGCAAGATCACCGAAGACCTGGTGTTTACCGAACCGTACCGCAAGACCGAGCGCAACCAGTATCACAAAGAACTTGAGCCTCAAGTGTTGGCCTGGCAGGCCGACGACGCGCTGCGCACTGAAGTGGCACAGATGAAGGAAAAATTCATGACGCAGGCCCAGGCGCTCATTCACGGCGACCTGCACACGGGCAGCATTATGGTGAATCAGGAAGAAACTTACGCCATCGACCCCGAATTCGCCTTTTACGGCCCGATGGGCTTTGATGTGGGGGCGGTTATCGGCAATCTGTTCCTCAACTATGCGGCGCAGGAGGCACGGATACCCGATCCGGTGAAGCGGGCTGACTTCCAGAAATACCTGACCGACACGGTCATTTCCCTCTGGAAAGTTTTTGTGCGAGAATTCCAGCGGCACATCTGGGATCGAGTCGATCCGATCAACATGCCCAAAGCCTACCAGGACGACTATATGCTCCGCATCCTGCAAGATTCGGCGGGCATGGGCGCGTGTAAGATGATGCGCCGCGTGATCGGGCTGGCGGGCGTTTCGGACATTCGCGGGATCGAAGACGTAACCGGCAAATCCATCGCGGCCAGCCTGGCTTTGAACATTGGGCGGGCCTTGATCATGCGGCGTCGGGAAATACGGACAATTGAGGATCTGGTCGAGATCGCCACCAGTTGTCGCCCTAGCTACCCCTGGACACACTGAGAGAATGCATCTTGAAAGCGATTCTGGTAGACCAACCTGGCGGGCCAGAAGTCTTGCGCTATGGCGACGCGCCTGAGCCTGTCCCCGGTCCTGATGAACTGCTGGTGCGTGTGCGCGCCAGCGCGGTCAATCGGGCCGACATTTTGCAGCGACGCGGTGGGTATGCACCGCCGCCCGGCGCGTCGCCCATCCTCGGCCTGGAAATCGCCGGCGAAGTGCAGAAAGCCGCTGAGGGCTGGAAGGTGGGGGATCGCGTCATGGCAGTGGTCACAGGGGGTGGGTATGCTGAACTCGCCACCGTTCCGGCGAAAGTTGCCATGCGCATCCCGGCCCGGTTCACGTTTGAACAGGCTGCCGCCATTTCGGAGGCTTTCCTGACGGCTTTTCTCAACCTGTTCACGATGGGCAAGCTGAAAGCGGGCGAAACCGTCTTGATCCATGCCGGGGCCAGCGGCATCGGCACGGCGGCCATCCAGCTTGCAAAGGCAGCAGGCGCACGGGTGCTTACGACCGCCGGTTCGGACGACAAACTGGCGCGCTGCCGCGAACTGGGCGCTGAGTTTGCCATCAACTATAAAAAGGAGGCGTTCGGGCCAGCCGTATTGGAGGCCACCGACGGCCACGGCGCCGATGTGATCCTGGATTTCATCGGTGCGCCCTACTGGGAGGGCAACATGATCGCAGCGGCTCCGCACGGCAGGCTGCTGCTGATCGGCTTCCTGGGCGGCTCGTCCGGCCCAATGGATATTGGCCCTATTATGACCAAGAATCTGAGCGTGACCGGCACGACGTTGCGTCGCTATGCCCTGCCCAAGAAGATCGCCCTTGTCAGGGCCTTTGCGCGGTTTGCCATGCCACGCTTCCGTCGCGGTGAATTGCGCCCGGTGATTGACCAGGTGTTCCCCCTGAGTCAGGCCAGCGCTGCGCATCGGTACGTCGAGTCCAATCGCAACGTCGGCAAGGTGGTGCTGGCGGTGTGAAACCCCGGCGCCATCTACAATTCGCCGCTAATGAGCGAATCCGCATGGACGACGGAGTTGATGAAGCGCCAACTGGCTTCGGCAGCGCCGCACAAATCGAGAAGGGACAGCTTGTGCCCGTCCCTTCTCTGAAAGGGTCCTTCTCTGAAAGGGTTACGACTCGATGGCGGCTTTGATCTCCGGCACGGCTGGTGCGGCGCCTTCACGAGCAGCCAACCATTGTTCGGCAGCCATCGCCGCCGCGCAGCCTTGCCCTACGGACGTAGCAACCTGCTTCCACAGCGGGTCTTGAATCTCCCCTGCGGCAAAGACACCATCTACGCTGGTACGCATCATCTTGTCGGTGATGACGTAGCCATGTTCGTCCATCGCCAGTTGGCCCGTGAACAGACTGTTGTTCGGGTCGTGGCCGATAAAGATGAACACGCCGTCGGTGGGATGATCCCAGGTTTTGCCGGTCTGTAAGTTACGCAGCCGCACGGCAGTCACCTTGCCCTTATCGTCGCCCTTGATCTCCTCGACCACCGTGTTCCAGATGAAGTCGATCTTGTCATTTTCGCGGGCACGCTGCTGCAGGGCGGCCTCGGCGCGCAGCGTGTCGCGGCGGTGGATCACGTCGATATGCGTAACGAACCTGGTCAGGAACAGCGATTCCTTGATAGCGCTGTCGCCGCCGCCGACGACCACGACCTTCTTGCCCCGAAAGAAAAAGCCATCGCACGTCCCGCAGTAGCTGACGCCGCGCCCGGTCAGTTCGGCCTCACCGGGCACATTCAGCAGCCGGGGCGACGCTCCCGAAGTCACGATCAGGGTGTCGGCCAGGTATTCAGAGTTGCCGGTTTTGACGGTAAACGGCGATCCGTGCGACAGATCAACCGATAAAGCCACGTCCATATCGATGCGCGCCCCGAACTTCTCCGCCTGATCCTTCATGATCTCGATCAGATCAGGCCCGCTGCCGCCAGGGAAACCAGGATAGTTTTCGATCTCGTGGGTCAGGGAAACCTGCCCGCCGAACTGCGGCCCGGCGATGACGACGGGCGACAGATTGGCGCGGGCCGTGTACAACGCGGCAGTCAGACCGGCTGGCCCTGATCCGATAATCACGACCTTCTCATGGTGTTTATTGACCTGCATCGGAGGTGTTTGTTCCTTTCATTTAGCTTCAAAACTGGCCCGATTGCTCCGCGCGGAGAATGCACAACAGGGCCTCAAATTCTTCACGGCAGTCCCGGCAACATTCCAGATGGGCCTGCACGGCGGGCAGCAACAGCCTGGGGTCTTGCCCTACGGCCACCAATTCCGCCAGGCAGTCGATCTGCTGCCCACAGCTTTCGCAATCCATCTCGGATTCGTGCAATGCCAGGATACGCTCGACAAGCTGGACAACCCGGACAGGGGAATTGGAGGGCCGATCAGGTTTCACTTCGTCACTCACTCTCTATCCTGACAATCAGACGTGTCTGCGATGCGGCGTCTTACAAAACCTCAGCCGCGCCATTTTACCGCGCCTCACAGCATCGTGAGGGCCAGGTTCAGCCTGCGAGGCCCGCCACCCTGGTGTGATTTATAGCACGAAATCGAGCCCGGGCATAAACAAGTATGGCTCCCGACGCGCTGAACTTCTTACGATGATACAGCCTGGCGACAGAACAGATACGAAAGCGCCTGCCCAGGGGATTCTCGACCTCATGCCCATGTGCTTTTCATCGAATAGATGTCGAGCGACAGGAGCTTTACGTCTCCCCCCGAGGAGAACACTTCCAACTGGTTCGCCGCCTGATCCGGAAAGATCAAGTCCGTGATCGCAACTGCGCCATGGTTGCCAAACACCTCTACCGATGACCAGTCTACCAGGATACGCAGTGTGATCCGCCCATTTTCGGGAGCGAGCGCTGCTTTGTGGATGCCGGAGAACAGTGGGTGGAAGTTCGCCTCGCCAGAGCGACGGCGATCTACAAACAGGACACCCTCTTTCACGTCGTAACCAAGCGCCGTAAATTGCGAACCATCCGCACGCTTCCGTACTTTGAAGCCGAAAACACTTGCGCGGCTCAACTGGAATTCGGCTACGATGTCCAATGTCTTCCCGGACAGGCCCGCCAGTAGGCCGCTGCCTGGCACAATGCTCTGATTTCGCCAACTGTGATGAACATCTCGAAGCTGTTCAACTTGTGGCACAGGTGTCTGTATCAGCCGGATGCCGTCGGCGAAGCGGCGCAGGCCAAGCACACGGGGGATAGTCATTGCGCCGCGCCAGCCTGTCGTAGGCGTCAGATTGGCGTAATTCCAGTTGTTCATCCAGCCGATATATACACGGCTATGATCGGGCGTCTCGTTCCAGGTGACCCCTGCATAGTTGTCCGGGCCGTAGTCCAGCCAGAGGTTCTGCCGTGTTTCGGTGGTGAACCGCTGGCCGTCAAAATGGCCCACACAATAGGTGATGCCTCGACCACCGTGCAGGCCACCGCCCATGACGCTGGCAATCATGACCCATTGTGTTTCGCCATCGAGTTCCAGCGGAAACAGGTCGGGGCATTCCCAAAGACTGTTCCGAACACCCTCTTCGACACCGAATTCACTGGCGAACGTCCAGGATGTCAGATTGGGCGAACTATAGATTTTGGCCCTGTCTTCGGCGGCCAGGATCATGATCCAGCGTCCCGTTTCAGGATGCCAGAAGACTTTGGGGTCGCGGAAGTGCTTGCCCCCCGCTGGCAAGACCGGATTGCCGGAGAACATCGCCCAGTGGCGGCCATTGTCGGTGCTGTAGGCAATGCCCTGGCTCTGGTCGTGATAGGAAAAGATCGCCACCAGCCCGCCGCCAGGCACAAGGCCGCTGCTGTTATCTGCATCCACGACGGCACTGCCCGACCAGATTTCTCCGATGGGATCAGGATGCAGGGCAATCGGTAACGGCATCCAATGGATCAGGTCGGGGCTGACTGCGTGGCCCCAGTGCATCGGCCCCCAGAGCGTAGTGTGGGGGTGGCACTGGAAGAACAGGTGATACTCGCCCTTGTAATAGACCAACCCGTTCGGGTCATTGATCCAGTTGGTCGCCGGGCTGAAATGGAATTGAGGGCGATACAGCTCGTTGTAGCGCGAAGGTGTGGTCGCCCGTATGCTCATAGGCAGTCGCTCCAGATGAATGCGGCCAGACAGTCGAGAGGCAGCCTGTGCCCGTCATCACGCCCTCAATCAGGATGAACGCGAAGTACCGACATCGCGGCCACGTCCAAAACGCCAAATTGCTATACAATGATGGCACAGGTCAGCAGCGTTTGAACAGTGTTGAGGTATGTAGATGCGCAAGTTTATTATCGAGGACAAGCAGGACATCGCGCCCTTCAACGAACCTGCACGCGAATTGCGTGTGCTGAACAAGCCCCTCTGGCTGGCACAGCGAGATGCGCTGGCCGCCTACTGCGAGACCGAAATTCCGGTGGCGTCTCTGGGCGATGTACCCAATACCAACGAAGAAATGATCGTCCACCGCGATAACCTGTACTTCGATGAGCCATACATCGCCGAGTTTATTCGGCTGGCACGCAAAACCGGGCTGGCTTGCCGGGCTGCCTTTTCGCCGGAAGACAAAGCCTTTGTCACCTACGCGCTGCCCCTGACACGCGGCATCAAGACCGAATACAAGCTGGACGAAACGGGCCGCCCCGCCAAAGACCGTCGAGGCAGGGATCAGGTTGATCACTACGAGATCGACCTGTGGTACTTCCCGAAAGGCTACCACCCCGAAACGCCCATCGTTCCGGTGATCGTGGACAGCGGTTGGACGGAAGCCGGGTACTATTCTGTGCCCGACTACATGAGCAATCGCGGCGATCTGACCCACTTCCTGACCAAACGCAGTATGCTCTCGATTGAGAATTGGGTGCACGTCTTTTTCGCCAACGTCATCCTGGGCATTTTCTCCGTCGGGCATCGCTACGAAGCCAGAGTCGAGAGCAGCAACTTCTATCGGCTCAAGGTGCTGTGGCGCTCCTTGATCGAGCAGACGCAGCTTCTGTCCTGTTCGGAACTCGTGCAGATCGGCGAGAACAGCAGTATCGACCCGACGGCCATCATTCAGGGGCCAACGGTGATCGGCAACGACTGCACCATCGGCCCCGGCGCGGTGATCGGCAACTGCTACATCGGCAACAACGTCAACATCGCGCAGGGCTGCCAGTTGATGCTGAGTGTGGTCAGCGATGGCTGCTTTTTGCCATTCCGCTCGGCGCTGTTCATGAGCGTTATGATGGAAAACAGCATTGTGGCGCAAAACACCTGCCTGCAAATGTGCGTCATCGGACGGGATAGTTTCGTCGGCGCGGGCACAACTTTCACTGACTTCAACCTGCTGCCCACGCCGCTCAAAGTTGAGGCGATGGACGGGGCGCTTGAAAAAGTCGGGCAGGTCGTGCTGGGCGGCTGTGTCGGTCACAACTGCCGCCTGGGGTCGGGCCTGGTCATTTACCCGGCGCGCATGATCGAGTCGGACGTGGTCCTGTTCGCCTCGCCCAGCCGCCGCGTGATCAAGAAAAACATCAGCTACGAGGAAAGCGACCATCACGAACTACGTGCGGAGATCGCCCGGTTGCACAAGCGCAAGTATCCACGCCACCACGAAGAAGCGGATTTAGTGGAATCCTGGTGATGAGAGGCCAAGTGAACCAACAGAATAATGCGTCAGTGCCTCTGGGCGATAGCTACGCCCATCCGGCTACCGTCACCGACACGTTCGCGTTCATCATCCATCCCATCAACCCCAAGCGCGACGTGAGCCGCAAATGGCCCTGGCTCGGCAGGCTGCTGACTGAGCAGCAGGTCAACTTTTTCTCGGCCTATTTCCCGCCCGTCTACATCTCCGAGATCAACGGCGTGCGCTCTGCCGCAACAGGCCGCGAGGTGCGCGGCTGGTTCATTGCCTGCCCGTTCACCCCGCAGCGCATGATGCAGCTTCCCGTCAACATGGTCTACGACAAGATCGTGGCCTGCGGGCGCAAGGCGGAAAAACTCGGCGCGAAAATTCTGGGATTGGGCGCGTTCACGTCCGTCGTGGGCGATGCCGGGCTGACCATCGCGCAGCGGCTCGAAATGCCAGTCACGACGGGCGACAGCTATACGATCATGATCGCCGTCGAAGCGGTACGCCACGCCGCCAAAGTGATGGATATACCGCTGGCTTCGGCGACAGCGGCAGTCGTCGGCGCGACGGGCAGCATCGGCAGCGTGTGTGCGCAGATGCTGGCCGGAGACGTGGCGAACCTGATCCTGGTCGGGCGGCGGGGCGAAGCGCTCAACGTTGTGCGCGAGAAGTGCGAAGGCCGCCGCGCCACCCTTCGCACCGGAACCAACGTCGATCTGATCTACGAGGCCGATCTGGTCCTGACTGTGACCAGCGCCATCGATGAAGTCATCTTCCCGGAGCATCTGAAGCCGGGTGCGGTGGTGTGCGATGTGGCCCGGCCCCGCGACGTGTCGAAGCTGGTGGCCGACAGGCGCGACGACGTGCTGGTGATCGAGGGGGGTATGGTCGAAGTGCCCGGCCCGGTGGACTTCCACTTCGATTTCGGCTTCCCGCCGAAGAAGTCCTACGCCTGCATGGCCGAGACGATGGCGCTGGCGCTCGAAGGTCGCTACGAGGATTACAGCGTCGGCAAGGAATTGAGCGTCGAGCAGGCGCAAGAGATCGGCGCGATCTGCGCCAAACACGGCTTCAAGTTGAGCGGCTTCCGCAGCTTTGAGCGCGCCGTGACGGACGAGCAGATCGCGCGTGTCCGGGACCGGGCACAGGCTAACCGCAAGCATTGGTCGCCGCAGGCGGTGTGACAGGCAGCAAGGTCAATCAGGCGCGGGCGGCTCTGGCCGACAAACTGGCCGTGTGGGGTTGTTCTGACCTTCGCAGGGCCTAGTTCTCCCACCACTTGCTGATCTCGTAGCGCTTGATCGCTACTTGCAGCATGACATTCTGCGCCGCGTCCTGCACGGCGTTGACGGTACGTCTGGCGTAGTAGCGCGCCCGCCCCATGGAGAGGAACGTGTGGGCCGCACTGGTTTCGCCCACGCCAAGCTGGATCACGGCGCTGGCCCAGGTGAGGCCCGCCCCAAAGGCACAGACGGCAATTTTGTCGCCGGGTTTGCAGCGCCCTTCTTCAAACGCCTCGACCAGCGCCAGGGGTACAGAGGCCGCCGAGGTGTTCCCATATTTGTGCAGGTTCATGTAGAACTTGTCGATGGGCTGGCGCATCATCCTGGCCGCCGTCTCGATGATCCGGGCGTTGGCCTGGTGCGGAATAAACAGTTGAATGTCTTCGGGCAGCAGTCCGGCCCTGTCGATCACGCGCTTCATGGATGAAGCGACGGTGCGCGTGGCAAATTTGAAGACTTCGGGGCCGTTCATCTTGAGATAGCTCAAGCCCTCGTCCAGCACCCGCTGCGAATTGGGGATGGCGCAGCCCGCTCCCGGCACGATCAGGAACTCTGCCCCGGAGCCGTCCGAGCCGAGTTCATAGGTCAGCACGCCCGCCGGTTCCAGGCTGGGTTGCAAGACGACTGCCGCCGACGCATCGCCAAACAGCACACAGGTGGAGCGATCCGTATAATCGACAGCGTAGGAAATAACCTCTGTACCGATCACCAGGATGTTGTCCATCGCGCCGGACTGGATGAACTGGCTGGCCGTCACCAGCGCATACACCCAGCCGGAGCACCCGGCGCTCAGAGTGAACGCGCCGCACTCCGCTCCCAGTTTATGCTGCACCTGGCTCGCCACCGACGGCACGTAATAGTCCGGTGACGAACAGGCGACGATGATCAGTTGAATGTCACCTGGTGTCAGCCCGGCCACCTGTAGTGCAGCCTTTGCCGATTTGACGGACATATCCGAGGAATTCTCGCCCTCGGCGCGGATGTGCCGCTCTTTGATACCCGTGCGGGACGTGATCCATTCATCTGACGTATCGACCATCTTTTCGAGGTCAGCATTCGTCAGGACACGCTCCGGAACGTATTTACCCCAACCCGTGATCTTTGCGTAGCGTTCGGCCATTGGATTCTCTCGTGAAGGGTGTGGATGTGAGGGCTAATCAGGAAGCCGGTGACAACCCCTGGTCGCTTTCCGGCTGATTGCGGTGTTGCAGCGCATCGAGGATCGTCAGCGCGCGCCGCGAAGCGAGCAGCAGCAGACCCGCCGTGAGCGTCAGCCCGCCCAGTTTGGCCGCAAGCTGGTAATGTGCTGGCAGCTTGCGCCAGCGCACCAGCAGCGTCACAGGTTGATCGCCAATCAATTCCCTTTTCAGGCGGTTGACATAGGTTTCGGACGGTGCAACGGGGACCAGCGTCTCGCGCAGACGGGTTGCCAGGTTCAACAAGTCAGTGGCTTCCGCGATCTTGGCAGGCGTCAGGTCATACCGGGTGAATTGGGGATCAAAGTCGGCTTGGCCGGCCATCAGCGCATCGAGGTGCGCCGCTAACAGGTCTTCGATCTGCTGGTCTGGCTGCTTATCCTGGGCATTCTGCATTCCGTCCGGCGAAAACATCTTATAGTCAACCTTCCACTAGTGCGGCTCACCCAGGCTCATTCATCGGCCTGCCGCGTGGGTTCAGATTGCTGCTCTGCGGTCAGTTCGTCGCGCAGGGCCAACAGCGTCCGGTGATACAGGGACTTGATGGCCCCTTCGCTGCGTTCCATGATTTCGCCGATTTCCTGGTTGGACAGCTTATCCACGAATTTCAGGATGAGTAACTGCTGGCGCTCTTCGGGCAGCCGTCGAATGGCTTCGACCAGCCGTTCCTTTTCCTCTTGAGATTCGGTTGTGTCCTCGGGCGCTTCGCTGCGCAGCCCGGCTGCAATGAATTCATCCAGAGGAATTACTTTGCGCCGGTTGCGGTCTCGATGCCAGTTGGCGACCAGGTTATGGGCGATGCGATACAGCCAGGCCTGAAACGGTACGCCACGCTCTACATACGTCTCGATGTGCAAGAACGCCCGATGAAAGACCCGTGACGTCAGGTCTTCGGCATCATGGTGGTTCCCGGTACGAAAGTAGATGTAGCTGTAAATTTTCTTGACGTACCGTTCGTACAACTCCCCAAACGCAGCCTGGTCATCGCGCGCCAGTTCCACGAGTTCGGAGTCATCGGCAGTCGAGTAGTCCTGACCGTTATGTGCAGCCATACAGAAGGAACACCCCTCACTCGTAAAGGTTGCGGAAGTATAGCAGATGATGTGAGACAGCAGCAAAGTCAGTCGTCTTGTCTTGATTCACGCAACACTCAACCGCAGATCTGTTCCCTGGTTCGGCAGAAGCGGATCGGCGCGGTACAATGAGCACGCCTGTCACCCGATCAGGCGCAACTGCTGTATGGTGAGGTCTCGACAATTTGGATCAACTTGAACATAGCCCCTTGCCCGAACCAGAACCGGCCATTTCACCGGATGATACTCAGCCACGCGCTCCGGCAGCACCATCCACCTCCCTGACCGAATCTGAACCGCCACCGACGTCAGACGATACCCATCCCCGCCCGGCGACCACAGCGCTTGAGCGCGCCGAAGCTGTGCCTTCTGCAGCGGAAGAGGCACAGCCCGCCAGCGGTTGTGGAAGCCCACTGCTGATCGGCGCGGTAGCGCTGGCCTTTCTTTGCCTGTTTGTGACCAGTGTCGGGTTGGCCGGATACGCCGGCTGGCGCGACGGCGTGCAGTCGGCGCAGACCCGCAAAGCGGCTACCGTCGTTGCCTATGCGGGCGCGCAGGCCACGCTTGCCCGGCAGGACTGTGACGAGGGCCGTTACGAATTATGCAACGAACGCTGTGCCTACGTGGCAACCCAGCAGCCCGGCTTTCCTGGCATGGAAGCGTGTATGAGCCTGGCCCAGATCGCCCTGAGCGCGACGCCCACGCCAACAGCCACCGTCACTGTCGCCCTCAGTCCGGCTCCCCCCACGCCCACACCGGGTTCCACCACAGCCGCCAGTACCGAGAGCGCTGGCGGATTCACGGCTGAAGAGCTATACGCACGCGCACAGGAAGCCTTTCGCCGCCCCGATTATGAAGAAGCCATGAAATGGCTGGAAGCCCTGCGCGGCCTCAACGCCGATTTTCACCGCAAAGAAGTCGAAGACATGCTGGTGGTGACGTACCAGGCGCTTGGCGGTCAGTACCAGTTCGAGGGGCGTCTGAGCGAGATGATCGTGGTCATCAAGAAGGCGCTGCAAATACGACCTTTGCCCAATACGGATTGGGAGTTCACCATTAATGCCGCTGAACTGTACCTGAGCGCAAAGGGCTATCTGGATGCGGGCAATTACGAACTGGCCGACAAAGTGTTCATCCGGTTGATGGATACCGCGCCGAGTTACCTGGATTCAAAGGCGCTGGCCTGCACAGCCTTCGCGTCGGCGAACGATAGCGCATCGCTCAAAAAGTACGGTTGCTAGGTTTGTCTTCGCGGCCTGGCCTGTTCTCACTTCGCAGTTCGGCAGAGAGGGATCATGTCAGAGTCTATTCCTGCGTAGGGGTGCTCATCACTTCCAGAATAGCCGTTTCCAGATCGCGCGCCTGAAACGGCTTCTTGATGACGCGATCCACCCCTGCGATGTCGGCGGGTGGAATTTTGTTGGCAACCGCAGTGACAATAATCACTTTGGTGGCAGCCAGTCGCGGGTTCTCCCGGATGATTCGCAGCAATTCCAGGCCGTTCATGCCGGGCATGGCAATGTCCAGCAGAATCAGAGGCGGCGTCTCCTTTTCCAGGAATTCCAGGGCACGCGCGGCGTTCTTGACACCGACAATCGGATACGGAAGCGTTTTCAGCAGAAGAGGGATCAATCTTCGATGTTCAGGATCGTCCTCAACCAGCAGGATATTAGGCATCGGCGTTACCTTTCCTACCAGCGAACCAACACGAACTGAGGGTTGAGCTGCTCGATCTGAACAATAATGCCAACAGGGAAGAAACAAGGGGTACACCCCAATTCAGGACACAGGTGAAATAATGATTTCCCTCACTGGCTGGAGAGCAGTGGCCCGACAAGGCAGCAGCTCAAACCTTGCCTTAATTTTACCCACAATTTGGGAAATAGCGCACCGCCAGTTTTCAACACGAGCCAACGCTTGACCACTGATGAGGGGACGGATGGCTGACCGCCACCTGTCATGCGTTATAATGCGCGCCGATTTTATCAGAGACGAGAGGGCCGCCCGATGCGTCCGTTGCTGATGCTTATGGCTGTACTGCTTGCCGTCATTGCGACGGTGGGCGCGGCAGCGTTTACTTACGTCAATGTCCGGCAGCTTGTCGCCGACTCGCCAGTTGAACTACCGCCACCGCCGCAGGCAGGCAATAATGCGCCGACTGCCGCGCTGCTCCTGACAACGGCGGCTGTACCCAGCCAGGTATCTGCTGTCACAACATCCCAGGCTGCGACTCCCCAAGCGCAGGCCTCCAGCAGCGCGGCGCCAACCGTTGTGCCAATATGGACTGACCCCGCTCGCATTTCGATCCTGCTGCTCGGCATAGACCAGCGCAAAGGCGAGAAAGGCCCCTTCCGCACCGACACCATGATGGTGCTGTCGGTTGATCCTGTTCGCAAGACGGCAGCCATGTTGTCCATTCCGCGCGACATTTACATCAAAATCCCCGTTTATAACAAGCCAGATCGCATCAACAACGCGAATGTCATTGGCGATTCGATCATCACCGATTACCCCGGCGGCGGGCCTGCGCTGGCCGTCAAGACGGTGCAAAGCCTGCTAGGCATTCCAATCCAGCGCTACATCTTGATCAATTTCGACGTGTTCACGACAGTCATCGACGCCATCGGCCCGATCAACGTCTGCCCGGAAGCGCCGATCCACGACGACAAGTATCCGGATGGCAGCTACGGCTACATTACCGTCGATTTCAAGGCTGGCTGCCAGGATTTGGACGCGACCAGGCTGCTGCAATATGCCCGTGTGCGCCACAACGCGGGCGATGACTTTGGGCGTGCCAGACGCCAGCAGGAGGTGATCCGCTCGGTGCGCGAAAAAGTCCTGAGCCTGGGTGGTATGTCGGCGCTGATCGGCAAGGCAGGAACGATCTGGGCGTCGCTCAAAGACAGCATCAGGACGAACATGACCTTTGAGGAGATGTTGCAGTTGGCGCAGCTTGCCCAGACTATCCCGAAGGACAACATCCGCTCCGCCGTGATTACTGACACGGGAAATTACCTGATGCCCAGCGTATTGCCGAACGGCGACCAGGTGCTCTCACCCGTTTATGAGCGGATACACGATCTCGTACAGAAGTTATTCGATAGCGGCCCCGGCGGAGCGGGTGATACGCAGGCATCGGCAGAGGGCGCGGCTATTGTCGTGTCCAATGGAGCCGGGATCGACGGGCTGGCAAAAGCGGTGGCCGACAGGCTCAAAGGGCAGGGCTTCAACATTATCGAAGCCAGGAACGCCGACCAGCCGGGCGGCTATGGCAAGTCGATCATCAAAGTCTATGGCGGCAAAGTCAAGACGGCGCGTTATCTGGCCGAGGTACTCGGTCTGGATGGCACAGCTATTTCGATGGAGAAGGATGGGCCGCCGGGTGTGGACATCGAATTGATTGTTGGCAAGGATTTGGAAGCACTGGGCAAGCAGTGAGGCCATCCAGATATTGTAGTGCGGTTGAAAAGTTGGTTCTCCCGCACTTTGCGTGCAGCAAAGGCAGTGGTAGAGTGAAGGTCTCGCAGGAGATGTAGCAGGAAAAGGGCCGACTGGAAACGGATTGGGGACAAGCTCTGCAATTGCAGGGCATGAGTATGGGGAAGTTGAAGCCGAAGCAGACCGAATTGAAATATATGGACATTTGACACAACCAGAAGGGGTTTGTCCGAGTTGCAAGCAGGCATCAAGCTCCGTGCATAGCCATTACCAACGAACATTGCGTGACTTGCCGGTCGGCACGAGAACGGTTCAGTTGTGTGTCACTATCAGGCGCTTTCGTTGCCGAAATGAGGCCTGTCCGCGCTCGACATTTGCAGAACCACTTGGAGACCTTGCAAGGGTTTTTGCCCGTCGAACAGAGCGCCTGACCACAACGTTGCGGGCAGTGGGTTTAGCGACGGGCGGGGAGATGGGAAGCCGCTTAAGCAAACAATGACACATGCAGACCAGTCCCGATACCTTGCTGCGGGTGCTGCGACAAACCGTCTTGCCGTCGGTGGGGAAAGTCAGGGTCATCGGAGTCGATGATTGGGCGATGCGACGAGGCAAGCCATCCGGGACAATCCTAATAGATTTAGAACAGCAGCGTCCTATTGAATTGCTACCTGACCGCACGGCGGAGACATTGACCGCTTGGTTAGTTGAGCAGCCTACTATTGAGATTGTCAGCCGAGACCGCTCAACCGAATAGATGCGTGGCATCAGGAGCGGTGCTCCCCAAGCTCAACAAGTCGCTGACCGTTGGCATTGGCTCAAGAACCTGCGCGAAGCGTTGGAGCGAATGCTTAACCGACTGCGAACTGAACTGGAAAATCTCCCGCACCCGGCTACATCACTTCAAGCACTCGTGCCGTCTCGCTCAGTGGCGTTGGATGCACACAAGCCGAATCGTCAAGCCCATAAACAAGCCAGCCGCGCCCGACGATTGGCACGCTATGACGCGGTTCGTGCTTTGGTCGCGCAAGGGGTTCCAGAACTGCGAATTGCCCGAGAATTGGCACTGGCGCGCGCCACTGTACGTAATTTTGCCTGAGCCGTTCGTTTTCCTGAACGGGCGGTAAGTCGGGTCAAAGCGAGTATGATTGATGCTTATTTGCCCTATTTAGAACGTCGGATGGCTGAAGGCTGCACGGTCAGTATGCAGTTATGGCGTGAAATCTAGGCCCAAGGATACACGGGCAGTCGCCACCAAGTTGCCCGCTGGATGCAACAACAGCGTACTATTGCGGCACCGACCACACCCCGTCCATATTTATCCACTTCCACAAGTCCACCGACAGCTAGCCCAAATCTTCCCCTACCCGCGCCCCGCCAATTGGTCTGGTGTTTACTGCGTGCTGATGAAGAACGAACCGATGAGGAAAAAGCGAACTTCGCGCGTATTCGTCAACATCCTACTGTGCAGACGGCTTACCAGATTGCCCGTCAATTTCAGCGTATGATTCATGAACGCTCTGATGCACAGTTTTCTTCATGGTTGCATAATTGCCAGGGGTGTGACATTCCCGACCTACAAACCTTTGCGGCTGGTCTTGAGCGTGAGGAGCCTTCCATTCGTTTGGCGCTCTCGACGGCTTGGAGCAATGGCCCGACCGAGGGCCATGTTAATCGATTGAAATTGATAAAGCGTTCTATGTACGGGCGCGCCAAGTTTTGACCTGTTACGCATTCGCGTACTCGCTTCTACAGCCTAGCTGCACGCAAAGTGCGGGAGAACCAACTTCCCGCCCGCCCTACAGCCCTGCTGTCCTCGCGCTTGACCCGTGTCGCCCAGGCTTGTGCTTGTCGGATTCGGTCTTCCCCGTTATGCTTGCTCATGAGGTTTTCCTTGAAACGACCTTCGGTAACTCATTTCAACCCGGAAAACCTCGCCTCGTTTCCTTATGCTCGAATCTCAGGTCGCACAGGGAGCAGGTTGCTCAGTCGGCGAGGTAATGCTACACTGAGAACAAGTACGTTAACAGACATTTTTTCTTCTCTGTTGCCCGGCAAACGTGTCTGGGTGGCGCTAACCAAGTTCGCAGGAGGCATTTATATGCGGAGAATCGTTTCTCGATCAGGTGGGCTGGCACTTGGCTTTCTACTGGTCTCCCTGGTTGTATCAGGCTGCTTCCAGACAGCAGGCGCAGCGCTAGATGCCACTGCCACCAGCGCCGTCCAGGCTCCGCCACCCGCTACAGAAACTTTACCGGCTCCACCTACCGAAATCCCGACTCAAGTGGTGCCGCCGACGGAAATGCTGACTGTGACCCAGACGTTACTGCCGACGGAAGTGGTGCCGCCGACGCAAATCCCAACCGAAGTTCCGCAGGCCACGATGACCGAGACCCCTGCCCTCGTCGCACAGGCCCAAACGCCCACCCAGGCGGCCAACCCGGTCTTTGAGGGCGGCCCGCAGGCCACCCAAACCTCGGTGCAGGCGACTCTATTTGCCCAGGCCACAGAAATCCTGGCGGGCGTGACGCAAACTGCCGCGTTTGATCTGACCGCCACTGCAACGGCACTTGGCACAGGATTGCCCGCCGAGAGTGGCACGGGCGCAGCAGCAACGACAGTTCCGGCTACACTGGCTCCAGGGACAAATCTGGCACAAACTACAGCTACTCCGCAAGGCACGCCTGGCGCTCCCGGATCGGGCGCAGCCGGCGCAATTACCGGCGACTGCGTTTACACGGTGGCCGAAGGGGATCGCCTGTTCCGGATCGCTATTCGCTTCAATACAACACCTGAAGCGATTGCACGGGCCAACGGCATCGTCAATATGGATCTCATTGTCCCCGCCCAGCAACTGCGTATCCCGAATTGTAATGGCACGCCAACGCCGAGCGTCGGCACAGGTGGTGCTGCGACGCCCATTCCTGGCGCGGGTGGCGGCAGCGGGCAGGTTTACATCGTCCGGGAAGGCGACACGCTGTTTGGCATTGCCACGCGCTATCGCGTGCGCGTAATGGCGCTGGCTCAGGCCAACGGCATCAGCAACATCAACCTGATCTTCATCGGCCAGCGTCTGGTCATCCCGTAGTTCGCCTCACCCCCTGACCCTCTCTCTGCGCAGCGGAGAGGGGGAGCCTGGCAGGATTTGCAGGGCGGCTCAAAGACGGGCCGCCCTTCCCATTGGTCTCGTTTTCAGCGAGGAGGAGCGTGTGTCGTCCACAGCAGATCAGAACCCCGACAAGCTAACCGAAAAGCTGGTCAACAGCGAGATGATCTACGATGGCCGGATCGTCCACCTTTACGCCGATACTGTACAGCTTCCCAACGGCCACACGGCCCGCCGCGAAGTCGTGCGGCACAGCGGTGCGGTTGCTATCGTACCCATCGACAGCAAGGGCAACGTGATCCTGGTGCGGCAGTACCGGCACGCCGCCGGGCGTATCCTGCTTGAAATTCCCGCCGGAACGCTCAACAAGGGCGAAGCCCCCGACCTGTGCGCGGCGCGGGAAATGCAGGAGGAGACGGGCTACAAGCCGGGCTATTTGCAGAGGATCGGCGGCATCTTCGTCGCGCCCGGTTACACGTCCGAGTTCATTCACCTGTACCTGGCAACCGGCCTCAGTGCTTCCCGGCTGGACATGGACGCTGACGAGTTCATCGAGGTCGAGCACTTGCCATTTGAGGAAGTGGTGCGGCGCATCAAGGCGGGCGAGATTGTGGACGGCAAGACGGTCAGCGGCGTGTTGCTGGCGCGGGATATACTGAGTCGGACGATAAGAGCTAAAGATAGTGAAATTGATGGCGAAAACAGCTTAGGATGACGTTTTTACGATGGCGAAGACGCTCAATGGCTCTGCGTAAATGGCGCTGTAATTCATCGAGTGAGCGTGTGCAAAGATTAGCGAGTTCAAAGCGTTTGAGATAGTTCCACAGGGCCTCAATGGGGTTGAGGTCAGGCGCATAAGCGGGCAGCGCGACCAGCCACAAGCGTCCAGCGGCCTCAGTGTGCAGGAAGTCTTTGACGGTCTGACTGCGATGCGCGGGCAGGCCATCCCAGATGACCAGCACCTTACCGGCAATCTGGCGCAGCAGGTGGCGCAGGAAATAGACACAACCTTGACCACGACAAGCGTGGTCAAGTTGCCAGGTCAACCAGCGCCCATCGAGGGTCATACCACCCATGACCGATAGATGCTTATGGCTCAAGGGCACGCTCAAGCGGGGTGTTTGCCCACGCAGCGCCCAGGTTCGCACCCGCATCGGCAGCAGGCCAAAGCCGCTCTCATCGGCAAACACTAGGGTGTAGCCTTCCCGTTTGGCCTTTTTTTGAGCGCGGTCCAGCCCATCTTCTGCCAACACCTGCCTGACCCGACTCGCTGTCCAGACCTCCCCCTCGAACCCCGCTGCCACTGCCCCAGCTTGTACAATCTCAACCAACCTTCGCTTGTCGTCCCGGCTCAACTTCGGCCTCTTGCCCGGTGCCGGGTGCGCGGCTAACTCGCCCTGCCGTCCCCGCACCATCCATTGGCTCACTGCGCCTTCACTCACCCCTAAGGCTGCCGCAATATCTTTTTGT
>JAJPHV010000047.1 GCA_021325095.1 Chloroflexota bacterium | reverse complement strand
CCGTGTACGTCGATCAGCCCCTTCTTGTCGATCCTGATCCACAGGCCCAGGCCAGGCGTGCGCGGCTGGTCGAACAGGAAATTGCCCAGGCTGTAGGCGATGAAGCCGTTGCCGAACTTCTCAAAGGGCTGGACAATGTGCGGGTGATGGCCGACAACCAGCGTCGCACCCGCATAAATGGCCGCGCGGGCCAGGTCGATCTGCCAGTCCAGCGGGCAGGGCACGTACTCGTTGCCCCAATGGAACTGCACGATCACGGCGTCGCCCAGTGGCAGCGCCGCCTTGACGTACCCGGCCAGCTTGTCGCGGGCGAAGGTCGGCCCGAACCAGGAGCGCGTCCAGATATTATCCCTGTCCCGGTCATAGTCGGGCGGGTCGGGAACCATCGTGAACGACAGGAACACCAGCCGCACGCCGCGCACTGTGATCACCACAGGCTGCCGGGCGGCCTCCGCATCTGGCCCCGCCCCGACAGTTTGCAACCCGGCGGCGTGCAGCGTTTCCACCGTCGTTTGCAGGCTGACCGGCCCCCAATCGACGGTGTGGTTGTTGGCGACGTTCAGCAGCTTGAAGCCCGCCCGCGCCAGCGCCAGGGCTGCCGCCGGTTGGGCACGCAGCCGGTAGCCGACGTAGCGCATCTTGCCCACACCGTCCGGCGCGATCACGCCCTCGTAGTTGCCGACAGCCAGGTCGGCAGCTTGCAGCCAGGGCGAAACCTGGTTGAGCGGGTAATCCATACCATACTGGTTGGTGGCTTCCTCGACACCGCGTGCAAACGACGTGTCGCCCACCATCAGGATTTGCGCGGCATCGGCGGCGGCGGTGGGCGCGTCAGCCCGCTTGAACAGTGTTGGGTACAAGGATAGATCGGGGGCGGTAGTGTCGGCGCGGGCAGAGCTTGCGGGCGGGAGAATTGCGATAATGAGGAACAGTGTAATAATGCCAATCTTTAGCCCGGCGCTAAAGCACTGGGCTGAGATTACGAAGCCCCTCTGGGGCTGAAAGCGATTGAGCTTATGTTGTTTTATGCCATAATCCGCATGCCCGACGCTTGAGCGCCGGGCGCAGGCTATCCGTGCCAAATTGCAAAGCTCCATCACGACGCCGCCTTGTTCCAGGGCGGCAGCGTGCCGTTTACGACCACGTTGCTCACACTCCAGAAGCCGTTCTGATCTTTGGTCAGCGTGTAGGTCACGTCGATGGTGTACGGGCCGCGCTCTGCGATCTTCGGGCCGTCGCTGAATGCATCGGGGCCGTAGTTATGCAGTTCGCCGCGCCAGGTCTCGCGCGTGGTCACGACGGCGGTTTTGGCGTCCTGCATATCGAACGAACGGAAGCTGGTCTCGATGATCTGGCGACCTTCGTACTGGTGAGCCTTCGCCAGCGGCTCAAGCTGCGTCACCAGGAACTTGGCAACTTTGTCGCTCGACTGCTGTCGAAATTGCTCATACGAGGCCACCGGATCGTTCCAGAGTATGCCGTTCAGGTAGTTCTGGAAATTGCGCACGGCAGCAGAGAGTTCCGAGTCAACCGTAGTCTTGGACATGAAGCTGAACGTCCAATCCGGGACAGGGGGCGCTTTGCCCTGATCAAGCATTTGCTGCCATTTCTCGTCGGTCAGGCGGTCATTGAGCGGGTGCTCGAACTCGTAGTAGCTGAAGACTGCACCGTGCGCCAGCCACAGCTTGCCGTTGACCGGCACGGCGGCGTACATGTCGAACACGCGCCCAACGCCGATCTCCAATACCTTCTGTTCCTTTGTGTTCCCGGCCCCCACCGACGAGGCGATGTCGGCGATCACCGCAGCCTGTGGTTGATTCTCGAAAGCGTTGGGCGGCGCGTCCTTGTTGTATTCATCCGCTGTGGCTGCCAGGATCTGTTCCAGGTCGCCGCCATAGAAGCGCAGTCGGTTCTGCTCCTCGTCGGAGAGCGCTTCGCCCTTCAATTCCTTCGCCGAATCGTCCTGGAAGCGGCGGGCCAACTGCGCGACCTTTTGGAGGGTGTCGGCGTCGGATGGGTTGAGCAGTTGGCGGCGGCCCAGCCCCTCGTAGGTCATTTCAGCCAGCGCTGCCAACCGTGCCCAGAAGAGCGGCAGCGGCTCGACATAGTTGGGCGGCGCGACGGGTTCGGGGGGCGGGCTTTTGCCGCCGCCGCCACCCATCTCGGCGTATGCCTGTTTGGCGTACAGGATCGTGTCGTGCTTCAGTTCGGCGAAGCTGCCCAGCGCCGCGTACAGACTGCGATCCGCGTAAGCCGGGTTGCTCATGAAGGTTGGGTAGCCGCTGGGGACAGGCTGCGCCAGCGCGTTGAGCGTATACAGCCACGAGTTGTACAGCGTTTCCGTCCAGTCCGCCTCGCTCAGGCCGCTCAGTTCGCCGCGCAGCTTCTGCATCTGCGAGGTGTAGTTTTCAAAGGACGGCGCGCCCTCTTTTTCCAGGATGGCCGAGGCGCGCTCGGAGCCGAGCGCCGCAAACACGTCCAGCGCCATCGGCAGCGCGCGCGGTTTGTCTCGTGTGCCGACGTTGCGGTAAATCAGGTTGCGGAACACGTAGGCATCCCAGACAAAGCGCTGGCCCATGAAGCGCAGCCCTTTGGTTTCCTTTTCGATGTCGTCCGTGTCGCGGATCACAGCGCCCAGAATCTTGGGCGCGGGCAGGGCATTAGCAGCGTTAACGAAGGCGTCGAGCGGTTTGCTCTGAATGATCTGTACGTTCGCGCCACTGCCGTAGACCTGATCGATCACCTGTAGATACTGCGGAATCGACAGATCGTCCGACCTGCCAACGAAGAACACCGTCGGCTCATACAGGTCTGCCCAGGCGTCCACGCCGCGCTTGCCGCGCACGTTCGAGTCCCGCAGTGACAATGAAAGCACCAGCGCTGATTTCGTTTCTTCGGGTTTGCTCAGACGGAAGGTCATACGCCCGTAGTACATCATGGCCCGAAAATACGCCTTGAGTTCATCGCTCTTGGTGTAGTGCCCACGCGGGATGTACTGCGTGAAGTCCTCGCCGTTCTCCAGTTCGGGGAAGATGACGCTCGGCCCGACGCCCGCCGCGTTATTGACGTTGGCGACTTCCTGGTTGACCACGTCGTTGACGTAGGAGGGGATTTTTGCCGCCGGATCGACCAGCTTTGAGGCAACACTGACGTAGGCGACAGTGCGCTTCGCGGCGTCGGCCCAATCGGTGTTCTTGAGCGCCTGGTAATTCTTGTCGGCCTGGGCCAGCACGCTCTTGTTCATGTCCTTGAGCAGTGGAATGAAGTATTCGGATTCCGCCGTGCGTAGCACCTTGTCGAAAACCAGATGAAAGCTGTGCAGCAGCGAGTCGGTGGTGATGAACAGCGGTTGGTAGTTGTAGCGTGCCTTCTCGTAAACGGTGTAGAACTCCAACTCGTTGCCGGGGCTGACCACGAATCCATTGCGCTGCACGAAATCCAACTGGTCGGCGTTCAGCGCCGCCGCTACCACCAGATTATTGAAGTCCGGCGCGATCTGGTAGGGCTGCAAGTTGCCCGACACGTCGATCTTGCCGGGGTTGAACGCCGCGAAGTGCAGGCTGGCTCCCTCGCCACCTTCGATGGGCGGCAGTGTTGGCAGCGGCGTCACCGCGCCGGTTGGGGTTGGCTGCGGATTATCGTTCTGACCACCGGCCTCAAGTGGCTCGACGAAATAGCCGCTCGAATCGCCCTCAGCCACCCAGCCCTCGATTCCGTCGGTAGTGATGCGCCACCAGGCGTAATTGTCCTTACAGACCGGGCCTTCCTCCACCGTGAAGGTTGTGCCGTCGGTGATCTGGCCGATGATCTTGCCACTTCGGCCCGCCGCACTGCGCACGCGCACCGGGATCGCAACCTGGCCGGGGGGCGTGATCGTAACCTGCCCGGAGCCGCCCACTGTCAGACGGGAGGGCGGCGCGCCAGGGCAGTCTTGTTGGGTTTGTGGTTGGGCGCTGGTTGGCATCCTTTCGAGCGCGGTGCCGACGCCAATCCAGATCAGCAGGAAAAACAGGAGCACGTGTTTTCTTGACATAAGTGCCTTCCTAATTCCGGTCAGCATACACGCCGCTGGATAAATAGTTGATCGCTACCCATAGCCCGCGTGCGTGGCGGTAGAACAGCAGCACGAACAGGATGTTGAACGCCACCCAGAACAAGATGTGTGGCAGCATTGGCGGGTTGAAGGCAAGCTGAATGGCGAAGAAGCCGAATACCGAAATGACCTCGGCCAGCCCCAGGTTGATGAACATACCGCCGATAGATTCGCCGGACAGACGCTCGTAGCGCACGTCGCAGTGCGGGCAGGTCTTTTCCATGCTGAACAGCCCGCTGAACATGCGGCCCTGCCCGCAGTTCGGGCAGCGCAGCGCCAGTCCGAGCCACAGCTTGTGGAGATAGTATCGCCAGGGTCGAGACACAATTATTGCCTCAGCAGCGCCCTGGGCAGAAGCCACAGGGCTGAATCAATGAAGCCCCTACGGGGCTAAATGCACAGTCGGCTGATGGTCTTTCATCTCTTCGTTCGGACAGCGTTGTAGATAGGCAGCCCGCTGAAGCAGGCTGCACTGATTCAGCCCGATGCTTTAGCGTCGGGCATGCGTCACTGGCATAAACGGCTTCCCCTCCACATTCGGAAAGGTGAGCTGGGGATGAGGTCAACATCACCGGCCCTGCCGCCCGCGCATCAGCGCCAGGCCGCCCAGGAACAACGCCCCGCCAAGCGCCAGCGCCCCACCGAAGGCCGCCGTCGCCACCGTCTGTGGATCAGCGCCCGCCATGACGACGCTGCCGTCGCCGTACTGCTGGAACAGGCGTCCCCACTTGGTGTTGAGCGCGGCCTGCACCCGCTGCCGTCCAACGAAGGGATACCAGTACAGGTTGTGGTAGACGTGACTGGCCGTGTAGCTCCAGGGAACGATGGGCGAGCGCAGCAGGATCGACTCAAAACCCTTCAACCAACCGTGATAGATCAACTTCTGGCCCTTGCTGGCAAAGGTGTCCTCCTGAATGAAATTCCAGCGCGGTTCCTGGGACAGATCGTAGCCGATCACCTCGATCTGCGCCGGGTCGCCCACGCCAAAGCCGCGCTCGTGGCCGAGCCGGATGAAGTCCAGCGTCATCGGGTCGAAGCCTTGCAAGTAAGCGCTCATGGCATCGATGGCGACCTGATCCGACGAGGCCAGCAGAATGTCCTTCTCGTGCCAGCGCATGGCGCGCGGCCCCGGCCCATCGCCCGCGAACGTGCCATCCATTACGGCGAAGATGCCTGTGTGAATGTCCTGCTGGATTTGCAGCAGATCGACCACCGTCTCGTGGATAACCGAGTGCGTCCAGTGCCGTTTGCGATGCAGCAGCCCGCCAAAGGCGTTCTTCATCGCGCCTGTGATGGTCGTGAAGACATGGGTCTTCACGGTTGGTAATTGGACTACATTGCGCCCGCAGAAATCTTTGGGGATGTAGACGCCTTCGGGGTAAACGCGATCCAGCACCAGGAAGGGCTGTTTCGGCTCGTAGCGCACCCATTCGTGACGTGGTTCCCACAGATGCCACGTCTCGACGTTGTACTTATCTGTGACGAATTTGTGCTTGTTGTTGACTTCGCCGTTGTGCGAGTCCACCACGACGGTATCATTGTGCGCCGCGATGATCTTGGGATAGCCCGCGCGCTGTAGTTCCTGGATTACGCCCTCGATCTGCCAGGGCGTACTTGAGCAGGCCGGATACCAGGTATCCCAAGAGATGTTGATTTTCAGGATGGTGTCTCTGTCTTTGGGCAACGCCTGTTCGTAATTTGCCAGGCGCATCACCTCGCCAATGTCGCGCAGAACCGTTCCGGGCTGCGTTTTGATGATGGCGACCTTGCCTTTGCCGGGGAACTCTGCCATATGCCGCGTACCTTCCGCTATAATTGTGAAATACATCCTGAGTATAACCCGGGATGCGGGCGCAAAAATCAACGCCTTGTCTACGCCAGGGCGCGTTGCGCAGACAAAACATCCTGATCGAATGATTACGCCAGCCATTTTCCGCATCTATTGGAGGGCGAGGCAAGGCCTGAAGGAAAATTCGGTGAGGAGTATTGTGTTGGACGGTGTATTGATGGATCGTAATGGCAGGCTATCATCTTCAGTGGAAGCGACCAGCATGACTTCACAGCCATCCCAGGACGAAAGCGCCATCCTCGCATTGATTGAGCGCTGCCTGAGCGGCGATCAGGCCGCTTACGCAAAGCTGTATGAAACCGTTGCGCCGGGCCTGTACCGGCTGGCTTATAGCATTCTGCTGCACCAGCAGGACGCCGAGGACGTGGTGCAGGAGTCGATGGTTTATGCCTACCGCCATCTGCCCAATTACGACCCGGCGCGAGGTGCATTTCGCACCTGGTTATACACCATCACCGTCAGTCGCTGCCGCAATGCCCGGCGGCGCAAATGGTTGCCCAGCGTGGCGCTCTCCAACCTGCTGAACCTGGGGCTGGAACCCGCCGCGCCGGAGGATCACACGCCGGAGGCGGCAGTCGCACGCATGGGTGTCCGCGAGGCGCTTGAAAGCGCGCTGGCGAAGCTCTCTCCCCGGCTGCGCGAAGCCATTGCCCTGCGTTATGGGCAGGGTCTGACCTACCGCGAAATGGCGGATGTGCTGGACTGCCCGCAAAAGACCGCCGAAAGCCGCGTCCGGCTGGCGCATGAGGCACTGCGTGAAGCCTTGAACGCGGAGGAAAATGTCGCGCTTCTGGAAGAACTATGGAGCTTCCAGGGATGATTTCAGGGGCAAGTCTATGATGCGCAAACACGTTAAGCACCTGTTGACCGCCTACGCCCACGATCAGCTTTCCCGTCCGGAGCGAGATCGCGTGGCGGTGCACGTTCGCATGTGCGCCGACTGCCGCGAGGCGCTGCGGCGGGAGGAACGGCTGGCACGGGACATTGCGCGGGACATGCCGCGCATCGGGCAACCCCGGCGCGGCCAGCTTGCGCGGCTGTGGCCCGCGATCTGGCTGGATTTTCGCACGCCGCGCCGTCTGAGCCATTGGCTGCCGTCGTATGGCGTGATGCTGGTGCTCATGCTGCTGTGCGCGTTCGTGGTGTCGTCGCTGTTCACGGGCCAGAAGCACGCCGTCGCCGCGCCCTTTCAGGCTGTGCCCGCCGACGTGCGCCCCACCGTAACGCCTGTCCACACCATCGAGCCGGTAGCCGATGCGCCCAAGCCGAGCGAAACGGCCAGCGCGCGACTCATTCTGCCGCTGGCCTCACCCGCACCACATGCCGGGCCAACGCTGGGCATGAGCATTCAGGAGTTAGACAACCGGTGAGGTTTTCCGCCGTTTCCCATGTTACTCTAGATTGACTGTCTCCTTATTGAATAACCGGAAAGGTTTGTGCGGATGGCAACGATTGAACAAACGCCACCTGGCCGCAACGTTGAGATCGATATTTCCCCGCTGAACAGCTTGCTGGCGCGGGCCTATACCCTGAACTGGGAAGCGATCTACTACGTCACGCTGTTCGCAGCAGCCGTGCTGACGCGCTTCGTCAACCTGGGTGATCGCGTGATGAGCCACGACGAAAGCCTGCACACCACATACAGCTACAACCTGTACAAAAAAGGTGACTTTGCGCACACGCCGCTTATGCACGGGCCGGTGCTGTTCCACATGACGGCGCTGATGTATTTCTTCTTTGGTGACAACGATTTCAGCGCCCGGCTGTACCCCGCCATCCTGGGCGTGATCCTGGTCTTCTTTCCCAAGCTGCTGTTCGAACGTTGGCTTGGGCGGCGCGGCGCGATGGTTTCCTCGCTGCTGCTGCTGATCAGCCCCATGATTCTGTTCCACAACCGATACATTCGTGAAGATACGCCTTCGATCTTCTTCACGTTGTTGATGGTTTACGCCATCTTCGCCTACATCGACGGCGTTCGGCCCAGGCAAACGCGCCACCTGATCTTATTATCGGCTGCCATGCTGCTGTCGCTGGCCTCCAAAGAAGTGGCCTTCATGTACATCGCCATCTTCGGCAGCGTATTGACTCTGTACTGGCTGTTCCAGGTGATGCAGGGCGCGCGGGCCGGGCTGATCCGGCCTGTATCGGGTAGAGTGGTCGGCGGCGTAGTCGGGCTGCTGATTGTCGGCGCGGTAAGCCTGTCGCTCAGTGGTGTCCTCGGCAAAGCGCTGTTTCCCAACGGCTCGCCAGGCTCCGGCCTGCTGCTGGCCGTGCCGATTGCCCTGGCGCTGCTTATACTCGCCGTTGTGCTGCTCCGTCCTCTACGCGAAACGCTCGGCGCGATCAGTCTGCGCGGCAACTCCACTTTCAAAGTCATCCTGGCCGGGATCATCATCGGCGTAATTGCGGCCCTGGCGATGACCTGCATCCTGAGCATCGTTCAGCCTAAACCAGACACACCCGTCGATGCAGCCGGGATGAACCGGCTCATTATCTGGGTGACTCTGCTCGGCCTGGTGCTGGCGCTGGCCGTGATTGTCCCGGCGCTGATCCGCTTCGCCCGTTCGCCGCGTCTGCCCTGGCTGGATATTGGCTTGCTGGTGCTGGTCGCAATCGTCACCTGTGCCGTGCTGGTCTTCCTGGAGGAGCGCAGCCGCGCCATTGGCACTGTCGCGGGGGAGCGGACCAGACAGGACCTGTGGATACTGGCGACGTGGGTGATCGGGATCGCGGCAGTGGCCGGGATACTGGTGCTGCGCTTCCTCACATCTTTCTTCCAGGACATGAAGCGCTACCCTGTATTCGACGTGTTGATTGTCATGGGGACACTGGTGCTGCCCTGGCTGGCCGCCTTTCCGCTGTTCCTGGCAGGCTACAAGCTCGACGAGTCGAACGTCTCTATCGAACTGGTCCGAGCGGGCATTCTGGTTATGCTGCCCATTGCGGCCATCTCCATCAGCGCGGGCCTGTGCTGGAATGCCAGCGCGTGGCTGGCCTGTGCCGCGACCTTCTACGCGATCTTCGCCTTCTTCTTCACGACGATTTTCACCAACATCAACGGTATCGTCACGGGCTTGATCGGGTCGCTCGGCTACTGGTTGGAGCAGCAGGGCGTCCGACGCGGCAGCCAGCCGCAGTATTACTACCTGCTTGTCGAACTGCCGGTCTACGAGTATCTGCCTGTGATTGGGGCCATCTTCGCCGGAATCGCCGGGATGTTCGGGCTGTGGCGTTTCCGCGCGCAGCGGATGGCCGAAGTAGAAGCCGCCGCCATCGCCAGCGAGATGCTGGTGCAGTCGGAAGCGGCGGGCTTTGGCGCAGATACACCTGTGCCAGCAGACGCAGATCAGGCTCCACCGGCACAGGAAATCCAGGAAATCAGAGAAAAGCGCAAACACGACTTCTCGCAGGAACATGACGGCGAAATGGTGAGCCAACCGCCGCCCACCAGCGCCGATGCGACGATGGTCAACGCCATGCGCCAGACACAGCCCTTTGAGAGAGTGGGCGCAGAGGACGTGGCGCTGGAAACGCTCACTGAAACCGGCCCAACCGAAGAAGAACGCCGTCGCATCATTCCGGAGGCCGAGTGGGTAGACCGGATGCCGTTCCTGGGTTTCGTCGGCTACTGGGCGGTGCTGCTCATCATGGCCTTCACGATGGCGGGCGAAAAAATGCCCTGGCTGACGACACACCTGACCGTGCCGCTGATTTTCATCACGGGCTGGTACATCGGCATGGTCCTGGATACGTTCGATTGGCAGAGCTTCTGGCAGCGCGGTTGGGCCATCATTCTGCTGACGCCTGTGCTGGTGCTGGCGCTGGCGAACGTCGCCGGCCCATTCGTGATAGGAGTCGCGCCCTTCAGCGGCATTGAGCGCGAGGAACTGCTCCGCACCTTTACCTGGCTCGGCGCGGTTTTGCTGGCCGGGCTGGTCGGCTACGCCGTCTACCGGGTCTGGAAGCAGGTGGGCACGTCCCAATCGCTGCGGATCGGGCTGGCAGGCTTCTTCGTGCTGTTGGCGGTCCTGACGACCCGCACTGCATTTATGGCGGCTTACATCAATTACGATTACGCCACCGAATTCATGGTCTACGCGCATGGCGCGCCCGCCAACAAGATCGTCATGAACGTGATCGAGGACATCAGCCGCCGCACGACGGACGGCCTGAATATCAAAGTCGCCTACGACAACGAAGTCTCATGGCCGGGTTCGTGGTACTTCCGCAACTACCCGCCGGGCAGCTTCAAGGGCGACATGACCGGCGTTACCGATCTCGACCAGAACGTGGCGGTGGTCGTGGGCGACGGCAACAACTCGAAGGTGCAGAGCCAGCTTGCCGATAAGTTCTATGAGGTCAAGTACGCCCGGCTGTGGTGGCCGATGCAGGATTACTTCGACCTGAACGTGAGCCGCATCGACAACGTCTTTGCGGGCGATGCCGACCTGCCCGAAGGCTGGGTACGCGGCTCGGCGCTGCGCGAGGGCCTGTGGGACATCTGGTGGAACCGCGATTACACAGCCTATGGCAAGGCCGTCAACAAAGATTTCTCGGTCAGCAAGTGGCCCGTGACCGATTGGATGCACTTCTACGTGCGCAAGGACGTGGCCGCACAAATCTGGGATATGGGCACCGGGGCGGCGAAGGTAGCCGGACTGCCCGAAGACCCGTTCAAGACCTTGAAGTGCGACACCTGCCAGGCCAATTCGGTCATGTCCGGCACGGGCGACGCGCCGGGTCTGCTCAATCACCCGCGCGGTCTGGCCGTCGGGCCGGATGGTAATCTATATGTCGCCGACAGCCAGAATGCGCGTATCTCCGTCTTTGATTTCGACGGCCACTTCCTGCGCCAGTTCGGGCAGGCGGGCAGCGTCGATCAGGGCGCAGCGCCCGGCGGCACGTTCCGCGAACCCTGGGGCGTAGCCGTCGGGCAGGACGGCACGATCTATGTGGCCGATACCTGGAACCACCGCATACAGGTCTTTGACAAGGACGGCCACTTCCTGCGCATGTGGGGGCAGTTCGAGCAGGTTGCGCCGGGGCAGTCCGGCAAGCCGGATGGCTTCTGGGGGCCGCGTGACATCGCCGTCGATGCCCAGAATCATGTGTACGTGGCCGACACGGGCAACAAGCGCATCCGCGTTTACGACGCACAGGGCGCTTTCCTGTACAACATCGGGCAGGGCGGCGCACGCTTGGGCGACTTGAATGAGCCAGTTGGTCTTGCCATCGACCCGCAGACGAGCGAAATCTTCGTCGCCGACACCTGGAACAAACGGATCAACGTTTACAACCTGAACGGCACTTATCGCCGCTCGTGGACGCTGCAAGCCTGGGGCGCCACCACCGAGACGGGCAGCCGTCCGTTCCTGGCGTTGGACAAGACCTACTCGTACCTGTTCGTCACCGATCCAGACGCCGGGCGGGTGCTGGTCTTTGATACAAACGGCGTGCCGCTGACCTCCTTTGGCAGCCTGGGCACGGCCCCGAACTACAGCGCTAACCAGTTCGGGAAACTCGGTGGGATCACGGTGGACAATGCCGGGCGACTGGTACTGGCTGATGCGGACACGGGGCGGCTACTGCGCTTCAGCCTGGAGTCGATCCCGGCGCTGGCTGCGCCCGTCCCGGCCAATCCGAACGAGAGCAACCAGAATGGCGCACCGGAGCAGCCTGGGACGCCGGCGACCACGCAGGAAGTGTTCTAGCTTTTGACCTCACCCCCCAACCCCTCTCCACAGGGTGGAGAGAGGAGCCGGAAAACAATCTAAGTTTCAGCCACTCCTCTGTAGCCCGCTTCAGCGGGCTTCGTTGATTCGGCCCGATGCTTTAGCGTCGGGCGCCGATCATGAATCGCTCTCCTCGCCCGCTGGCGTCCGCTGCCGCAGATAGCGCCGCCGGTAGTGCAGGAGCGCCAGCAGCAGCCCGAATTCAATCACAATCAACAGCAGGTTGCCAAACTGATTGTAGTAGAGTGTCAGCAGATTCACGGAGGTCAGCGAGGCCAGCAGGCCAAAATAACCAAGCTGGCTGCCGCGCCGATCCCTCCCGGTGAACATGAGCAGCGCAGCGGCCAGCAGCACGATGCCGACCACGCCTTGAAGCGCCTGCCCCACAAAGAACCATTGCAGACTGTAGAGACCGGTGACCTGCCCTTGCTCGATCAGATGCCGGGCGATGTCCTCAAGCGCGCCAGGCGAGAACAAGCCAAACAGGATCACCGCAGGTTCAGCCACTGCGACGAAGCTGAACAGCCCCAGGCCGCTGATGATGATCACCTTGAGGCGGCGCGGGCCGATCCAGCGTGCCTCGAATGCTCGCCCGCGCTGCACGAGACGTTCCCACAGGGTCGGCACGTCCGGCGCCAGGTATAGCGTATCGGCAGCCAGGAAATCGGTCAGGACGCTCGCCAGCCGCGCCTGATCGGGCTGGTCAGCGTGCTGGATGACGTGCTGGAGCTGCGTTTCCAGATCGGCCCGCTCCTGTTCGTCCAGGTCGTGATCGAGCATTTCCTGGAACATGTCCAGCGCGCGATACAGCTCGGCGCGAGCGTTCTGCGAAGGTGGGCGACGTACCTGGAAATAGATGAGCACTGTGATCAGGAAGAAGCCGTAGATGATCGGCGCAGCCAGCGGGTAAAAATAGTCGTTGTTCTGCGTGATAAACTTGCCCACCTCGTCGATGAACAGGCCGACACCCAGGCCGTTCAGCAGCGCGCTGACGGTATAGACCCAGCGGTTGGCGAAGACCAGCGGCAGCAAGGCTGCGACAAACAGCAGCAAGCCACCCCACAGCACGTGCGCCACGTGGAACGCGCCCGCGCCGATCTTGGGGAAGCCCGTCAGCATGAGGAACAGCCGGGTCAGCACCACTGACGCCGCAAAGCTCATCACCGTCAGCAAGAGATAGTTCTGGGCGTTCTGCCGCTTGACAGGGGCGCGGGTACGGCTGGTAACGGGCCTGGTGGGTGTGCTGTTCATGGAACCTCACAGGGTGATGTCTTCAAACGCTCATCAAACTTTCATTTTCTGTCAACTCGCACAATGGCGGCGATTTTTAGTCGATGCATCACTTAACAATAGTATGTTTTTCGTTTTTTTATGGTATGATTGAGGCCAGGATGAGCCTGCTGACCCGACACCGCAATATCAAGGAATAGTACGATGGATGGTACTGAGTCTGCTTCGGAAACACTGCCTCAGCCCTTGCTATTGCCCGATACAACCACTCCCGCTCCCCAACCAGTCGTGCCGCTGCCGGAAGCGAAGCCGGGAAACTGGCGTTTGATCTTTCAAGTTGGCAGCGCGAACCGGATTGTCAGCCTCGAAATCACTGATCAGATCATCATAGGCCGATCCGATCCCGATCAGCAATACATCGCTGACCTGGATCTGACGCCGTTCAACGGGCGCGCCGCTGGTGTCTCGCGCCGGCACGTCATCCTCTACCTGTCGCACGGCATGCTCTACATCCGCGATCTGGGCAGCGCCAACGGCACCGAGGTGAACGGTATCTGGTTGGAGCCACAACATCTGTACCGCTTGAACGAAGGCGACAGAATCAGTCTGGGCAAACTCGACCTGTTGTTGTTCTTTGCTCAACCACTCTCGTAATGCCTCGCCTGCGCTCAAAACAAAACGCAGGCATACCCCAAGCCTGAGGTCGCCTGCGATCTCCTGTGGACAAGTATCACCTGGCAGCGTCTGAGTACGCGCGATGAGTCCGGGCTACTTAACGCGATTGCGGAGCGTGCGGGACAAGAGTTCTTCTTGCTGCTGGCGGTGCTTTTCGTTGCGTTTTTCGCGGCGATTCCTGGAGGATTTGTGGGCCGCTTCGTACTCCTGGGCCATCTCTGTGCCTTGCATTGCGCGGCGCAACGCCAGTTCCATCGCCGTCGGCACTTTCTCGTCATCCTCTTCGGGCTGTGCCACGCGCACCGGCTCCTCAAGGGCCTTGATGCTCAGGTCAATCTGCTTCTTCTTGCTGTTGACCTTGATGACCTTCACTTGGACCTCGTCGCCAACCTTGACGACCTCAGACGGGGAACTCACGTAGCCGCTGGCAAGCTCGGAGACGTGCACCATGCCCGGACGTTCAGCGCCAATATCGACGAACGCACCGAATTTCTCGACGCGGACGACTTTCCCGGTCAACGTCTGGCCGACCTGAATCTCATTCCAGCCGAGTCCGGGCGGGCGAATCATGGTCAGGTCGATGCGGCCCTGTGCCTGATCCACGTTGCGCACCCACACGGTGACTTCGTCACCTTCTTTGACCACGTCGTTCACGTTTTTGACACGCTCGGTGCTGAGTTGCGAAATGTGGAGCAGGCCATCGTGCCCGACGCCGACGTCCACGAAGGCGCCGTAAAGCTCGATCTTTTTGACTCTGCCGCGCAATTCCATCTTTGGTTTTAAGTCCGCGATGGAGTGTGCGGGGGCCGGGGTGGTGATTTCCCCGCTTTCTGTACTCATCCTGCCATGCTCCTTATAGGGATTGAAAACTCGATAGGTCCGCAGACCGCGCGTCATTATACTGCGAGGCTGCGGCAAGATCAATAAAGATTTGGCCCGATTCCAACAATCTCGACAATTTTGCCTGCAAACTGACAATCCATCAAATTTTCCTGAGCACTCGACTATGTTACACTCATCAGACGGTGAACAGGGTTGCCGTGTCGCGCGCCGCACTCAGAATCGCCAACCGGAGGGATTCCTGTGAAACGATCTGTGTTTGCCGGATTACTGCTCCTGACGTTGTGCCTGTTTAGCTCTCTGGCCTGGCTGCCAGCCGCTGCCCAGGAACCTACCGGCACGCCGGGTCCCGCCCCAACTGCGCCGTCCGCCCCGTCCGCCTCCCCCGACGACATTCTGGCGGCGGCCAACAAGGCCAGCGCCGACGCGAATCAGGCGGTGAATCTGGTCAATTCGATGCTCAGTTTTATCCAGGTGGCGGGTGTGATCGGCACAATCCTGGCCGCGCTGAGTGCAGCCGCCTTTGGCTATACCGGGCTGCGTACCATCAGCGAATATCGGGGTGAATTGAACAAAGCACGCGCCGAACTGGACGAGATGCGCGCCAGGCTCGAAGCCGAGACGGCAGAAGTGCGCGGACAAGGCAACCGGGCCATCCGCGCCCTCTCACTGATGCAGCTCGGCGAGCAGCAGTTGGAATCGCGGAATATCAAGGCGGCCCTTCGGGTTTACCGCGAAGCCTACGACCTGGACCCGGAAAACCGCGCCATCAACTATTTTCTGGGCGAACTCTACATTCAGGATCGGGACATCGAGAAAGGCATCCATCACCTGGAACTCGCCCTGTCAGGGGGCGAGGACTACGCTCCGGCAGAAGCGGCGCTGGCCTATGCCCTGCGCCTCCAGGGAGACCGCGCCAAAGACCCCAATGAGCGGAACTTGCGTTATTCAGAAGCCGAGAACCGCTTCCTGAAAGCGCTCAAGAGCGACCCCGCCGTGCGAGACATCAATGGCGAGTCGGTCTATGGCGTGCTGGGCGGCCTGTACAAGCGTCAGAACCGGATTGCCGACGCCATCCGCTGCTACGAAGAAGCGGCGCGCATTACGCCGCAGAGCACGTACCCGGTGGTCAATCTGGCGATGCTGCTGTTTATGGACGGCAGGCTCGACGAGGCCAAAGAATACTTCAGACGTTCGGCTGCCATGTCCTCGCGCCTGCTGGATGCCAATCCCGCCGATTACTGGACACGCCTGGACCTGACCACCGCGCAGCTTGTTCTGGGGCAGGTCGATGACGCGAAAAGGAATCTGACCAGTGCTACCCGCCAGCTACAAAGCGCTTCACCGCTGGAAATCTTCCTGGGCGATCTGCAGCGCCTGAGAAACGCGCCACAGCCGCCGCCTGACATCGATCAAATCATCGACACGGTACAGCAAGCCATTAACCGAATCGGGGCCAGTGCCTGATCGCTGCGTATGGCTTCCTGCCAGGTACTTCAGCGCAGATAGCGCTTGATCAGCAGCAGCAGTTTCTCTCGCTGAATAGGCTTTTCCAGAAAGCCGTGGCTATAGAGGGCCAGTGCCCGGCTTAAAGTGTCATTTTTGGCCGACATCACGATGATAGGAGCGTGTGCCCCTGGAAGTTGCAAATAGTGATGTAGAAATGTCAATCCATCCATCACCGGCATGTGTGCTGCCAGAAAAATGAGGCGCGGCATGTTGTGAGAAATAACGCTCAGAGCGGCGGCTCCGTTGTCGGCAGTACAGACTTCGTAGCCTCTCTTTGCCAGGACCTCCTGGATAGACCTACAAACTGCATTGTCGTCGTCAACGATCAAAATGTTGCCTGTCACCGCGACCTCGAAGATGTGGAAGGTGCCTGACGCTTCGGCTTTAAGTTCGGGGGTGGTCGAAGTCCCCTACCCCCGTAAGTATCATGACAATTGACTGGGGATCTGCATCAATTGTCCGATCAGGAACACGTGTTGTACCTGTTTTAATTACCGAAAAACGGCTGGCAAATGTAACGCATAAAAAGGTCGGGTTTTCATAACAAGAACATAACAGTGCTACACTTATCGTGCCGTAGGCGTCGAAAGCCAAAAGCAGTAATGAACAACATTGGCGCGTTGGCCTGGTCGCACGCAGCTTGGCGGCAGCACTTTGCACTCGGAGCAGGACCCGGCGGCGCGGTAAACTTCACCATAATGACTAGTGGTTGAGGCGATGGAGGCTCACTCAGGCTACCGCTCTCTTCTGGTTCTGCCGACTGTCCGCATATATACTACCGGGCACGGCGATCCAAGCACGGCCCAACCTTTGATCTCGCCAGCCGTTCACTGAAAATCGAGGGCTTTCACGTATGGAAAAACAGCACGCCGCACACGGCAGATCAGGGCCTGTAGGTTTGAGCATCAGCAGAATTGAGGCCTTCGCCGATGGCGTTTTCGCTATCGTGATCACGCTGTTGATTCTGGATATTCGCGTGCCACAGGTGCAGGGCGAACCCGTCGGGCCACAGCTTTTGCGCGAACTGATTAACATGTGGCCGAAATACCTGGCCTACGCGATGAGTTTTATCATCGTCGGCGTATACTGGGTCGGGCATCACGCGCAATTCCGGTTTATCCGGCACGCGAACCGCACGCTGCTGTGGATCAACATCCTGTTTCTCATGTGCGTGGCCTTTGTGCCGTTCTCTGCCGCGCTGATCGGTGAGTATCGGCACGAGCAGATCGCGGTCATCATTTATGGGGTCAACCTGATCGTGGTGGGCGCGTGTTTGTATCTCCACTACTGGTATGCCACTCACAAGCATCGTCTCGTGGATGCCGATCTCCCTGAGCAGCAAATCGAAGCGTCGAAGCGGCGCATCCTGATAGCCCCCATGATCTGCCTCGTCGCCATCGGACTATCATTCGTCAGTACGCCCCTGAGTATTATCCTGTACCTGGTGCTGCCTATCCCGTATATTCTACCCGGACGCATCGACATTCACTGGTCGCGTAGCCACCACGCTATCGGCCCCGTGCATCCGGGGAGTCCCGAGGAACATGCCAGGCCGCCACAAGGCTAATGTGACCCAGCCACCCTGGATTCAGGTGAGGGCGGAACTGCCTAGCCGATCTTCACGGCTGCCAGAGCCGCCCGCACCCGTTCGGCGTACTCCGCCGACCCCAGGCCGGGTTTACCCGGCTCCGCAATGTCGCCCGTCCGTGCGCCTGCTTCGAGCGCCGCCTGCACTGCGTTTTCGAGTGCCAGCGCTTCGGCTTCCAGGCCCAGGCTGTGCCGGAGCAGCATGGCCGCGCTCAGGATCGTGCCCGTCGGGTTGGCGATGCCGCGCCCGGCGATGTCCGGCGCGGAGCCGTGAATTGGCTCGTACACGCCGAATTTGCCCGTGCCAAGCGACGCCGAGGGCAGCATCCCCAGCGAGCCGGATAGTACCGCCGATTCGTCCGTCAGGATGTCGCCAAACATGTTTTCGGCCACTACCACGTCGTAGCGGCTGGGTGTCTTGATCATCTGCATCGCAAAGGCATCCACCAGCGCGTGCTCCACTTTCACGTCCGGGTAGCGCTCCGCTACCTGGTTGATCGTCCGCCGCCACAACCGCGACGAGGCCAGCACGTTTGCCTTGTCCACCGATAGAACGTAGGAACGCCGCATCCGCGCCGCTTTGAAGGCCACCTCGGCCACGCGCTCGACCTCGGCTACCGTGTAGATCATCGTGTCCCAGGCTGTATCACCGTCGCCCTGTTCTTGGCGCGGCCCGAAATAGATGCCGCCTGTCAGTTCGCGGATGAACAGAATGTCCACGTTTTCCAGCAGTTCGGCGCGCAGCGGCGCGTGCCCGGCCAGCATCGGGTAGGCTTTGACGGGACGCAGGTTGGCGAACAGTCCGAAGTGTGAACGCAGCCGGAGCAGCCCTTGCTCCGGGCGCACTTTGGCCGTCGGGTCAGACCACTTTGGCCCGCCCACCGCGCCAAGCAGCACGGCGTTGGCGCTCTCGCAGGCTTTGACTGTTGCGGGCGGGAACGAATCGCCATAGGCGTCGATGGCGCAGCCGCCGAACATGGCCTCATTGAAGGTGAACGAATGACCGTAACGCGCCGCGATGTCCTTCAGCAGCGAAACGGCGATGGAGGTGACTTCCGGGCCAATGCCGTCGCCCGGCAGAACGGTGATGGTGGCGTGCATAGTGTTTCCTATTTTTGTTGTGTAAAAGCAGGAAAATCGGTAATCGGTTTCAGCGCAAGACCGACAGCCAAAGCTGCATTCGTCTGTCGTTCGTTGTCCGTAATCAGCGGGCGGGCTAACTGTTCCGCCAGGGCGATGCGGATTGCATCGCAGATGGTAAGTCGGTGAGCGATTCCTCCGGCCAGCGAACGCGGCAGGAGATCAACTAAAAGGTGAACAACCAAAGGAAAAGCAAGCAAATTGAGGAGTGTTTGAGTCACTTCCTCGGTAGGCTTATTGTGGAAGAGAGCACGCTTCCACAGAATGTTGGTACACTCCAAAACGCAGAATTCCGTCACGTACAGTGTTGGCGTAGGTTCGGCTCCGAGCGCGCTGTACAGCAAACTTTGTGCCTGTGGAGTGTGAACATCCTCAATGTACCCTTGAATCAGGATGCTGGTATCAACTACGAATGGCTGTACCACTGATCGCGCTCCTCGCGCAACAGTTCAAGTGCAGTGCGTTCGCCCGGAGCCGGTTCAATTATGTTTTTTAGCATTGATGCCCACAGTTCATTCGAGGGGCGCTCTTTGCCAAGTCCCGACCAGACTCGCATTTTCCTCTCAACCGCGCTGTCGATAAGCGCTTTCAACTCCTGGATCGTCATGTCAGCAACACGTTCGGCTGCCATACGTTTGCTCCCACCATTCACAGATCTTGCGAATACTCTATTTCAGTGATAAAAACACAACTTGTCCAACGGCCTCCTCAGCGGTCATCCGCGCGTGAAGCGCACGCAGCGCCTTGACCCAACTCCCGACGTTCGTCTGATATTGTTGGGCGAAAGCAATACCTGAATGGTTAAGTTCCTGTGCGGCAATTCGGATAAAATCGGCATCGTATGTGCATAACATACGGCCCATTTCTGTCGCCCTGCGCAAATGATTGCTGTCAGAATCGCCAAATGCCGCCAGATTCTTGACAGATACAGCATCAATGCCATGCCGAACAAGCTGTTCTGCAACTGCGGTGGGAACATTTTCATCCATATAGAAGCGGAGATCACTCAAGTGTGATCAACCTTCCTTGCTTCTTTAGTTCCCTTAGCCACACGTTAGCCTCTTCCGTGTTTGAACGAATTTCCTGGTCGATTTCATCTTTGTGCGTATAGTAGTAAGACAAGGCCGCATAGACTTGCGCCAGGCTCAACTCAAAATTTACAGCAAGTTCTTCTGCTGTTTGGCCGCCAAATGTGTGCCAAGCCGCGACATCTGAAACGCGAAGGCCAGTTCCAGCAATGATTGGCTTACCGCCTCGTACTTTCGGATCAGAGACAATCGTATCGATAGATAAAACTGTTGCCATTGCTTACCTCATGATACAAATACCCTTATACTGCCCCTACCGTGCCAGCGTCAGGCCGAACTCCACGCTGTCGATCAGCGCCCGCCACGACGAATCGATGATGTTCGTCCCTGCGCCGACGGTGCTCCACCGGTCATGGCCGTTCTGCGTATCGATCAGCACACGGGTGTAGGAGGCCGAACCGTTGTGGCCGTCCAGGATACGTACTTTATAATCGGCCAGGCGAAACTCATTGATACGCGGGTAGACCGGCACAAGAGCCTTGCGCAGCGCCAGGTCGAGGGCATTGACCGGGCCGTTGCCTTCAGCGGCGGTGTGTATGACTTCGCCTTGAACGGAGAGCTTGACCGTCGCCTCGGCAAAGAGGCCGCGGCCCTGGCGGTTCTCCACCACGACCATGAAGTCGATCAGCTCAAACGGCGGCTTGTAATCGGGCTGCGCACGCTTGAGCATCATGGCGACTGACGCCTCGGCGCCCTCGAACACGTAGCCCAGGTTTTCCAGCCGCTTGATCTCCTCAAGGACGTGCCGGGCAGCCTCGCTGCTTACGTCCATGCCGAATTCCTCGGCCTTGCTGAGGACGTTGCCGCGCCCCGACAGGTCGGACACCAGCACGCGCATTTCATTGCCGACCAGTCCGGGGTCAATGTGCTGGTATGACTGCGCGGTGCGGCGCATAGCGGCCACATGGATACCGCCTTTGTGGGCGAAGGCGCTGCGGCCTACGTAGGCCAGGTGATTGTCGGGTGGCAAATTGGCGATCTCGGCGACGGTGCGCGCCACGTGGCTCAACTGTTTCAAGTTACCGTCGGGCAGGCAGGACAGGCCCATCTTCAACGTCAGGTCGGGGATAATGCTGCACAGGTTCGCGTTGCCGCAGCGCTCGCCGTAGCCATTGATCGTGCCCTGCACCAGCGTCGCGCCGCCGCGCACCCCGGCCAGCGTGTTGGCGACACCCAATTCGCTGTCGTTGTGGGTGTGGATACCGATCTTCACGCCTGGTAGGGCCTTTACTACCTCACAGGCGATACGCTCAACCTCCCAATACAGCGTGCCGCCGTTGGTATCGCAGATGGTGACGCAGTCCGCGCCGCCTTCGACGGCTGCACGCAGAGTCGTGAGCGCATATTCAGAGTCGGCTTTGAAGCCGTCGAAGAAATGCTCGGCATCGTAGATCACTTCGCGCCCAAGCGACTTCAAATAGGCCACCGATTCGCGGATCAGCCGCCAGTTTTCTTCGGGCGTGGTGCGCAATACTTCATGAACGTGCAGCAGCCACGATTTACCGACAAGTGTTACCACAGGGGTTTCTGAGTCCACGAGCGCCTTGATGTTGTCGTCATCTTCGGGCTTGCTCCCCACCCGGCACGTCGAGCCGAAGGCTGCAATGCGGGCATTCTTGAGCGTCAGGTGTTTCGCCGCCTGGAAATAAGCGGCGTCCTTCGGGTTGGAGCCGGGCCAACCGCCTTCGATGTAGGCCACGCCCAGATCGTCCAGGATGTGCGTGATCCTGATCTTGTCCTCAACGCTGAGGGAAATGCCTTCACGCTGCGTGCCGTCACGGAGCGTCGTATCGTAGATTTCGATTTGTAGGTTGGACACAGTTTTTCACTCCTGGGCGAGTGACGACACAAAGCACACCCGCCCCTCTATGGAGCGGGTGCTGCCCGCTCCTAGCCGGTAATGATGATGGTCGTGGGGTTGAACAGAGAATTACTCATGATTGATCTAGGTTCGGTGCTCTCGAAGGGCGTTTTCGTCGTGAATCACCAGACTCGATGGATCAGTATGGGAAAAGAGTCGACTCGTTATTTCTGTCCCGTCCTCGATAGACTCATCCATTAACTCGTCGAGTTGAACCAAACCGACGAACTCCCAGGTGACCGTTTCGCCATAGGTGTTCTGGTAGGAATGTTCAGCATTCTGGCCGATCCTCAACGCTTTCTGATAGGCTGTCTTATCATCGTGCGCCCGCAGCACATGCACCTGTTCATCGCACGTCCAGGGGCCGATCTGATCGCCCGCAACTCTGCACTGCATCAAGACCGTAGCGACATACCACTTTTCGTCCATAGCCAACCCGTCCAACGTCTAGTTTTTCGTCCCTTTATCATACTCTCTGCTGTCAAGTAGCTTTTTCGCTGTCCGGGCGCGTTGATCTCCTGCCTTGGCAGTGCTATAGAGGGTGTCTGGAAGTTACTCAAGCCATTCTGCCGGAAACACGGACTTGATTCTGCCCTGTTTTTCTGCATTAATGATTTGCTCGATGGTCCGTTTATCGCCAGCGTAACGGTTGGGCAATGTTGCCGACCTTAGTGGTATGTGCCGAGAATGCTTTCTCAGTGGGGTGGGCAAGGCTCACCCCACACGGTGAATGTCAATCCGCCCCGGCCATCTTGATCGTCGCTCTTTCGCCTTCGGGCGTCACGCCCGGTGCGCCCGTCGCCACCAGCATCCGGTTCAGCGCGGCCAGATAGGCTTTGGCGCTGGCGACCACGATGTCGGGGTCTGCGCCATGCCCGCCGAAGGTCTGGTATTCGCCGTCTTTGGTGCAGATACGAACCGTCACCTCGCCTATTGCATCGATCCCTTCCGTGATGGCGTGAACGGCGAATTCGAGCAGACGGTTGGGCATTTTTACGATTTTATCGATGGCTGAGTAGGTCGCATCGACTGGCCCCGTGCCGATCCCGGCCTCGATGTACTCTTTGCCGTCCGGCCCTTCCAGTTTGATCGTCGCTGTCGGCATCCCGATCTGGCCGCACGTGACTTGCATCCCGCGCAGTTTGAAAAGCTCCGTCGGGCCTTGCAGTTGGTCGGCCAGGAGCGCCTGCAAATCGGCATCGGTGATGTGTTTCTTCTTGTCGGCCACGTCTTTGAAGCGCTTGAACGCTTCATCCAGTTCTTTGTCGCTCAACTGGTAACCCAGGTCACGCAGCCGCACCTTGAAGGCGTGACGCCCGCTGTGCTTGCCCAATACCAACCGGCTCTCCGACAGGCCAACCGACTCAGGCCGCATGATCTCGTAGGTCGAGTGGTGCTTCAACTGCCCGTCCTGGTGGATACCCGCCTCGTGCGAGAAAGCGTTCGCGCCGACGATGGCTTTGTTCGGCTGCACTACGATTCCGGTGTAGTTGGCGACCAGACGGCTGACGCGGGTCAATTGTTTTGTGTCGATGCGCGTGGTCAGGTTATAGTACGGCTGGCGGGTGTTGATCGCCATGACCACCTCTTCCAGCGACGTGTTCCCGGCCCGCTCGCCAATGCCGTTGATGGTCACTTCGGCCTGGCGTGCGCCCGCCTGCAACCCGGCCAGCGTATTCGCCGTCGCCATGCCCAGGTCGTCGTGGCAGTGCGTGGACCAGATAATGCCTGGATTCTTGCCGCCGGGCGTGTTCTCGATCAGGTAAGCGATCAGCGCGCCGTATTCGGCGGGCGTCATATAACCGACGGTATCGGGGATATTGAGTGTGGTCGCGCCTTCCTCGATGGCGATGGCGCACGCCTGCGCCACGAAAGCCGGCTCGGAGCGCCCGGCGTCCATCGGGCTGTATTCCACATCGGCACACAGCGAACGGGCATAACGGACCATCTGTTGGATGCGCAGCAAGGCTTCTTCACGGTCAATATTGAACTGATATTTCAGGTGGATGTCCGATGTGGAAAGAAAGACGTGGATGCGTGGTTTGGCGGCATATTGTACCGCTTCCCAACACTTGTCGATGTCGCCCTTGACGGCACGTGCCAGCCCGCAGATGATTGGGCCGTCGGCCTTGCCGACTTCCTCCGCAATTCGCCGCACCGCTGCCAGGTCATCCGGGGAGGCTGCCGGGAACCCGGCCTCGATGATGTCCACGCCCATCGCCGCCAGGTGGCGGGCGATCTCCAGCTTTTCGGCGCTGTTCAGCGACGCGCCGGGCGACTGCTCGCCATCGCGCAGGGTGGTGTCAAAAATGCGAACGTGGGTCGATACGTCAGCTTCAGACGTGTCGGTTTGTACGTTTGTTTCCATTGATGGCTCTGCTCTTTCCTATCAGATATGGTTGAGATCAGGCGAAAGACACTAAGGGAACCAAGCCCATCGTCGGCCATTGACATCACCCCCTTTGCCACCTGCCCGTGAATTGCTTTACCTTTAGCTCGGATCGTAATCCTGTAAGCGCTTGGGCTTGATGAACGGCATCATCTCGCGCAGTTCCGCGCCCACCTTCTCGATCATGTGGTTGCGCTCCTGCTGGCGGCGTCCGGTGAACCAGGGCCGACCATTGACGTTCTCGGCGATCCAGTTCTTGGCATACGTGCCGTCCTGGATTTCGGTCAGCATCCGCTTCATCTCGCCCATCGTCTCCTCGGTGATCAGGCGTTCGCCGCCCGTGTAGCCGCCGTGCTCCGCCGTGTCGGATACGGAGTACCACATGTAGTTCAGACCGCCCTGGTACATCAGGTCAACGATCAGCTTCAGTTCGTGCAGACACTCAAAATAGGCCACTTCCGGCTGGTAGCCCGCCTTGACCAACGTTTCAAAGCCCGCCTTGACCAGCGCCGATACGCCGCCGCACAGGACGGCCTGTTCACCAAAGAGGTCGGTTTCAGTTTCCTCGGCGAAGGTCGTTTCCAGCACCCCGGCGCGCGTCCCGCCGATGGCTTTGGCGTAAGCTAATGCCTGTGCTTTAGCATGACCGCTCTTATCCTGCTCGACGGCAACCAGACAGGGCGTTCCGCCGCCCTCGCTGTATACCTCGCGGACGCGATGGCCGGGCGCTTTGGGCGCGACCATCGACACGTCCACGAAATCCGGCGGCTTGATCTGGCCGTAACGGATGTTGAAGCCGTGCGCGAACATGAGCGTATCGCCGGGCTTCAGGTACGGCGCAATGTCCCGCTTGTAAACCTCGGCCTGCTTGGTGTCCGGGATCAAGATCATGATGATCTGGGCCGCTTTCACGGCGTCGGGTACGCTCATCACCGTCAGGCCGTCGGCTTCGGCCTTTGCCTTCGATTTGCTGCCTTCGTGCAGCCCGACCACGACCTTGACGCCGCTGTCACGCAGGTTCAGCGCGTGCGCATGGCCCTGGCTGCCGTAGCCGATGATCGCTACGGTCTTGCCGTTGAGCAGCGAGAGGTCAGCGTCGCGGTCATAATATAGGTTTGCCATCAAACATGCTCCTTGAAGTTAAGGCGAGACTGTGCCTGTCAAAACTTTTACCTCATCCCCCTGTCCCTCTCCGAATTCGGAGAGGGACAGGGGGTGAGGCCAACCCCGATCACACCGGCGCAGCATCAGGCTGCAAGATGAGGTCGCCCTGGCCCATCGCCACGACGCCAGTGCGCACCAGTTCGACAATACCAATCGGGCGCAGTTCCTCGATCAACATCTCGATGCGCTGCTCTTCGTCACTCATCTCGACCAGCATCATATCGTTGCTGTGATCGATGATGCGCGCCCCGTACTTATCGGCGATCTTGCCGACCTCAACCGTCGCCTTCACCTTGATCAGCGCCAGGTCGCGGCTGAAGAAGCGCTTTTCGGTCACGTCATCGACGGTGATCACGTTTACCAGCTTGTACAGGTTCTTCTCGACCTGATAGGCGCTGGCAACGTTGCTATCCAGCACGATGGTCATACGAGACACGTTTGGATTCTCGGTTCGGCCCACCGTCAGGCTGTCGATGTTGAAGTTGCGGCGGCGGAACAGACTCGCCACCCGGTTCAACACGCCTGGCTCATTCTCGACCAGGGCCACCAGCGTATGTTTCATTGATCAGTTCCTCATTCTTCCTAGTGATTCTCCGACCAATCGGGCGTGGCCGCAGGACGGCGGATCATGGCGTGCAGGTCTGCACCCGCCGGAACCATCGGGTACACGATGTCGGCCTTCTCGACGCGGAACTCGACCAGCACCGGCCCCTTGATGCTCTGCGCCTTCTTCACCGCTTCGTCGATCTGGCTGCGCTCCGTGACCCGGATGGACGGGATGCCATATGCATCGGCCAGCTTGCAGAAGTCGGGACTGAGCATCGGGGTGGCGTTGTAGCGTTCTTCGTAGAAGAACTCCTGCCACTGCCGCACCATGCCCAGGTAGGCGTTATTGATGATGGCGATGTTGATATCAACGTTCTCCTGCGCGGCAGTTGCCAGTTCGCACATCGTCATCTGGAAGCCGCCATCGCCCACGATAGCCCACACGGTTTCTTCGGGGCGGCCCATCTTCGCGCCGATGGCGGCGGGCAGGCCAAAGCCCATCGTCCCCAGGCCGCCAGAGGTGATCAGGGTGCGCGGGCGCTGGTGCAGGTAATACTGTGCCTCCCACATCTGGTGCTGGCCCACGTCCGTCACGACCAGTGCATCGCCTTCGGTGGCTGCCCAGATGTCATGGATGGCGTGCGCTGCCAGCAGCTTGCCGTTCGGCGCGACCTGGTTGATGATGTCGCGCTGGTCGCCTTCCTCCTGCCACTCGCGGATCTCCCCGATCCACTCCCGGTGTTGGAGCGAGGGCAGACCGGGCAGGAGCTGCTCCAGGACGGTTTTGAGATCGCCGGCAATACCCACATCCACGCGCACGTTTTTGTTGAGTTCGGAGGCGTCAATGTCGATGTGAATTTTGCGGGAGTTGGGCGAATAGGTCTTGAGGTTGCCAGTGACACGGTCATCAAAACGCATCCCAAAGGCCAGCAGCAAGTCGGCGGCCTGGATGGCCTGGTTGACCGCTGCTGCCCCGTGCATGCCCATCATGCCCAGACACAGCGGATGGTTTTCTGGCATCGCACCCTTGCCCAGCAGCGTCAGCGCCACCGGCGTTTGCGTGCGTTCGGCTAACTCCCGCACCTCTCGCTCCGCGCCCGACATGTTCACGCCGTGCCCGGCCAGAATCAACGGGCGCCTGGCCTGTTTTATCAGGGCAATGGCGCGTTCGATCTGTTCCTCCGAGGCATAAGACGGCGGACGGTAGCCGGGCAGCTTGATCGGCCCTTCCGGGTACTCAAACTCGATCTTGGCGTTCTGCACGTCCTTCGCCACATCGACCAGCACCGGGCCGGGGCGACCCGTCCGCGCAATGTGAAACGCCTTGCGGATGGTGTAGGCCAGGTCTTTGATGTTGGTGACCAGGAAATTGTGCTTGGTGATGGGCAGCGTGACGCCCGTCACGTCACATTCCTGGAACGCATCCGAGCCGATGACGCTGGTCGGAACCTGCCCGGTGATGCACACGATGGGTGAGGAGTCCATCATGGCCGTAGCGATGCCCGTTACCATATTCGTTGCGCCGGGGCCAGAAGTTGCCATCGCCACGCCGACTTTGCCCGTTGCGCGGGCATAACCGTCGGCCATGTGCGTCGCGCCCTGCTCGTGCCTGACCAGCACGTGGTGGATACGACCTTCGTATTTGCTGAGGGCATCATACGTCGGCAAGATCGCGCCGCCAGGGTAGCCGTAAACGACTTCCACCCCTTCGCGCAGCAAACATTCCCAAATGATCTCCGCGCCTGTGAGTAACATGCAGTCCTCCTGTTGCTACGTCCTTGAACGCTGCGGCGCGCTGTTAATCGCCGCTGGCGGGTTCGCGCATTTTCACCGGAGTCAGCCAGCCATATTTGTCCGGCAACTTCCCGCTGGTGATCCCGAAGAAGCGCTCCTGAATAGCCTTCGTGATCGGGCCGCGCGAACCCGCGCCAATTTCAATTTTGTCGATGGAACGGATCGGTGACACCTCGGACGCCGTCCCGGTGAAGAAAATCTCGTCCGCAATGTACAACATGTCGCGGGAGATCGGCATTTCACGCACTTCGTAACCCAGTTCGCGGGCAATCGTGATCACCGAGTCGCGGGTGATCCCGGACAGGATCGATCCGGCCAGCGGTGTTGTGTAGATGACGCGATCCGCGACGACGAAGATGTTCTCGCCCGACCCCTCTGCGACATAGCCGTTGATGTCCAGCACAATCGCCTCGCTGTAGCCATTTTCGACGGCTTCCATCTTGGCAAACTGGCTGTTGACGTATTGCCCGCCGATCTTGCCAAGCGAAGCGGCTGTGTCCGGGGCCATGCGCCGCCACGAACTTACGCATACATCTACGCCCTGCTCGATGGCATCTGCGCCCAGGTAACGGCCCCACTTGAAAGTGAAGATGACCAACTGCGTCGGGCACTTACGACCATCGACGCCCAGTACCTCCGAGCCACGAAAGACCAGCGGGCGGATGTAGCAGGCGGGCTGCCCGTTGCGCGCTACGGTTTCCTGGATCGCCTGAGAAATTTCTTCGTGCGACCAGGGCAACTCCATCCGCGCCAGCTTGCAACTATTGACCAGGCGTTTGACGTGCGGCTCCAACCGGAAGATGGCCGGGCCGTTGATCGTCTCGTAGGTGCGGATGCCCTCAAACGCACTTGAGCCATAGTGGAGTACGTGTGCCGATACGTGGATGGTCGCGTCTTCCCAACGTACAAACTTGCCGTCGAACCAGATGTAGGGGCCGTTATCGAATGCCATGAAAAAATCTCCTTTTAGGGGCGTTCTGTGACGCTATAAAGTGTACGCCCTCTCAACTGCCATTAAAAATAGTTGAAAGGGCGTCCTGGGTGGGCTTTTGCGTATCAGCATCCGCCGGGCGTTGGGCCTGCCACGTGGCCTGGGAGCGCGGGGCCGGGGTGGCGGCCTGTTGGGCTGCCTGGAAGGGTTCCGTCCAGGGGCTGCACGGGGTATCGGACTGGTGCGGCTTGATTTGCGGCAGTGGTTGGGTTTCACGTTTGTGTTGCATTATGTTTTCCTCCTGAGCGCGTCTTTGACAGCGCGTTATCTTGCTCATTGAACAAAAAAGCCGCCTTCGGTTGAGGCGGCTCTCTGTTTCCAGATTGTTGTCTTGTCAGGCGGTTTGTTGTTCACCACCGTGCCAAGCAGCACCGTCCCAACCTGCCCCCTCGCTCCCAAGAATAAGGGATACGAGGCCGGTAAGGATGATAATGACGATGCTTACTACGAGATTGCCGATCATACTTACGCCACCTGGCGTTTGTGGCCTTTTACACAAACTCTGCACAAAATCAAGGGAAGTGTAAAAGCGGAGCACGGAATGGTCAAGTGGCACAATGCACAATTTTCGGCCAGCATTTTTTGTCAGTTTGCCCAACTCATCTGGTACTTAACCATCACTCAGACGATTCTTATCTGGGCCGCCGAATTACAGTGTATAGTGACCTTTGCTCATCGCAGAACACTTGCAGGAGAAGCCTCATCATGAATAACCGTAGACTTCTGGTTGCCGCCCTGATCGTTGTAGCTGTAGCCGCTATCGGACTGATCGTGATTACCCAGGTACTGCCCGGACTGACGCAGGCGCAAACTGCCGGGACGCCGGCCATCACCAGCCAGTTCGGCGACATTAAAACGCGCGTGAAGACCGCCGCGCCGACTTCGACCACCAGCACGTTCAACCAGCGTACCAACGACTCCGTGACCTTCATTGCCTACCGCACAGAGCCGCAGCAGGCCGTCACGTTAGCGCAGTTCCAGTTCAAATCCTGTACCGAGGACCGAGGTGCAACTCCCACGCCCGAAGGCGCTCCTGCACAGGCGACGGCGGCCCCCACGCTTGAACCAGCGGCGACGGCGGCGGCTGTGGGCGAGCCGGATTTCATCGTCCTGCGCATCGTGGGCGAGGAGTCCGAAGCCTGTTACCAGGTCGGGGAAGTTTTTTTCAACCAGAACAACCGCTTTAACCTGGCGGTGGGCGTCTCGAACGCCATCAACGGCGAAATCGCCATTGATCGCGCCAACGTTGCCAACAGCAAGATCGGGGAAATCGCTGTGGACATCAGCCAGCTTCGTTCCGACGAATTCATGCGGGATGGCCGCATTCGCCGCCAGTGGCTGGAATCGAACAAATACCCGGTGGCAAAGCTGACTGACGCCAAAACGGTTGGGCTTCCCGCCCGTCCGTACAAGGACGGCGAAGTCCTGAATTTCAAAGTCGTGGGGATGTTACAAATTCGTGATGTGAAGAAGGAGATCACCTTCAATACGACAGCCTCCCTGAGGGGCGACACCCTGACCGGCACGGCCACCACAGATTTCAAAATGACCGACTTTGGCTTCGATCCGCCATCGATTGCGGGCATGTTGAAGGCCGACAACGCTGTGCACCTGATCTTCAATTTCGTGGCCCGCGAACCATCGGAAGACGCTGCGACGCCTGCGAAGTAGGAGACAAAGACTCAGAAAAGCCTGTAACAATCATGTGACAATCGCTTGTCTGAGGTAGAGACTGTGCTACCCTGTTCACATACGTATCACAACATCGGACATATCCGAAGAATTCATGAAAGCAATCGACCCACAGCTTGCACGCGCCCTGTTGTTCGCGGCTCTGGCCCTGGTGACTGTGGCTATCGGGCAGCGCAACCAGAACCTGTACTTCACGATAGCCGCCGGAGCTTTTGCACTGGCAACCTACGTGAGCTACCCGCCAACCTGGGCACTGGAACTCGCCAAGCGGATTCAGGGCAAGCGCGACGACCATCGTAAGTAAGTCAACAGCACAGCTTGCTGGACTCAAGGCGAGGATGCAAATGTATCCTCGCCTCTTTGCGTTAGGGCAAAGCTGTCTGACCCACCAGGCCCATCTACTTAACGCAAACAAAGTGGAAATTCACGGTGACGACGGCCCACTGACGCGGTACAGCTTGACGGTGAAACGACCCGCAGGGCGGTTAAATTCCTTGATGATGGTGTGCCGTTCGGGGAGTTGATCCTCCCGGACAATGGGCACATCTTCGCCGAGCACATACACGCTGCCGTCGGCGTCTGCCAACTGCTGAATCTCCGCCACGACATTCCAGTTGCCGCCGCCCCAATCCAGGTCTGGGCAGATCATCTTGATGGGTGTATCCAGCGGCAGATATAGCCGGGCCGCGTTGCAATTGACCGCCGTCCCGACCACTGTGATCGGCGTGGTGGCAAACTGCTGCAAGTAGCGCGCTGCGTCCTGAATGCCGTAGCCCGATGGTATCCACTGGATATACTCCACCACGTCACCATCGGGGAGGGGCAGTTGCGTCGGGTTACTGTACGCTGTCAGGTGGAAAGGAATGCCAGCCAATGCACCCCAGATCGTGGCGATGAGCCAGGGTAGGGCGTATACCAGACGCGGCAGCCTCAGTTTGCGCAGTTCTGCAACAAAGGTGAGCAACCCTATCGCCGCCAGCAGGAGTATAAACGGCGCGGCAGGGCTGGCGTAGCGCAGCCATAATGAAGCCGCCGCCGCAATGATGGCGGCCAGGAGCGCCGCGATGAGCGCCAGCAGCACCAGCGCCGGGCGAGTCGCATAAAAGAGCGCAAACACGCCCGCCACCAGGATCACCCACAGCATCGGCTTTGTATAGTAAACCTGCTCGGCAGCCCAGACTTTGGCCGCATTGGCCTGCACCCGTTCCAGCAGGTTGTCAGTCCGGGTGGTGGTCAGGCCATAGGCCAGCCCTGTTGGATCGGCGTTGACCGACTCCACGTACAGGAACGGCCCGACCAGCAGCAGCGCGGCCACGACGTAGGCGACGCCGATCTGCCGGGCGCGGGTCAACCAGGGCGTCGGCAGCTTGATCAGCAGCGCAACCAGGATCGGGATCGGCAGAAAGACCACGCCCGTTGTCTTGGCAAACACGCACAACGCCAGCGCGCCACCGCAAAGGATGGCCGTGCGCATTCGCGGGCGGCGCAGCATACAGAGCGCCAGCCACAGCGCCAGCATTGCCATACTGCTGATCGTCGTATCGACCAATGCCATCCGCTCGAAGAATATCAACTGCGGGCAGATGATCCACAGGGTCATGGTCAGCAAGCCCGCCTGCCGCGAGTGCAGTTCGCGGCCCACTGCATAGGCTGACGCGATCCCGACGATCCCGATCAACACGACGACGAAGCGCCCGATGAACGGGGCCGCCGTAAACGGCCAGAACAGCGCCGCCAGATAGGGGGCCAGCGCTTTGCCCGTCTCCAGCAGATAGAAGGGCTTGCCCTGCCACACCCACTGAGCGCGGGTGATGTGCGAGGCTTCATCCAGGAAGATCGGGAGGGTCAGCAGGTGGTGCAGACGTGCAAACCAGTAGACGAACAGCAGCACAACAGCGCCCCACGTCCAGGCGCGGGAAGGAGTCTGAACTTGTGCCATTAAAGTCTTGACAAGTTTTGCCTATTTCAACGAAGGATCGGTTGATTCCAGCGGTTCGATGGTCAGCTTGTACGCAGCTCGTACACCGTCGGTCTCGATCACCGCGTGGCAGCCCTCGGAACGGATAATCGCTTCTGAGCCGTTAAGTGCATCGCTTCCAGTCACGCTGAATAACGTGGCTGCGCCAGAAGAATTGGTGGATCGCGTGGTCAGGCACGTGCCAGTGATGGCACTCAGTCGCCCCGTGAAGCGGGCACGGGTGGTCAGGGTGGCCTTGAAATTGCCCTTCGGCAGATCAAACGGCCCAATGAGCTTGGAGTTGTTGCCCGTAAAGGTCAGACCGTTGCAGGCGATACTCTGAGCATGAATGTCATCCGCCAGTTTTTGCAGCGCATCCATATCTGCTTTGTTGTCGCCTTTGGCCGTCAGCGCATTGGCTTTCTTGATGATCGAGGCCGGATCACAGGCTGTTTTGTTGTCCTGGGCCACCGTCGGCGTGGCCGATCCCCACAGCGCCAGCAGCAGCAGACCGAGTGGAATGAGTGCTCGAATACGCATGATGTCTCTCACCCTCTGTAAAATGCACCGATCCGAGGAGGACTATACCCTCAGCCCAATGTTGCGGCAACTCGGATGCCGCGCATTGACACCTTCCCCACACCTTCGGATAATCCTGGCGAAGGTAAGGATGAGATAATGCCGGGTTCGCTGATCGAGCGTGTAAGCGCTTTCTGCCGTGAGCACCGCCTGCTGGAGCCGGGGCCAGTTGTCGTTGCAGTTTCCGGCGGGGCTGACTCGCTGGCCCTGCTGCACATCCTGATCGCGCTGCAAGAGCCGTTCCAGATTGCGCCGCACGTAGCGACATTCGACCACCAGATTCGGGGCACAGCCAGCGCCGAGGACGTCCGCTTTGTCTCGGATGTTGCGGCAGCATGGGGCGTTCCGGTGACGGCAGGCGCAGCCGACGTTCCGGCACTGGCGCAGGAATGGGGCCTGGGGCTTGAAGCCGCCGCGCGCAAAGCACGATACGCCTTCCTGGTCGAAGTTGCTGACCAGATCGGCGCGCACGAGATCGCACTCGGACATAACCAGGATGACCAGGCTGAGACGGTGCTGATGCACGTGCTGCGCGGGGCAGGGTTGGCCGGACTGCGCGGAATGCTGCCCCGAACGCCAATTGCAGTCATGGGTGCTGACCGGGCTATCGTTTTATCACGCCCCTTGCTGGACATCTCACGCAAGGAGATCGAGGGCTATGTTCATGGGCTGAACGTCGAGCCGCGCATTGACGCGACCAACGCCGACACCGCCTACACGCGCAACTGGCTGCGCTATGAAATCCTGCCCATGCTGGAACGCCGCCATCCGCAGGTGCGGCGATCATTGGCGCGCACGGCGGAACTGGCCCGCGACGATTACGAGGCGCTGCAAAGCACTTTACCCTCGCTCGATTACCAGGCGTCGGGTTTCAGGATCGAGCGAGACCGATTCCTGCGTTTGCCTGTCGGCCAGCGCCGGATGTGGATTCGGGTAGCACTGCAAGGACTTGTGCCTGCCTGGAAACTCTCTTATGAACAGTGCGCAGCGGCCCTCCGGCTGGTAGAAGAACACACGCACGGCGCGCGCATCTGGCTGGCTGAGGATGTATGGCTGCGCGTTGCCAACGGGATCGTGATCATTTTCAAGGAAAAGGACTACCCGGATAGTTGTCCCTGGATGGCTCCGGGCGAATCCGTCCTACTCGGTGGGGCCGGAACTTATCCACTGCCGGAAAGTCCCTGGCTTCTCAAGGTCGAGCGTGTACAAAAATCCGTCGAATCGCGCGGCAATCCGCTCTCGGTGGTGCTGGCCGTGCCGGATAGGGCGGAAATGGCGCTGCGCACCCGCCGGACTGGAGACCGTTACAAACCCTATGGCCTGCATGGACATTCGCAAAAGCTCAGTGATACGTTCGTCAACGATAAAGTCGAGTCGCACTGGCGAGATCGCGTGCCGCTGCTCACGGTTAATGGCGAGATCGCCTGGCTGGTCTATCCGCACCTCAATACGCCCCACTGCCATATTGCGGAGCCATTTGCTGTGCGATCTGATGAGAGCCGTCCAATGTGGCGTTTCAGCTTCGTGCGGAGCGCTGAGTTTGCTTAGGCATTACTTATCGGAGTGGTTACAATTTGTTGCATCAATGAAACTCCTATAGTATGATTAAGAAGGGCTTAACTTAGTATATAGAGAGACAATTGTGGACACACCCATGACCTCTGCACCTGAGTCAGCGCACATCCTGGTCGTGGACGACGAGGGGGCAATCCGCTACTCAATCAGCAAGACGCTTCAGCGCGTAGGTTATCAAGTTAGCGCCGCCGCCAGCGGGGAAGAAGCGCTGGACATGCTCGCCGAGCAGAACTTCGACGTGGTGCTGACGGATATCCGGATGCCAGGTCTGACCGGCGTTGAACTGCTGGCGAGAATCAAGGAGAAGGCTCCAGACGCGATTGTCATCCTGATGACGGGCTACGCCAGCCTGGGAACTGCTGTCGAGAGTTTGCGCCTGGGTGCGCATGACTACCTGATCAAGCCGAGCAGCAGCCAGGACATCCGGCAAAGTGTGGCGCGCGGGCTGGAACGCGCCCGCAATCTACAGCGCCGCCGCCTGCTGCTGGACGCCATTCAGAGCAACGTCAAGGAGTTGACCGGGAACGATCTGGAGCACATTCCGCGCGCCGATACACTGACCAGTCGTTCCTCGGCTCCCATCCAGGCCCCCGTGACGACCATGACGCTCGGCCCGCTGACCATTTTCCCCGGACGCTATCAAATCCAGGTCGGCGACAAGTCGCTCAACCTGACGCCTACCGAATTCGATCTGCTGTTGTACCTGGCCGCGCACCGAGGGCGCGTCGTCCCGTGCTATGAACTGGTGCGCGAAGTGCGCGGCTATACGGTGGACGAAGCCGAGGCCCGCGAAGTGATCCGGCCCCACATCAGCAACCTGCGCCGCAAGCTCGAAAAAGCGGGGCAAGACCCAGACTTGATCGTGAATGTGCGCGGGATCGGCTACCGACTTTCGGAGCCTGCTACGACTTGATCCGCAGACTGCTTCTCATCATACTGGCCTGCGCACTCGTGTGTGCGACCCCCAGCAAGCTTTCCGCCCGGCCTGCGCTTGATGCGCAGGTCGATGCGATCTTACAGGCCATGCCGCTCGACCAGCGCGTCGGACAGTTGTTTATGGTCAGCGTGTATGGCAAGGGCCTGCCCGACAGCAGCAACGTCTTTCTGCGGGAGATGATGCCCGGCGCAGTAGCCCTGTTCGACTACAATGGCACGACGCCGCAGGAGGTGACGCAAACCGTCAATGCCTGGCAGACTGTCGCCACACAGATCGGACAGCATGTTCCGCTGCTGATGGCAATCGACCAGGAAGGCGGCCCGGTCATGCGCCTGACGCAGGGCTTTACGCCGCTGCCCTGGGGCGCAGCACTCGGCGCGATGCCGATTGAGGATGCCCGCAAGGTGGGCCAGATCGCAGGGGAAGAACTGCGCGCCGTCGGGATCAACATGAACCTGGCGCCCGTCGTGGACGTGCGGGGGCAAACGCGCAGCCAGTTCATTGAGCGCCGGACGTTTGGCTCCGATCCGCAGGTCGTTGGCGGTGCGGCCAGCGCCTATCTGCTGGGCTTGCAGGATCGGGGCGTGATCGGCGTTCTCAAACATTTTCCGGGGCATGGCTCCGCCGAAGACAGCCATACGACCCTGCCTGTCGTCAATTTCACGCGCGATCACGTCGAGGCCGTAGACCTGACTCCGTTCAAGATTGCCATCGGAAACGGCGCGGAGGCGGTCATGGTCGGCCACCTGGTCTATCCGGCGCTCGACCCGACGCCAGGTCTACCTGCCTCGTTGTCGCCCACCGTTATCGGCGACGTGCTACGCGGGGAACTTGGCTTTCAGGGTCTGGTCATGACCGATGCGATGGATATGGGTGCGATTGTTGAGCACTGGACTCGGCCTGCGGCGGCGGTCATGGCGCTCAAAGCCGGGATCGATCTGGTTGCAGCGGGGCCACATACGCCGATGTCCGAGCAGCTCGCCATGAAGCGCGCCGTCCTGGATGCGGTGCAGCGAGGGGAACTTTCCGAAGCGCGGGTCGAGGAGGCGGTCCGCCGAGTCCTGATGCTCAAGGCCAGGCACGGTCTGCTCACCTGGTCTGCGCTCGACCCGGGCAGCGCCGACCAGCGGGTGAACGTCCAGGCCCACCAGCCGCTGGTCGATGCTATTTACCTGGATACGATTGCCATTGCGCAGGACAATGCCGGACGGCTGCCCCTGAATCCCGCCAATCAGCGTATCGCCGTGATTTTCCCGGGTGTGTACCCGGCGGTACAGCGGGAATGCGCGGCCATCGCGCCGCCCGCCGTGTCGTTCGCCTACACCCTCAACCCTACCGACATCGAGCAGCAGTCGGCCCGAACCGTTGCCCGCAATGCCGACGTGGTGCTGATCTTCACCTTCAACATCGGTGACTATCCCGGCCAGGCCGATCTGGTCAACACAGTGCCGCCGGAAAAGGCCGTTGTGGTTTCGCTCCAAAGCCCCTACGATATTGAACAGGGCATCCAGCCAGCAGCCTACGTTACGGCCTTTAACTCGTACCCGCCGGCGTTCAAGGCGGTGTGCGCTGTGCTGTATGGCAAGCATCCAGCGGTTGGGCGGTGGATATTGGGCAATTGAAAGGTGCGTGATGGCCTCAAACTCGATTGTTTTTGACCGGGCGGTTGACTACTACGACGAGACGCGGGGCTTCCCACCCGGTGTGGAAGATCAGGTGGCGGCGCTCTTTGTGCAGGCCGGAACCCTGACCCGCGCCAGCCGCGTCCTTGAAGTCGGCATTGGAACGGGGCGAATCGCACTGCCCCTCGCGCAGCACGTCCACTCTATAACGGGTGTTGACCTGTCGCGGGGCATGATGAACCGTTTGCGGGCCAAGCGAACTGACCAGCCGATTGACCTGGCCGAGGGCGATATCACCCGCCTGCCATTGGCCGCACAGCGCTTTGACGCTGCCGTTGCAGTGCACATTTTCCACCTTGTCCCGAAATGGAGGCAGGCATTGGGCGAGATCGTGCGTGTTCTGCGCCCGGGTGGTTTGCTGCTCTATGGCCGGGGCAAACAGCACGAACTGCCCGCCATTTCGGAAGCACTGGAAGCTGTGCTGCCAGGCGAAGGGCCAGTGGATGTGGGTGCGCGCGAGGCGGAAGTGTGGAAGTATCTGCTATCGATGGGCTGGCACGAGACCACCGAGCCGCTCTATCATCGCTTTGTGTCTGCACGTTCACCGCACGAAGTGCTTGGTCTGTTGGAGCGCCGTGTATGGTCAACCTTGTGGCGGCTCTCGGATGAAGAACACAGCGCTGTCGTGAAAGCGGCCAGGGAAGCCATTGCAGCCAACTACCCCGATCCGACCAGCCCGGTTGATGCTGAATCATTCTTTGAAGTCCGCGTGTTTGCACCGCCGAGATCGTAAGTCAGAACAGCGGCGGATGTAGCCAGTCGGCCAGCCTTTGCACGTCATCGACCAGACGAGCGGGGTCTTTGCCGACGGGCGAAATGCGGTAAATCCGATTATGGTCAAAGGCAGGCACGCCCCGGTAGAGCGGATTGTGCGCAAAGGCGAGCGCCGCGCCCGGTGACCAGTTGATGAGCAGCACCACGTCTGGTCTCAGGCTGCGAATCTGCGCGTCCTCAACTTCCCGCGCTTCGGGGATTCCTGCCTCCGCCGCCACGTTGATCCCATTAGCCAGCGCCATCAGTTCGGTGATAAGCGCGCCCCGCCCCTGGGTATAACCTTCTGGCGAGAGCACCAGCACCCGCACCAGCCTGTATGGTCGGACTTGAGATCGGATGCGGCTCAACCCCACGTCGATAAGCCGCAGCCAGCGCGCACCGGTGTCTTCAGTCCCGGTCAGAGCGGCCAGCGCGCGAATGTTGGCCCGGATGGCCTCAACGCTGTTGTGGCGACGCACCGTGAAAACCGCAACCCCGGCAGCACGAGCGACTTTCTGATCGCTATCGCTGCCCCAATCTTCGGGCAGCACCAGCGCCTCGAGAACCTGCTGCTGGAGCAAGCCGGCCAGTCCACCGGGTTGAATCGCCACAACGCGCCGTTCCCCGACCAGCACGCGCAGGATACCATACGCTTCTGGGCCGAGCGCAGCATAGATTGGCTGATTGGTTTGCGCGCGGGATGGTGCAAAAGCGCCGAGCGTGATAACGAATGCAACGAGGATCAGCCGCCACGCGCGGTTTTTCTCCCCCTCTCTGCGAAGCGGAGAGGGGGGTGGGGGGAGAGGTAAATCAGCCAGACTCACCGTAATATGAGCGGAGTCAGCGCGCCGTCGCCCTTGTTGCCTTCGACCAGGTTGACCTTGCTCTGGTCGTTGACGTTGATCAGGATCAGGTTGTTACGCAGGTCATTTGTCCCGGCCTGCACCTGTTCAGACGTTGCCGCAGATGCCCCATCCGCAGAGATGACCAGGCCCTGGAACGTGCCGCGAATGACACGCTTCGACTCGCCCTTTGTAGTAACGTAGATCAGGGCATTGTCGTCGCCCGTGATGACATAGTAGAGGCGTTCACCATCCGCCGTCCAGGCCAGGCCGTTGATCCGGTCACTGCGATTGCCGCCAGCAATCGGCACCGGCTGAGTCTCCGGGGCGCTCATATCATAGATAAAGAGCTTCTCGCCGCCATTGCCGTCGCGCGTGACGAAGGCCATCCTGTCCCCTTTGGGGCTGCGCAGGAAGCGGCGCGGTGCAACCGGCGGGTATTGATCAACGACAACGCCACTCAAGACGTTCGAGAGCTTTCCATCAGCCAACGAAACGCGAGCCACGTTGACCACGTCGCCGTGCAGACCGTTCGGGACGGTGATCAGCAGACTCTTGCCATCGGGCAGCAGCATGGCGTCGTTGGTTCCGGAATTGTTGAAATACAGCGCCCCACCATTCGACCCGGTTGGCCCTGACCCGACGTTGACACTGTTGTCACCTGCGAAATCGCTGCGCAGCAGCCGCCATTTGGAGCCACCGACCTTGCACTTTTCGCCGAGCAGCGTGAACACCTTGTCACCGGCACGCACCGGACGTCCGGCCACAAACTGGCAGTTTTCCAACGGCTTGATGTTTTCCTCGATCTTGCGCTCCTTTGAACCATCCCAGAAAACCAGATCAGCGCTGTTGGCTTCCTTCTTCGTGTTGGCGAAGAATTCGAGCGCGGTGACACCGTCGTTCTGCAGATCGTAGCCCACCACGTTGTCCAGCGCGTGCTGTTCGCTGCCGTCTGGCATCTTCAAAATACGCAGTGTGCCGACAGTGAAGTTGGCCTCGACGGCCTTGTTGTCGTACTTGATCAGCGCCAGAAGGTTGCCATCGGCGCTGAACTGCACGCGATTGGGAACCGCACACACCAGGCCGATGTTCGTACCCAGTGAGAGCGGCGTGCCATTATCCAAAGGATATAGATAGGGCTGGGCCGTGTCCCCGCCCAGGTACAGAATCATCTTGTCACCGGCGGGCGTGATGCCACACGGGATGACCAGAGCCTTCGGGGTTGAACCTTGCGCCACGACGACGGGCTGCCCGCTGGCCGCGTACCAGGCGATCTGGGTGTTGTTCGGGTTCCAGGCCAGCACACGCGGGCTGGCAAGGCTGCTTACATTGATCACTGCCGGGAGCGCAGTAGCATCCACTTTAACGCCGCCCGTCGCGGTAGGAGCCAGCGCCAGCGCTGTAGAGGGCGTCGCCAGGTTGCCCACCCAGAGCAGCACGCCACCCACGATCAGTACCAGAACGAGTATTAGAACCAATGACAAGCGCCGCATTACGAACACTCCTTTAAGTCACGAAGTATGTAAAGGGATAATGCTGCGATGAGTCAGCCGCGAGATCGGCTGAGGCCATTGTACACGATTTGCAGGGGATTTGTCTGTGGTACTATCGGCAGGCTGCATTCCAACCCCGTCACAAGTTCTGAGCAGCTAGGGTCACATCTCGCTGCCTCCACAGGTGCGGGCATTGCGTTCCCTTCCGCCGCGTGGCACAATGGCCGCGCTTAACGGGCATACTGAAGGGGAAGACGAGAACTCATGAACCACCATCGAGGGCGGGTCGAGATCATCTGCGGCAGCATGTTCAGCGGCAAGACTGAAGAACTGATTCGCCGCGTGCGCCGTGCACAGATCGCTCGCCAGCGTGTGCAGGTTTTCAAACCAACCATCGATACGCGCTACTCCGTAGAGCGCGTTACGTCGCACAACGGCCAGGACTATGACGCGCGGCCCTGCGCCAGCAGCACAGAGATTGCGCAGTGTATTGCCCCGGAGACTACCGTTGTGGCGATAGACGAGGCACAGTTCTTCGACGATGGCCTGATTGCGGTGGTACAGACACTGGCTGCGCGCGGCGTCCGTGTGATTGTGGCCGGGCTGGACCTGGACTTTCGCGGGGAGCCGTTTGGCCCGATCCCTCACCTGTTATGTGAGGCTGAGGATGTGACCAAGCTGCACGCTATCTGTGTGGTCTGCGGCGAAGAAGCCAGCCGCACGCAGCGGCTGGTCAACGGGCAGCCGGCCCGCTACGACGACCCGATCATCCTGGTGGGCGCGGCGGAAGCCTACGAGGCCCGCTGCCGGGAACATCATGTCGTGCCGCGCTAGGCAGGCTGGACCATGAACTTTAACGAACAGGTCTATACTCTGGTGCGGCATATTCCACGCGGCAAGGTCCTGACCTACGGGCGGGTTGCAGCGCTGCTGGGCGTGCCGCACGGCGCGAGAGCCGTCGGCTGGGCAATGCGGCAGCTTCGCGGCGGAAGCGACGTCCCCTGGCAGCGCGTGATCAACGCATCGGGCGGCATCAGCACTCACTACCTGGACGAAACCGGCACAGTCATGCAGCGCCGTCTGCTGGAAGCAGAGGGCATTCAATTCGATGAATCCGGGCACGTAAAACTGTATGGGCCAGATGGCGTTTTATGGACGCCTTCGCTTTGGGAAGTCCAGGACATCCTGGATAGTGCGCCCAAAGCCTGATGCCCGAAATTTGTGATCTTTGGCACTTCAAAGCGCAACTTCGACGTGCTAAAGTGTTGAATCATTAGCAGCAAACCAGCACAACTGTACACGGCTACCTGTACTCCTAACCGATTCCTGGAGGGGACATTATGAGCGTGACGACGGTCAGTTCGCCTGTTTCACGATCCGCTGAACGCATCCAGCCAGAGGGACTCTGGCTGCGCAACCGGAATTGGGATACGCTGTTTATGACCTTGAGCGTATTCCTCGTACCCATTCCTTACTTGTTTTACCTGATTGGCAAAGACATTTTGCACGTTGATAAGGACGTGGCTCGTAATGCGGTGAATCTGGCCGTTGCCCTGCTGGTGGGTGGCCCGCACATGTATGCCACGTTCATGCGCACTGCCCTTGACGAGAAGTTCGTGAAGCGTTATCCGGCGCTGATCCGCTCCTCGATCATCATCCCGATTGTGGTGGTGTCGCTGGCATTCCTGAACCTGCCGCTGCTGCTGACCATCTTCTTTTTCTGGGCGTCGATCCACGTGCTGCATCAGGTGACGTACATTGTCGAGCTGTACAACCGCCGCAGCGATGGCAAGTCGGCGGTGACGCTGTGGGCGCGTGCCGTCGATTACGCGCTGATCCTGACCTGCCTGTTCCCGATTGCGGCGCTCAAGATCAGCCAGCGCAACTTCAACATCGGGGCCAACGACCTGACCAAAGTCATTCCCGACTTCTTCTTCACCAAAGAGGGCGGCGTTCCCTGGTTCTTTATCCTGATGACCACGCTCTTTGGCGTTGCGCTGGTTGCGTTCATCGTCAAGACCATCCGCGAATATCGAGGCGGCTACATCCACTGGCCCAAGACGGTGTTCATCGTGATTACAGTGGCAGTGGCCTGCACCATGCCCGCGCTGGAAAACCTGGATACGGCATTCCAGGGTTTGAACACATGGCACTCGTTCCAATACCTGGCGCTGACGTTCTACATTTTGAAGCTGCGCCAGCAAAGTGGTGACCTGGAAGGCTCCAACCCGATGGTTAGCCGCCTGGCGAGTGGACGGAATTCACTCAAGTTGTACGGGTTCAGCATGTTCATGCTGGTCGGGTCGCTCGTTCTGGGCGTGGTGGTGTATCTGGTGGTCGGTCTGGTAGACCCGACCCGCACGGGCGATGCGCGCTTCGACACGGCATACTACACCGCGATCTTGTGCTTCCTGTGGATACACTACTATCACGACCACTTCCTGTTCACCGACTTTGACGCGGTGGAACGGGCAGCGTTTGCGAAGTAGGGTTGACCTCACCCCCCGCCCCCTCTCCGCCGCGCAGGGAGGGGGTACAAATCCCGTAATGTTTAATGTTGACGAATCAGGTGCGCTTGGATTTGGCCGGGTCAAACGGAATGGCGTAGTTGAGCGCGTCTGAGAGGCTGCGCACGGCAACGGCCTCAATGCCACCGGGCAGCGGGTCACCGCGCCTGACCATCTTCGGGATCAGGCAGCGCTTGAAGCCCAGTTTGGCTGCCTCGCGCAGACGGGCCGGAAGCTGCCCAACGGCGCGCAGTTCACCGCTCAGGCCCACCTCGCCGATGATCGCCAGATCAGCCGGGACGGGGTTATCCCACACGCTGGACGCAATGGCGACGGCGATTGCCAGGTCGGCGGCTGGTTCGTCCACCGTCATGCCGCCGATGACGTTGACGAACACGTCCTGTTCGGCCAGGCGCAGCCCGACACGGCGCGAAAGTACAGCGGTCAGCAGTTGCAGACGGTTGAAGTCCACGCCGTTGGCAGTGCGGCGCGGGTTCGGGTAAGCTGTCTGGCTCGCCAGCGCCTGCACCTCGACCAGCAGCGGGCGCGTGCCTTCCATCGTTACGACGATGCTGGAGCCGGAGGCGCTGACCATGCGCTCTGCGAGGAATGCCTCTGAGGGGTTAGGAACCTCGACCATGCCGACCCCGCGCATCTCAAAAACGCCGACCTCGCTGGTCGCCCCGAAGCGGTTCTTCACGCTGCGCAGCAGCCGGTAGGTGTGGAACGGATCGCCTTCCAGGTACAGCACCGTATCGACGATGTGTTCCAGGACACGCGGCCCCGCAATCGCGCCCTATTTAGTAACGTGGCCCACCAGAAAGACACCGATCCCGGTGGCTTTGGCGAGCATTTGCAGGCGTGCCGCGCATTCACGCACCTGGGTCACTGTCCCGGCGGAGGACGGCTTTTCGTCGCTGTAGGTGGTCTGGATCGAATCGACGATGAGCAACTGCGGCTCGACGTTCTGAACGTGATTCAGGATGGCGTCCAGATTCGTCTCCGTCACCAGGAACAGGTCTTCCGCTTCCAGGCCAAGCCGCTCGGCGCGCATCTTGATCTGGCGGGCACTCTCCTCGCCACTAACATATAAGACCTTACCAATTTTGTTCGCCAACAAAGCCGCTATTTGTAACAGCAGTGTGCTCTTGCCGATGCCTGGCTCGCCGCCAAGCAGGATGATGCTGCCTGGCACGATGCCGCCGCCGAGCACGCGGGAGAACTCCTCGACAGGAACCTGCAAACGCGCGCCCTGATCGGTGGAGACTTCACGGAGCCGCTGCGGAGTCGATCCGAATCCGGGCGGGGCCGGACTGCGCGAGGGAGTAGTTCTTTCAGGCTGCTCGACCACCTCCTCCATCGTGTTCCATTCGCCGCAGGCCGGGCACTTGCCCATGTAACGGAGCGACTTTTTCCCGCAGTTCTGGCAGACGTAGTAGGTTTGCGTTTTCGCCACGAATAAGGATTCCCTGCTGTCCGCCTGATCACCTGATTAACAGGTGAAAACAGACGTAAGGACTTCCCCAAACCAATAGGACAAGGTAGCACATTTGTGGAGGAGAGTCACGCTTATGAGGCCCACCATCATAGCACAAGCGTTCTAACCTGTCAAGGCGTTGTCGAGACCGTTGATCGGGTAAGATTGTAGCACCATGAAAACTGTGTGAAAGAAAAAAGCCAGTTGCGCGAAAGCCCGACAAACAGATTGTTAGGCTATCCAGCCGACGCTCGGTTGTTGATTATCAACGCCGACGACTTTGGGATGTGTCATGCGACTAATGAGGCAATTTTCCATACGCTCAAGCAGGGCATGGTGCGCTCCACCACTTTGATGGTTCCCTGCCCCTGGGCGGCACATGCCATGAACCTGCTCAGGGCAAATTCCGAAATCCGTTTTGGAATCCACTTGACTGTCGTCGGCGATACTGCCAACTATCGTTGGAGGCCCCTGAGTTGCAGGGAAAAAGTGCCTTCCCTGGTTGATGAGACCGGCCATTTCTTCACTTCAGATCGCATCCCCGAATTTCTGGCTCAGGCCAGGCTGGATGAGGTGGAAGTGGAATTCAGCGCGCAGATCGAAGCCGTGCTGGCCGCCGACCTCAAGCCGACCCACCTGGATTGGCATTCCCTGCGCATCGCCAGGCGGCCCGACATCTTCGGCGTGATGCTCAGGCTGGCAAAAGAATACGGTTTAGCGCTGCGAGTGCGCGAGCGATCCCTGATCGAAAAGGTGCAGCGTATGGGCTTGCCCACCAATGACTACGACTTCCTGGACAGCTACCTTCTGGATACTGATGGAAAGTCAGCCCGATATGTCCAGTTACTGCGCGACCTGCCGGTGGGGTTGAGCGAGTGGGCAGTCCATCCGGGCCTCGCCAGTGCCGAGTTGCGCGCTATCGAACCCGATGGCGCGTCGGTGCGCCAGGCAGACTTCGACTTTTGGATGTCCCCGGAGGCCCGCGAGACCATCCAGCAGGAGGGGATTGTGCTGCTCAACTATGCGCCCCTTCAAGAAGTGTGGCGAGCAGGCCGTTAGGCACACCGTCTCAGGACTCAAGGACGATCTGCTGCCCCGGTAGCGTTTTCGACAGGCCGGTACATTGACAGACAGCACTGCCAGTTGTACACTTGTGAACAATCAAACGGCTGATGATAATTGAGACCATGCCAAACTCACGACAGGCTTGCTTGTGTCTGAAGCAGGGGCGTTAGCCGCTTCTTCAGACCACAACCCGCGATCCACTGCTGATTGAAGCGCTGAACGTCCCTGCAAATAACGGTTCTACCGTTATTGGATGCTGCATCGGGGCAGAGGCGCTTTTTGTTTTCAGTGGATCGTTTTGTTTGGTGATGGCTGAACGGACTATGAGGATACAAACGAATGGCTGTTAACCTGGCATTCGCAGCGACTGGCACGACCCAACGGGCAACGACATCACGCCAAATGGTTGCACCCGGTGCGCGCCGCCTGGAAGGCTTGATCGGCAATACACCGCTGCTCGCTTTCCAGCGCATGACAGCGCACCTGCCAGCTAACGTGCAAATTTATGCCAAAGCGGAGTGGACGAACCCCGGCGGCAGCGTGAAGGATCGGGCGGCGCTGAACATCATCATGACGGCGGAGCGCGAAGGCAAACTGCGCCCAGGCATGACCCTGGTGGACAGTACGAGCGGTAACACCGGCATTGCCTATGCTATGCTCGGCGCGGCGCGCGGCATCAAGGTCAAGTTGTTCCTGCCGTCGAACGTCAGCCCGGAGCGGATCGCCATCCTGCGCGCCTACGGCGTCGAGCTGGTCTTTACCGATCCGCTGGAAGGGTCAGACGGCGCGATTCGGGCTGTGCGTGACCTGGTGGCGCGTGAGCCGGACGCATACTTTTATGCCGACCAGTACAGCAACCCGGCCAACTGGCAGGCGCACTACCAGACGACGGGCGTTGAAATCTGGGAGCAGACGGGCGGCGCGGTGACGCACTTCGTCGCCGGGCTGGGCACAAGCGGCACCCTGATGGGCACGGGCCGTCGTCTGAAAGACTATAACCCGGCGATTCAGGTCATATCGCTGCAACCGGATTCGCCCTTTCACGGCCTGGAAGGCTTGAAGCACATGCCGACGGCCATCAAGCCCGGCATCTATGACGAGAAGTTGGCGGATCGCAACCTGGACATCAGCACCGAGGACTCCTACGCGATGGCGAAACGGCTGGCCCGTGAGGAGGGTCTGATGGTGGGCATCAGCGCGGCAACGGCAATGGTCGGTGCGCTCAAGGTCGCGGAGGAAGTCGCTGCACGCGGCGAACCGGCGATGATCGTTACCTTGTTCCCCGACGGCGCGGCGAAGTACCTCAGTTCGCATTCGGACATTTACGGGGCACGTTCTGCATAGCAAGAACCTCACCTCCTCTCCGCAAGCAGAGAGGGGGAAGCGGCAAATCATGGCCCGGCAACTTCGGCGGTGAAGTCGGCCCCGACGAGATAGGATTCGTCCAGCACCAGCAGCTTCATCGGAACGGGTGGCGTATCGTCTTCCATCAAGGTATGCTGAATGCCGTGCTGCGTGAGCACAGCGGATACCGCTTTTGCGAACGGCTGCGGCATTTCACCGAGCAAGCCATACCCGGCCCGCAAAACGCGATCCAGCGGCGCGAGTTTGTTCAGGTCCATTTCCAGGTCGCGCCAGCCGTCGTAGACCTGCCCATGGGCGTCGCTGATGGCCTGGATCAGCGGTTCAGGATCGGCGTTCGGGCTACCGACGAACACCCGCACGCGGGGCAGGTTGTGGTGATATAACAGGGGGTGATCGGCCACAAAGCCGATCCGGTTGAACAGGCCGAGTGTCAGCTTGTGCTCGGCCAACCCGCTGGCCTGGATGACGTACTGGGTCTGTGGGCGCAAGCCGCCAATCGACCTGTCAAAGAGGGTCGTCTGCACGACCAGGCTGAGTTCGTTGACGCTGCGCCCCAACTGTGCAGCGGCCAGCAGACCAACGGCGTCCTCGGCCTGCATTTCCCGGGTAAGCTGCTCGAAGACTGTGCTCTCATCTGGCATTATTGGCCTGCTTTTCGGATATTGTCTACCAACTCTGTGGTCTGCGGGTGCCCCTGCTGGCGCAAGTCCTTTTCCAGCGCATCCAGATCGAATTCGACACGGCGCAGCTCGACGTTGGCCGCACCATCGGTGAACGTGACCAGCGCATAGCAGGCACGGGGTGCATCGTTGGGTAGCCCGACGCTGCCCACGTTGATAACACGCCAGCGGCCCAGGTCACGATCCATTGGCAGATGGGTATGCCCACCGAACCCCAGGCGACCCTCGCGGTCAAGCATCTGGTCAAGCAGTTCGTCGTCGGGGGTGTCGGGCCGGAGCAGGCGTTCGTCGTCGCCGGGCGCGCCGTGATAGCCGATGACCCAACCGTAGCCGGGCGCTTCGAGTGACAATTCGTGGTGCAGCTTGGAAAGATACTCATAATCGGCAAAGCTGAGGCGGGCTACGGTCCAGGCATAGCCAGCTTCGCGCTCGCGCAAGGCGTCCGGCAGCTTCTGCCAGTCGGCTTCCTCCTTGACTTTGACCCGCGAGCGCTGCCCGGTGACGAGGTAGCGATCCGTGTTACCGCTGATGACCTCAACGTCGGGGACGTCGCGGATGCGCTGCAAACATTCTGCGGGGCGCGGGCCAAAGGCGCACAGATCGCCGAGTATCCAGGTCTTGTCAGCACCACCCACCGCCTTCAGATCGTTTAGGACAGCTTCCAGGGCCAGCAGATTTCCATGTATATCCGACAGTACGGCCAATCGCATGAAGTTCCCCTTTGTGGCAATGGGTCAGATTATAGCATTTCCCATGTCGGTAGTGGCTGTGATATACTCCGTTCCATGACTGTCGATATGGCCGCCGAACGCCGTCAACGTTTTCAGCGCCTTCAGCGCCGCGTGGCTGGATGGTCGGCACGCCTGCGTTCTGCCGGGCTGGACGGCCTGGTGGAAACGCTGCTGGACGTGGCAGAGCCGCTTGGCCCGTTAGGGGCACAACTGTTGTGGATTGCGCAGCCCGCACTTGGTCTGGTGATGCCGGCGGCGGCGGATGATCTCGACGGCCTGGCGCAGCTGCTTGACGAACCGGCGGGTGTAGCGTGGCTGCGTTCGGCGCTGGCAGGCGTCGATGAAGCTGAGAATGAGCCTGAAGGCAGGCCCGAAAACTGAGGCCCTATGAACGTTCTGGTCTACGTGATTGTGCTGTTCGTCATCCTGATCATGGTTGTGGCCGCCGCACGCTGGCGCATTTTCCAGTTCCGACCCATTGCAGCCTACAGCGCCTTGCCCATGCTGGTCGGTGAGGCCGTTGAAAGTGACAAGGCCGTGCACGTCTCGTTTGGCAGCAGCGCCGTGCGTGGCTCGACCACGCTCACCGCGCTGGCGACGGCGGAAATCCTGTATCACATTGCGGAACGCTCATCGCTGGCCGATAAGCCAGGCGTCGTCACCGTCAGCGATGCGATCACGCTCGGCCTGGGCCAGGATACGCTGCGACGCGCCTACAAGGCACGCGGCAGGCTCGCCAAATATCGCAGCACGATGGCCCGCTGGTATCCGCAGGGGCCGCAGTCGCTGGCTTTTGCAGCGGGGGCGGGCGAGGCGATTCTGGACGAAGATGCCTCGCTGAACGTTCTGGTCGGGCGCTTTGGGCCAGAGATGATGCTGGCGGCGGAGAACGCCATCCGCTACAACCGGCTGCTGATTACGCAGAGCGATCAGGTCGAGGGGCAAGCGGTGGCCTACGCCGTGTCGGAGACACCCTTGATCGGGGAAGAATTGTACGTGGGGGGCGCGTACCTCTCCGAGTCGCCGCTGCAAATCGGCGGCGTGCTGGCCCAGGATGTATTGCGCTATATTGTCATTGCGACGATTATTGGTCTGGCGATCCTCTCCATTGCAGGGACGAATTTTTAGATGGACGAACCATTTGCCCGCCGGCCCCGGATCGGAGCCATCCTCCTGGCGACCATCACCATCTCGCTGGCGCTGATCACGCTCTTCAGCCTTGAGCCGTTCCCCTTCCTGCGGGAAGATTTGCGCCTGGGCGCGAGCGCCGTCGGCCAGATTCTCGTGCAACTGGTGACAGTGGTCGGTGCAATTGCGGTGATCGTGGGCGTATTAAACCTGATGGGCGTCCACATGCGCAAGATCAGACCGTTTTCGGGCGCATCACTGTACAGCCTGATCACGATTCTGACACTGCTGATCATCCTGGCGCTTCACATTCTGGAACGCGCCAGCGTCCTCAAGGTCAGTTTGCCTTCAGCCAGCGATACGCCGCTCGTCTCGCTGCGGCTGATGGATGCGTTGCAGGTCACGGTGGAATCGGCGCTGGCGGGCTTGCTGTTCTTCTTCCTGGTGTTTGCCGCCTACCGGATGCTGCGGCGGCGCGTCACGATCTGGGGCATCCTGTTTATCGTCACGCTCGTGATCGTCCTGATCGGGCAATATCAGCCCGCCGGGACGTTTTTCGCCGCGCTGAACGAGTGGATCATTCACGTGCCCGTCAACGCGGGAACACGCGGCTTGCTGATCGGCATTGCCATTGGCACGGTGGCAGTTGGCGCGAGGGTCTTGCTCGGCCAGGACCGGATATTCCGCGATTAAGGATGACGTGGCATGGCGAATGACCGTCCCTTGTTCGATGACGAAGACCTGCCCGGCTGGCTCAAAGACGCCGGGATCACGCATGGGCAGGGAGAGAACGCGCAGCCGGAGCCAGCACCACAGGCCGATCTGCCCTGGCTGACCGATGATATGGTTGAACCGGAAGCCCCGGCGCTTCCAACATCGCCCGAAGACCTGCCGCCCTGGATGCGCGACGCTGCGCCCGCTGAACCGGAACCCGCTGCGCCCGCACAATCCCCGGTCAGCGGCGCAGACGATCTACAGATCGATTGGAGCCAGGCCGCGCCCGAACCCCAACAACCCCGTACAGGGGTCACCGGAGCCTTGCCCTGGCGTCAAGGTGCTGCGGATAGCCCGTCCGCCCCGCCGAGCGGCTCACCGGAGAAACCGGCAGAAGATGACGGCTGGATGGAGGCATTTCCCTCCCGCGCGGATTTGCCCGCACAGAGCCAGACTGAGGGAACGCCCACCGAACCGCCTTCGCGCCTGAAGGGTTTGAAAAGTCTTTCACGCCCAACAGAACCGACGCAGCGACCCTCACCGCAACCTGCTGCACAGGACGACGATCTGAGCTGGCTGGATGCAGCCCTGGGAAGCGTGCCCGCCGAACCCGAAACTGAGCAACCCACTGCCGACATCAAGCCGATCAAGCGGCTGCCCAGGCAGGAACCACCGCCCGCCGAACCCCCTGCCGCCCAGCCTGCGATTAAGCGCCTGCCCGGGGCCGAGCCGGAGCAGCCCGATCTCTCCAATATGACCTACGAGCAGTGGGAACAGGCGCAGATCGCCAAAGAGCAGGAAGCGCAATCTGACCCGGCGGACAAATTGCTGGACGAAGTGCCGGAATGGTTCAACCAGGCTGCTCAGATGCCCCCGCCAGCGGGCACGAGCGCATCGTCCGGGCCGGAACTTCTGCCCGATTGGTACGTGGGGCTGGAAGAGCAGTCCAACGCCGATGTGCCGGATTGGTTCGCCAACCTTGACGTGAGCGGCACGCCGCTGGCTGGCCCGCAGAGTGTCCAGACGGCGCAGCCGGAAACGCCTTCCGCCCCGGAGACGACGCCGGATTGGTTCCAGGGCGCGGGCGTGGAGAACCTGGACTTTGAGGCGATGTTCGGCGGGCAGGCTGCGCCGCCAGAGGAAGCCCCCAAGCCTGCCACTCGGTTGGCCGATCATTTGCCGGAGCCGCCTGCACCTGCCCCTGCGCAGGAAGTAGAACTACCCGACCTGGAAAGTTTGTTTGGCGAGCCGGAACCGCTCGTGCCGCCGCAACCTGCCACGCCGGAGCCTGCTGCCGACCTGGACTGGATGAAGTTGGACGAGGCGGCCCAAGCGGCTGAGTCTGCGCCTGGGCCGGAGGAGCCGCAACCGGCACAGACGGAAGTCCCCGATTGGTTGAATGAAGCCGCCCCCAACGCAGCTGCGGCTGAACCAGCGGACGGCGGGATGCCCGAATGGATGCAGGACTGGGCGGGCGGTTCAGCAGCGGAGTCGCAGCCCGCTGCCAGCCAGCCCGAACCTGTTGCGGACATCCCGGAGTGGATGCGCGACCTGCCTCCGGCAGAACCGGCTGCTACTATGAGTGAAGCGCCTGCCGAAACCGAGGTTGAGGCCATCGACCAGGGTGAACTCGACTGGCTTTCGGACTTGCGAATTCCGCAGACTCCGCAGACCAGCCCGCCCGGCGCCGAGGCGACAGTGTCGCCCGCACCGGAACAGCCGAAACCGTTCGAACCCACCCCCGCGGTGCAAAGCGAAAGTGTTCCGATAGACATCGACAAACTGCTGAACCTGTCGCCGGAAGAATATCACATTCCTTCGCCTGTGGTGCCCATTGATAAAGAGGCGCAATCCCTGTCTACGATAGATACGGATTTCGACCTGGATGCAGTGTTCGACCTGGACGTGGGCGAGAAAAAGCCGGAACCGGAAGCCATCGACCTGGATGCGCTGACGGAGGCCCTGCCGCCCCCGCCCGTGCCCACCGGGGATGAGCCGCCGCGCAGTGGTCGTCTGCGTCGCGTCACGCCGGGAGCGGCGGCTGCGCCAGAGACACCCAAGCCACGCGAGGAATTGCCCGACTGGATTGTAGAGATGGCCCCCGGCCAGGCCCCTACCGCTTTGCAGATCGGCGACCAGGTGATCCGCCTGCAAGACAAACCTGCTGCGCCAATGACGGACCAGCTTCGACAGCTTCGTGAGCGTGGCCGTGCGCTCCAACAGCGTAAAGCCGAGGCTGCATCGCCAACTGCCGGGCCGCTGGCGGGTATTGTGGGCGCAATCGAAACCATCCCCGAACTGACACAGCCCGGCACATCTCTGGGCAGCATCGCCCCGGTGATCAGCGATGCGCAGAGCAAGCGTGTCAAGCTGATCCAGAAAATTCTGGCAGTGGAAGAAGCCTTACTCCAGGAGCGGGCACTTTCCGAGGACGAGCGCGAGGCGAAACAGGCTGCCGCCGTCGGCCAGCGCGTGCCTGGTGCGCGCCCACGTCCTAAAATTGACCGCATCCTGATCTCGCTGCTGCTGGCCGCCATCGTTGTCGCGCCGTTCTTCACGAATGTGCTGGCTCCGGCGGCCCCCCAGCCGCCCAATCTGTCACAACTTTCGCCCGCCGGGTCTGCCGTTGCGGGCACGATTGATGCGCTGCCGGAAGGCCAGCCTGTACTCGTGGCGTTTGAATATGGGCCAACCGGCTCCGGCGAACTGGACGATCTGGCACGCATTGTCCTTCGAGACATCATCCGGCGGAAGGCACGCCCGATCATCGTCAGCACCAATCCTTCCGGGGCACTGCACGCGCAATCGCTGATGGCGGTACTTGGCAGCAAACCTGACGAACTCAAACTGATGGGGCGCGGCGATTCGCAGCCGTTGGTGGCGCGCCAGGATTACGTCGTGCTGCGTTATCTGCCCGGTGGCGCAGCGGGCGTGCGCGCCGCGCTGAACGCGATTCTGACCGGTGGGTTCCAGCAGAGCATCGTTTTCACGACGGACATCGAAGGCAAGCCGACAGGTCTGACCGAAGCCAATCTATCCGGGCTGAAGAGCAACCCGGCGTTCGTGTTGACGGAAAGCGCGGAGGACGTGCGCAACTGGGTGGAGCAATATCAATCCGCGCCACCCAATAAACCGCTGCCGATTGTGCTGCTGTCGTCGGCGGGCGCATCGGCAGCGGCGCAAGCCTACGCGCAGAACACCGCCGACAAGCGCATCGTCGGGCCACTGATCGGGCTGCGTGACGCGATGGTCTACCAGGCCGTGCGCCAGCCCCAACCGGCAAGCGTGCAGAATCTGACGCTGCAACGCTGGCAGAGCGTCGGGCTGGGCGCGATGCTGGCGGCCACTGTGATTATCCTGGGTGCGGCGGCCAATATGATCCGCTCGCTCCGCTCCCCGCAACGGAGGACACGCCGTTGACTCCCGAACTCCTTGACCGGGTCGGCCTGATCGCCGGGGCGATCCTGACCGTGATGGTGTTCAGCTATCTGCTTGGCGACAACTTTCTGTACCGGATTGCTATCCACATTCTCATCGGCGCGGCGGCAGCCTACGTGCTGATCGTAGCTGTCGAAAGTGTCTTGATCCCCTGGTTCAGCCTGACGATGAGCAACCCGCTCGGCGAGCCGACACGCTTTGCGCTCGGAATGCTGCCCTTCGTGCCCGGCGTGCTGCTGTTGTTCAAATTCTCACCGCGCCTGTCCCGGTTCGGTAACGTCGGCCTGGTGATCGTATTGGGTGTCGGCACGGCGATTGCCATCTGGGGCGCGATCACGGGCACACTGCTGCCGCTCGCCATCGATTCGGCTCGCCGCCAGGGGAACATCCTGGATACACTCGTCGCGGTGATCGGGGTGGTGACCGTGCTGGTCTATTTCACGTACCTGGGCGTGCGGCGGCCCAGTGGTGAAGTCGAGCAACGGTTGTTTATTCGCGTGCCGGGCGTGGTCGGGCAGGCTTTCATCGTGATCACGCTAGGCGCAACCTATGCACTGCTGATCATCTCGGCGCTGACCATCCTGACCGGCGTGATCGCGCAGCGGTTACTTGCGCTAAGGCCGGGCTGAGGTCAATGTGAAGTGTTGGCGTGGTCAGGCCAGTTACAGCGCTTTTTCGTAAATCCGGTAGGTTTTGTAGCGCTGACCGCCCAGGCGCTCGATGATGCGGTTCATCATCGTGTTGCTTTCCAGAATCCATGAACCTTCGATGCGTTTGTAGCCCTTCTTCGAGGCAATCCGCGCCGTTTCGACGTAGAAAATGGCATCCAGGCCAAGCGAGCGGTATTCCTCGGCCACGCCCATCAGCGCCAGCCGAAATCGGTTGATCTTGCGCCTGTACCAGAGGAATTTCAGCACGCCAAACGGGTACATGCGCCCGCCGCCTGACCACTTCAACGCCTGGTGAAAGTCCGGCAGCGAAAACGATACGCCGATGGGTTCGCCTTCGGCGGTTTCGGCGATGAGCACCAGGTCAGGGTCAATCAGCGGCTTCAGGCTCTTGCCCAGGTGCTCGATCTCGTGTTCGGTGATCGGCACGAACCCCCAATTCTTTGACCAGACCCGGTTGGTAATCTCCATCAGGATTCGCGCTTCCTTCTCGAATTCGCTGATCTTGCCCTTGCGAACCCGCACGCCGCGCCGGGAGGCGGCCTTCTCCGCAGCACGGTACACCTTGGGCGGTGCGTTGTCCAGGCGCTCGTCGATGTCGGCGGTATAGGCGAACAGATCCATCGCTTTGGTATAGCCGTTGCCCTCGATCAGGCCGGCGTAGTACGGCTTGTTGTAGGTCATCAGGACAACGGGCGGCTCGTGGAAGCCGTCGATCAGCAGCCCCCATTCGTCGTTGGAGGAGAAGTTCATCGGGCCACGAATGATGTTCATGCCCTGGCTGCGTACCCAATCCTCGGCATTTTTGAGCAGGGCGGTTGCTATCTCCGCATCGTCAATACACTCGAAGAAACCAAAACTGCCCGCCTTCTCGTTGTGAAAGGCGTTGTGGTTGTCGTTGATGCAGCCGCAGATCGTGCCGACCAGTTCGCCGTTGCGCCGCGCAAAGAAGAACTGGACACGAGCATGTTCAAAGAAGGGGTTTTTGGTCGGGTTGAGGAAATCTTCGCGTTCGCCGATAAATGGTGGAACCCAGTTCGGGTCGCCTTTGTAATGTTTAAATGGAAACAGAATCAGTTCTCGAACGGCTTTTCTGTCGGTGAGTGAAACTGGTTCAATCTGGAAGTTCCTACTGACGCTGCCTGTGGCCTGCTGCACCGCTGCGGGGCTGCTCATAATGCACCTTTCTGCGACAGCGCGCTGTCGTATTGTGAAGTGTGGATGCTTACTGCTGGATCATAACACGCGAATCGGTGCGGCGTCAGGTGTGTCGTTCGCTGCGTTTATCGCAGGATAGTTTTGAGGCACAGGCAATGCCTCTCAGCGAACAGACTGGCAGCGTCAGTTCCCACGAGACCTGGCATGGTATACCATAGGGAAGGTGTTTTCTGGCCGATTGAAGGAGTCCGCCCCACTCAATGTTGAAGAATCTGGGAGATCGAGAATTGCTCATGCTGGCTCTGGCTCCTGTAGCCATATTCATTATCGTGGCTTTTATTCTGATCGTCGGCCCCCGTGTCGGGCTGCTGCCGAGGGCCACGTCCAACCCCACGCCCAGCGCCACAGCCACACTGGCCCCCACACCGACACCCCTACCGCCGACGTTCACGGTTGCGCCCAGCGCAACCGCCAGCCAGACGCCCAGCATGACACCCAGCATCGCGCCGCCAACGGCCACCATTGCCTCGGCGACACCGCCTATATCAATTCTGTTACGGCGTGAACAGCTTGCGCCTGGATGAGTCCTGCCGACCTGTGCCACAAGTTGACGGCCAGCGGGTCTAATGCTACCCTGAATCTAAATCATCATTATCCAGGGCGAATATCATGACCGACGCTGAACTGGCAATCCTGAGCTTACTGGCCGAAGGGCCGAGCTACGATCACGACCTGAACACGGCCATCGAGGCTCGTGGCATTCGCCGCTGGACGGCGATTGGCTATTCGTCGATGTATTACGTCCTGGAAAAGCTGGAAAAGCAAGGGCTGGTCGAGCTTGTCTCCGAGGAACATGGGCATCGCAAGTTCCAGATCAGCCCCGCCGGGGTTGGAGTGCTGCAAACGGCGGTGTCCGACCTGTTGAGCACGCCCCATGCCTACGATAAGAGCTTCGAACTGGGCCTTGCCAACCTGCATGTTCTGAAAGCCGGGCAAATCCGCACGGCCCTCATCAGCCGCCGCCAGGACATGGCAATCCGGATGAACAAACTCCACGAGGAACGCAAAGCGGCCAACGGTGCCTTCCAGATCGATGCGCTGTACGACCACCACATTCGCATGTTGGAGGCGGAACTGGCCTGGCTGGATGAATTCACCAGTGCCTGGGAAGCGCAAGCACCCGCTGAAGCCGAAACGATCATCGAGCCGCAGATCATCCCACGTGTCAAGCAGGTTATCCTCCCGCAAGACCCGGACTCGGTGCACAAGCAACCCACGCGCCAGGGGGCGCCCTACACGCGCTCGACGCCACCGGCCATGCACACCCTGCCGCCCACCAACAAACCGGACGAAGAGGACTGAATTGATTGGCTTCTGCCGTGCAACGCTGCCCTATCTACTCATATAGCAGGTAAAATAAAATGCCGATCTGCTGAAGTGAGCTAATAGAGGTTGGCGCGATGTCCGACGAACAATTCGAGCCATCGAGTGGGTATGAATACGGCCACGAAGGGCCAGCAGACAATGGGCGTGAAGTGGCCTGGGTTCGGCTGTTGATCCAGTTCTGTCTCGTCACCACGCTCGTTTCGATATTCCTGTTGGGACGCTTCCCCTTCTGGAGCCATATGCCGCATGGCGTTCCCTGGTTCTGGGCGATCTTTGCTTTCTGGGGACTGCTGGTGCTGCTGTGGCAGGGAAACAGCGGATATGAGCGCACGTATGACAAACCAGCCGAAGGGACTCCCCTTTGGGCTAATCGGGACGCCTACGCCGACGTGGACGATCTACTTGAAATGACAGCCTGCAAGAAACCGAAGCGCATAGCCCGGCTCGGCGACGACGGTGAGATCGTCTACGTCGAGGAGTTGCAACACAGGCAAGGCGAAAGTGAACGATAAGCAGTTCGCCAACAAGTAGTTCAGGAGGCAGCACACTGGCCCTCAGGTGGCCCGGTCTGCTGCCGGGCCGCCTATTCGAGGTAGTCCACCAGGTGGAATTTGTAATCAAGTTTGCGCAGGCGGTTGAGCGCGTCGTGTTGTAGCTGGCGAATGCGTTCCCGGCTGTAGCCCAGAATCTCGCCGATTTCCGCCATACTGTGAATTTCGCCGTCGGCCAGACCGTAACGCAGCTTGAGGATGGTTGCCTCCCGTTCGGGAAGAAAATCTAACAGGATCTTGATGGCTTCGGCCAGAAGCTGGCGTGCGGTGGCCTGTTCTGGCAGTTCGGTCTCCGTATCGGCCAACAAATCCTCGCGCGGGCGTTCCTCCTCATACTGGCTGATCTCGTCAAGCTGTAGCGGATCGCGCACGGCGGCCAGTGTTGCCAGCACCTGCTCGGCGGCCAGCCCGGTGGCAGTGGCGATTTCATCCAGGGTTGGTTCCCGTCCCAGTTGTTGGGCAAGTTCCTCGCTGGCCCTGCGCAAACGCCCCCAGCGCTGGCCCTGATTGATGGGCAGGCGGATGACACGGCCTGTATCGCCGGTGGCGCGGGTGATGGTCTGGCGAATCCACCAGGTGGCGTAGGTACTTAACCGCACACCGCGCTCCGGGTCAAAGCGATCAACGGCTTTCATCAACCCCAGGTTGCCCTCCTGGATCAAGTCCGCCAGGGAGAGGCCGCGTCCCCGGTAATTTTTGGCGATGCTGATGACCAGGCGCGTGTTGGCGACGATCAATCGCTGGCGGGCCTGTTCGCCCGCCGCAAGCTGCGATTCGAGGCGTGCGCGCTCCTCACACGAGATCGATTTGTCACGCCGCAGACGCGCGCGTGCCTGTTTCCCCTGCTGGACGGCCTGAGCCATTGCCTGTTCTTCTTCGGGCGCGATCAGCGACGAGATGGGGCGAATGTCCCGAAAATAATGCTGCACCAGATCAGCGCCGGGATCAGGGCTGGCGCTGACCCGTTCTTCATCGGGCCAGCCAGCCGCTTCAACGTCATTCGACACGCTGTAGACACCGGATAACGGATGCTTGCTCATCAGTTCCCCTCATTTATCAGGCCAGCCAAACTGGCCCCATTGCGAGGTATCCGGGAATTATGCTAAACGTTATCTTCTTTTTTAAGGTTCGTCAAGACTTTGAGCATAGTGGATTGCACAAGGAATCTCCACGATGCTACCAGGACTCCCGAATCAACCTGGCTCTCGTACACCGTACATACAGATTCAGATGAGTTCGCAGCGAAATCCTTACCTGGACAGGGCATAACACCTGAAATTGGTGATGCTTAAAGGGATACCCAACGAATGCCCGCTCAAGGAATCCCAGATTTCTGGGATGGATGGTTTGGTTCGCCAGGTGCATAATGCCTCTATCTAGAAGAAAGGAAGCACGATGATACTCCTGCACATTGAACATACAGCCCCTGACTTTGACGCCTGGAAAGCATCATTCGATAGCTATGCAGAACTCAGGCAGCAGTCGGGCGTGCGCCGTTACCGGGTCTCACGACCCATCGACAATCCAAAATATGCCATAATCGACCTTGAATTCGACAGTTTGAGGGATGCGGAATCCCTCCTCACCGCCGTGCAGCAAGTGTGGCGGCACGCTGTTGGAACATTGATCCACGATCCTCAATGGCGGCTCTGCGAAGTGGTTGAAACAGAGGAGTTACAGCTTAACAACTCGTAGGGCGCTCGACAAGCCATCCTCTTCAACAGGCCATAGGCGGCAGAGGCACGGCTCAGGCAATCTCTTGCTGGG
>JAJPHV010000148.1 GCA_021325095.1 Chloroflexota bacterium | reverse complement strand
GCGAGCGCCGAAGGTGGTGTTCTCGGCCTCGCTCGAGGAGCCCCTCACGTGGGCCAACACGACCCTCGTGCGCGGCGACGCCGTGCAGGCGGTCCGGGCGATGAAGGCGGAGGGATCCGGCATCCTCAGCACGCTCGGCAGCATCAGCTTGTGCCGGTCGCTGCTCAAGGCGGGTCTTGTAGACCGTTTCCGGGTGGTCGTCTTTCCCGTGATCACCGGTGCTACCGGCGCGGAACGCATCTACGACGGTTATCCCGATGTCGCGCTCGACATGGTTAGCACCCGAACGTTCGACGGCAGAATCCAACTGCTGGAGGGCGTCCCCAGACTGCTTGCCGGTCCGCCGGGCGTGAACAAGAATCCCTGAAGTCAGGGCACATTAACATGCTGTAGGCTACCGAAGGGCAAAACGCTCCAAGTCTATCGTCCCAACGGACGCCCGGAGTACGCACCGTGATATAGGTGCTGAAAGTCTGCCCGATTATGGACAAAGCCCATAGCAGCATGGCTCAGGTCGGCTCGCTAACCTATATGGCTATGTCGCGCGACTGATGCGCATCATCGGGAAATTGTCCTGTCCTCTCCACAGATATTCATCTGCGTAAGGTGACTTACTAGCCAGCCTGAACCAAAATGTAGTGATATGCCAGTGTGGCACCGCATCATTCTGGAAGTAATGCCAGCCTGTTAATTATGGTTTCTGGGTGGTAAAAATAGTGACAATAAAATCGTTTCTCAGCCCGATGCTTGAGCGTCGGGCGCAGCTTCATCCTGTCATCCACACCACCGCTGTCCCCTGTTGGCGGGTTTCCCGAACGTGGTGACTGGCTCGCTTTCACTCCGTCGGCTGTGCCAGCACCGCAGCGGGCAGCGGAGTCGTCCGGCGGCGCGGCTCGGAGATGAACAGCGACGAGGCAAGACCCAGCACCGCGATCCCGCCAGTTACGCCGAACAACACCGAATAAGACGTTTGCGCCAGGATGAAGCCGCCCAGGAAGGGCGCCAGGTGGCTCACGGCGCTGATCGTGTTCGCCAGCCCAACGTAGATCGGGCGGCGATCCGGCGGCGCGTGCGTGATGATCCAGTCGAAGTAGCCGGGCGCGGTGGAGGCATTCACGAACCCGAACAGGAAGAACGTAGCATACAGTGCGGGCTGACCGGCGCTGATGCTCACGAGTGCCAACAGCGGGTGGAGCAGACTGGCGACCCCCGACAGGCGGATGACGGCCCGGCTGCCCGATCTGCCACTCAGCCAGCCGATCAGCACCGAAGCAACGGTGGTGCCAAGCGTACCGATCAAGATCGAATCGCCCACCACAGCCTCGCGCTGCAACTTCAGTTCCATCGTGCCGAAGACGATGTAAAACGGCACAGCCATCGTCGTCAGGTCGAAGAGGATGCGTGTCAGCATCAGGCGGCGGAAATCACCATCGTGGCGAAGCACCTTGCCCAGGTAGGCCAGATACTGGCGCATGGGCGGCCCCGGCTGAATGGGGATGCTTTGCTCCTCCTCGACGGTGGAGGCCAGCGCAATACCGCCTAGCACGAAGCCTACCGTTGCGATGCCAAACAGGATGCCGTAGTTCTGCGGGAAGGCCGGGCCGCCGCTGCCCAGTATCAGGCGTACCAGTTCGCGTGTGCCGAGTGCCGTGAATGCAACCAGGATTTGCCCCAGTCCGAAGAGCGGGCCGCGCCATCGCTCCGGGATGCAACTGCCCAGCATGTCGGCCCACACAACGGTCACCAACCCATCGCCCAGAGCAAAGAAGTAATAGAAGGCCAGGAAAGTAATCAGAAGGCCGGTGTGGTTCTCCGGGCCGGAGAAGAAGATAATGGCCGCCATCACACCCATCGACAGCCGGAACGGAATCACCGTGCGGCCCATGAACGGCTTGCGGCGGGTTCTCCGGTTCACCACCTGAGCAAACAGGAGCTGCGGAACCAGCCAGGAAAAAGTATACAGCGAACTCGACAGCCCGATCACCACGTCCGAAGTGGTCAGGCGGCTGACGAAATCCGGCACGACGGTGGTCGCGCCGACCATGCTGAAGGCCGTGCCAAAGAATAGAAAATCGGCCAGAAAGAGCAGGAAATTGCGCCGCAAATGGCGCGGTGGCTTAAGTTCTGCCATCACGGCAAAACCAGTTGGGTGGCGTGGCGCACGAAATCTAGCTTGCGGAATTCTTCGAGCAGCGCATCCGGCAGGCGCTGGTCGAGCGTCAGGACGGTGAGCGTTTGGCCGCCCTTGTGGGCGCGCCCGGTCCGCCAGGCCGCGATGTTGATGTTGTGCTGCGCCATCAATGTGCCTACCTTGCCGATCACGCCGGGCACGTCGTAGCTGCCGAAGACCAGCAGTATGCCTTCTGGCCTGAAGTCGCTGCGGTAGGTGTCGATCTGGACAATGCGCGGTTCCTGCTGGCTGAACAGCGCCCCGCTGATGACCAGTTCGCCGCCGCCTTCCCAATGCACCTGGCAGCTTACCAGGTTGGGGTAATCGGCCACGTCCAGCCCTTTGGTCTGTGTGACGTGGATGCCGCGCTCCATCGCCACCAGCGGCGCGTTGATATAATTCACGGCATTGCCAAGCACAGGTTGGAGCAGCCCCTTGAGCAGCGCCACCGTCAGCGGCTTGACCAGCCCGGCCAGTTCATCACCCTTGTACTCGACAGCCACGCGCCGGATGCGCCCGCGCGCCAGGTAATGTTGCAGCGCCCCGATGCGCTCGGCAAGGTTCATGTAGGGCGCGATGGCTTCAAAGGCGCGGCCCGGCATAAAGGGCATGTTCACGGCGTTGCGGTAGTCCACGCCGCGCAGCGCGTCGCATACCTGCTGGACGATCTGCATACTCAACTCGTGCTGTGCCTCGACGGTGGCATCGCCCCGGTGCAGGGTATGCACGACGTTGGGTAGCCCGAACAGCGGCGATTCGTGGGGCGAGTCTTCGGCCAGCATATCGACGGCGACTCCGGCCACACGTCCGGTTTTGATGGCCTCGGCCAGGGCCTGCTCGTCGATCATGCTGCCATGCGCGATGTTCACAATGCGCACGCCCGGCTTGACCTCGGCCAACGCCTGTTCGTCCAGAATTTGGTACGTTTCGGGCGTCACCGCGCAGTGCAGGCTGATCACGTCGCTGCGGGCCAGCACCTCGTCCAGCCCGACCAGCTTGACGCGCAGATCGTTGATCTGCGTTTCCGAAACGTAAGGGTCGTAGGCCAGCACGCTCATGTCAAAGGCAATGGCCCGCTCGGCAACGAGCCGCCCGACGCGCCCCAGACCGATCAGGCCCAGCGTCTTGCCGCACAACTCGATCCCCAGGTGTGGTGCAGACCCGCCCGGCCCATTCTGCACACCCAGATGCGCCGGGACGACCTCGCGGCACAGCGCCAGGAGCAGGGCAAAGGTGTATTCGGCGGCGGCAATGGCGTTGGCGCCTGGCGTGTTCATGACGATCACGCCGTGTGCCGTCGCCGTCTCCACATCGATCCCGGCCAGCCCGACCCCGGCCCTTCCCACCACCCGGAGCCGCTTCGCCGTGCTCAACAGCGCCGCGTCCACCGCAACCTCGTCGCGGAGGATCAGGGCGTCGGCGTTCTCAACGGCTTTCTGGATTTGTCGGGGTTCGGAATTGCAGACGATCAGGTCAATGTCTTTCGCGTTGCGCAGCAGGGCCAGCGCGTCATCCGTCAATGTGGTCGCCACCACAACCGTGTATTTCACGTTCGGTTCAAAATCTCCTTACGCTGGCGGTTCTGGATGTCTTCGACGGTGGCTGTGATTTCCATTTTCTTGTCCGTCATATAGTCCAGCAACGCCGGGAATGCAACGGGAACCAGTTCGTACTCGCGCCCTTTGGGCGTGACGAAGCAGTACAGGTCAAGGTCTTTGAGCGCGTCTTGCAGATCGCGGATTTGCAGGCTGGTCAGCCCGGCGCTGCGGATTTTCGTGGCGATCTGATCCAGCGAAAGGTGGCGCTCCTCCTCCGGCCAGAGCAGCGTGATCAGGCGGGCCAGGTCGTTCATCTGGCCCCAGATGGTGTGCACGATGTCCTCTTGCAGGCTGTGGTGTTCGAGGGCACGTTCCAGGTGCTGCATGTGCAGCAGCCCGACGTTGCCTTTGTCGGCGTCCACCGCCACCACCATCTCCTGGCAGATCATCTGCACGATGTTCGGATGACCTGCGGAAATCTCGTAGATGCGGTCTATTAGCTGCACTGAGTCTTCGAGCCAGATGTTCATCATCTCGAACGGTTCGGCCACCAGCCGCGCCACGACAGGCTTATCCAGCGGCGCCAGGCGCACAGGCAGCGCAAAGTTGAACAGCGCCGAGTAGCTGTTTTCCATTGCGCGGGCCAGCCAGCGCTCGCCGCTGAAAATGAAGTGACACTTGCCCTCGTTAGACAGCGAACGGAAGGTGCGGAACAGCAACTCGCTCTGCGCCTGCTCGATGTCCATCGTCAGCAGGCGGTCCACTTCGTCGAACAGGAACACCAGGTTCAGCCCAGGATGCCGCGCGGCAAGCTCCGCCACCACGTCCTCAAAGCAGGTCGGATCGGGCGCAGAGGCCGGTCTGATGCCCCACCGCCGCGCGATGCTGTTGAAGAAGTGCGAATACTGCATGGCGTTGTGGCAGTCCAGATAGTAAGGCATGTAGCCAGAATCCGGCACGCGCAGCAGTCGGTCAATCTGGTGCAGCGTCGAAGTCTTGCCAATACGCCGCCCGCCGATCAGCGCGACGCTGTGCGTCTTGATCTTACGGCGCACGTCCTTGATCTCGCGTTCGCGGCCATAAAACATGCGCTCCGGAACGGGCGCTTTGGTATAGAACGGCGACACCAGCGTCAGGTCAACCTCGGTCAGCACGATCTCACCCAGCATACTCAGCGGCTTGCGCGAACCGACCACGCGCTTGAACTGCGCCTCGTCCAGGATGACGACGTTGAACGACTCGTTGCGCAGCCCCTCGACCACGACCTCCATGTCGCGGCGGTTGTTGACGTTGACCAGGAACAGGAACGGTTCCGAGAGGCCGAGCGCCGTCACCGCCTGGTAGATGTCCTGCCCCAATTCGCGGGGCCGCCGATCCGAAAAGCAGAAGACGACGGGGCACTGGCCCGGCGGCAGGCGCAGCCGGAAAGTAGGCAGCGGGTACACCGTCAGTGCGAAGTCGGCTGCACCCGTCGGGATTTTTTGCACGGCAGCCGGATCGACGCCCAGCGCGACGGCCAGCGTGCGAATCAAACTGAGCAGCGGCTCGCGGATCGCCAGCGGGCCGCGCGGGTAGGCTTGCAGGGCCGCCTCCCACAACTGCGAGACTTCGCTCTGCGCCGTGTTACGAACGAGATCGGCCAGCGTCGCGTCCCAGCGCCGGTCAATGTGCAGCGGCACACCCTCCGCCGCGATCCGTTCGTAGGCACGGCGATAGGCTCCTCGCAGCACGGCCACCTGCTCCGCCGTGACCAGATGCGCGAAGCGGATCAGGGTAATTTCGTCGCCATCGGGCGAAGGGATGATCTTGCGCAGCCAGGGGCTATCTTTCGCTGCTGGCAACAGGCCGACGGCTTCCGGCCTGGCGCGCAGCCACTCCACCGTCATCCAGCCCGACGTGTCGCGGGCAGGAACCCACTGCGGCACCGCGAACTTGGGCAGTTCATTCAGTGCTTCGCGGGTCAGCGGGAGCTTGGCACGAGACGCCATATACTGCGGGAGCGACTCAAACTCGAACTTCTCGAAGAGGAATTGTCGGCAGGCAACCATGATGTCGCGCACGAAGCGATCCACCCGGCGTTCATTCTGCGGCACGCCATTCGCCCACTGCCGGAAGACACGCGGGATCAATTGCTCTGGCGCAACGTTGGGCGGGACAGCTTTCGCCACCCCCGTGCGGAACCAATCGCCATCGACGAGTGTTCCTGCCGGGAATTTGGCGGCGCTCTGCGCGGCGCTGTCCATTGAACGGCGAGCCGCGCTGGCGTACTCAGTGATGGACTGGCTGGTGCGTTCGACCTGGGCCAGCATGGCGCGCACCTCGTCGCGCATCTGGTCAACGGTCTGCCAGGTGCGTTGCCAGGCGGTCACCGCGCTCGACCAGCGGATGCGCTCGGCGGCGGCGTTGGTGGCATAATCGAAGGCCAGCGCAATGTCCTGCACTTCTTTGGCATTGGCCCCACGCAGCAGGCGCTTCACCCCGCTGTAGCGCTCGTCGTGCTCGTAGCCGACGTTCAGCGCGCGGCGGCGTGCGTCCTGCCACATCTCGTCGGCGTTGGCGGCTTCTTCCCGCACCAGGTTCAGCGTTTCATTCAGGCGGCGGCTCAGGCTTTCCAGCGCTGCCGCTGTCCACTGCAAGCCGTGTCCCTGAACGCAGGAAAGTTGCGTCGGCAGCGTCCCGATCTGGATCGCCAGCTTGCGCTGAAGCATGTCCAGTGCATCCTCCGCGCGCGTGCGCAGCGTCTCCAGGCGCAGCGCCGTATGACCATCGTCGATCATCTGGACGGCTTTATCCTCGCCCTCCAGACGCCGGATGATGGCCTCTGCCACGCTGCGCACACTGAAATCTTGCTTGTCCTTGTTGCGCGCAAACTCGGCGGTGAGCGCCTCCGCTGTCGTCCGGCGCGCCAGTTCGTGCAGGCGATCCCGGATTTTCGGCTCGTCAAAGAGGGTGTCATACATCAGCGCTGTCTTGAACGTTTCGAGAGTGGATTTGGCCCAATCGTCCACCGAGGAATCGTCACCCATGCGCTGCATACTGGTCAGGATTTGCTGCGCCAGGTTTGTGCCAACCAGGTCGATAGCCGCGCCGACGGGCAGGCCGAGCTTGCCGATGTTGCAAGTCGTATAGCCGCCGAAACGTTCGGCTTTGGCAGAAAGCGGGGGCAGCGGTTCCAGAGCGGGGCCTTCGCCATCCACGTAGGACAGCACCCAGCTCGTCGCCAGCTCTGCGACGGACGCCGCAGGCGGAATGCTCGGATTGGGCCTGGTCGTGTCTCCCGTGATCAGCAAGTAGTCTACGGGGCGTACCATGTTGGCGGGCAGCAGCCGCGCCGTGCCGCGCGTCAGCGGGATACCCAACGGGTAGTGCGAGGGGTTGAGCATCACCGCGTCCAGTTCCTTGAGCGTGGCGTAGACGTTTGCCATCGCCAGCGTGCGAGCCGGGTCAGGCGCAGGCTCAATGTCCGCAGTCAGCACGGCGACAATCGTTGTCGGAGCTTCAGCCAGTTGCAGCCGCAGCAGTGAAATAATGTCAAAGAGCAGGCCGCTGCCTTCGGCCTCTGCAATGGAGGTCACTACGACGATCAACCGGCGGCCATCGGTGCCGGGCGCTTTGCTTTGCTGGATCAGGGTAGCGATCCGCTGTTGCAGGGTGTCGTTGACGAGGATCGGGTTCTCGAACAGCAGCAGACGCCCATAGCAGCGCATTGCCGTATAATCGGGCACGAGCGAACGATCACGCGGCGGCTTGGGCCACCAGCGCGCCACACCTGCGCCGGCATAGCGGCCCGGCACGTGCGCCCAGTCCGTTTCTTCCAGGCTGAGTAGCAGGCAGTTTTCACGGCTCAGACGGCCTTCCAGGAACACCGCTGGCCGCCGCGCAATCGCCAGGTACTGCACGTGGGCCAGGTCTTTGGGCGTCAGGCTCACCGATAGCATGTTCTGGATCAGGGAAACCGCGTGCCATCCGACCTGCCCTAGCCCGACAAATAGCGTTGCCAGCGGGTAATCGCCATTGAGCGGGGCCGCGCGAGGCCCGAAGCCACCGAACGGAACAAGTGAGATATTGGTAGTTCCCGCTGAATCAGCCATCCCATTAACCCTTGTCTGATGGTACAGGCAAGCCCTTTCAAATCATAACACAGACTCAGCCGGTCATAGGGCGGGGTATCATAACCTTAATGCATTTTTCGCAGGTATTTTACCGGAACGGAGTGGGTACACAGATCGTTGCCCGTCCAGCGGCTACCGGGTTGCGCGGGGCGAGATTCGGTTGACAGAATCACCAACCAATGATACTTTAGTTTGTGAGCGCTCACACAATCGCGGCTGTCTGCACTCGCGTCGGGCCGCATACTTACATCGATATGGGCGAGACAGCTATCGTGTTCCGTTTCTCGAATTGGACAAGGAGGTGATTGTCGCCAGGAGCCTGCATCATTTCAAGACTTGCGCCCGCTTTTCCATAAAAAAGAAGGAGTTTAGAGCAAATGTTGAACAAGAGAATCCTCCCCATTGCCAGCCTGATCCTCGTGATCATGATGGCCTACGGAATAGTCAATCCTGCCTTGACCAGCGCACAGGGCAGCTCACCCACAACGACGGCCCAGTGGTGCAAGGGTGTCAATATTGTTTTCTTCCCTGGTGGCTCCCCCGGCGGGCCGTTTGAGAGCGTCGTCTATGCGGGCGCTCTACAGGCCAGCGCAGACCTCGGCCCGACCACCCAATACGTGTGGTCGGACTGGGACGTGAACAAGATGGTCACGCAGCTTGACAGCGCCCAGGCGACCCATCCCGATGGCATCGCCATCATGGGCCATCCGGGTGACGATGCCTACAAGGCCGAAATCGACAAGGCCGAAAAAGCGGGCATCATCATCACGGCTCAGAACGTGCCGCTGCCCGCCAACGAGGCTGCCTACAAGAGCAAGGGCTTCGGCTATGTCGGTGCGGAACTGCTTTCGCAGGGCATGGCTGTCGGCAACGAGGCCATCAAGGAATTTGGCCTGAAGAGCGGTGACCGCGTGATGGTCTGGGGCCTGCTCTCACAGCCGGGTCGTGGGCAGCGTACCAAGGGCGTGGAAGACGCGCTCAAGGCCGCTGGCGTGGTCGTCGATGACGTTGAGATCAATGATGCCACTAACAAAGACCCCGCCGCTGGTATTCCGATTTTCACAGCCTACGTCTCGGCTCATCCAGATGTCAAGGCAGTCATCACCGATCACGGCAACCTGACCGCGTCGCTGCCTAACCTGCTTCAAGCAGCGGGCAAGAAACCGGGCGAAATCAAGGCCGCCGGCTTTGATCTGAGCACAGCGACGGTGAAAGGCATCAAGGATGGCTGGATTGGCTTCGTCAACGATCAGCAGGAATGGCTGCAAGGGTATCTGCCCATTCTCCAGATCTGCCTGAGCAAGAAATACGGCTTTACTGGCCTGCATATTGATACTGGCGCTGGCTTTGTGACCAAAGAAACCATCGACATGGTTGCTACGCTGGCGCAGCAGGGCATCCGCTAAGTCAGTTTCACCCGGCTTCACCGAAACCTGGCTTCGGAGCTAAAATAGTAAGAAACGGGCAAGCTGCGCATTCAATGGGCAGCTTGCCCCCTCGGCGACTGCTAAGGACACTCTCCCCATGACTTACCGGCTTGAATTAAAGAATATTTCCAAATCATTCGGCGAAGTCCAGTCCCTCCGAAATGTGAACTTTCACGTCGATCAGAATGAGATCGTCGGGTTACTGGGCGATAATGGCGCGGGCAAATCAACCCTGATCAAGATCGTCACCGGTTATTACCAGCCAGACAGCGGTGAGATATTTTTCAATGGGCAAAAGGTCGAGAATCTGACCGTGCCCAAAGCGCGCCAGCTTGGGGTCGAAACGGTCTACCAGGAACGCGCCCTGGCTGACCAGCAAACCCTGTGGCGCAACATCTTTATGGGCCGAGAATTGCAGAACCGGTTTGGCTTCCTGGACATTGCGCGAATGCGGGAAGAGACCAACCAGTTGATGCTGCGTTCAATGGGCTTCACGTCCGGCGCTGTTACACCCGACTCGCAGATCAAGAACTTTTCGGGCGGCGAAAAGCAAGGGGTCGCCATCGTGCGCGCGCTGTACTTCCAGGCCGACCTGATCATTCTGGACGAGCCGACGATGGGTCTGTCTTTGCAGGAGACGCGCAAACTGATCGAGTTCGTACAGGGCATCAAACGGGCCGGTAAATCGGCGATTTTCATTGATCACAATGTTTTTCATGTGTACTCTGTCGCGGATCGTGTGGTCGTGCTGGATCGAGGGGCAGTGGCAGGCGAATTTTTCACAAAGGATATTACGCTCAACGACCTCACCGAAAAAATGTACCGCGTGGCCGAGAGTGGACACCTGGATTGAACAGGGATGCACAGACGCAATAAGGATTTGCTTCGATGACCACACGAGTTGAGCAGCAAGTACCGGGGAAACCAGTCCCAACGCTGGCACAGCGTTTCGCCGGGTTCGCGCGGCAAAATGGCTTGCAGGTTGGCATTGTTGCCGTCCTGGTATTGATGTGGGTATTTTTCATTGTCGCCGCGCCAAAGACGTTTCTCAGCCCCGATATTTATGCCTCCTTCGCCACGTCCGTTCCCTTCTACGGCATCATTGCTTTGCCCATCACCCTGCTGATCATTGCCCAGGAGATCGATCTATCCTTTGGGTCAACGATGGCCGTCTCTGTTGTGGCGTTTCTGGCGGTCTTTAACGTGACCAGCAGCCCATTCCTGGCGCTGATCGGCTGCCTCCTGGCCGGTTTCCTGGTCGGGCTGCTCAACGGGCTGATTGTTGTCAAGATCGGCATTCCGTCCCTCATTGCGACGATTGGTATGCAGTTCTTCTGGCGCGGGTTTGTGATCGTCGTGACCAATGCCCGGCTTCAATCGCTGGGGCCAGCCGCAGAGGTAGACCCAGTCTTGCGCAACTTGCTTGTCGGGCGGCTCTTCGACTACATCCCGATGCAGTTTGTCTGGATGATCATTGTCGCGGTTGCGGTGTGGCTGCTGCTGAATCGCCACCGCTTTGGCGCGCACGTCTACCTGATTGGCGACAACAACAACAGCGCGCGATTGATGGGTATCCCCGTTGACCAGCGGCGAATCCTCCTCTTCGCTATCGTTGGCCTGGCCGCGGGCTTCGCCGGGTTGCTTGCCAGCTTCCAGATTTCGACCTTTTTCCCATCGCTTGGGGATGGTTATCTCCTGCAAACACTGGCGGCTGTCTTTCTCGGCGGTACGCCGGTGTTGGGCGGTACTGGGACGATTTTAGGGACCTTTGTCGGCAGCTTTATCATCGGGATCATTGAACCGGGCACAGTCGCCATCGGGCTGACCGGGTTCTGGACGCAGTTGATCTACGGCCTGATTATCGTCGTGTCCGTCGGGATGCACACCGTTCTACGCCGCCGCATCAGATAAAAGCCAGGCCCGACGCTTGAGCGCCGGGCCGGAGTACTCGCCGTAACGGGTAGCTTCACCACGTGCCCCTCTTCGCTCGCATGGAGAGGGGCACGCTGCTATATCTATTGCCCTGATTGCCAGGTGACGTTCATGAGTCGACAGCCCAAATTGAGCTTACCACAGGCACGATTTTGGAGGACTCATGAATGAGGCCGTCCTTATAACGGCGGCGTCAGTGATTGATAGGGTGCTGAGGCAGTTGGCTCATGAAAGCCACAAACTCAGCCTGGCTTTCTGGGGGGGCGTCATCCCTTGTCCTGACACGCTCGCTATCGCCATCTTTGCGACAGAGACCCTTATTTGTCGATGCGCGTAGCGACGGACCCACTAGTACTCCTACTCCTTCTTATACGTGACTAATGTCACTGGACATGTACTCGTGTCCCATGCTTACATTCAGTTACCAGCCCGGACGAAACCAGACCAGTATCGAACATCCCCTGCCTTGACAGGTCGGTATGAGATACCGGCGTTTCAACTATCATCACCGGGAATTCGAACAAGGAGCACACTATGGACAAGAGTTTCGATTTTATTGTGGTTGGGGCCGGTTCTGCAGGATCGGCTCTCGCGGCGCGGTTGAGTGAAAACCCGGAGTCGACGGTTCTGGTGCTGGAAGCGGGGGGCACAGACATTTCGGATAATGTCGTCAACCCCTCCGTCTGGTTTACTTTGCTGGGTTCCCCGGTAGATTGGGGCTACACAAGCACGCCACAGGCAGCCCTGGACGGGCGCATCATCCGTGAGCCGCGCGGCAAGATGATCGGCGGCACGAGCAATTTGTACCTGATGATGCACATCCGAGGGCACACCTCCGATTTCGATAACTGGGCTTACTCCGGCTGCCCCGGCTGGTCGTACCAGGATGTATTGCCTTACTTCAAGAAGCTGGAAGATCAGGAAGACAACACCAGCCCCTGGGCGGGCAAAGGTGGGCCGCTTCGTCTGGAGAATGCCAAACTTCATAACCCCAACCCGACTTCTCAGACATTCATCGATGCTTGCCTTGAACTGGGTTATCCCTACACCGAGGATTTCAACGGCCCCAACATGGAAGGGGCAGGCTGGCATCACATCAACACGCGCAACGGCCAGCGCGATAGTATGGAGGCCGCTTATCTTCTGCCGGCGTTGAAGCGATCCAATATCACCCTGAGCGCCAACTCGCAGGCGACCCGATTGTTGTTCAAGGGCAACCGGTGCGTTGGTGTGGAGTATGTGCAGAACGGTACGCTGACCACCGCACGCGCCAATCTGGAAGTCATTGTCTGCACAGGCGCGCTTGAGTCGCCCAAACTGTTGATGCTATCGGGCATTGGCAATGCGGACTATCTGAAGACCTTTGACATCCCGGTGGTGGCAGATGTACCGGGCGTTGGCGAAAACTTCCACAACCACGTCCTGACCGGCATCATCCGCGAATCGCCGCAGCCCGTGCCACAAGGCAAGCAGAATCTCTCGGAGAGCGCGCTGTTTTGCAAATCAGAACCAGGCTGGGTCGGGCCGGACCTGCAAATTGGCTTTGTCCACGTGCCGTTCAACATCATCATTGGTCAGGGCCACCCCAATTCGATCAGCATTCTGCCGGGGGTTGTGCGGCCCCTGGCGCGGGGCTGGGTCAGGCTTGCCAGCAAGAACCCGCTTGACAAGCCGCTGGTCAATCCCAACTACCTGGGCGTTGAGTCCGATCTACAGCGGCTCGTGCAGGCCGTGAAGATTGGCCGGGACATTTTTGCGACAAAGGCTTTTGCGCCCTGGGTCGCCGATGAACTGATGCCAGGGCCAGATGTCAAGACGGATGCCCAACTGCGCGACTTCGTGAAGCAGAACGCGGACTCTTACCATCACCAGGCCGGGTCGTGCAAAATGGGGCTGGACAGGATGGCGGTAGTAGACCCCCAACTGCGCGTTTATGGTGTCGAGGGTCTGCGGGTGGCCGATGCCAGCGTGATGCCTGTCGTGCCTTCGGGTAACTGCCACGCTGCCATTGTGATGATTGCCGAGAAAGCGGCTGATCTCATCAAAGCGGCACACGGCCTTCCAGTCGGGCAGACTGCTCCGGCCCGCACCGCCTGACGTAATTCAGATCGGGGCAGCCAAGCACCTATGCCAGGTGTCGATGCCTGGCTTAGGTGCAATACCTTTTAGATAAGGATGTGAGGGGTTGTAGTTTGCCTCACCCCAACCCCTCTCCGCTGCGCAACGGAGAGGGGGTCAGGGGGTGAGGCAAATCGCCTTAACTTAAAGGTATTGGGCTTAGTTGTTGAGTCTATACGTAAGGCTGTAGCACAACTTGACAGACCCTTACGGCGTTGGGGTCAGGGGCGGCGGGAAGGTGACACTTGGCAGCGAACGGATGTCGCCCGAAATCTTGAGCAATGTCCCGCTCAACCAGCCTTTTACCTGCGAATTGGGGAAGCTGAAACGGAACCAGCCGCCGGAGCGCCCGTCCAGGACGATACTCATGCCAACGGGGAGCGACCCTAGCCGCTCGTACTGGCGGCCCGGCCCGCCGCGAATCACCATCGTGGTCAGGGCGGTCCCAATAACGGAATTGGCGGGCGGCGGCACAACGCCGATGATGCCGGAGCCGGTAGCCGGGCCATTGGGCGGTGGGGTCGCAACCACCACCAGATCGGGATGGCTGGCATCGGGCAGGCTGTTCAGGTCGCCCGTGATCTGGAGGCCGCCCAGGCTCAACCAGCCTTTGCCGAGCGTGCCGGGAAAGGTGAAGCGAACCCAGCCACGTGCCCGGCCATCAAGCTGCACCGTTTCGCCTGGACGAAGCAGGCCGAGCTTCTCAAATGACGTGCTGGGGCCGCCCCGAATGTTCATCGCTACCAGCGCCGTAGCGAAAACGCCACCATCGGCGCGCGCTGCGCTCCCGATCACTGCGCCGCAGACGGCAAGCACGATCACGAGGGCGGCAAGTCGAATGATGAATCGCCTGGACATGGACTTTCTCCTTCGCCCGGTAGCTGTGCCGGATCATGGCAATAACTTCGCACGATAATTCCTAACTATTGTACTCCGAATTGTAAACAGAACCATCTGGAATGACCATAGCGCCATCGGACTATGCTCCGCAGACGATCTCAACGGCTGGCCTCCACCAGAACGCGATTGTCGGCCAGTAAATTGCCGTTCGTATCGCGCACGGGCAAGCGCTGCTGGCTGTCCAGGTCGTACAGGCCGAGTGCCACGCGCCAGCCGGACACGGGCAACCCGCTCACGTCGAGTGCGGCGCAGTCGTTCACTGCTTCGCCGGGCGACCACGCGCCGGTGGGGTAGCGCCCTTTTTGGGGCTGGAAATCGGCTTGTGCAAACGGCTCTTGCCTGCCGCTGACCAGCACGTGGACGAACACCTGGTAATCGCTGCTGACCGGGGCCAGCGACAGCCAGCGCATACAGACTTGCAATCTGTCACCTTCGCGTTGGAGTCGTGGTTGCGCCAGGCCGATACCCTCCCCCAACTTGTAATCAGGTGTAAACGGTTGTGCCGGGCCGCTGATGGCAATTCGCCCGATCACCGGATCAACGGGTTTGCCATCAACATTCGCCGCTGGCAGGTTTTGGGTCGCAGCCGGATCGTATAGCCCGGCCAGCAATGGATAGACGTTTTGGGGCGATGCATCGGGCGGGATCACGACCACGTAATGTTCGGCCCAGGTCTGGCCGGGCCGCCAATCTGTCGAAAGCAGGTTGCCCGTCCCCGGCAGGCTGTCACGCTTCACCACGTCGGAGTTCGCGCTATGCAGATAAGCAAGCAGGCTGGTCTGGGCGGGGCGCAGTGCCCGCCAGTACAGCGTGATCCGGATCAGGTCGCCGGGGCGTGCTTTGGGCATCGAAGGCGACAGGCCAACCAACTGGGCCACATCGCCGTACTGCAAGGACAGGGCACGTTCGGGCACGTCTGTTACCAGCGAGGCGCGGTAGGACGGCAGAAAGTAGCCAAAGACAGCGATGGCAGCTACCGTCGCCAGGATCAGAACGAAGCCCAACGTGACGGGCGCTCTGAGGCGGCGCGGCGTCCATTGGTCAAGGCCTAGCGAAATGAGTGCGCCCCAGGCAGCGATGCCCGGCAGCAGATAGCGGCCCTGGTTGCCAGACCAGGCGGTGCTGGCGTAATAGATCAGCGCGGCCAGCCAGGACAGGCCAAAGACCAGGAGGAGCAGAACCTCTTTCCGCCTCACCCCCGGCCCCTCTCCACTGTGGTGGAGAGGGGAATTCTGGCCCCCCGGTTCCCCCTCTCTGCGAAGCGGAGAGGGGGGCAGGGGGTGAGGTAAACGCCTTGCCCACCAGAGCGCTACTCCTAACGCCGAAATAATCGTCAGACCGTCGAAAAACACGTAAATGGGCTGCGCGACAGGAACCGCACCCTGCCCGAAGCGCGCCCAATAGGTCTGGTAGGCATAGGGCAGGCGCGACAGCCCAACGTCCAGAGCCAGCGCGCCGGGGCGGATCGTCTCGGTCTTCCAGGTATCGAGCAGCACACGCACAGCCGTCAGGTCGCCGTACAGCACCAGATTGCGTATGTACCACCACCCGGCCATTGCGATGATCACCACCAGCAGAATGGGTGCGTAGCGCCATGCCCGCCGATCCAGCGCCATTGTCAGCCCTACTGGAAAGATGAGAAAAGCGGCATTGACTTTGGTGAGCAGGGCTGCGCCGAGCACAAGGCCAAGCACGATGGCGCCGCGTGCGGTGAACCTTTCGCGCCATTGCCGCAACAGCAGGAACAGCGTCAGTGTGGTCAGCAGGTACAGCAGATTGTCGTTGTTGATCGTGCCCGACAGATAAAGGAACTGCGGCGTAAAGGCCACTATCGCCAGCGCCAGCAGCCGCCGATCCGGGCGATCCGGCCACAGCAGCCGGAAAATTCGCAGGCTGACCAGTACTGTACACGTGCCAAGCGCCACAGATAGGAGGCGGCTCAGGTGGACGGCGCGGGCTGTACCACTGGCAGCATAGGGAAAATCTTCGGCGCGTGTGTGAACGTACAGGTTCTTGTTGTCATTGCCGGGAATGCCAAGCTGGTATGGATAAAATGGATTGATCCGTCCGTCAATTGACGCGAAATCGGAGTCGTCATTGAGCAGTGCCAGCGGCGCGGCCAGCAGGTAATAGAGCGGTGCCTGATGATACTGCGCGCGCTCCCGGGTACGCGGATCGGGCAGGGCGCGGGTCTGCACCAGCGCCCGGATGAAGCGGTAATGTTCAATCTCGTCCGGTCCCTCGAAGATCGGGCCGAGGCTGAACGCCAGCGCCAGCAGGACGTACCCGGCCAGCATGAAGGCGACGATCAGGCGTTCACGGCGGGCAGAGATCACGCAGGACTTCCCCCAGTAGGACAAAGTGTCAGCACGCCGCAAGTGTATACGATCCTGGCCGGTTTGTCCGCGCTAGGGCGTTGCGGTGGCGATGTCCTGGCTCTGAATAAGCTGCACAGACATCCGCCTGCGTAAACGCCTCTTGTCGTGGCGGGGACTGGTTGGCCTAGCGGTGCTGTTGCGCGGCGTTGGCCGTCTGCATCATTAGTTCGCCGACCTTTGCCGCCAGTTGGCGCGACCCGGCGGGCGTCAAATGTACGGCGCTGTCAGTGAACTGATCCGACGAAATCAGGTTCCACAGGTCGATGATCTGCGCGGCGGGCAGCAGTTGGCGATAGGCGTCGTAGGCCCAGCGGGGGTAAAAGAAGTCGTAGCGCACGTCGCTGTTGACGCCACTGCTGATGAAGATCGGCTCGTTGATGATGATCAGTGGTACGCTGCCCACCACCCCTCGGCCCGCTTCCAGCACGTCGAATGCCAGGTTGTCCGTCGTCAGCGGCTGCGGCTGGAAACCCTGCCAGGTCACGTCCCGGCCAAAGTTCTCGCTAAAGTTCTCCATATGCGGCTCGTAGAACTTCGGGTAGCGCTGGTCGATGCGCGTGATACTCCACGTCGCGCCGTACAGTTGCAGGCGCAGCACATCGGCCAACGGGCGGCGCTGCCCGACGATAGTTCGATCCAGGAGCGACGGCACGCTGAATCTTGGATCGCTGGGGTCGATCTTCAAATGGTACGCAGCGATCAACCTGTGCGCCAGATCGGGATTGGCGCGCACGAGCATCGACTCAAGCTGCTGGTTGGGTGCAAACGATTCGAGTGTGACCATCCAGATCACCAGATCGGGCTGGTAACGCATGGCGTACTGTAGCAACAGCACGTCCTTCATCAAGGACTGGATCGGGTAGCCCAGGTTGTAGATGCGAACGCGCTGGCCGCTGGCTGTTCGATACTGAGCCGCGTTGAGATAGGCGGAGAGCGTTTCGTCGGGCTTGAGCAGCACACCCCACACCGACGAATCGCCGATCAGCAGGACACGGTATTCGTCGGCAGCTTTAGGCGTCCCCGCGATCTGGTGTGCGCTGAACATGGCATCCAGGTTGTTCAGGCTCAGGTTGTAGGATTGGTCAGGATTTTCACCATAGGGCAGGCGATCCCGGCCCGGCAGCAGCACGTTATAGGCGGACAGCCGCCCCACCAGCGCCGACGGGTTGAGCAGCGCGAACAGGGCGTTCAACAACACAAACAGGATCAGCGCCTTGATCACCACGTTGCGCGCAAAACGCCATGTATAGGGCGCTTCTGGCCTGACCAGCCAATCCCACTGGGCCAAGTGACTTTGCTCCCTGGTATGCCCCCCGGACAGTGTCTATTTTATCCCCCAAAGAGCCTGCGCAAGACGTTCAGGCTGAGGTTCACGTCCGGCAGCGCAAACCAGACCCAGCCAAGCGCCACAAAGTGAAACGTGAGCAGCGCCGCGCCCCAACTGATGGCGCGGCGCAGGCGAGGTCGTTCGCTCAGGGTCTGGTAGTAAGTACGGGTGCGATCCGTGTACAACTTGTGCAGCCACAAGCCGACGCCGTGCCACAGGCCCCAGATCACGAAGTTGGGGGTGATGCCGTGCCACAGCCCGATCACCACCATTGTCGCCGCCTGGCAGATCAACACGACCAGGTTGGCCGAGGGCTTGTGCGGGCGACTCAGCAGATAGCGGGAGAGCGGCGTAAAGACGTAAAAGCGCGCCCACGTGCTGAGGGTGATGTGCCAGCTTTGCCAGAAGGCGGTGATGTTGGTTTTGAGATACGGCCTGTCGAAGTTCTCCGGCAGGTTGATGCTGAACAGCCGCCCCAGGCCAATGGCGATGTCGGAGTAGCCGCTGAAGTCGAAGAACAGGCGGAAGGAGTAGGCGTACAGCAGAAGCCACAGGCCGCTGCCGGTTTGCGCCTGCGACGCTTTGACCGCATCCAGCGCAAACAGCGCCAGGCTGTCGGCAATGACGAACTTCTTGAAGATGCCGATCACGATCCGGCTGACGCCTTCGACGGCGCGCGGCGCGTCCAGCCCCGGCAGGGCGCGGTAATCCTTGACAAAACGTTCGGCGCGGTCAATCGGGCCAGCTGTGTACGCCGGGAAGAAGATCAGATAGGTGACGTACTCGCGCAGCGACAGCGGCGGCAGCTTGCCCGTTTGCCGATCCCGCAGCGTGTGGATCAGCCGGAAGGCGACGTAGGAGAAGCCCAACCATTGCACGTCGCTCATCGCTGCCAGGTGCAAGACGCGCCCGGTTCTGGCCCTCAGCCAGTGGCTGAGGGCCAGCGCCAGCGTGTCCACCTTGAGGATGGCGAAGATGATCAGGATCAATACGATGAACAGCGTGAGGGTGCGCACTCGATCCGGCACGAGCGCCGCCAGGCTGACGAGCGCCGCCGTGACCAGCACCAGCGTGAACACCACTTCCAGGACATTGGGTGGTGGGGAAGCCGTCAGGCCGATCAGCCCACCAAGTGCGGAGAGCGCCACTACCGCCACCCCGATCAGGCCCAGTGTAAAGGCGCTGTCGCGGTCAAGGGTCGAATCGGGGCGTGTCAGCCACCAGCCAATCACGCCGAGGACCAACGTGGCGGTGGGCAGCACAAAATCCACCGGGCGCACCGGGCTGGCCGGTTGCAGCCAGTAAATGGCGACGACGCTGGTTGCCAGCAGCACCCATCCACGCCACCGCGCCGGAACGATCAGCCCGTATAATGCCGCGCCGATGCCAAAGACAACGATGCTGACCAGGGTCATTGGAGCGGGTCTACCTCACCCCTCCCCGTCCTGTGGAGAAGGAAAAACGGATCGGCATTGCCTCAGCCAATGACTCCCCGCTCTGCCTGCGAAGAGGGGTTGGGGGTGAGGTTCGACGCAGCATGAGTCAGAAGCCCTGGTAAATCCACTGTGGCGAACTATCCGCCGTCACGATCACCAGCAGAATCAGGATGATACAGAGCGCGACAGCAAAGACATTTTCGCGGGTCAGCAGTCTGCGCATTTCCGGGAGGCGACTCCTTCCATCGTTTGGAGACAGCTTTCAGGAGCATTCTTCGTTCAGTCGTTTCTCGGCTTTCGCCAGCAGCATTCGTGCATCTTTATCTGCCGGGTTGGTCTGGAGCGCTTGCCGGAACATCTGGCAGGCGTTGGCCCAGTCTCGGCGGTCTTCGTAGATCAGGCCCAGATTATAGTGCACATTCGGGTGCGCCGGGTCAATTTCGAGCGCCCGCCGGAAAGCGCCAATGGCCCTGTCCTGCTGCTCGAGGGTGGAAATGGGCAGCGTCCCCAGGTAAGCCGCGGCCAGGTTCACCCACAGGCCGGCGTTGTTTTCCTCGATCTTTGTGGCTGCTTCCAGGATCGGGATGGCAGCGCTGTACTGCTTGCTCAGAATGTAGGCCGCGCCCAGGTTGGAAGCCACGTCCACGTTGTCCGGGTAAAGTTCGTGGAGCCGTGTCAGGATCACGGCGGCGTTTTTGCCATCGCCAGCTTGCAACAGCAGCGCCGCCTCCCGCATCTGCCGGTAGTATTGTTCGTCGGCCATGTGTTTTAACCTCTGCGCATAGCGTTCATCATCAACAGTCCAATCTAACATCGCGTCCTCTAGTCAAGCTGTTCAGACAACGCTTTCTTCAACCTTAACCGCTGCTTCCGCCGCCTTGCCCCGGTGCGCTTCCAGCCTGGGGATGGCTGCTATCACCGTCAATACCGCCAGGGTCAGGCCTACAGCGCCCGAAAGATAAGGCGCAGACGGGCCGAGTTTGCCATAAACTGTGCCGCCCCACAGCGGGCCGAGCACACGCCCAAGCGCCTGCACCGACTGGTTGCCACCCTGCACGCGGCCCTGCTCGCGCATGGTCACGGCTTGCGACAGCAGCCCGGTGATCGATGGGGTAATCAGGCCGTTGCCGAGCGCGGTGAACACTACCGCGACAAAGAGGATCGGGGCTACGCCCGTCAGCGCCACAACCGCAATGAGCAGGAAACCGACGATAAACGACAGAAAGCCGCCAATTGCCAGCCGCGCTTCGCCAAAACGCGGTAGCAAACGCCGGATCAGCATGCCCTGGGTGATGATACCCATCAGACCGATCACAAAAAAGATGGCGCTGGTAGCATCCGGTGACCAATTCAGACGATCTTCGGTCAGGTAGCTCAGGTTCGATTGCAGCATGGCAAAAGCCAGCGTCCACAGGAACACCCCCACCAGCAGCAGCCGAAGCTGTGGCAAAACCAGAACGTTGCGGAGCTGGACGAATGGGTTCAGGCGGGCCAGGTCGATGCTGGTATCGCGCCGTTCGGGCAGCAGCACCTCCGGCATGACGAAGAAGCCCCAGATCGTGTTTGCCAGCGTAACCAGCGCCGCGAAATACAGGGGCGCAGCAGTGCTACCCGTCAGATTGTAGATCAGCCCACCAAGCGCTGGCCCCACCACGAAGCCCATCCCGGCGCTGGCCCCCAGCAAGCCGAAGAACCGTGTCCGATCCTGCGGCTCGGTGATGTCTGCTCCGTAAGCGTAGATGGTGGCGATGTTGCCGCCCGTCAGCCCGTCGATGATGCGGCCCAGGAAGAGCATCCACAGCGCGCCGCCCAACCCGAAAATGAAATACCCCACCGCTGACCCAAGCAGGCTGACCAGCAGGACAGGCCGCCGTCCATAGCGGTCACTCAGTGCGCCGAGCGTCGGCACGGCGATGAACTGGCACAGCGAGTAGGTGGTAAAGAGCAGCGCCACCGTGAACGCGCCATCGGCCCGGGCCACGTATTGCCCGGCGATGAAGGGCACAACCGGGTTGATGATGCCCACTCCCGCCAGGTTGAGAAAGGCTGTGATCAGGATAAACGGTACCGTTCCTGAGCTGACTCTGGAGGAATTCATTCGGACTTATCTGGCTCCATCACCGGATCACACTGTGTCCAGAGCAGTTGCTCGTAGTGCTCCGGCAGCGCAGAGGTTCCCTGGAAAGTCTGTACAGTCGTCCCGTCAATGGTCACGATCTCCAACGTCCACACCCCGGTGGACGCGATTTGCGTGAACGCCAGCATTCTAGCATCAGGTGACCAGTACACGTCATCGACCTGCACCAGCCCGGATCGGATCATTCGTGCCTGTGTACCATCGGCAGAGGACAGCATCAGGCCAAAATTGCCCAGGCCATCGGCATCAACAATGGTCTTGAGGACCGCTGTCCGGCGATCTGGCGACAGGAAGAGTTTATCGGGAACAACCCGATTCGCCCGGAAGGTGAAGGCCTGCGTGCCTTTCGCGTCAAAACCGTACAGCCAGCTATTGCCATCTTCCCCTTTCCACAGGAAGGCAACCTGGCTGGAAGAAAGACCCCAGGGTGCGCCCACAATGGAGGGTTTTTCGGTGAGCAGAGCACGATGTTCGCCCGTTCTGAGGTCGATCAACCCGGCGCTGGCCTTGCCGTCACTCCCATCGGCAATGTACGCCAGCGCCGCGCCGCTGTTGAGCCACGTCACGTCGCGGATCGTGAGCCAGTCGCCGTCAACGGTGTAGCGGACGGCTCCATCGGTGCGCATGACGCTCAGGTGGGCGCGACGGGCATCGTGCTGGCCGGTGAACCAGGCCGCCAGCGCGCTGCGCCCATCGGGTGACCAGCCCACCTTGAACGTGTCGCCCGCGCCTTCGGCCAGCCGGACGCGCTGTGTGCCGTCGACACTGATCAGCTCAACGATCTGGCCGCTTTTGTCCCGCCAGCCAACCAGCACCTGGCGATTACTCCCGGCATAGGGGCCGACCACGATATTCGATACCACACTTTCGATCTTCTGGCTGTCCAGGTGGTAGACGCGCCACTCCAATGACCCATTCGAGGCCAGATCGGCGAAGCCGATGCTGCGGCTGTCCTTTGCCCAGTATCCACCCAGGCCGGAAGGCATGTTCAGGGCCAGGCCGGGCTGGGCCGAGCCATCAATACCGTACATGTCGAGCCGGTTGTTGCCCTGCTGATCCTTATAGGTCAGCGTCACGTAGCGGCCATCCGGTGACCACTGCGGTACGCCGACCTCGACGGCGTTGGGCGTGCGTAAAGGCATCAGCGACACCCGCCCTTCCAGCCCCCTGTCCACGCTGACTATCGTCAGCCACAGGTTGGGAGGGGTGGCCCCCAGAGGCGTTTCCAGATAGGCCAGCCGATCACGTTCCGGCGACCAGACCGCATTGAAAGATCGAAAACCCGGTAGCGAATAAGAGGCGATCCGCCCCGTGTCGAACGACCAGAGGGATAGCGCCACGTCGCCGGACTGCGCCTGCGACACGAACGCCAGATGCGCGCTGTCTGCCGACCAGCCCTCTATGCTAACTGCGCGCTTTTGTTGTTTGATGTCGCTGCCGTCGGCCTTCGCCGTGACGATGAACGAGTCAGCGGCCTTTGGCGCTGCCCACAGATAAGCGAAACGGCTGCCATCGGGCGCCCAGATCAGGTTGTAGGTGCTGGTTCCGTTCAACCCGCCCGGCACGCGGACACCGGCATCGTCCTGCACGCGCACCGCGCGCCCGCTAGCCGCTTCTTCGACCCACAACGTGTAATGATCGGAGCCGGGCGCGGCCTGTTTGAGGTAAGCGACGTGCGTTTCGTCGGGCGACACACTGCGCAGCTCGAGCGGAGGCGCATCGGGGAGGCGATCCGGGAACTGCATTCGCGCGCCTGTGCGCAGATCAAACAGCTTGTTGGGCCTGCCGTTGATGGTCGTCAGCAAGCAGGCATAACCGTTAACGTCTGCCGTCCGGATGCCGTACACTGCACCGCTCACCGACGGCACGAGCAGCAGCAGCAGCCCGATCACCAGTCGCGGCAGGCGTGCCGCGCGAATTCTGATATGGTGCACAGTCAGGATTCCTGTACCGCCCCGCAAGCGATGGCCTCGGAGGTAAACCTTTGACGGCGATCATGCTGCGAACGACTACCAACCACCCAATGTCTGCCCATAACCTTTGCCACCACCGCCAGCTTTTCTCTAGACGACCTCACTGCCCATGACCCTTACAACCGCAAGCCACCTTTCACCAACACGACAATACGGATTGAAGTTTACCCGGTGCTGGCTCAGAGAGCCATCCAAACGGTCATTCTAGCTGATCATGCTATACTTCGGGGTACGTGCCCAACACACTTTCAGGAAACAGCCAGGCTATGCAGCGGAATACGGTTGCCTCGTCGTCCGTGCGTCTCGCAGAGGTGATGGCGGCTCTGTCGCTTGCCACCGACCTGGGCATGGGCCAGCCGCTCGATTTTGCGCTGTGTTCGTGCTTGCTGGCGACCCGGCTCGGAGAGGCGCTTAGACTGCGCGAGGATGACCTGCGTGACGCCTACTACTACGCGCTCCTGCGCTACGTGGGCTGCACTGCCGAAACGCACGTGCTGGCGGCCTTCTTCGGCGATGAACTGGCGCTCCGTCAGGACTTTGCAACGCTTGACCTGGGCAATACCCCGGAAATGTTGAGCTTCATCTTTCGCCACGTCCGTGAGGCCCACGCCGGACAGCCGCCGCTGCACTTCGCCCGCCTGGTGGCGCAAGGGTTGGTGGCGGCGCGCAGCGTGACGAAGCGCGAGTTCAGCGGCCACTGTGAGGTTGCGCAGCGCCTTGCCACGCGGCTTGGCTTCGGCCAGGGCATTGTTGAGGCGCTCGGCCAGCTTTATGAGCGTTGGGATGGGCGGGGGCTGCCAAAAGGGCGCAGGGGCGAGGACGTGGCCCTGCCTGCACGGTTGGTCACACTGGCCCAGGATATGGTCATCTTCAATCGTCTGCATGGCGTCGAGGCGGCGGTGGCGATGGCGCGGCAGCGAAAAGGCACAGCCTACGATCCACAAATGGCCGAGCGTTTCTGCCAGCAGGCGACGCAGCTTTTGGCCGGGCTGAACGAGGAGCTATCGCTGGACACCCTGCTTGAGGTTGAGCCAGGTGCGCGGCCTGTACTCTCCGAAGCCGAACTGGATACGGCTTGCCTAGCGATGGCCGACTTCGCCGATCTGAAATCCCCGTATACGTTGTGCCATTCACAGCGGGTATCCGAACTGGCCGCCGATGCCGCTCGTGCCTGTGGGCTGCCGGAGTCCGAGATCCATGTCGTGCGGCGCGCGGGCTGGCTGCACGAGCTTGGCCGAGTCGGAATCTCCACCGCCGTGCTGGTCAAAACCGGGCCGCTTTCCGAACGGGAGCACGAACAGGTGCGGCTGCACACCTATTACACGGAGCGGGTGCTGGCTCGCTCCCAGGCGCTGTCCAGGCTCGGCACGCTCGGTTCCCTGCATCATGAACGGCTGGACGGCTCCGGCTATCATCGTGGCGCAACGGCCAATACGCTGCCGCCCGCCGCGCGTGTGCTGGCCGCCGCCAATGCATATCAGGCGGCCATCGAGCCGCGTCCGCATCGCCCCGCGCAGACGCCGGAAGTCGCCGCCGACAATCTGCGGCGGGAGGTACGCGCTGGGCGACTGGACAGCGATTCGGTCAGCGGAGTGCTGGAAGCCGCCGGACACCGTGTTCGCACGACACGCCGTGAAGCCGTCGCTGGCCTGAGCGAACGCGAGATCGAAGTCTTGAAGCTGATGGCGCGCGGCCATTCCATGAAACAGATCGCCGAACACCTCTCGATTTCGCCCAAGACCGTAGACAACCATATTCAGCACATCTACGAGAAGATCGGCGTCTCGACCCGCGCAGGCGCAACGCTTTTCGCGGTGGAGCAGCACCTGCTCTCTCAAGAATAGGGAAAATTCCCCATGATTTTGTCTCCCGGCTGTCGTATCTTACTTGTGAAACGCAGGCAGGAACGATAACGAGGAGGATCAAGATCATGTCCACAGAACAGAACAAAGCGCTGCTCCGTAAGTGGATCGAAGAAGGCTGGAACAAGGGCAACCTGGCCGTCGTGGATGAGTTGTATGCCCCTGACTTCACACAGCACGACCCTTCGACGCCAGTCAGCGTGTCCAGTGCCGAAGACCTGAAACGCTACGTCGCAGGCTACCGGATGGCAATGCCCGACATGCACTTTGAGACGCACGATCTGGTGGCCGAAGGTGACAGGGTACTGTGGCGCTTCACCGCCACCGGGACGCAGAAGGGGGTGATGCTGGGCATCCCGCCGACGGGCAAGTATGCCGCAGTGACCGGCATGGCGCTGTTCCGCATCGTCAACAGCAGGATCGCCGAATGCTGGGTCAACTTCGATGCGCTGGGGCTTTTGCAGGCGCTCGGCGTCATCCCGGCGATGGCCTGAGGTAGCTGATTGATCTCACCCCTGCCCCCGCTCTGCTGTGCAGAGCGGGGGAGTATACGGGCCGGAGGTGAGTGCAGCCCCGCGATCAATCGGCGGACGGCGCGACGCCCCAACTGCTCGCGTCGATGTCCACAGCTGCGCCCAGGAACGGCCAGCCAATTATTGTTGAGGCCGCTGAAGCTGTTGGCTGGCCTGCCGATCAAACCTCAACCGTCATGTAGATGCCTTCCGACAGGTGTTCGCGGCACAGTGCAATCTCTCTAGCATCGGGATACTTCCAGAACAGAAAGCGCTTCTCACCGCCGTAGGTCACGAGGAATTCCCGCGTCGGTTGGCCGCACGCTTTACACTTCACGGCGTTGTATTGTCTCTCCCACTGTCTCCCACCGTGACCTTTCCAGGTCGGCACGCTGTGTACGACGGTTCAAGCTAATGCCGCTGCTCGAAGCCGCTGAACCTGCACAACAAACGTCGTAGCAACCAGCGTGAGCAGCGCGCCAGCGATGAACGTCGTGGTCATACCGAAGGATTGGATGGCGTAGCCCGTGAGCGCGAAACCCAGGATGCCGCCCGTGGTGGGCGCAAAGCCGTACCAGGCCAGGGCTGTTCCCAGAGACTCCGGCGGAACCAGGTCGGTGACAAGGGCGGGGCCGATGCCCAGGCTGACCCCCACAGCCGCCAGCAGGATAGACGAGAGCCAGAAATGCCACAGCAAGGTCGAAGCGGCCAGCGCGACCAAACCCGCTGCGCCGAGTACAAAGCACAGCACAATCAGCCAGGAGCGGCCAATCCGATCCGACAGCCAGCCCAGCAAGACCGGAAAGGGCAGAGAGACAGCTCCGCCAACAGCCACCACGCCGGAAATCGCTGCCGGATCGAAGCCCATCTTGTCCATCAACAAGGGCCTACCCAGGATTGCGACGAAGCCCGCGCCAAAAGCGAATATGTTTGCAAGCAGAAGGAGATAAAACGCTCCCCCCGTCGATGGTTTGGCCGTTACCGTCGATAACGGCTCGTGCTGGACGGCGACGACAACTTTGTCGCGGAGAAACAGGGCTGTTGCGGACAGAAGTGCCCAACACAGGGCAGCTATCCAAAACAGCCCGGCGTAGCCCCATTGATTCACAATCGGCCCGCTGAGTGTTCCGCCGATCAGCGCGCCGAGACTGGTGTTGACCGCAAGAATGCCGAATATCTTGCCGCGCTCCGCCTCCGCTGCAAACAGGCCCGTCAGGATACTTGCGGCAGTAAAGAGGATGCCGGTAAAAAACCAGACGATAGCCGTGAGCACCGCCAACTGCCAGAGTGCTGTTGCCTGCCCCATCAGCCAGGTTGCCGGGATATTTGCCAGGCCAGCCACCACAATCAGCAGCCTTCGTCGCTGGAATCTGTCCGACAACCAGCCTGTGACCAGCGTTCCCATTGTTAAAGCCAAGAAGGCCACCGCCAGATAATTCCCCGCATTGGCCGGGTCGGCCCCAAGCCGCACCGCATAGACCGGCAGCAAAGCGAGAAGGCCCTGGACCAGTGTCCAGCCCACCAGACCGCCAGCGAACAGCGCAACAAACTGTTTCTTTTCCATAGCCCCCTGACGCCTCCTGGTGTGGCGGAAACTCGTCCGCACGGATGTAGGGCTGGCACACAGCCACCGCAACTAGCCGGGCAAACAGATCACCTGTCCGATCAAAATCCGGTTCGGGTCAACCAGTTTGTTTAGCTGAACCAGTACGGGAACCGTCGTGCCGTGAGTTGTGGCAATGTGAAATAGGGTGTCCCCCGGCTGCACCACCACCGATGGCGAACACACTCCTGGCGTAGTGCTGCTCGTGGTGTTTGTCACGTTGCTGATCAGTGTCGGACTGAACGAGCAAGTCACCGTTTTGCGAAAATCGGCCTGACCATTGCCGTTCAGCGGGCCGCCTATCCACGAAACGCCGAACAGGTTCCGCCCATAATACCCTACGGCAACGATGCCGTCTCCGCCCAGGTTTTGCTGTAGCCCGGTGCTGCCCGCCGCAATGACTTTTGCCAGTGAAAAGATGATCAGACGGTGACCACGACTATCGTTGCCGACGCCCCACACATCCAGCGTGGTCGAGTTGCAGTAAACAGCAAGGCGATCAGCCGGGCGCGGATCGAGGCGACCATCGCCGGGGCTGAAAAACGTGGCGGAGGTCGCGCAATTAATGGTGAGGTCGAGGATGGCCCAACTGTAGGGGCCAGAACCAAAGGATACTGTTACACTGACTGGCCCGGTAAAGGGGATACTACCGCTGGACACACCGCTATAGCCGAAGAGATAGGTGTGGCCCGCTGGCACGCTGAAAGAAGTCGAGCCGCCACCCGCGCCGATACTACCGGCACCGACCTGGCACGCGGCCTGCGCGGGACGAACAACGGTTAACGCTGTGAGCGCGAATACGAATATGGCGACGAACCGTAGTAGGTGTTTCATAATGCTGTACGTTCCCTTCACATTATGTCAAAAATGAACCTACACAGTTCAAGCATAGTCCCAAAAGCTGGAACACGCCAGTCACATCAATTGGCGCTCTTATATCGCCGCTACCAGCATCTCCGTCAGTTCTTCCGTCGTCAGCTTGAGCGGGTTGGCCTTCATGCTGCTGGCCTGCTGTGCCTGCGCGACCAGCTCCGGCACGGCCTCCATCGTCACCCCGCAGGTGGACAGCTTCGGGATTTGCAGCGCCTCGCACAGCTCACTGACTTTCTCGACCAGGGCGCTTTTCACATCCTGGTGCGTCTTGAATGAGTCACGCGGCCTGTCCGCGACATAGGCGGCGACGGTCCTGTAGCGATCCAGCACCTCGCTGTCCGGCTCGCGCTTCAACAATGCCTCCATGTTGCCCTTGACGACGTGCGGCAGCAGCGCAGCGCAGCATACGCCATGCGCAATCGGGTAGCGCCCGCCGAGGACGGCGGCGAAACCGTGCGCCGCGCCCAGGCCCGCATTCGCCAGCGCCAACCCGCCGCACAGGCTGGCAAAGGCCATGTCCTCGCGGGCTGCTGGCGTTCCTTCCCGGTAAGCCACCAGCAACGAGCGGGCCGCGCGCTTCAATCCGGCCTCGGCGATGCCGTCGATCAGGGGGTTGCGCCGCAGCGAGGTAAACGGCTCGATAAGCTGTGTCAGCGCGTCCAGGCCCGTGCCGGCCGTGACAGCGGGCGGCATGGTATACGTCGGCACAGGATCGACGACGGCCACGCGCGGCAGCAGATAGGGGCTGCGCATACTGACCTTGACCTGCTTCTCGTGGACGGCGATCACGGCGTTGCGGGTCACCTCCGCGCCCGTCCCGGCAGTGGTCGGCAGCGCGATCAGCGGGGCAGCGGGCTGGCGAATGGGCAGGCCGCGCCCCACGACTTCCACGTAATCCAGCACGCTGCCGCCGTTGGTCAGCAGACCCGCAATGGCCTTCCCGGTGTCGATCACACTGCCGCCGCCCAGTGCAATCACGTGATCGCACCCGGCGGACTGTGCGGCGCGCACGCCTTCTTCCACGATCTCCACGTCCGGCTCGCTCAGGACGGCATAACGTGTGACCTGGATGCCCTTATCGCGCAGCTGCTGTTCCAGGCGATCCGCTGCGGCAGCCGACGACTGCCCGCTGGTGACGAGCAGCGCGTGCTTGCCGAACGCCGAGGCCGAAACAATGTCCGCCACCTGGTCGGCGGTATCTTTGCCGAAAATAATGCGGGTGGCTGTCGCAAACTCAAAGGGGTTCATACGTTCCATGCCTCATCGGTTGGGTACAGGTTGAGGAAACGCGTGCCGACGCGGGGTTCGGCCATCCATTCCGCAACGGTGGCCTTCCACTTCAGGTAATGCGGTGTCTGCTGGTGTTTGGGGAAATCCTCTTTGGTGCGGTACACCTCGTAGATAAAGAAGCGAGTCGGGTCGTCTTCCGACTGTGAAAAATCCCAGCGGACGTTGCCCGGTTCCTGGCGCGTCCCCTCGTAATTTTCTCGCGTGACCCTGATAAAATCATCGACGAATTCAGGCTTGACGTGAACTTGAACGCAGACCACGTACATAGGCTCTTATCCTCGATGTACTGCCTTAACCAGGCAGATACTTTAACGCAGAATCGGACGGGATGCCTGTAGGAGCGCCCAATATTCGCCTCACCCCCGACCCTTCAGCCACCTGGTGGAGAGGGGAGTCTGTGTCCGCCAACTCCCCCTCGCTGCTTGCGGAAAGGGAGCAGGGGGTGAGGTCAACGGTTCCACGTGCCCGGTCAGTGTATCGGCTGCCAGTAGAGCAGCCCGGCGCGCAGTTCGCGCGTGACGCGGCCATCGCGTTCCAGCAGGTCGAGATGGCCCAACACCTCGGACAGCGTGAGGTAAAGCTGCACATCTGGCACAGTGGGGAACATGCTCTTTGTCAATTCGTAGAGCAGTCGCGGCTGCCCGTCAAAGGAGGCATACAGCTTGTCGGCGCGCTTCTGGTGAAACGTCAGCCGTGACTCGACCAGCTTGCAGATGTCGTCAATCGGGCGGCCATGCCCGGTATAGGCGATACGCGCCCCAAGTGCCGCGATGCGCTGCATTTCGCGCAGGTAATCCAGCAGGCGCTTCGGGCGTTCACCGTCCGGCGTGTCCGGCGCTTCGATCAGCGGGTTAGAACTCACGTCTTGCAGCAGATGATCGGAGGCGAGCAAGACGTTCGATTCGGGCTGGTAGAAGCACAGCATATCCCCGGCGTGGCCGGGCGTGTGGTAGGCCATCCAGCGATAGCCAGCTATGTCCAGTGTATCGCCCTCGTCGAGCCGGACGGCGACGGGTACGCTGCCGCTGCTCAAGCTGTCCAGGTACTGGCCTGTCTGGTTCATCAGGTCGATCTGCGCCTGCGGGACCCCGGATTCATGGAACAGCGCGTTGGTAAAGGCCGTCAGGCGATTGCGCGCTTCCTGTGGCGTTTCGAGCCAGCGCACCGCCAGCGGGTGCGCCCAGACTTCCGCGCCCGACTCGTCCACAATGCGCCGCGCCAGCCCCAGGTGATCGGTGTGATGGTGCGTGATGATCAGCCGCCGGATGTCGCTGACCCGATGGCCCCTCTCGGCCAGCCCACGAACCAGCGTGCGGTAGGTTTCTTCGGTGTTTGTGCCGCAGTCGATGAGCGTGAGCGGCTCGCCCTCCGCAACGTAGCAGTTGACCGGGCCGATTTCAAAGGGCGTCGGCAGCGCAATGCCGTACAGGCCCGCAATGTCTGTAGGAAATGTCATGCTGGTCGCGTCGTCGAACCTTCGCTATCCGCAGGCGAGGTTGTGCCAGCCAACGCCGGATTGCTGCGGATCATCATCGTCCATTCGCCCTTCTGGGTCACTTCGCCCTTCTGGTTCAGCACCTTCACATCAAAAGTGACCAACCCACCCCCGGCGGCGGCCATCGCACGGCGCTTGCTCACCGTTGCGCTGACCTTGATCGTATCGCCAATGAAGACCGGCGCGCGCAGCTTCATCTCGAAGCCGGTGAAGGCAATGGCAGTCTCCTCCAGGAAGCCAAGCTGGTAGGCCAGTCCCGTTGCAATCGAAAAGACCAACGCGCCGTGCGCTACCCGTGTCCCATAAGGGTGATTCTTGACGTACTCGGCGTCGGTGTGCATCGGGTTAAAATCGCCCGAAATCCCGGCAAAGTTGATCACATCAGCTTCGGTGATGGTGCGCCCGCGCGTCTCGATAGACAGACCTTCCTGGAACTCCTCGAACCATAGCCCATGCGCCCTGATTTCGGCCATGACGACTCCTCTAGCAGTGCTCGGCAGCAGTACGACACTTGCCGCCGGAAAACAACGCAACGGCGCTCGATTGTAGCGCGAATTGCAGCCTACCCAAACGGGAACTAGACGCTCTGAATGTCGCGCAGAAGGTCACGGTAACGGGGGTTGGCGGACGAAAAGGGATAGGTCTCAGCCAGCGTTGCCAGCCGGGCGCGGACGGGCGCGAGGTGCATCCAGCGCAGGCGCTGGCGGCATTCCTCGTCGCAATCCACTTTCTCCCGGTAAAAATCTGTATCGAAGATGGAACCGCTGATAGGTGTAAGCACGCTCATCATCGGGTACAGATCGGTTTCCAGGCTGTTCACCAACATACTGACGACCAGACGACGCGGATAGATCAGCAGTTGAACTTCATTGGGCAGTACGACGAATCCTATCAGGTCGAACCAGCCCTTTTCCCGTCCGGCAAAGAGGGTGCTGACCACCAGTTCAGCGCAGCTAGACCCCTGTAAATAGGGTCTGCAATCCGCCGTATCAATGCGAATGAATACGGCTTGTTCAGGGGTCATGGTGCAATCTCTCCATCGTTCTGCCAGAACGCAATACTTCACAGGTATTGCCTCCCAATTCTAGCAATAACTGCGAGCGTTCTTCAAGGCATTCCGGCTGGCTAATTGTCTGCATTTGCAGGTAAAAAAGCCTACAGCCGCATACAGGCTGCCGCCGGCCCGCCTGGTCGTGGAGCGTCCATCCACAGCGGTTGTGTTCGTTGCGTATAAGCCGATCCCGCGATGCTCTGCTCTTCTGCAAAGCGTACATGGCTATGGATGAGAGTCCGGTGTCGTCCAGTGCCGAATCTGTATTGGTTGCAGGGGCAGCAAACCATCGGCGTTGATGCCTGGCGCGGCCAGGCGCTTCCGATCTTTCCAGTAGTAGACCGCCAGGTAAATGGTCAGGCTGTTCTGGTTGACGGGGTAAGGCATGACGATGTCGCGCTCTTCGATGTAAGTGCGGCCCGTGACCCAGCGACTCGTTTCTGATGGGGCATCCTTGACCTTTGGCGGCCCATCGAACTGGGCGAACAGGCCATTGCCATCCATCACGTAGGTTCCAACGCTGTAATCCAGGTTCTGCTGCCGGTCTACTGACCACCACAGGCGGAGGTGGATCGGTTGACCCGCATGGAGCGCTGGCACAGGGCCACGCGCATCCTCAATATCAGCGCCGTGAAAGCGCATCCCGTTCTCGAAGGCAACCCCCTGCATGTCTGGCGGAGCCTCATAGAGTTCGGCAGTGATGCCGCTATCGCCAATGGTTGCCATCAGGACGTGCTCGCGCCGCACACTCTCCTCAACAAGCTCGTTCCTGTGAGCCGGGTCAGAGATGTACCATACCCTGCGATAGCCATCCGGGTTCGAGACGAAGGTCAGCCCACGCGGAAAATAAACCTGCGAGTAGTAATCCCATTCTTCGCCATTCACGTCCAGACCACGCGCATCGACAAGCGCCACGTCGCCCCAGACTGCCTTTTCGGCTAGCTGGCGAAGTACCGTCGTGGTGGGGATACGACCCGGCGCATTGATCGGCACTGGCCCGACCATTCCCAGAATCAAGACAGCAACTACACCCAGGTTCGCCCGACCTGCCAGGTTCGAAAACCCCCAGCCAAGCCACAGTGCGATGCCAATCGAAACCCATGCCATGTGGCGGGTGTTGAAAGCCCCGAAAACCGGTGCGATGAGCACCAGAGCAGCAGGCGAAAGCATCCACAACAAAAGCCCCAGCGCGTGCCGATAGCGTATTCTGGCCTGGATGATCAGCACCCCGGCGAAGACCAGCAATGCCGCCCACATACTCAGATAATAGCCTGCAAAGTCCTGCCAGGTTTCCAGCAACTTGTGGAAGATCACGTTGAGGAAGGCCGGGTTCGAGTAGACGGATAAGGTCATGGCAGCGGTCTGAACCGCACTGGCCGTTTTGGGCCAGACCAGCAGCGGTATGGACAGGCCAAGCGTCAGCACGGCAGGCAGCGCCCAGTAACGGGCGCGCCTGGGATAGACCAGCAGCGTAAACAGGACAACCATGCCGACGCCGAAGATAGCTGTCAGATGCAGGTACAACATCACTGTCAGCGCCAGGGCAAGCCAAAGGCCCCGTTTTCGGGTGGGATGCTCAAAGTAGCGCACCGCCAACCACAGGGCAGTGACCATGAGCATCAGAATGGTCATGTAGGCGCGCAGCAGCATACTCAGGTGAAAGTTGAAGCCCAGCGCGGCGAAGCTCAAGACGCCGATCCAGGCTGCGCTTTCATTGAACAGCCGCCGGGCCACGCGGTACAGCACTGCTTCCGCGATCAAAAATTGCAGGAAAGGATGCACCAGCAACGCAAAAGGTTGAATGCCCACCAGGGCACGCCAGAGGCCCAGGAACAGATAATAGACAGGCGTCCAATCGTGCGGCGTCCAGCGCACAATCTGGACAGGCGTGCCCAGAGTCTGCCAGACTGACCAGATTTCATCAGGATGCAGTTCGCGCTGGTCGAAGCGCAAGATGCGGGTCGCGCTGATGAACAAGAGGATGCTCACCAGAATGATCAGCCTGGTGTGCACCAGGCTGACAGACCTGGAGTCGCTCTGTAGTACTCTTGGTACAAGTTGCTGTCTGGCTGGTAAAGCGATAGATGGCTCAGTAACAGTAATCGCTTCTCTCGGTAATGACGTTCCTATCGACATCGAACTCAGTGTCCTATTATCAATACAGTGCCTCAAAGTATATCGGCGAATGATCAGCGAACCCAGGGGTAAGTATTCCGTTTGGGCAGGGAACCAATCGTGTCCCCATTGGCTGAGACGTTTCCTGCTCAGATTTGTAGCAGCTCGCACACGCCTTGCCATGCCTCGTCAACGCTCACGCCATCCCGCGCCCAATCAAAAGTGGCTGGCGTGCCTGCACTCACGCCCTGCTCCGGCACGGCGACGGGTCGCCAGATCGCGCGCGCCCGTTCCGGCGGCACAAACGGCGCGTAGCGGCGCGGGTCGGACGGCCCGAAAATCATCAGGACTTTTCCACCCGATGCTGCGGCCAGATGCGCCACGCCGTTGTCATTCCCCACGTACAGCGCCGCCAGCGAAGCCAGCGCACCAATGACGGGCAGCGTCAGACGGTTCGTCAAATCCAGCGCGGGCTGCTGCAGGCAGTGCCGGAAGGTCGTCACGGCGTCCTGATCGCTCGGCGCGCCGATCACCGCAATTTCGCCGTCTATTGCATCCGCGATACGTTCAGTCAGGGCGGCAAAGTTCTCAGCCGGCCAGCGCTTCTGGATCATCGTCATCCCGGCATTGACGCCACCGCCGGGATGCACCAGAATCAACGGCTTGCCCGACGTGGCCGCCAGCACACGCTGCGCCTCGTCCAGTGCCGCAGCACCAGGCGGTACATTGGCCCAACAGCCCTCGGTTGACAGCCCAAGCGCCCGCGCTACGTCCAGGTATATCTCGGCCTCATGCCGGACAGCGGCGGGATCGATTGGCGCTTTAATAGTGTAGGCAAAGCCACGCCCGGCGCTGTCCAGCCCGGCCCGGCGCGGGATAGCGGCCAGCAGCACCGCCAAGCCGATCAATGGCGAGCGATCCGGAACCACCGCCAGATCGTAGCGCCCGGCGTGCAGGCGGCGCACTAGATGGATCAGGCTGCCCGGTTGTGAAGCCGGATTCGCCCGCGGCCCCGTATCGATAAGCTGGTCGAGCGAGGGATGATCGCGCAGCGCAGAGGCAGCCATCGAGCCGACAGCCCAATCGATGGTCGCATCGGGATACCCGCGCCGAAGCGCTGCCAGCAGCGCTGTTGCAAAGATCACGTCCCCGATGCAGCACGGCTTGACCAGCACAATGCGGCGGATCGCTGCTTCACCCCCCGACTCCCTTTCCATCCTATGAAGAGGGGGAGGCATTTTCCCCTGCATTGCTGATTTGCGCCCCTCTCCAGTTGGAGAGGGGTTGGGGGCGAGGTCGCTCATCGATTTTCGGGCGGGTTTTGCTTCAGCAGCGCGATGGCCTGCTGTTCCAGCGCCCAGAGGGGCATGGTACTCCGCTTGCGGCGCAGCGCTTCCAGGCGGGGGTAACCATTGGCGTATTCGGCGGCCCACTCCTGCGCAAATTTGCCGCTGCGGATGTCTTCCAGGGCCAGTTCCATCTGGCGCTGCAACTTCGGCTCCTGGAAGCGCTCGCTGCGAGACAACATCCCATACTGGCCGGTCAGTGGGTACAGCCGGAGCGTGTCGCGCATTCCCAGTTCCGCCGCCTTGGTGAGCGTATAGCCCAGTTCGCCGGAGACGTACAGATCGAGCAGGGCCGCTTCCGGCGGGTAGCCTTCCCCGATCAGCAGGTCGGCGGAAGTCATGATCAGGGCATGGAGCGCGGGCAAAAATGCCTGCTGGATAAACAAGTCCAGTTCAGCTTCCTGGCGAAAAGTCAATTCGAGCGCCCCCGCCCGCAGCGTGCCAAGCGCCAGCGACAAGGCCAGCAGCCGCTCCCAGGCTTTGCCGGAAGAGTCCTGCTCCACGGCCAGGAAGCTCAGAAAGCCGCGCCCGGCCTGATACCCTTCGCGTACCCCCGTGCCTATTGTGCGTGGGGCGATCATGACCACGTCGGTAAAAGGCGGTGGCTCGATAAACCCGAAGGTAATGTTGTAACCCGAAGCAAAGACCAGCATATCGTTGGGACGCAGACTGGGCGACACGCTGGTTAAATACACTTCCGGCATGGCTTCGTCGGGCAGCAGCATAAATTTCACGTTGGCGCTGCGCGCTGCCTCGTCCAGCCCAACCACGTCAAAACCATCCTGGTACGCCTTTGTTGCGTAATCGTCATCGATGTTGCCGACGATCACCTTGAGACCGCTGTCGCGCATGTTCAGCGCGAAGGTGCGGCCCAGATTGCCGTAACCAAGCACTGCGATCTGGCAGCCATCAAGCGCGGCAGGGTTTGCATCGGGTTCACGAAATATGACGGCCATGAGACATCACCCCAGAGCTATGCTGATCTACGATCTACCTAATTCACCGGGCAGCGCGCATGCTGACGGAGGCACCCAAATCACTGTGACGAAATCACTGTGACAGCGGAATGATTTGAAGGGTGGGCTGCGGCGTCCCCGGCGTCGGCGTGGCGAGGCGCGCCGCAGCTTGCCTGCACAGATTGATGCCGCCCGCGTTCAACCAGCTTTGCAGCGCAGCGCTCTGTGCTGGCGTTTTGCCGTGTATCGCGTCCAGGTAGATTTGCGTCCCCCAGATGTAATACAGGCGCGTCTCCCGATACCAGCCGCCCCAGCCCACGTCGATCACACCCCAGCCGCCATTGTAGCCCGCCATCGCCAGCCCGACATGCCCATCGGCCCGGCGCAGCCCGCCGATCAGGTACTCGATGCCCCGTTTGGCATTGGTGTCCGGGTCGTGCGGGTCTTCACCGTCCTGGAAGTGAAACGGCATGACCTGGAAAAGCCCCTGTGCACCCGCCCCGGAGCCAGCCATAAAATCGCCGCAGCTTTCGATCTGGATCACTGTCGCCAGAATGTTCGGATCGACGCCGTACTCCTTCGACCATTCCAGGATTTTTGGAACCCAGTGCTGTACCTCCGGCGTGAAAACCGCCCCGACGGAGGGCGGCGATTCAGCCCCTGGCGCGCCGGGTAGCGGGGCAGTCTTGAAACTGCCGCGCACAAGTATGATCGTCATGGCTCCCAGAACACCTGCCGCCAGGCCAATTGCGCCCATCATCAGCACCAGTTGCAGGGGCAGCAGGCGCACCCACCAGCGTTGTACAGATCGCATCCTTCACCGCATCAATCGTTACAGTACAACCTTGCACAGCATACCACGATCAACATCAGACTGGGGTTGGAATTCGCAGTGTCTTCATCGTGTTCCGGGTTGGCAGGTAGCCTCAACGGATATCCATCGCCCAGACTGGCATGGTCAGCCCGGTCAGCGAAAAGCCATAGCGCTGGTACAGCCGCTGCGATTGGACGTTCGTTTGCTGTGTATTGACGGTGACGCTCATCACACCGCGCCGCAAGAACTGCCCGATCATTTCCCCGATCAGCAAGCCGCCGATACCCTGACCCTGCACGTCGGGCAGCACCGCCAGCCGGGCCAGATGCGCGCCATCCTGGTACATGGTCGAGATCTGGTAGCCCACCATCCGCCCATCGAGTTCGGCTACCGTGAAACTGTAGGAAGAACGGGCGGCCTGCCGCAGTGAAGTTTCGGTAAGCTGCCAGATCGGGAGAAAGGCCGTGTGGTCGATTTCGACCACCTGCCGCACCTCACGCCAATCGGCGTGCCGCACCAGCACGTCGCTACGTAGCGGCAGCGGCACATCCATTCCCTGCCGCCGCAGCGTCACAATCTCATCCAGATATGTAAAGCCCAGCGCCGTCAGATGCGGCGTCATCCAGGGCTGCAAGAGCAGGGTGGCGATCTGGGTAACGCCTATGGACAGCAGTTGATCGCGCAGAGGCGCCCATAGCTCTGCCAGCAGTATATCGGCATCGATGGCGTTGCCCAGGCCCAACAGTCGCAGCCACGTCGTGTTACCGAGCGCGGGCGCGGAGGCGATGGCGCCGACCAGTTGCCGTTCGTGGAAGGCCAGGTAGACCGGCACTTCGGGATCGCTGATCCACTCGTCCACCATTTGCCAGTCCAGGTGAATGTGCAGGCGCTGGTCGTTTTGCAGGAAACGCAGAAAATCGCGCCGGTGGCGGCGCGCATAAGGCGTAATCGTGATCTGGGACGTAACCATGCTACAACTCTACACCGTCAACTTCTCATAGGATAACACTTCCAGCCGGAGTTTACCTCACCACAAGGCTGATTTTTCAGCGCTTTGTCAGCTTCTGTGTCTCCCGGTACTATAGAGACGCAGGAGGCAACGCCCTTGGACAACCTGGTGTTCCTGATCTTCTGTGGCGCGCTGGCTACCTTTACGTCCTGGCTTGGCCTGCGCCTCATTCGCCGCTACGCCGAGCGACAGCACGCCTCCACAGGAAACGTAGCGGAGACGCCGCGCGGTGGCGGGGTAGTGATCCTGGTCGTCGTCCTCCTCATTTTCATGCCCGCCGGACTCTCCCTGGGCGATCCGGGCCAGGTGGTTCGCTTTGCCCTGGCGGGTGCGCTGATGGGGCTGATCGGCTTTGTGGACGACCTGCGCACCCTGCCGCGCCCGGCCAGGTTGGTCGCGCAGGCCGCCGTCGCGTTGATCTTTGTCCCGGCTGCGCCCATCCTGCACATCGGTCTGCCCCACTTTGACCTCACCCTCACCGGAACCGTCAGCTACCTGGTGAGCATTCTATGGATCGTCGGCCTGGTCAATGCCTATAACTACATGGACGGCATCGATGGCCTGGCCGGTGGGCAGGCCGTGCTGGCCGGTGGGTTATACGTCGGCGTGGGCCTCATCCAAACCGATCCGCTGGTTGTCTTGCTTGGGCTGCTGATTGCCGGAGCATCGGCGGGGTTCCTGGTCTACAATCTGCCGCCCGCCAGCATCTTTCTGGGCGACGTGGGCAGTATGTTCCTGGGGTTCAGCCTGGCCGCGCTGCCGATGCTGGCCGTATCTCGCGGCGCCTCGCCCCGGCTGATGGTCACGGGCGGCCTGATCGTCGGGTTGTTCCTGTTCGATGCGGTCTTCACCTTCTTCCGCTACCTTGCCAAAGGCCAGAATCGCCGCCACCCCTACCGCTCGCACCTGTACCAGCGGCTCGTCAAACTCGGCGAACCGCCGCACCTGGTCACGCTGTTGTATTTGCTGCTGTCAATTGGGTTTGGCGTCGCGGGCCTCATCTACTGGCATCAGGAAACGTGGCTGTCGCTGGCGATGTGCGCGCTGGCCTGTCTGGTGCTGTACGGCTGGATCAGCTACCGCGAATCGGCCACGCGCGAACCATCCTCGACCACGCCCCAAAACTCTCCCTGACTCGTCAGCCCATCACGAAAGATTACGAGACGGCCAGAAGATAATCGCTTTCTACTCCACCTGGAAAGCGAACAGCTTCACCGCACTCGACTCGTCGCCACCGGGTTCCACCGAGAGCCGCTGCCCACTCATCGAATCGTAAACCGCAGCACGCACTTCGTACCGTCCGGGCGTCGTCGGCGCGACAAACCGATACGTGCCACAAAAGGTCTGACCGGGCTGCCAGGTGGCGGCTTGCTGGTTGGCGGGCGGGCCGTCCTGCTGGTTCACCACCTGCCCCCTGGCATCGAACACATACAGCCCCACCGAGTAGTTGATCGGCGGCTGGCGTTCGGCCCTGAAGCCAAGTGCCAGTTCAATCGGATCGCCTGGGCGGTACTTTTCGGCGGCTGCGTTGAGCGGCGCGCGCTGCACTTCGATGGTCTGGCCGAAGTCGTAGAATGGCCCGGCAACGCGCTGCCACTCGGCCAGGCTCGTCTTGTGCGTGTACTCCCAGGTGCGGCATTCCGCGTAGCCCGCTCTGCGCAGCGCACGGATCGCTTCCTGCCCCCGCTCGTTCGGCTCGCCGTCGGTGATCAGCAGCCACGTGCCCGTTGACTTCTCCAGACGCTGCGGCAGATCGGTAGGATATGGCGGCACGTCAAGTTCGACAGGCGCGGCCATCCCTGCCGGAGCATAACGTCTGAAATAGTAGGCCAGCGGCTCGCGGAAGCCAGTCAGCCCCACCGGGTCGATCATGTTGGTCAGCACCAAGTCGCCGGGACGGGCCTCATCGCCTATGGTCATGAACATCTCGCGCCAGGGCTGGTCGGTCAGCACACCCGGCAGCGCAGCAGGCAGGTTGTTGATCACCTGCCCCGTGCCAATTGCTGCCAGCACGCCCGCCGCAATCCAGCGCCCGCGTGCGTCGAATGTCTCCACGCCGAGCGCCATGACGACAGCCATCGCGGGCCACACAAACAGCAAATAGCGCGGGTTCACAAACACCGGAATGACCAGGATATGCACAGCGAACACGGCGAGGATCGGCACGCCCAGCCACAACAGCGCCAGCGTCAGCATCCGGCGGTGGCGAGTTGCCAGGGCCAGCAGCGCCAGCACGGCGAACAGCGCCAGGCTGTCATTGGTCAGGGCGCGCGTCAGGCTGTCGATGCCCTGCGCCGTAGTTAAGGCCGCTGGATGCCTGCCACCCGACGTGACCCAGTTCAGACCGCTGAAATAAAAACCCAGGTAGGGCAGCAGCAGCGCGCCGGTCACGGCGTGCAGACCGAGCGCGATCCATAAGCGCCGACCCATCCGGCGCATCGCCAGCAGGGTGTACAGGCTCTGCGCTGCCAGCAGCAGCCCGGCGAAGAAGTGCGTATACAACATGATCCCGGTCACGGCCACGTAGGCCAGACCGTCTCGACGACGCCCCGGTGTCGCCCGGTGCAGCCATTCCAGGTAAAACCACATCGACGCCGTGCCCAGGCAGGCCAGAAAGGTGTAGGTGCGCATCTCGCGGTAGTAACGCACAAAGACCGCCGAACTTGCCAGCACGATCAGCGTCAGCAGCGCCGCGCGCGGCGACGCATAGCGTCGCGCCAGCCTGTAGGTCAGGGCCAACGCCAGCAGCCCGAACAGCAGCGATAGCCAGCGCCCGGCCACCTCCGACTGCCCCACCAGCGACAGCCAGCCGCGCAGCATGACGAAGTACGCGGGCATCTGGTCGGGGAAGCGCCGCAGCGTCCCGATCAGATCGTTGGTGAAGTCGATGGATGCTACTTCGTCATACCAGAAGCTCAATTCGCGCATCCGGACGACGCCCAGAACCGCGCTGCCCAGCAGGACGGCGATGACGGACAGCAGCGCGCCACGTCTGGTCACTGGGGCGCTCCCGGTTGTGTGACTGCCCGCCAGATCGGCGCGCCGACGCCGTTCGTCGTGGCAAAGAAGGGCTGCCAGTCCGGGCCGGTGTACTTGGTGTGGGTCATGAAGTAGACGGTGTAGGGTTTTCCCTGGCAGGCAGGCGGCTGGTGGATGATGTGTTTGTCGATGAACGGCACACCAAAATGCACCTGCTCAAAGGCCGGGACTTGCAGCCAGCCGTTTACATCGGCCCACACCACATTGGCCTGCTGGAAACGGGCAGGCGGGAAGCGTGTCATGAACAGGTAGTAGATGTACGTCTGGTTGGTCGATTCCAGCCAGATCACGTCGCAGGGTTGCGCGGCCTCGGTCACTTTTTCGAGCACGGGCCGCAGCCCAACCGTGTATGGCTCAAAATAGCCAGATTGGTCAGTTTCCTGGAGTGGCCGGGGGAAGAAGTACGGCAGGTAAATGGCCGCGAACAATGCAAAGACCGCCGTGCCGCCTGTTGCCACGACATGTGCCGCTGTGAGCCTGCGCCAGCGGTAGCATGATAACTGCCGCCATGCCACCACCGCGCCGTAGCCCGCCAGCAGTTCCGGCAGCGGCACAAAGCAATACGTCCGTACCTCGTGCGGCGGATCGTCGGTAGTCAGGCTGGACGAGATGGGAAAGGTGAAAAACCAGATCGCCACCAGCAGCGGCAGCGCGTAGGCCAGTCTGTGATACTGGCGCTGTGCCAGCCCGATCACGGCCCCGATCCACAGCGGCCCTTCCAGCCAGAACAGTTCTCCGATGTTCTCCGGGCGCACGGCGGAACCGCCCTTGTAGCCGCTAAAAAACAGCGCGCCCCAGTTATAATGGTCAGCGTACTGACGGAAGAATTGCGCGATCCAGCCTGGCTTGCCGACCAGCGCCATGCCCGTAAAGCGGAACTGAATTAAATCCCAGTGCAGGAGTTGCATGACCACGAGCGGGCTGATCAACGCCAGGTACAAGGCCAGCCAACCCAGCGTGAGCCGCCAGTGCCGCCACAGCAGCGGCGCAGCGGCCAGCGCGCACGCGCCCATCAGCAGCGGAGCCTGCACTTTCATAGCCGGGTAGCAGCCAGTCAGCAGCGCAAAAGCCAGTGCAGACAGACCAAACCAGCCGATCACACCCTTGCTTCCGTCACGTGTTTTGAGGCGATCTGTCGCCCGCGTGAAGGTGTACAGCGCCGCAATAGTGAAAAAGGGCATGGTGCTGGCCGGGAAGGCGATGCGGCTGTAGCTGAGATGCCAGGGGTCGATGGACAGCAGCAGCCCGGCCAGCAGTCCCGCCGCCGGGCCGAACCAGCGCCGCCCAAGCAGCGCCGTCAGGAACACGGTGGCGATGCCCATCAGTGCGAAGGGCAGGCGGGTGCTGAATTCACTCAGGCCGAGCAGCCCGACGAACGGCGCGGTGATATACATGGCGACAGGGGGCACGTAATCATTGAAGGCCCGGAAGTACACGGGCAGCAGTTCCCCATGATGATCGCGGCCTGTCAGCCAGATACTCCACGCATCGTAACCCAGCACTGCCTGATCCTGGTTGAAGACCTGCGGATACACGTCCAGTTTGTACAGGCGCAGTGCCGCCGCGAACAGCATCAGGATCAGCAGGAGTATCCAGAAGCGGCGACCAGGATGGGTTGTAGATTTGCCAATAGCGGACAGCGACATGAGCGGCTCAATGAATGTTCACCGGCCTGCCCGGTGCTGGTCTGGCGGGCGGAGAGGCTAACCTCACGTGGATTCGGCGCGGCGCAGTCCGCTGGCGATCACAGGAATATCGACGGCGAACAGTACCAGGATCGCCAACCCGATCCCCAGGCCGACCAGGAAATCTTGCAGGGTTGGAACAGGGCCAATCTTCAGCAGAGAAGTGACCAGCACTGCCAGCGGCCAGTAGACGACGCCGTAAACGATACCCGCCCGCAGCCCGCGCTGCCGGGCCGAAATCGGGTTCTTCTGTTGAAGTTGCCAGGCGTAATACGCATCGACGGCCATGGCCGGGACAATCATGAACAGATGGCTGGCAATGATCATCGAGCGGCTAATGGGTAAGGTGCTGGCGGCCAGGATAAACAGCAAGCGCCCGCCCAGGACGAGCAGCGCCGCCAGCGTTGCGCTGCCGGGTCGTTCCGTCAGGTGCAGTACGAGCAAACTTCCGATCAGGCCCACAATCATGACCGCCATCGGGTACACCCAGCCGGGGCGCATCCAGAACGGCATTCCGGCTGGCAGGTTCCCCCATTCGTACTCCGAGGTGACGAGCAGCAGCGCCGTCCAGATGGCACAGGCCATCAGAATCACCACACCTGCGTAGACAACTCGGCTGCGCTTCCCCGGTTCCTGGCTGGTCAGCAGCAAACTGGTCGCGGCAATCGCCACAACACTCGACATGACCATGATCAACACGTGCGGAAGCGACCAGGGCGTGATGTCCACGCCGTAAATCTGATGCCACACCACATCGGAGGGAAGCGAGCAGATCAAGTAGGCGCTCGCCAATGCTGCAATGCCGAGCGCCGGTTCCTGCCGGACGCGCACACGCGGGTCGCCCTTGCCGATCACGACGCGGCCAAGCACTAACCCCGCAACGGCGGCATCAATCAGGAAACTTCCATACAGCAGCATGTGGGGCGGCCACAGGAAGTCGTCGCCAAAACCACCCTTCCAGATGTGCCATAGGCCATCCCATGCGCCCGCCGTGCCCAACATCAGGCTGCCCAGAATCATCACAAGCCCGACTCGGCGGCGCATTTGTCGCGCAGAGGGCGTATTGTTGGGTGTGACCTGTACCGGAATCGGGCTGAGGTACAGCCACCAGTACGCAGTGCCGAAACCACCGATCAGCAGCGCCAGTGCGCCAACCCCGACCCAGATCGAGGGACTTCCAGCGCGCCCGGCCAGGGTAGCGGACACGTCGGCAATCCAGATATTGCTTGCGGCGGCAACAAGGATAACGACCACAATCCTCAGGATGAATCCGGCACGTCCATTGACAATGGCTGACATACCCTGAATTCCTCATCCACACGATGGACTCACCCAATGCTACCGTCAGTCGCCACGTTTTGACAAGCGGCACCATGACTCCCCTCTCCACCTTGTGGAGAGGGGTCGGGGGTGAGGTATCTGTTTGCTGACTTTACTTGTCGGCAGCGCTGGGCAGGTGAAGCGGGATGGGGTGCGCTTCTGGCCGCTGTTCGTGCTTGCGCTTGCGCAGTGCGTTCAGCATGTCCTCGATGCGGCTGTACTTCAGGCGTGGGCGACCCACTGCCTGCCCGGCCTCCATCTCCAACTGATCCAGGATCAGCCAGTCGTCAAAGGTCACATAGTCCGGTTTCTTAGCACGCAGCAACGCCTCGACGGATTCGCGCGTTGCCAGCGCCGGGTCAAGCGGAGTCAGCGTGGGTACATCTTCCAGCATCAACTTGACAGTTTCGACAGCATCCGGCTTGTTGGTGCCGATGATTCCGGTTGGGCCGCGCTTGATCCAACCCACCACGTATTCACCGGGGATCACGTGCTTGTCGGCGGGGTCGATCACGCGCCCGTGCAGATTGGGGATAATCGCGGCCTTCTCGTCGAAGGGTACGCCGGGCAGTGCCACGCCCTTGTAACCGATAGACCGGAAGACCAACCCGACGGGCAGTTCTTCAAACTGGTCAGTGGGCCGGGGCCGCAGCGATCCATCATTGGCTGTGTACAATTCGTTGTGGACAATGCGCAGCTTCTCGACGTGACCACTGCCAAGTATTTCCACCGGGGACACCAGGAACCGCATATGAAGGCGGCGCGGCTTGCCCTTTGGCGGCTGCTGCGCAAATTGGGCCAGCGTTTTCAGATTCTTCTCGGCCATTGCATCGGGGTGCGCGGCCAGCCACGCCTGGCTCAACGGGTCTGGCGTTGCCTCGGCGGGCGAAACGATCACGTCCGTTGCTTCCAGTTCGCCCAGTTCCTTGAGTTCTGGGTTGGTGAAGGCTGCCTGCGCCGGCCCGCGTCGCCCCAGCATGTAGATTTCCCTGACCCGGCTGTTGCGCAGCGCTTCCAGGGCATAGTCGGCAATGTCCGTTTTCCGGAGTTCCTCGTAGCTGCTGCCCAGGATGCGCGCCACGTCCATCGCCACATTGCCGTTGCCGATCACGGCCACGCGCTCCTGTGAGAGATCGAACTGCAAGTCACGGTAGTCGGGGTGAGCATTGTACCAGCCGACGAACTCCGTCGCGGCGTAGCTGCCCGGCAAGTCCTCGCCGGGGATGCCCATGCGCCGGTCTGACTGAGCGCCTACCGCGTACACGATCTGGTGGTAGCGCGCCTTCAGGTCGTCGTGGGTAATATCTCGCCCAAACTCGACGTTGCCGTAAAAGTGGAAGTTCGGCGAAGCAGCAATTCTGTCGTAGACCTTCGTCACGGATTTGATTTTGGGATGATCGGGAGCGACCCCGCCACGTACCAGGCCATAGGGTGTGGGCAGCCGGTCATACATATCGATCTGGAGAACAACATCATTTTGTTTCAGCAAGGCTTCCGCCGCGTAAAAGGCCGACGGGCCTGACCCAATAATGGCAACTCGTAGCGGCAACGCACTCGTCCCGATATCGCTCATGTAGTCCACCGTCTGTTGTGCAAGTATTCACAATAATTATACCAGATAATATACTTATTCGATAGGGCATCAAGTGGAAATTTACACAAATTTAAGGAATAGGCCGCCATCGATGCGGCTGGCGATCCGGCGAAACGGGTGGAGGCGAAACGATGAAGTCGCGGGATGAAGTATCAGCGGGCGGCGTGGTTTACAGGTGGACAACGCACGGCGTTGAGGTGTTGATCTGCAAAGATGCTGGCTATCATCGTTGGGTGCTACCCAAAGGATGGGTCAACAAGGGCGAAAACCTGGGAGAAACCGCTGTCCGCGAGGTGCGAGAAGAAGTGGGCGTCCGGGCACGTATCGTCGAGTCATTGGGTGAGCCGGAAAAATACGTCTACACGGCACAGGGCGGCGTTCGGGTTTTCAAAACGGTGCATTACTTCCTGATGATCTACGAATCGGGCAGCGAAGCCGATCACGATGCCGAAATGGAGGAAGTGCGCTGGGTAACGCCGGAACAGGCCATCGAACTGCTCGCCTATCAGGGCGCCAAGAATGTCGTGGCGCGTGCCAGTGCGCGGATCAAGGAACTGGCCGATCAAGAACGACGCGGCTGATCGAACGTTTCACCCTTTGTAACTTTGCCGCAGAGCTTCTAGAATGGTGTGCAGCGAGGGGCGGTTGCCGCACACCGTTTCCAAATTCGCGGGGTTAATTCATGCGATACTGCATACTTGTGGGGGTAGCATAATGGATCTGTTCGACAAGATTGGCACTTTCACCCAGGCTAAAGAAGCAATGGAAATGGGAATCTACCCCTACTTCATGCCTCTGGAGAATTCCGAAGGCACGACAGCCATCTTCGAAGGCCACGAGGTGATCATGATCGGCTCCAACAATTACCTGGGGCTGACCACACATCCCAAAGTGCGGCAGGCGGCCATGGACGCCATCAAGGTGTACGGCACAAGCTGCACAGGCAGCCGTTTCCTGAACGGCACGCTCAGGCTGCACCTGGAACTGGAAAAGCGGTTGGCGCGCTTCATGGGCACCGAGGGCGCGTTGACCTTCACGACGGGCTACCAGGCCAACGTCGGCACGATCAGCGCGCTGGTCGGCAAGGGCGACTACGTGATCGTGGACAAGGAAGACCACGCCAGCATCGTCGATGGCTGCCTGATGAGCTATGGGGAGATGCGTCGCTTCAGCCACAACGACGTGAGCAGCCTGGAAACCGTCCTCAGCCGCATCCCGGACAATGCGGGCAAGCTGGTCGTGGTAGATGGCGTGTACAGCATGGGCGGCGACATCGCGCCCCTACCGGAGATCGTCGCCATCTGCAAGCGCTACGGCGCGCGCATCATGGTGGATGACGCTCACAGCATCGGCGTGCTCGGCAATGGACGCGGCACGGCGGCGCACTTCGGCCTGATGGATCAGGTGGACATCATCATGGGTACGTTCAGCAAGAGCTTCGCCTCGGTGGGTGGTTTTATCGCCGCCAAAGCCGACGTGCTGCATTACATTCAGCACCACGCCCGCGCCCTGATGTTCAGCGCCAGCCTGCCCGCCGCCAATGCCGCAACGGTGCTGGCCTGCCTGGACGTGATTGAGGAGAATCCCTCGATCATCGATAATCTGTGGGAAAACGCCGAGTACATGCGCACCAACCTCAGGCGCATCGGCTACGACACGGGCCGCAGCAACACGCCCATCATCCCGCTCATCATCCGCGACGACGTGCGCACGGTGCTGGCCTGGCGCGCACTGGCGGACGCAGGCGTCTACACGAACCCGATTGTGCCGCCCGGCGTGCCCGCCAACCTGAGCCTGCTGCGCACCAGCTACACGGCCACCCACCGCCGCGAACACCTGGACAAGGCCCTGGCGATCCTGGAAGACGTGGGCCACCGCCTCGACCTGATCCCCGCCGAAGGGCACGAGACCGTCACCAGCGAGGTCAACGTCGGCTGAGAGTTCCGCAGCGGGAAGGGCCTTGGCGGCAAATTCCCCAGGCCCCTTTGGTGATGCCCTGCTTCACCAAACAGAGGAGCCGGCGAACTCTGCGCTGGCTCACTGATTCCCAGTGTTGTTGATGGTCTGGACACCGTTGACCTCGCCGATCTCCTGTCCGCACCCAATCACCATCCAGGTGTGGGCATTTCGCTTAGACTGCTTAAGGTGTCGTGGTTGCGGCGGGTGTGCTCGTAGTGGTAGGTTGCCGAGTCGCTGATCCCTGGTTGCTGCCAGCGTTGCCACTGGCCTTGCACCTTATGGTATTGTTGGCTCCTCTCCGCGGCGCAGTTGTGGAGGGGACAGTTTTAACACAAGAGTTGAGAAGGGAAGCCGGGCCAGGCCAACAGGCGAAAGGGAATGGCAGTGGGCCAGCCCGACCAGAGACAACGACGAAAAAAGGCGAGACCGTGTTGAAACAGGCTGCGCGCGGGATGTTGACGCTGGATAAAGGTGACGGGTTCTAGGGCCAATACCTCTTCGTTAAGGGCGAGTAGCCTGTTGCAGCCCTCATCCCCTGGCCCCTTCCCCCGCCAGGGGAAGGGGAAAAGCCCCTCGCTCTGCGGGAGAGGGGTTG
>JAJPHV010000042.1 GCA_021325095.1 Chloroflexota bacterium | reverse complement strand
GTGGACATCCTGGGCGAAGTGGTGCGTCCGTTCGTCTATACCATCATCCAGGAAACGCCGCAGCAGGAGTGGGGCATCGCCGGCGTTCCCATGCCCGACCTGGTCTATCTGACGAGCGCGCAACACGCCCGGGTCATCGAACGTTCCAACGAGTTGATGCGTGCGGCCATTGCCCAGATGCAGCAACAGCAGTCGGGCGGCAACGGTGCACAGCCTCGCAGTCCTGAGCGAGGCAATGGATCGGACGAGTTCGCCGACAAACTGTGGCGCGGTGAAGCCGACCTGGACGAGCCGGGCAGCCCACGCCAGTTCAGGTCGGCTGCCGAGGCTGCCGCCTACGCGGACAGTGTCTGGCGAGGCGAGCAGAGCGGTGGTCGCCGCGAGTGGGCCTCGAAGGCCGAGGAACATCGTGCTCTGTTCGCGCGCTGGTTCGAGGAACTCTGGAACAAGAAGAACTATCAAATCCCCTACGAGCTGGTCCATCCCGACTTCACAGCGCATGGCGCGGGCGGCCAACGCATCAAGCAGGGCCCGGAAGGCGTCATCGAACTGGTCAAGGGCTGGCACCAGGCCTTCCCGGATGGTCACATGACGATGGATGACATCATCACGGAGGGCGATCTGTCGGTCATCCGCATGACCTGGGAAGCCACTCACCTCGGACAATTCGGCCCCATTGCGCCCACAGGAAGGCGCATCAAGGTCACTTCCACCGGCATTGACCGGGTGGTTGACGGCAAGATCACCGAAGGCTGGGGCGAACTAGACTTGATGGGCATGTTCATGCAGATGGGGGTCTTTCCATCGCCCACCCCACCTAGCCCGGAAGAGGAAGCGCTTAACCGCAATAAGGGCGCGGTGGTACAGCTTAACGAGGCGTTGAACCGTCAGAACTATGACGTATTCTACGAGCTTCTGAGTGATAACTTTGTCAACCACATTGGCTCGGAAACACAACAGGGTGTTGAGGCACTTGTGGCCTCCTATGAGCCATTCTTTGAAGCCATGCCAGACTTCCACAGCCAGATCACGACCTTGACTGCGCAGTACGACAGGGTAGCGGTCCGCGCCACTTTTACAGGCACGCACAAGGGCAACTTTATGGGCATCGCTCCGGCCACCGGCAAGGCGATCACCTGGACGGGTCAGATCATTTACCGCTTCGACGAGAATGGCAAGATCGTGGAACGCTGGCAGGATGCAGATGGCCTGGGGCTGATGACGCAGCTAGGCGCAGTTTCCGGCTCATCGGCCTGAGTTGAGTGCACACTCGTTGCTGGAGAACAACACACAATGGGAAAACAAGAAGAGCATCGCGCTCTGTTCGCGCGCTGGTTCGAGGAACTCTGGAACAAGAAGAACTACAAAATCCCCTACGAGCTGGTCGATCCCGAGTTCGTCGCGCACGGTGCGGGCGGCCAACGCATCAAGCAGGGGCCGGAAGGGGTTATCGAACTGGTAAAAGCCTGGCACACGGCCTTCCCGGACGGGCACATGACGATGGATGACATCATCACCGAAGGGGATATGTCGGTCATCCGCATGACCTGGGAAGCTACTCATACCGGGCCTTTTGGAACCATCGCCCCGACGGGCAGGCGGATCAAGGTCACTTCCACCGGCATTGACCGGGTAGTCAACGGCAAGATCGTCGAGGGTTGGGGCGAACTGGACATGATGGGCATGTTTATGCAGATGGGCGTGATTCCATCGCCGGAACCGCCCGCCGACCAGGGGAAAGCGTGATTCACATTGCGGGGTACGCGCGGCATGGTATGCAGCACGGCAGGCGAAACCCTGCCGTGTCTGGCCCGATAATCGCCGCATGCCCCTCATCTTGATTGGCATAAACATGAAAGCAAAAGCGATGGCCGAACAAAATGCGAATATCGTTCGTCGGTTCTTCGAGGAAGTGTGGAATAACAACAACCTGAGTCTGGTCGATGAACTGCTGGCAAGTGATTTTGTCGACCACAGCGCGCCGCCCGGCACTCCCGGCGGTATTGAAGGCTACAAGAAGACCGTCGCCATGTTCCGCTCTGCCTTCCCGAATATCCAGTTCACGCTTGACCACATCCTGGCCGAAGGGGATCGCGTGGCGATTCGCCTCACGGGGCGCGGCACGCACAAGGGCAACTTTATGGGGATCGCACCCACCGGCAAACAGGTCAGCTTCAGCGGCATGACGTTTATCCGCCTGCGGGATGGCAAGATCACCGAACGTTGGGGCATTTCCGACATGCCCGGTTTGATGCAGCAGCTTGGCGCAGGCGGCCCCGGCGCAGCGACGAACCCGCCCGCCAGGGCAAACAGCAGCAAGGGCGAAGTCGTCTATATGGCCCCTGATGCGAGCCATTCTACAACTCGTGTGCTGGGCGTGTATCATCTTTGTAAGGCAACCAAAGATGATACACGCGGCATCTATTCGTTCTTTGTTTCCACAGTGCCCGCCGGCGAAGGCGTACCGCTGCACGTTCACCTGAAAGAAGATGAAGCCTACTACATCCTGGAAGGCGAATTCGAGATTTACGACTCGACTCACCATCGTACCCTGACTGTCGGCCCCGACGCCTACGTTTACGTGCCAATGGGAACTGAGCATGGCTTCAAGAACGTCGGCAAGGCCCCAGGCAGAATGATCTTGATGATCACGCCGGGTGGCCTGGAAGGATTCTTCGAGGGGATCGGGCAGGTCATCACGGATGTGAACAACCCACCCCCGCCGCCGAGCGGCCCGCCAGACTTCGCCAGAGCCGCCCAGGTCGCGGCGAAATACAATGTGACGTTTGTCGTGCCAGAGGGTGGTCACTGACCAGGAGAAGAGACGCATGGCGGAATCGCGCAAGAAGCAGGTCTATCGGCGCTTTGTCGAAGAGGTGATCAACAAGGGGAACCTCAGCATTATCCCTGAGCTTTATCACCCCGATTACGTCGACCACAGTGCGCCGCCCGGCGTGGCCCACGAGGGCAGCGTCTTTGATCAGGTTGCACAAATTCCGAAGATGTTTCGTGGTGCTTTCCCGGACGTGCATTTCACGATTGAGGACATGGTTGAGGATGGCGACTGGGTAGCGACGCGCGTCACCGGGCGCGCTCAACACCTGGGACGCCCCTTTATGGGTGTTCCGCCCAGTGGCCGCCGCGTCACCTGGTCGTCGGAAGGATTCTTCCGCATCAAGAACGGCAAGATCATTGAACACTACGGCCAACCCGATCTGATGGCCCTTCGCCAGCAGATTTCGGCAAAGCCAGAGCCGGGTTCGTTGGATGAAAACCGGGCCATCGTGACGCGCTATGTCTACGAAGTCAATATGCAGAACTATGACGCCTTCGATGAATTTGTCGATCCTGGCTTTGTGGATCACGACCCGATTCCCGGCCAACAACCAGGCATTCCGGGTCTGAAGGCCGCTTACCGCACCTTCTCGAATGCCTTCCCGGATGTGTGGTTTACGTTTGAAGACCTGATCGCCGAGGAGGATCGGGTGGTTGGGCGCGGCGTCATCGAAGGCACACACACAGGCAGTTTTATGGGCATCCCGCCGACGGGCAAGAAGCTGCACTGGACGGGCACACGCATGTTTCGAGTGAAAAACGGCAAAGTGGTGGAGGGCTGGATCAATCTTGACCTGCTGGGCCTGCTACAGCAGATGACTGCCCATGGAAGGTAACGATTTCAGTTGGCGTGTAGGGTAGCGCTTCCTCAAGTTCCCACGGCAGGCATTGGATGAGGGCCAGAGAGCCAGAACAATCGGGAGGGAAGGATGATTCTCGTAGTTGGAGCCACAGGATCGCTAGGTGCTGAGATTTGTCGCCGTCTTGCCGCCAAAGGCAAGTCAGTAAGGGCACTGGTGAGAGCTACCTCCAATCCTGCCAAAGTGGATAGCCTGAAGAACCTCGGCATCACGCTCGTTCAGGGCGATCTGACAGATCGGGCCTCGCTGGACGCGGCTTGCAAAGGGGTCACGACCATCATTTCGACGGCCAGCACTTCGTATTCCGCCAGGCCGGATGTTATGGGCGTCGATCACCAGGGTCAACTCAGCCTGGTCGATGCGGCAAAAGCAGCGGGCGTCTCCCACTTCATCTACATCTCGTTCTCTGGCAGCTTCAACACCGACTCCCCTCTCATCAATGCCAAGCGCGCAGTAGAGAAGCACCTCAAAGAGAGCGGGATGACCTACACGATTGTACGTTCCAGTTTCTTTATGGAGGCGATGTTCAGCCCGACGGCGGGCTTTGACTACACCAATGGCAAAGCGATGATCTATGGCTCGGGGCAGAACAAGATCAGTTGGATCACGATCCCGGACGTGGCGCACTTTGCCGTCGCAGCAGTGGACAACCCTGCGGCGCGCAACGCCATCATTGAGATCGGCGGCCCGGAGGCACTCAGCCCCCTGGAAGTGGTGAAAATCTTTGAGGAGGTCACCGGCAAGTCTTTTGAGGTGCAGCACCTGCCCGAAGAAGCGATTCAGATGCAGTTGGCACAGGCAACGGATCCATTGCAGAAGGGCTTCGCGGGGATGATGGTCGAGTATGCGAAGGGTAACCCCGTTGATATGCAGCGCACATTGCAAACGTACCCTGTGAAACTGACCTCGGTGAAGGAGTATGCCCAGCGCGCATTGAGCGCCGGCGCAGCAGGGTGAGGTCGGCCTGAGAACACGATAGCTTCCAGCGGGCCGGGGACAGAATCCCGGCTGCACTGATATTCGACGGGTTCAGTGCATATACAGAAATATGCCGACCCAAACCCATTTACCAAAATCTTGGAGGAAAGCATGGCAACAGCAGCCCAGAACCGGGCCAACATCATCAAGTTGTACGACGAAACGAACAAGGGCAATATTGAATATTTGCGGGAAATGCTCGCTGACGACTTCGTGAGCTACGGCGGCGCAGGCTTCCAGGATTTGCACGGGCCGGAAGCCTTCATTCAACTCTACAAGACCTTCGTGGCGGCCTTCCCAGACCTTCACTTTGAAGTGAAGCAATTGGTGTGCGAGGACAACTGGGCGGCAGTGCGCGGCATTCAGACCGGCACGCACAAGGGCAACTTCCTGGGTATGGTTCCGCCCACCGGGGTCAAGGTGGAGTGGTCGGGAACGGCCATTTTCCGCATCAATGACAAAGGGCAGATCGTCGAGCGCTGGCAAGACCTGGACAACCTGAGCCTGTTCCAGCAGTTGGGCGTCATTCCGAAGTTCGGGGCCGCACAGGGCTAACCTGAATCTACTAACTCGCTCTGCGCCTGGTTTTCAACCGGGCGCAGAGTGACACAAGTTCAAACACTTTTGCTGACGCAGGAGGACAATGCAATGTCGATTGAATCGAACAAGGCGCTGATGTGGCGCATGATCGAAGAAATCTGGAACAAGGGCAACTACGACGTGGCCGACGAAATCTTTGCGCCGGAGCACACCAGCCCCAGCGCGCCGCAGCTTCCGCCCGGCCCCGAGGCGGTGAAGATGCTGGCGCGCATGTTCCGCGAGGCCATGCCAGACTACCACATGCTGATCGATTTTATGGTGGCCGACGAGGACAAAGTATCGGCGCGCTTCATCCAGAGCGGCACGCATACCGGCGCTGAATTGATGGGCATAAAACCTTCTGGGCGCAAAGCCACCTGGACGGAAATCGGGACGCTGCTGATCAAGAACGGCAAGGTGGTGACGAGCTGGTACGAAGTGGACATGCTGGCGATGGTGCAGCAGCTAACCACACCCACGCCGCGCGAGATCATGGACAAATACTATGAATACGCCAACGCCGGGAAGTGGGACGACTGGTGCGACCTCTTCGCCGATAACATGGTGATGGACGAACAACTGGCCGGGCACATTGAGGGGCTGGCAACGCTGCGCCCGATGATGGCGGGCATGGGCCAGGCTTACAAGAAATTCCAGAACGTCCCGAAGCATATCTTCGCGGACGGCAACGAGGGCGCAGTGGTCTCGCACATTTCGGCGCTGGCGGCCAAGTACCCGGACAAACCGATTGAGGCCGAGGTCATGAACTACTTCCGTTTCGAGAACGGCAAGATCGTGTACATGGCGAATTTCCACGACTCAAAGCCGTTCCAGCCGTTTCTGGATCAGATTGCAGGCAAGTAGGCAAGCGCTTTCGCTCAGAGCAAAGAGGAAAACATGGCCGATTACGATTTCATCGTAGTGGGTTCCGGGGCAGGCGGCGCGGTGGTTGCCAACCGCCTGAGTGAGAATCCGAATGCCAAAGTCTTGCTGCTGGAAGCGGGCGGCCCCACCATTCCAGACAACGTTCGCAACCCCTCGATCTGGTACACCTTGCTTGGTTCCCCGGTGGATTGGGCGTACAACAGCGTGCCGCAGCCCGGCTTGAACCAGCGCAGCACCTTTGAACCGCGCGGCAAAATCCCTGGCGGCTCCAGCAATTTTTACATCATGATGCACATTCGCGGCCACACGTCGGACTACGACAACTGGGCTTATAACGGTGCGCCGGGGTGGGCCTACCAGGACGTGCTGCCGTACTTTCAGAAGCTGGAAGACCAGGAAGACAATACCAGCCCCTGGGCTGGGCACGGCGGCATGATCAGCGTTATCAATGCCAAGAACCACAACCCGAACCCGACGTCCCAGGTGTTCATCGACGCCTGCCTGGAACTCGGCTACCCGGCCACCGACGACTTCAACGGGCCGAATATGGAAGGCGTGGGCTGGCATCATGTCAACATCAAGAATGGCAAGCGGCATGGCGTAAACGAAGCCTACATTGAGCCGATCCAGGGCAAGCGCAAGAACTTCACGCTGGAGACGAATGCCCAGGCGACCAAACTCCTGTTCGACAAGAAGCGCTGCACGGGCGTCCAGTACAGCCAGAATGGAGAACTCAAGACGGCCACCGCCCGGCACGAGGTGATTGTCTGCTGCGGGGCGATTGAATCGCCAAAGTTGCTCCTGCTATCGGGTATTGGGAACCCGGAACAGCTTGGCAAGTTTAATATCCCGGTGGTCTCAGCCTTGCCCGGCGTGGGCGAGAATTTCCATAATCACGTGTTGACTGGCGTGATCTACGAGTGTGAGCCGCAAGTGCCGCCCGGCAACCTCAATCTGTCCGAAAGCGCGCTGTTCACCAAGTCCGAACCGGGCTGGGTCGGGCCGGACATCCAGATCGCCTTTGTCCATGTGCCGTTCAACATCATTATCGGCCAGGGACATCCGAACTCGGTCAGCATTCTGCCCGGCGTGGTGCGCCCGCTGTCTCGCGGGTGGATTCGTCTGGCAAGTGACAACCCCCTGGACAAGCCGCTGGTCAACCCCAACTACCTGGGTGTCGGGTCCGACCTGGTGCGGCTGAAGGATGCAGTAAAGCTCTCGCGGGAGATCTTCCATACCAAAGCATTCTCCAAATGGGCAAAGACCGAACTCATGCCCGGCCCGGAGATCAAGACCGATCAGGAATTGATCGAGTTCACCCGGAAGAACGCCGACTCTTATCATCATCAGGCCGGATCGTGCAAGATGGGGTCGGACGCGATGGCGGTGGTCGATCCGCAGCTGCGTGTCTACGGCGTCGAAGGCGTGCGCGTCGCCGATGCGAGCGTCATGCCGCAGGTTCCGTCGGGCAATTGCCATGCCGGAATCATGATGATCGCTGAAAAGTGCGCCGACATGATCAAGAAGACGCACGGTTTATAGCCACAGGAGCCACTATATGCAAGCGCTACAGGGCAAAAAAATTGGTATCCTGCTGGAGAGCGACTTCTACGAGCCGGAGATTTACTACTACCAGCGCCGCTTCCCCGAAGAGGGTGCGGAACTACACTTCCTGACGCGCCTGTGGGGGCAGCCGCACCTGACCTTTCACGGCCACGAGTGGCACAACCCCATGGAGTGCCACGAGAGCTTCGAGAACATGAGTGATGCGGAACTGCGCAGCTACTCGGCCATCATTGTGCCGTCGGGCATGGTCTCGGATCGGCTGCGCTATACCGACGACGTGAACAAACTGGCCCCGGCCACCGAGTTCATCAAGCGCGCCTTTGCCGAAAAGAGCATTCTCAAAGGCATCATCTGTCACGGGATGTGGCTGATCGCCTCTGCACCCGAACTGGTGCGAGGCCGCCCGGTGGTTTGCCACAACAACCTGGTGGGCGACGTGCGAAACATGGGCGCGATCTATACCGACCAGGATGTGGTGGTGGACGGCGACCTGGTGACGGGCCGTTCCGGCGGGCACTGCCACCTTTTTGCGCATAAGATCGTCGAATTGCTGGCCGAACGGTAGCCAGAAGAGGAATGCTATGGCCGAATTAGCCTTCAATCACGTTGCGATTACCTGTAAGGACCCGATTGCCGTCGAACGTTTCTACACCAAGCATTTCGGGTTCAAGCGTGCCCGTGTCATCCCACTGGGGGCGGATCAAATCGTCTTCCTCAAGTCGGGCAACCTGTATCTGGAAATCTTCGGAACGAAGGAGGATTCACCGAACCCGCCGCCGACCAACGACGGTTACGGTTTCCCTGGCTGGCGGCATATCGCGTTCAAGGTCGATAACGTGGACGCGAAACTGGCCGAAATGGGCAGCGATGCCAAAATCACGCTGGGGCCTCTCAGCTTCGATGATTTCATCAAGGGCTGGCGCACCGTCTGGGTGGCCGATCCGGGTGGCAATATCGTCGAGATCAGTCAGGGCTATACCGATCAGGATAACCCGCCGCCGTTGACATAAGAACTGACCTCACCCCAACCCCTCTCCAACCGGAGAGGGGCAATGTGCCCGGTGCTGAAACCGTGCTGAAATTACGAAGCCCCTGCGGGGTTATTGCAGCCTCGAAGAGGCTTTGTAATCTCAGCCCTGTCGCTCAAGTCACAGGGCGAAGTGCGCAGAAACCGAGTTTTGCCTATACTTCACAACGTCCGGAATGTTCTAAACCACCGAGGAACCCATGACAGAGACGAACTTTACTTTTTCTGACACGATTGGCGGGTACGTCACGAGCTTTAACCGCGCCGAGAAATGCTTCGGGATCAAAACGTCCGATGGACGCGAATATACAGCGTATCTGACGCCCACCGCTTACGGGCGTATTGCGCAGAACCTGGAAGACCCTTACAACGACGCCACCGGGCGCTTCGCGGAACTGCTCTCGCCAGGGCAGCACGTCTTTGCCTACGGCATCTTCTACCCGGACAATGGGCGCTTCGAGGTCAAGTGGATGGTTTTCCCTGGCGAGTCTGTCGGCCAGTATCGCCACGAAGAGCCGGACTGGTGGGTCAAGCAGATCCGCTCTATCGCCAACAGTTATCTGAAATGGCAGTTCAACTACCCGAACGAGGAAATCGACTATCGCAATTACCGGACGTTCTTGCATCTGGGCGGCAGCAAGAAGGGCGACTACCTGCAAGAAACCGACACGATCTCGCGTCTGGTGTACGGCTTCGCCTCAGCGTTCTTGATGACGGGCGAGGACAAGTTCCTCGAAGGCGCAGAAAAGGGCACAGAATACCTGCGCGAGCACATGCGCTTCAACGACCCGGATGAAGACCTGACATACTGGTATCACGGCATCCAGGTGACGGGCAACCGCGAGCAAAAGCTGTTGACCTCGGAATTCGGCGACGACTACGACTCGATCCCGATGTATGAGCAGATTTACGCCCTGGCCGGGCCGATCCAGACCTACCGTGTCACGGGTGATCCCCGCATTCTGGAAGATGCCGAGCAGACCGTCAAGCTGTTTGACCGCTTCTACCTGGATCGGGACAAGGGCGGCTACTTTTCACACATCGACCCCATCACGCTTGATCCGCGCGCCGAGTCGCTACAGCACAACCGCGCCCGCAAGAACTGGAACTCGGTGGGCGACCATGCCCCGGCCTACCTGATCAACCTGTACCTGGCGACGGGCGAAGATCGTTACGCCGACTTCCTGGAATACACCTTTGACACCATCGCACAGTATTTCCCGGACTACGAACACAGCCCGTTTGTCCAGGAGAAATTCTACGAGGACTGGAGCCACGACACGACCTGGGGCTGGCAGCAGAACCGCGCCGTCGTCGGCCACAACCTCAAGATCGCCTGGAACCTGATGCGCATGAACAGCCTCAGGCCGAAAGATACCTACGTCAACCTGGCCCGCAAGATCGCGGAGAAGATGCCCGCCGCAGGCAGCGACCAGCAGCGCGGCGGCTGGTACGACGTGGTGGAGCGTATCCTGGACACCAGCAAGGGCGAAACCATCCACCGCTTCGTGTGGCATGATCGCAAGGCGTGGTGGCAGCAAGAACAGGCGATTCTGGCCTACCTGATCTTGCACGGCGTCCTGGGCGACGACTTGTATCTGAAATACGCCCGCGAGTCCGCAGCCTTCTACAACGCTTTCTTCCTCGACCACGATGACGGCGGTGTGTACTTCAACGTGCTGGCGAATGGGCTGCCGTACCTGATGGGCAACGAGCGCATGAAGGGCAGCCACTCCATGAGCGGTTATCACTCCACCGAGTTGTGCTACCTGGCCGCCGTATACACCAACCTGCTCATCACCAAGCAGCCGATGGACTTCTATTTCAAGCCCTACCCGCGCGGATTCAAGCGGAACATTCTGCGGGTGTCGCCGGACATTCTGCCCCCCGGCAGCATCCGGATCGATTCGGTAGAAATCGATGGAAAGCCACACTCGAACTTCGACCCGGACAAGTTGACGGTCAAGCTGCCGGACACGCAGGACCAGGTCAAAGTGAAAGTGCGCATTGCGCCCAACTGATCCCGTCGATTCGTCTCGGATTCGTCTCATCCGCGCATGGGTGTGAAATAGACTTCAGGCGATATGGAAATCTACGTCAGTCAAGCCGGCGATGTGCTGGTCGTACAGGCGTTTGGCGAAATTGATGCCGCTGCCGCTGAGGAGCTTCAAACACGAATTGCCGACCTTACTGCGCCGGGCAGCCGCTTGGTGCTGGATATGAGCGGCGTCAGCAGTATGTCCAGCGCCGGACTTCGGTTGCTGCTCCTGTTGTACCGCCAGGTGAACGAGACAGGCGGGCAGATCGTGTTGTGCGGCGCGTCGGAGGATATTGTGGATACGATGTCCGCGACGGGCTTCCTGGACTTTTTCGCCATGTACGACACAGTGGATGCCGGGCTAGAGGCGCTAGGATAGGCGGTTTATCTCACCCCCACAAGGTTGTGTACTCCCCCTCGCCAATGGAGAGGGGGTTTGGGGGTGAGGTAAACTATCGTCATCCCGTCACACAGACCGCCCTGGCGGTCAAGCTGCAAAAAGGTTCGCTATGGAAATCAACATCTCAACAGCCGGAGAAGTAACCGTCGTCGAAATCACCGGAGAAATCGAAGCCAGCGCGGCGGCCCAGATACAGGAGAAAGTGTTGGCGCTGATCAAGCCCAGCCTCAAGCTGTTGATGGACATGACCGAGGTCAAGTTTATGTCCAGCGCCGGGCTGCGCCTGCTGCTCCTGCTGTATCGGCAGGTTACAGGGCAGGGCGGCCAAATGGTACTGGTCGGCCTGTCAGAGGAAATCCAGGATACCATGTCTGCAACGGGTTTTCTGTCGTTTTTCACCATTCAAAATACGGTGGACGCCGGATTGGGAATGCTTAATCAGTAACACACGACACAGCAGAGGTCACTGCCACCATGATGGAGCAACGAATCGACGTTCATCCAACCCACGAGTACCAGGGCTACAAACTACGCCCAGGTCGCCCGATGCCGTTCGGGGCGACGCTGGTTCCGGGCGGGGTCAACTTCTCAATTTATTCGAGCTACGCTACAGCCTGCACGCTGGTCTTGTTTGAGAAAGGCGCGCCGCAGCCGATGATCGAAATTCCCTTCCCAAGTGAATTCCGGATCGGCAATGTGTATGCAATGGTCGTGTTCGGCCTGGATTACGAAAACACCGAATACGGCTACCGGATGGATGGGCCGTACAACCCGCGTGAGGGCCATCGTTTCGACAAGACTAAGATTCTACTCGACCCTTACGCCAAAGCGATTGGTGGGCGCGACGTATGGGGGCAAACACCAAACTGGGACGATATTTACCAGCACCGCGCGCGGCTCGTCTATGACGACTTCGACTGGGAATCCGATCATCCATTGGAGACGCCCATCGAAGACCTGATCATCTACGAGATGCACGTGCGCAGTTTCACCCGTCACCCCTCGTCCCACGCCAAGCATCCGGGCACGTTCGCGGCCATGCGCGACAAGATTCCATATTTGAAGGAACTGGGCGTGAACTGCGTCGAATTGCTGCCCGTCTACGAATTCGACGAATTTGAGAACAGCCGGTGGAACCCCATCACTAACCAGATGTCATACCAGTATTGGGGCTATGGCACGGTAGGCTTCTTTGCGCCCAAAGCCGGTTTCGCCGCAACGGGCAAGCTCGGAATGCAGGTGGACGAGTTTAAAGCGCTGATCAAAGAACTACACCGGAACGAGATCGAGGTCATGCTGGACGTGGTCTTCAACCACACGGCGGAAGGCAACGAGAATGGCCCGTACATCTCGTTCCGGGGCATCGACAACAAAGTGTATTACATGCTCACCCCAGAGGGCTACTATTTTAACTTCAGCGGCACGGGCAACACGCTCAACTGTAACAACCCGGTGGTGCGCAACATGGTGCTGGACTGCCTGCGCTATTGGGCGTCCGAATATCACATCGATGGTTTCCGCTTCGACCTGGCCGCGATCCTGGGGCGCGACCAGAACGGCGCGCCGCTGGCGAACCCGCCGCTGCTGGAAAACCTGGCTGCCGATCCGATCCTGGCGAAGTGCAAATTGATTGCTGAGGCATGGGACGCAGGCGGGCTGTACCAGGTCGGTTCCTTCCCGGCCTATGGGCGCTGGGCGGAGTGGAACGGCAAATTCCGTGATGCCATGCGCCGTTTCCTGAAGGGCGACGAAGGCATGGTGGGGGAAGTGGCGCAGCGTGTGCAGGGGTCGCCTGATCTGTATGCTGGGCGCGGCCCAACGGCCTCCATCAATTTCTTCACGGCCCACGACGGCTTTACGCTCAATGACCTGGTTTCGTACAACGAGAAACACAATGAAGCCAATGGCGAAAACAATAACGACGGCGCCAACGATAACAATAGCTGGAACTGCGGTTGGGAAGGCCCAACCGACGATCCCTGGATCAATGCGCTGCGCCGACGGCAGATGAAGAATGCGGTGACGATGTTGATCGCCAGCCAGGGTGTGCCCATGATCCTGATGGGTGACGAAGTGGCACGCACCCAGTCTGGCAATAACAACACCTACTGCCACGATAACGAACTGAATTGGTTCGATTGGACGCAGGTGGAGACCAACGCCGAGCAATTGCGCTTCTTCAAGAACTGCTTCGCCTTCCGGCGTGCCCACCCCGTTCTGCGGAGCCGGACGCATTTCCGCAACCAGGACTACGTGGGCAGCGGTTACGCCGACATTTCGTGGCATGGCCTGAAGGCGTGGGAGGCCGACTGGTCGAAGGACAGTCGCCTTCTGGCGTTTTTGTTGTGCGGCAAACACGCCAAAGGTGGAACCGCCAACGACGACTACATCTACGTGGCGATGAACATGCACTGGGAAAGCCAGTGGCTTGAGCTTCCGCGTCTGCCCGCTGGAATGCAATGGCATGTTGCCATCAACACTGGCGTGCCGTGCCCGGAAGACATCTGGGAACCCGGCTCCGAACCGTTGTTAAGCGATCAGAGCAGTTTCCTGATTGGGGATCGGTCTGTGATTATGCTGGTAGGCCGATAGCCCGCAGACTTGTTGACCGTATGGCCTGTCCTTGCCCTCACTCCATCCGATGGGGAGCTAGGCAGACCCATTGCCCATACACATCAAACGACGAGAGGAACGAACAATGGCTTTCAACGCAAACCTGGAAGTAACCGACAAGGGGACTGGCAAGATCACATTAAGCGGCGAACTGGACGCCAGTGTGGCCCCACTGTTCCGCGCCGAGGTCGAAAAGGCCGTCGCGCAGAAGGTGAAGCGCCTGGCCCTGGTCATGGATGGCCTGGATTATATGTCCAGCGCCGGGTTGCGTGCCCTGATCTTCGCCAAACAGAAGATGGGCGCGAACACTGACGTGTATATAATCGGCGCCCAGGAATCGGTCATGGAGACGCTGACCATGACCGGCTTTCACAATAGCGTGATCATCCTGGATAGCTACGACGCGGCGAAGATCGAAGGCTAGGCACAGTCCCCCAATTGACAGCACATTTGACACCGGCTGTGCGGGCAGAGAATGGTCAGCTATGAGCAAACACATCCTGGAATCCTTGACTCTCCCTGGAACCCTGGCGTCCCTCAGCTCGATTGGAAACTATGTCATGAAGGTCGCCGCCGCTGCCGGGATCGACAAATCGGCGGCCTACCGCCTTCGCCTCGCAGTCGATGAGATCGCCACAAACTGCGTGGTTCATGGTTATGATGAAGGGGGATTGGAAGGGATGTTATACTTAGGCGGATCCATTGACGACAAAACCCTGACCGTCTACATAGAAGATACGGCAATGCCTTACGATCCTCGCCAGACACCAGCGCCGGATGATCTGGATGTTCCACTGGAAGAGCGGGAAATTGGCGGGTTGGGTGTCTTCCTGGCGCTCAGGGGAGTAGATCAGTTTGAGTACGAATACGTCAATGGCCGCAATCGCAGCATCTTCATCATGAACCGGACATCGGACGATAAACCAAAAGCTGGCTGACGGGGTGAGATAACAACCAACATGAAAACCGAGGCAGGGCGGCTGTTAATTATCGAAAATGAGGTTGCGCACCGGGAAGCGCTGTGCACGCAACTGCTCGAAATGGGTTACACCGTCTTCGATGCGGACGATGAGCAGAGCGCTCTCGCTATCTGCCGTGAGCACCGGCTCGACCTGATTTTGATAGGGGCCGATCTGCCAGAGATGGACGGGGGCGAACTCCTGACGCGCTTGAAGGCAGAACGCGCCCTGGAACACGTCCCGCTGATCCTGGTGGCGATAGGAGACGACCTGGACACGGTGGCGAATCTGATTGGTAAGGGCGCCGAAGACTACGTTCAGGCGCCCTTCAATCCAGTCCTGCTACAAAGCCGCCTGAACGACTCCATCGACAAGAAGCGGCTACGTGATCAATCGATGGAGTATGCCCGTCTGGTGGATGACCTGAAGCTGGTGATCCTGCCGACAGGTGTGGCGCTCTCCGTCGAAGACAACTTCGAGCGCCTCCTGGAACGGATTTTGATGGAAACCAAGAACGTCTCGAATGCCGATGCGGGCACCCTGTACATCCGCACGGAAGAGGACACGCTGAAGTTTGCCATCATGTCCACCGACTCCTTGGGCATTGCGATGGGCGGCACGACAGGCAAGGAAATCCCGTTCAACCCGTTGCCGATGTACGATCCGGTGACCCACGAGCCGAATCATCACAACGTTGCCACGCACGTCGCGCTGCACGGGCATTCGGTCAATATCCCCGACATTTACAATGCCGAAGGTTTCGACTTTTCGGGTGCGATGGCTTTCGATCAACGCAATGGCTACCGCTCAAAATCCAGCCTGACTGTCCCGCTGAAAAACAAGACGGAAGTGATCGGCGTTCTGCAACTGCTGAACGCCATCGACCCGATCACCGGGGAAGTCATTCCCTTCACCCCTTATCAACAGTTGGTCGTCGAAACGCTGGCCGCGCAGGCGGCTGTTGCGCTGAACAGCCAACTGCTGCGGCGGCGTCAGGAATGGCTGCTCAAACTGGAACGCGACGTGCAGATCGGACGGCAGATTCAGACCGACTTCCTGCCGACCAATCTGCCCAGCCCGGCGGGTTGGGAGATCGCAGCGCGTTTCCACCCGGCCCGCGAGGTGGCGGGGGACTTCTACGACGCCTTCACCCTCGCCAACAACCGGGTCGGCCTGGTCATCGCGGACGTGTGCGATAAGGGCGTCGGCGCGGCGCTCTTCATGGCCCTGATGCGCAGCCTGGTGCGGGCATTTGCGCAGCAGCACCACGCCATGGACTGGGAAAACATCCTGGCTGAAGACGCCGGGCCGGGGGCAGTGACCGAGATGTCAGCGGAGCAGCGGCGCATCTTCCTGACGCCGGGGGCAGTCAACCTGCACAACTCGATCAAGCTGACCAATGACTATGTGGCCGACAACCATGCCAACCTGAACATGTTCGCCACGATGTTCTTCGCTATCCTCGAACCCGCCGGTGGAAACCTGCTGTACGTGAACGGCGGCCACAATCCCCCGGCGATCATCGATGCGCGCGGCGTGATCAAGAAGCGCTTGCCACCCACCGGCCCTGCCGTCGGGATGCTGTCCGGCTCGACCTTCACCATTGCGCAGGCCAAACTTGAGCCGGGTGATACGTTGATGGCCTTCACTGACGGTGTGACCGACGCCCGCAACCCGCAGGGCAAGCTGTTTCACGAGTCGAGCCTGTTGCCACTGCTTCAAGAGCCAGCCGAATCGGCGACGGCCTTGCTGGATCGGGTGGACCTGGCACTGAAAGAGCACATCGCGGACGCGGTGCAGTTCGACGACATCACCATGCTGGCAGCGCGGCGCTTGCCGAAGGGGTAGACCGGGTTCACCGCACTCCTCTCTACGAAGCCGAGCAGTAACAATCAGAAGGGGCATAGCCGATGGCCATGCCCCTTCGCGTTTCGCGGTGTGCCGTCGGGATCAGCGATCCCCGGCCAGGCCAAGCAGGCCCATGTTGATCTTCGGCTGGCGCGACTTTTCCTCGTCCTTGCCGAAGCGGATCACCTCGCCGCTGTCGGTGATTGCCTCCACCGCCAGGCCCAGGCTTTGCAATTCCTTGACCAGCACGCGGAAGCTGGCCGGGACGCCCGGCTCCTCGATGGGTTCACCCTTGACGATAGCCTCGTAAGTCTTGACGCGGCCCTGCACATCATCCGACTTGACCGTGAGCATCTCCTGGAGCGTGTGCGCCGCGCCGTAGGCTTCCAGCGCCCACACTTCCATTTCGCCGAAGCGCTGGCCGCCGAACTGGGCCTTGCCGCCCAGCGGCTGCTGCGTAACCAGGCTGTATGGCCCCGTAGACCGGGCGTGCACCTTGTCTTCGACCAGGTGCGCCAGCTTCAACATGTGAATGACGCCGACGGTCACCGGGCGGTCAAACGGCTCGCCGGTCTTGCCGTCGTAAAGGATTTGCTTGCCATAGATCGGCACAGGCTCGCCCGTGCGCAGGAACACGCGGTCGGCATACTCGCGCAGCGCCTCGCCGCTCAGGTCGGTGGGAGTCGGCTCGCCGCTGGTCACTTCCGACCAGAGCCGCAGGCTGATGTCGATAGCGTAGTCGTCACGCCGATCCCGCTCTTCAAGGCTGACGCCATTCGTGTCGAACAGCAGCGCTTTGTCCGGGTCATAACCCTTTTCGCGCAGCCATTCGCGGAGCACCGAACGGCGAGCGTATACGTATTCCAGTGCCAACTGCTCGGCGTTGTAGGCCGGGTTGCTGCCCAGCCAGCTTTCGATGTACAGGCGGCGCACCTCGTCGTCATCTTCGAGCGTCTCCGCATCGAACCCCTGAGTCTTGACCCAGGCCCAGGCCCGCTCAGTAATTTCATACCAGGCGCGGTCAATCAACCAGGCACGTCCCAGTTCAGCCTCGATCTCGTGCTCGTCTGCGCCATCGAACACCGGCGTCACCGCCCGGAAGCCCAGGCGATCCGCCGCCCAACCGAGGTGCGTTTCGAGCACCTGGCCGATGTTCATACGGCCCGGCACGCCCAGCGGGTTCAGGATGATGTCAATCGGTGTGCCGTCAGCCAGATAGGGCATATCCTCAATGGGCACAACCTTCGAGATGACACCCTTGTTGCCGTGCCGTCCGGCCATCTTATCACCCTGGGTCAGCTTGCGCTTCTGGGCGACGCTGACGCGCACCAGTTGATCGACGCCAGCCGGCAGATCGCGGTGCTCTTCACGGGTGAAGATTTTGACATCGACGACCTTGCCCTTTTCGCCATGCGGCAGGCGCAGCGACGAATCCTTCACCTCGCGCGCTTTCTCACCGAAGATGGCGCGCAGCAGCTTCTCTTCAGGGCTGAGTTCTTTCTCACCCTTCGGCGTGATCTTGCCGACCAGGATGTCGTTCGGGCCAACCTCTGCGCCGATGCGAACGATGCCGAACTCGTCAAGGTCTTTGAGTGCCTCTTCGCCGACGTTTGGAATATCGTAGGTGATCTCCTCCGGGCCGAGCTTGGTATCACGTGCCTCGACTTCGTGCTTCTCGATGTGGATCGAGGTGAACTTATCGTCGCGCAGCAATTGCTCGCTGATCAGCAGCGCGTCTTCGTAGTTGCCGCCTTCCCAGGACAGGAACGCACACAGCACATCGTGGCCGAGCGCCAGGTTGCCGTGCACCGTGGAGGAACTATCGGCGATCACGTCGCCGGGCTTGATGTGCTGGCCCTTACGCACGATTGGGCGCTGGTCGATGCAGGTGGACTGGTTGGAGCGGGTGTATTTGCGCAGCTTATAGGTGCGGACGTTGCCGCTGGCCTCGCGCACAACCACCTGCCCGCCCTGCACGCTCAACACCTCGCCCTCGGACTCTGAAATCAGGACCTGCCCGGAGTCGTAAGCGGCCTGATCCTCCATGCCCGTACTGACAATCGGCACGTCCGGCTGAAGCAGGGGCACGGCCTGGCGCTGCATATTCGACCCCATCAGGGCGCGGTTAGCGTCGTCATGTTCCAGGAACGGGATCAGCGCTGCTGAAATGCCCACGATCTGGCGCGGCGCAACGTCCATGTAATCGATGCGATCCGGGGTTGTATCCAGGAACTTCTGATGGAAGCGGGCCGAAACGCGCTCATCCACGAACGAGTTGCTCTCGTCCAGCTTGGCATTGGCCTGGGCGATCATAAAGCGGTCTTCTTCGTCAGCGGACAGGTATTCAATCTTGTTTTCGACGAAGGGGCGCACCGGCACTTTGCTAATACCTGCTTTGCGCAGTTTGGCAATCGCTTTATCGTCCAGCTTGACGCCTTCGCCCAGTAAGGTGTCGCCTTTAGCGTTGGTGATTTCCTCGCGGGTGTAACGTCCGGGCAGGCGCGGGTCGTCAATCGGCAATTCCCGGACAACCAGGCGGTAGGGCGTCTCGATAAAGCCGTATTCGTTCACGCGCGCATAACTGGCAAGACGCCCGATCAGACCGATGTTCGGGCCTTCCGGCGTCTCTATCGGGCAAATGCGCCCGTAATGGCTGTGGTGCACGTCGCGCACGTCGAAGCCCGCGCGCTCCCGCCGCAAACCGCCGGGGCCAAGTGCTGACAACGTGCGTTTGTGTGTCAGTTCGGCCAGCGGGTTGGTCTGCTCCATGAACTGGCTCAACTGGCTGCTGCCGAAAAATTCACGGATGGCGGCTACAATTGGACGGATGTTGATGAGCGTGATGGGTGTAATATTGTCCGTCTCACGGATCGACATACGCTCACGGACGACACGTTCGGTGCGGCGCAGACCGATGCGCAACTTGTTCTGGATCAGTTCGCCCACCGTCTTGACGCGGCGGTTGCCCAGGTGGTCGATGTCGTCCGGCTCGGCTGCACCATTGTTGATCTGGATCATGCGCTCGACCAGCTTGACCAGGTCGTACTTGGTCACGGTACGCACCGTGCGCGGAATCTCAGCGTCCATACGCAGACGCTGGTTCAGCTTATAACGCCCTACGCGCTCCAGGTCGTAGCGGCGCTGGTCAAACAACTGGCTTTCCAGGTAGACGCGGGCGTTGTCCAGCGTGGGCGGGTCACCAGGGCGCATCCGCTTGTAGAATTCGAGCAGTGCGGCCTCGCCAATGGTCTGCCCCTCACGCAAATCCCACTGCGGTTCGCCCTTGATCGTCCCCAGGATGTACTGGTGATCCGGGTTGTTATCGACTTCCTTGTAGATTTCGATCAGTTCTTCGTCTGTGCCCGTCTTGAGCGGCGAAATGCTATCCATGCCGTCACGGACAGCCGTCAGGGCACGCAGCAAGATCGTGACAGGGATGGTACGTTTACGGTTGAATTTGACGGTCAGGTAGTCGCTCTTGCGGGTCTCGAATTCCATCCACGCGCCGCGATCCGGGATCAATTTGGCGGCGGAAAGCAAGCGGCCTGTCGTGCGATCTTCTTCGGCGTCGAAGTAGACGCCAGGCGAGCGGATCAACTGGCTGACGACGACTCGCTCTGTACCATTGATGATGAACGTCCCATTCTCGGTCATCAGCGGGAAATCGCCCAGGAAAATGTCGGATGTGACCACCTCATCGCCCGCTTCGCGGTTGACCAGCGCCACGCGCACGTACAGCGGGGCCGCATAGGTCATGTCCCGCTCAAGGCAAATGTCCTCGTCGTACTTTGGCTCCTCAAACCAATACTTGAGGCCAAACTCCTCCGTTTCCGGGCCGAAGCCCGGAAAATATAGCTTCAAATTGCCATTGAAGCTCTCAATGGGGCTGATCTCGCTGAACAGCTCGCCTAGACCCTCCTCTCGAAACCAGTTGAACGAATTCAACTGGACTTCGATCAATGAGGGCAGGTCCTGGACGTCATAGGTACGAGCGTAGTTTTTGGTGTCTAGCCGACGCTGCATGTGCCACTCCTGAACAACTCAGAATTTACGAAGGACGCTGCTAGTTCGGGTGGAAGTGAGGACGCCCATCTTTGCTAGCACGCTCACCTGGACATTGGACAGAGGATCATATATGGGGTTTCCCGCGACCTCTCAGTATACCATAGCTTTTTCCAGTGTCAAGCAGTTTCGCCGCAGAAAATGGCAAGCCCACCCTCATCAGGCGGCCAATTGGCCGTGCGCTGTGCCGGGGTAAACTCCCTGCGCATCGTAACCTGTGGTACAATGCGGCCTTATGTCGCCAATGGCCGGTGGTTCAGCCAGTGTCGCTGGCAGTCGGATTGATCTCGTGTGTCTCATGATCCTTCGAGAAAGGATGACTTCGTGTCGAATAATCCATCATCGCGTGTCGTGGCGCGCATCCAACCCTCTGCGTTGATTTTTGTAATGCTGGTCCTTGTCATCGGGGCACTGCTGCTGGCGTCAAACAACATCGATCCCAATGCGGGCAGGCGCGCGCAATTCACAGTGACGCCGGTTGACCCTTTCGCCGTCAGTCAATATGTCTCCTGGAAGAGTCCCGACGGGTTTGTCCGGCTTGAACACCCGAACATCTGGCAACCACAGACTTCTCAAACCAACCCGCTCACGTATGTCCTGAGTCCTGCCAATTCGAGCGGGGCTTTTATCAGCATTCAGATGCGCCCGACCTCAGCTTACCTGGGTGTGGCGTCCACAACGACTCCGGATGAACTGTTGAAGCGGAATTTTGCCAATCGCGCTCAGGATCTGCCGCCCGTAACGACCAAAGCGGTGAGCGTGGGCAACTTTGCGGGTACGGGCGCTCATTACGTCGAACGAGCGTCGGATCAATCGACCAATCAACCGCTCATGGTAGAAAGCGAGTTGTGGGTTGTAGCGCTTGATTCAACCCACGTCCTGGTGATTCAGGGGATCACGGAGACAGGCAATTGGGCCAGGATGCAGCCGATCTTCGAGCACATCACTGGCTCGCTCCAGATCGACAGCGCTGGCGCGATCAAAGCGATGGACACTACATTCCCGGCCACACCCGCTGCCACCAGCACGGCCACCCCTGCGGCAGCGGGCACGGCCCCGGCCAATGCAACCAGCCCGGCAACGGCAGCCTCGTCCTGACTTCGCGCATGAGTTGTGTGGGTTCTGCGGTTGGAAAGGGTAACTTATCAGGCATCAAAATCAGGATAGTTACGGAGAAGGCCCGTGATTAGACGCACCATACTGGCGCTGCTGGCGCTGCAACTACTGACGTTGGGAGGCGGGCAGTTGAGCCGGGCACAGGGCCAGGAGCTATTGAATAATCCGAGCTTTGAGTCGTACTACGGCTCCAATGGCAACCTGGTCCCGACAGGCTGGACGCTGACCTCGAGCGTGCCAGTGTCGTCCTCCGGCCATACGTGGCCGGGCGAGTCACGCACTGGCGCGTCGTGGGACGTGAATGCGACCAGAACCGTTTTCACGATGATTGCCTACCAGATCGTCCCTGGCGTGCGTGCGGGCAGCAAACTGCGCTTTTCGGCATGGGCCAACGTTTTCACCTGCAACCGCGAAACGTCGTGCATCGAGGATGGGCGCAGCTACCGCGTCTCCGACCAGGGTTCGCAGGCGCGTACCCGCATCGGCGTCGATCCCAAAGGCGGAACCGATCCGAACTCTCCCAATGTCGTGTGGTCGGCCTTCATCGCGCCGTTTGACCAGTTCCAGCAGATGATTATCGATTTTACATCTCAGAACGACAATGGCGTGACCGTCTACCTGTATGCCACGCAGTCAGTTGGGATGCTGCTCAATCACGTATACTGGGACGATGCCAGCCTACAACTCTTGCGGCCCGGCCAGGGCGGCACGCCGGGCGCAGCGGGCGGCGGCTCGAACGCGCAGTTCGCCCCTCCCGTCAAGACACAGGAAGCGCAGCCGGACGGCAGCATCATTCACATCGTCCAGCCCGGTGATACCCTTTCTTCGATTGCATACGCCTATAAAGTGACCGTCCAACAATTGCGTGCCCTGAACAGGCTCTCCGAGGATGCCTGGGTGCTGCAAATCGGCCAGAAAATCATCGTCAGGCCGCCCGATAAGGCCCTCGCCGCTGCAACAGGTGCGGCCACTGGCGCTGCTACCGAAGCCGTGAGCGGAGGTGAAACGTTCGGCGCGATCATTACGTCTACTGCAACCGTCAGTGTCCCGCTCAACCTGACCCTCCCGCCCGAATCATCTTCGGCACCTACCGCAGCAGGAACATCCGCTGCAACACTAGCCACCGCGCCTGTGATGAGCGCGCCATCCACCGAGACCAGTACGCCTGAACCAACACAGGTCGCTATCCAGACCACCCCGCTGCCTACTGTTGCCCCGATCAGTAAAGACGGGGCGGTGTGCGTGACAGCCTTCGAGGATACCAATATCAACCACTGGATGGATGCCGACGAGAAACTGCTGGCCGAAGTGAGCCTGACCTTAAGCCAGCGTGGGCAGCCTGTCAAGACCCTGACGACGACGGCGACCAGCCCGGTTTGTTTTAGTGAGATTCCGCCTGGTATCTACGCCATCGCCGCCACACCGCCAGGCAATTATGGCCTGACTACTTCCGGCCAGTTGGAGGTGGAGGTCAAGCCAGGCGTATCGCTGGCGCTGTCATTCGGAGCTGCCAGCGGGTACAGATCGACCCCGGTGGGCACTGACCAGGCAGCACAGGACGTGACTCCTCCAGCCACAAGCACGCAGCCGGATAAAACAGCGGCGGTCTTGGAGACGCTCATCGGCAACAGCGGCTTGATCGTGTTTGGTCTGGCCGGGTTTGTCCTGGTAATCGGGCTGGGGATGGTGCTGGTCATCCGGCGGCGATGACTGTACACAGTTCGGTCACAGGCCAAAACCAGACAAAGCATTGTGAAAACTCATGACATTCCACACTTACTCAAAATCCGCTTGTGGAGGTGAATTAGTGTTATAAGCGGTCAGTAGGAGTATGGAGGTTGCCATGCGTGTCAAGATCAACCGCGATGTCTGCCCGACCCAACTGGCATTTTGTGAGCGCTGTCTGGGGCGCTTCCTGGCCTACCCGATGGGCTATGAGCGCCGCTGCTTTGAGTTCCTGGAAGACGATGGCAAAGAGGAATTAACCATCGAATTGCATTCCGGCTCACACGATGTCGTGCTGACGATGAACGAGGAACAGCGCAAACTGGCGGCAGGCGAAGGCTGGTCCTATTTTGTGGACTTCGATGTGCCGCTATACCGGACGGGGCACGAAACGCGCAGTTAGCAGAGCTGGCAATTCCAGGGGCAGTTCGAGTGGACACGATAGCCCCGGCGACCTGCCGGGGCGTTTTTGTTTGATAGAGATTAGGTACTAATTCGGCTAGTCGTTAGTTTCTGGCAAGGTGTAAAGCGCTATGATAGATAAGCGGATGTATTCAACCAGTACCGCCAATGGGTTGGGTGGAGAGAGTGATGAATGGTGACCAATCGTCGCGTGGCAGGTCATGAAGTCCAGACTCAAAGCATACTTCCCGCTTTCGGCGCGCGACAGATCTTCGCCGCGCGGGAATACTGGAGTTGGCGTTGCGCCGTCTGTGATGCCCCAAGTCATTCCATTGAACACGTGCCCTGGCTGCCACCTTACAGTCTCAACTGGCCGGGAATTGTCCCCACCAATATGCTGCCTCTCTGTGACATCTGTGCCGATAGCAAGGGCGACGGCGAACCAGAAGCGTGGCTGACCCACAAACTGGGGCAGAAGAGAGCCGACGGAAAACTGGCGCAGATCAAAATCTATTTCCGGGAAATGGCCGACGACAAAGCGGTGGACTTCTGGTACGAAATTGGTCTGCGGCGGGCCATCAGGCGTTATCTCCGATCTGTTGCAGATCGGCAATCTGTGCAAATAGAGTTTACACCTGGCGAGGATGACGACGTGGCACTCTGGCTGCACTCCCTGGATCAGGCGCAGCGCCAGCCCACCATCAAAGCCGCCTTGCGCGCTTACATGAAGAATGAGGACTTTGACCCACTGCATTATCTGGAAAGTGTATTGACCCGAACCGCCAGCGAGGGTCGCCACCTGACCGGGGAAATGGTCGAGGAGTAATCGCTTTGATCACTTGGGCAGAGTTGCCCTCTGCCCAAATCGTCTCAGCATATTGCCATGTGCCGCCCTGAACGTTCAGGGCGCTTCCATTTTCCCCAACGGCACATAAGCGAAGTGCAGGTCGGCCAGGGCTGGCGGCGGTGGGACAAGCGGCTTTTCCCAGTATACCGGGCGGATGAAGCCCTCTTTGCTCTGGCTTCTTTGCAGCGCATATTCCCATTCCTGCTGGCAATACCTGGATTGGGCGGAGCGCGCCGACCAGAAAAGCTGGAAGATGTCAGCGCGATCAATCAGTCGTTGGAGATCCTCGTGCCATTTTTCACCGGCGCGCAGGCTGTCGATGTCGATCAGGACGGTGTAGCCGAGCGCCCGGTAAGCGTCACGGCAGGCCAGGACAACCGGTGTGTCGTCGTGGCTGTACGAGACAAAAATCTGTTCCTCTTTATAGAGGGCGGCACTCACGGCGCTGGTTTCCGGGCTGGTGGAAGCAGGGGCTGCTTCGTTGAGCAACATTCCGCCCTTGAGCGTGGCGACAATCAGCGGCCCCACGAAGACTGTGATCTGTATGTTAGCTGCTGCCCCGGCCAGGTCTTTGCCGGCACGGAAGCGGAACTCGGCGCGATGCAAGTCCTCGACCCACTTGAGTGTGATCCGCTCCGGGTTGAAGGTGACACCCTCGCAGAACGGCACCACCGTGATCTCCGTGCCGCGCGCCAGCCTGGCCGGGGCAGCACCGCGCGTCTCTCGCGGTGTGCCGCCCATTTCGTCCTTGAACTTTGCCGCATCGGCCTGCACCTTGCCGAGCGCCGCCTCGACGTGGGCGTAAACCAGCAGCGTATACCACGTCTCGACGGCGGCCTCCTTCGGAAAATAGGCCGTGAAACGCACGTCTTCGGTGGGCACGGCTGGTGCTTCACCTGGAGTTGGTAACGTGATTGCGCGCGCATATTCTGGCTCAGGTACAGGGGGAGGCGGTGGCGAAGCAGGCGCAGACGCCGGGGGCGTGCGTTCGGTGCTCGGCTCAGTTCTTGATGCTTGTTGCGTATCCAGCAAGTCATTGGCAGGCGCAGGCGCTGCTGCTGGTGCAGCTTGCGGCGCTGGCGGCGGAGGTGGAGCGGCCCGTGATGGGCGCGGCGCGGCAGGCGCAGGCGCTTGGAGGGGCGGAGCAGGTGGTGGCCCACCCGCCAATATTGGAGGCGGCGGTGGCTCCGGCGGCGCACTGCGGCCTGGCATTTCCTCCTGCGGGAAGAGCCCCTCCGCGCTGCGCGTAACAGGCGGAGGTTGCATTTCACCTGTGGCTACTTTGTCCCGCTCTACGGCCTTTGGTTTTGCGGGCGACTGCCGAGGTGGACTCGCAGCAGGTGCTGTCGGCGCGTAGCCCGACCCGCCCCGCGATGCTCCGCCCGGTGTGGATCGACTTCTGGCAAACAAGATGGCCCCGACCACAAGCACGACGGCAATGACAACCAGGAGCAGAATCGGCGCAGCGTCCATAGGCACTCTCCCTTGCCAGGTCAGGCAGTCCCGGTGAGTTTCAGGATTTCGGCGCGGTGTTCTTCTTCGTGCCCGATGGTGTCTTTGACCAGAACGGCAATCGTGCCGCGCGGCCCCCAGGGGAAACGCATCTGCCCCTCGAATTTCTCCGGCGCAGTCTCGTTGATGGCGGCCTTGAGCCTGGCGCGGGCCGTCGCCCATTCCTCGTAGACCTGATCGGCGGGCACGTCGTAGCGTTCGTGGTAGTTTCGCTGGTTGAAGCCTTCTTCCGAAGGATAATCGTCCGTGATCTGGTATTCCTTGCCTTGCTGGTAGGCACGTAGGGCGAACACACAGGCGACTTCCCAGGCGGCTAAATGTCCAATAATGTCCTTCACGCGCCAATCCCCATGCACGACGCTTTCCGCGTTCAAGGCCCTGGCAGCGCTCATTGTCCTGGCAAGCGCGTCAGCCAGTTGTTGGTTCAAGGCGGCTTTTTCTTCACGCTCAGGCAGGCTCATTGGTTGCCCCCTGTTCGCTCTGAGGTTGGTGTGAAGCGTAATAGGCTTCCAGGGCGATCAGAAGCTCGTCCTCTGGCAACTGCCGCAACAGTCCTTCCACATCAACATGATGTTCCTGTGCCAGCCGCCAGAGTTCCCTCGCCGCGCTGAGGGTGCTGCTTGCAGGGCGCTCAAAATCGCGCTGAAATTCCAGCAGGCCCCACGGGTTCAACTGGCCGGACATGATCAGAATCAGATATTCGCTGTGCAGGGCAAGATACTGGCGATAAACGTCCACCACGCTCGCCAGGGCATAAATGCCCTCAAAGATGGTCTGCTCGGACTCGGCGTGCTCAAGCCGCTCCAGGTACATTTGGAGCATTAACAGGGCTTCGGCTGGTGCATTGATCAGTCGTTTCCGCACCGAATTTGCCACTGCATCGCGCGCCTTCCAGATGCGCCAGTGGTCAAAAGCAGATTGGACTTCTGGCGGCAAAAGTTTGGCATCGGCCAGAGCCAGGATTCGTAAGTCGGGTGGTTTCATTCACAAATCAATCAGCGCCATGCGTACCGGCTGGGACAAACTGAAAAGGATGAACTGTATAGGACTCTATTGTACCAACGCTTTGCGCGGGCATAAATGCGATACAATGAAAGCCAGCAATGAGGAGTCATGACAGTTACACCTTGACAAACCATCCTACCACACTCCCACGCAAACGGCGTATTGTGCTCTGTATGGGCCAGTATTGCAATCGCGGTGGGCAAGCTGAACCCTTGTACGGACGCCTACGCCAGGCGTTAGGCGAGATCACCCCGGCCTGGGCCTCCACACAGCCGGTACGCTGGGAGATCGCCAACTGCCTGAGTATGTGCGGCGCAGGGCCGAACCTGATCGTGTACCCCGATGCGGTGGATTACCACCACGTCGATCTGGATACACTGGAAGCGATCCTTGACCGTTTTTTATAATCCTCATCGCGCAGCGAAGAGCAACCTTGAAGAAACACTTATTGACCTTGCTCTTGATCACCATCGTCGTGCGTGGCGTGCTGCTCATCAGCTACCCGATGGGCGGCTTCGACGACGACCAATCGGCGCAGCGCTTCTTGATCAGCGAACTGCTGCACGGCAACCTGATGGTCGGCAACCTGCGCTACAACACAGGCTATCCGCTTGTCATTGCGCCTGTCGTGGCGCTGGCCCGGCCTTTCGGCAGGTTGGATGACCGGATCGTGCTGCTGGTACAGGTCGTTCTGGCATCGACGATTCCCTGTGCGATGTACGACGTTGTACGCACTCGCTACAACGCACGTGCGGCGCTGATCACGGCGCTGGTGCTGGCGCTTGATCCATTCGGGTTGCAATGGGCACATTTCTCGCTGCCGGTGTGGTTGGTGGCCTTGTGTGTGGCTTGGGGGTTGTGGAGTGTCAATCGGGCACGGCTGAATCAAAAGCACGCACTGCAATGGATCGCGGCAGCTGGCGTGCTGTTTGGCGTCGCCTGTCTGGCCCGTTGGGAGGCGGCGTTGGTGGTCGGCGGCCTGGGCCTGACATTCTTCTGGCTAGGCGAATTCCAATGGCGTAAGCGGCTGGCAATGTTCGGGGTGCTTGGGACAATCAGCGCGGGCGTGCTGGCGGTTTATCTGGCAGTCATTCACTATCCATCGACAGGCATGTGGAAACCAAGCTGCATGGAGGGCCTGGATCGCATCTTGAGCGTCAGACATATGTCTGTGCCGATCACCGCAGAGAATGGCCCGGCAACGGCACGGCTGTTGAACCTGCTCACGCTGAAGCCGCTGCGCGAGGTCACCTTTACGGGTGCAGCTTCGTACCCTGGTTGGCGAAAGCCCGGCCCCTGGGCTACGCCCGAAGAACAAACTGCGTTCTTCAGCCAGCCATTTGGGATACCGGACACAACCCTGACGATTGATTTTCCCGTGAACCTGATTTACTACATGGGTCTATGTCCAACCGATACGTTGTTGACGCAGGCTGTCAACGAAGCCATTCGTGCTCACCCTGTTCAATGGGCCTCCGGCTGGCTGGTGAACGCCGGGCGAATGCTGGTCAAGATGCCACTGGGCAACAATGATGGCTACAGCACGATCAATATCTACCTGCCCATCTATCACGACTTCCCGATGGACAGCACAGGCAACCGTCTCGCCGATGCGCTTGGCTTTCGTAAAGCGCCAACCGATTATTTTTATTCGGGACAAATCGTCTGGAAGCCGGGCATCCGCCTGTTGTCAGCGATCTACAACCGATGGGATGCGTTCTACTGGCTGGCGCTGCCTGCAGTGGTCTGGGCAGTTCTTTCGCGGAAGTGGCTGTATCTGGCCTCGGTGGTCATGCTGCTGCCCTTCTTACTGTTCGCCAGCGCATTCAACACGGTCCAGCCGCGCATCTATGCATCCGTCTACCCATTGAGTACGATGTTGATCGGCGGGTTTATCGCAGCAGCATTTGACTGGCTCTCGCACAGGTGGAAAACGGTGAGAATCCGCAATCCGCTGCACAGCGATCTGGATCATGCTACATGACGAACCGGGCCGATCTATCAAGACCTGCCGCGCTGCCGAGCCGGTTGGCAATCGCGTCTTTCCCAACGACACTGTGGGCTGTCACGCTGGCTTTCACTGTGGCCCTCACCGTATACAACCTTCTGTCGCTGTTTGGCGTGGGCCTGACGATGGACGAAGGGCTGTACATGCCACTCATCAAGCAGATGGCTTTGGGGCGCAACATCTACCTGACGTTTGTCGATCATCAAGCGCCGGGCATTGCCCTGCTCGGGGTTCCCTTCGTATGGATATTCGGGAGCACGGTGCTGGCGGCGAAGGTGCATTCTTTCTTCTTTTGCCTTCTGTTTATCTGCGCCGTTGCCTATCTGGGATGGGCCTTTACCCGATCCCGAAAGAGCGCCGCACTTGCAGCCGCTCTGGCGGGCTATTTTGCGACGGCCTACGCCATCAGAGTAGGCGTCAACGTCAGTTCTCTATCTGCCATCCTGACCGCGTTGGGGTTAGCCTGCGCGATTCGCCAGTCTGAAAAGTTGTCTTCGATCCGCTGGTGGGTTGTCGCGGGCGGACTGCTGGTCGGCATGGCAGTCATGACCAAGCCCTCCGTCGTGATCGAGCTCCCGGCCTTGCTCTGGATCGTGTATTTGTTCAGCCATTCATGGCGAAGAGCAATGCTTTTCCTGGGGGCCTGCCTGATAGTCATCGCGCTGGTTTGCCTGTACTTTGCTGCGCTAGGCACACTCAACGAGATGCTGTACATTGCCATTGCTGTGAATTTTGTCTATACAGGGGTAGCGTCTGCGGCGGCCAATACGTCACCCCTCTACTCGGCCATTCAGGAGCGCCTGGAATTCTTCAGGACTATTTTTTTGCCGGAGACTCTGCCTTACCTGAGCGCACTGATTCTCGGCGCAGCGGCCAGTTTTGTCTGGTTGTTGCGGCAGCGGCGAACCGCTCTACTGTTTGCGCTGGCGCTCTGGTGCATTCTGGCCTTTCTCGATTCGGCTGTCGGGTTGGCACTGCATATGCGCTACTTCTTTCACGTCTTTGCGCCGCTGGCCGTCCTGTTCGTGATGGCCTGGGAAACGGCACTTCGCCGGAGGCTGATGCAGGTCACCTTTGTCGCGGCGGGCCTTCTCCTGGCGATTCCGCTGCTGCGCCCGCTGCCGTATCCGCCCAGCCTTCCTCACGGCAAACAGACGGCTCAACGCTCAGACTATCAGCAGAGCATTACCTTCCTGACCTCTCACCTGAGCAGGGAGGACTGTTTGCTGGGCTGGAATGAAACGATCTCCATCTTCTACTTCACGGATTACAAGCCCTGCAGCCGGGTCATCCATCCGGGCAATATGATGATCGAGCAGGCTTCCGACATCTACCAGATGCGCCGCCAATTTTTGCACGACATCCTGACCACGAGGCCCAAGATGATGGCAGTCGGCGGCCCCTGGGGATTCTTTCCGCAGTTGAGGCAGCTTACCGATCACCATCTTGGGCCACAGGTGTTTTATGACGACATTACGCAGATGTCCTTCCATACGATGGATTGGTCGTCGTATTCTGAGGGCAGCGGGAATATCAACGGCGAGATCAATCTGATGGGCTATGACGTGCAGCCTGGGCGCAATGTGAAGCCGGGTGGTGAAATAGAGGTTGTCCTCTATTGGGAAACGACGAAGCGCCCCACAGGCGATTACCAGGGATTTGTCCAGTTGGTTTCCCCGGATTACAGGAGCAAAATCGTGTCGGTTGACCTCTTGCCGACGGAACCATATTGGCCGACCAGCCAGTGGGCCAAACCGGGCGAGGTCGTCGTAGGCCGCCCTTACAAGCTGATAATCCCGGCTGATCTGCCCGCCGGGGAATATGCGCTGGTCACGGGCATGTATCGATTCGAGCAGGATGGTCAGCCGCAGGGCTTGCCCCACTTTGATCGCGCCACTAACCAGACGTTGCCCTTTCTCTTGTTGGGGAAGATCGCTGTTACAAACTGACCCGGCTTCAGTGCAACACCGCTCGCCGATCTTCCGGCTGCTGGCCGTCCTGAGTGACCGGAAGCCGTTCGAGCGACGGGAAGCTGTACGCGCCGACGCGCCAAGTGTAGGGGCCAGGCGCAGCGTCCGCCGGGATGGTCAGCGCGAAATCCAGGGTAATCGGCTCGCCAACAGCCCAGACGTTGGTCGGGTAGCGCCCGCCGAAGGGTTGAACGCCCTGCTGTGCGATGATGTGCTCCGCCCGATCCAGGACGTGGACGAACAGCGTGTAGCCACGATCTACGGGAGCCACCGCGTGCCACTACTGGCGCAGATGGATAGTCTGTCCGGGGAGCGCTACGGCCAGGGAACGACCTTTTGGCACAATGATCCGCGATGAGGCCAACCTCAGCGCCCAATATTGGCGTCAGGCTGCGATTTAAGCGTCACGAACCACCAGCCGCCGCCCACGTCCTCGCTGTCGTACACTGCGTAGGCCGGTGGGCGGCAAGACCCCGGCGAATTGGCGGTTGTGTAGGCGTAGCCTTCGCCGTCGGCGGGGCCGGTGTCGGGCCGGGTGCGCAGCACCACGAAGACGTACAACGCCTGCCCGCACTTGCCGTAGATCACTTCTTTGGTGTTGTTGTCTTTGGTCAGCCCGGCTTCAGCGCCGGAAATCGAGTGATACTCGTCGGTGGCAAGCTGGTTCTGCCACTGCGCGATTTTGCTGTCCAGCGCTTCGTGCAGTTCGCGCAGGTCGAGCGCCGTTTGCGTCTGTACCTGCGGTGGTTCGCTGGACAGCCCTGTTCCGCCGCCATAGTAGGGGTTGTAGACCGGGCCGTCGCCGTCATAATAGTTGCCGCCCAGGCCACGCAGTGAACCCAGGCCGCCGGACACCACACACACCAGGAACAGGCACAGGAAAATGAAACAGCCAAAACCGCCGCAGCCGAAGCCACCGCCCCGCCCAAAACGCGGCCCAAACAGCCAGGGCAGCAGGCCGAGCAGTAGCCAGCCAAAACCGCTACCGCCGCCACCATAGTAGGGGCCGGGGTTCCAGGGGCCGCGCGGACGCCAGCCGCCACCCCAGTTGCCACCACCCCAATTACCACCGCCGCTGAAGCTGCCGCCGAGATTCGAGCTTCCCGAATGTCTGCCGGGCATTACTTTGCTCCTGATAAAGTTTCGCGCTATACCCTAAGATGTCAATGATACCAGAGATACGCGCGGTCAGGACAAGACGCGCGGAAGAAAGCGGATCGATCAGGGAAATCACATTGCCACGCACCCAACTGCTGATTCCATCACGTCGCGTTAACCGCTGGTGGCGCACTATCCGCGCGTTGTACCGCGACAGTTCGGCGCTCTGGCGCGAATTTCGGCGGTCCATCGTCGTCTTTTTGCTGGCGACGCTGGTCGGCGGCTACCTCTACGGCGAACTCCTGGTGCTGGCAGGCTATCCGCGTCTGCCGTACATCGATTTGCCCTACCTGATGGTCATGTTGATGTTCTTCCAGGCCCCGGGCGACGCGCCGCCACAACCTCAACTGGTCGCGTTCTGGTACATCATGCCGCTGATCGGCATCTACATCGTAGGGCGCGGAGCCGTAGATTTCGTGCGCCTGTTCTTTGATCGCAGCGAACGCCGCAATGCGTGGGAGGAAGCTGTGGCTTCAACGTATCGCAACCACGTGATCGTGATGGGCGCGGGCCATCTCGGCCTGCGGGTGATCCGCTCCCTGGTATCGATGGGGCTGGAAGTGGTCGCCATCGACAGCGCCCTGAAACCTGAATCGGAGGCCGAACTGCGCCGCTTGAAAGTGCCGCTGATCGCCGCCGATGGCCGCCTGCCGGACACGATGAAGAGCGCCGGGCTGCGTCACGCCCAGGCCTTCATCGTCTGTACCTCCAACGATCACCTCAACCTGGAAGTGACTATGCGGGCGCGCGACCTGAATCCTGACGTTCGGATCGTCGTCCGTATGTGGGATAACCAGTTCACCGCACAGATTCGGCGTTTCATGAATGTCGAAGCTGTCCTGAGCGCCTCCGATCTGGCGGCTCCGGCCTTTGCGGCGTCGGCCCTCAACATCGAGATCACGCAGACACTCACGGTAGGCGACACGGACTACAGCATGATCCGCCTGCAAGTTGCACCAGGCTCGTTCCTGGACGGTGAGACCATCGAGGCTCTTCAAGACAGTAACCAGATCGACATCGTGCTGCACGGGAACGGCGACAGGGTCAATGTCCATCCGGCGCACAATGTTAAAGTGTGTGCCGGGGACACGCTGGTCATCTTCGCCCAGCATCATCGCATCACGGACATTGTGGCACGCAATCGCAGCAAGGGATAATTTGAACGCCTGATGCAGAACTACCGGCGCTTGCCCTTCGCGGCCACCTTCTTGCCCGGCTTGGCCGTCTTGGTCTGGGCGGGTTTGGCAGGTTCAGGCCTGCTACGCGCTGCTTTGGGTGCTTCTGGCTTCTTGGGCCTGGTGCGCGGCCCTTCAAGCAGCGCTTCGATCTGCCTGACGACGCTTTCGCCCTCACCCTTCTTGAAGCTGAATACCAGCTTGGCCGTGCCCTCGGCGCTCTTGCTGATCGCGCTGTAGCGGCTCGGCAAAATGCCCGGCACGTCCAGGATGTTCCGGCGCAGCCATTCCTGATCCTGCGAAAGATTGCGGGCATCCCAGGTTGGGTTGGCGATGGTCAGGTAGCACGCACTGTAATTTACGCTCAGGATGTAGCGCCCGTGCTGCTTTATCTGTGGGACAGTGGGCAGTGCCTTGCGTTTGAACGGCACGTAGATCGTCCCCAGTTCGTTGAAGGCTTCTGCGAAACCCGCCAGATTGGGGCCAAGATAGGCCACTGCCAGCGCGTAGGCTACGCGCTGCCCGCGCCCGCCGAAACGCAGCTTGCGGTGAATGAAGCACACCGGGTAAGCGGTCAGGCGCTGCCACCATTCGCTGTCCACCTCGGCACGCACCAGCACGACGGCCTCGCTGATGTTCCCGGCCTCGTACTCGTTGCAAACCTTGTTGATCCACGCCTCCGTAGTGCGTGAGGGCGGCGGATTCAGGAATATGCGCCGCTTTGGCCCCCAGGGACGCTGGAGGCCGTTGTCTTCAGCGGTGAAGTATTGTTTGGCCGGGACGTTGGGCAGCGACTTGCTGTTGCTGTTCGGGTCGAGGTCAATCGCCCCCATCAATTCCACCGTCGCCACCACAATGTCCGGCGGAACGAACCATCGCGCGCCGTTTTGCTTGTTGGAGGACCTGGCCGATTTGCGGTTCGAGTCCTCCATGGACAGCGGTTCCAAATCGAAGAGCGTCAGTTGTTTCATTGCGACTGCTCCCATCTGCTACCAGCGGGTACTTCACCGGGCAACCTGCTTTTCATGTTCTTTCAGGCACGCGCCCAGTACAGCGATACCTGCATCGAGCGCCTCCTCTTCGGCATAGGTAAAGCACAGCCGCACGTAGCGATCCGCTGTTTCCCCAGCGAAGCTGATCTGTCCGGGCATGAAATCCATACCCTGTGCCTGAGTCAACGCTCGCAGTTCGGTGGCGGACAGGTGCGGCGGCAGCACAATCCAGACGAAAAAGCCACCCTGCGGCGCTATCCACTCCGCCCCATCGGGCAAATACTGCTTGAGCGCCTCCACCATCTTATCGCGGCGGCGGCGATAGGTGTCCTGCAAGAAGGCGATCTGCGCGTCGATGTCTTCCTGCTTCAAGTATTCGGACAGGATTTCTGTCGTCAACAGGCTGGCGCTGGCATCCGCTTTATAGGTGGCGAAAAGCTGAGTCTGCTCCCGCGTTGACCACAACCAGCCCTGCCTCAGCGATGGCGCGATAATCTTCGAGAACGTGCCAACCGTGATAACTGTTCCGCCGCCAGGGTCGAAGTGGCGCAGCATGGGCGGCGGCGGCGGCCCATAGTGCAAGAACTGATAGGCCGTGTCTTCGAGGATGGCGAATTGGCGACGCTTCGCCAGCGCCACCAGCTTTTCGCGGTGGGCCGCCGCCGTACAGAGTCCCGTGGGATTCTGGTAGGTCTGCATGGTGTAGAGCATCCGCAGCCGCGCGCCATATTTCTCCGCCAGCGCGTCCAGCGCGTCCAGGTCGATGCCTTCCGGCGTCATCGGCACACCGATGACTTTGACGTGGCTCATGCGCAGGATCGAGATGGCGAAGAAAAAAGTGGGGCTTTCGACGGCTACCACGTCGCCGGGGATGCACAGCGCGCGGCAGGCGATGTCGATGCCTTGCAGCGATCCGCTGGTCAGTATCAGATCGGAGGGCTGCACTGCGCTGTCCGTGTGGCGCTGCAAGAAATTCGCTACGGCCTCCCGTCCGAAGAGCACCCCTTTCAGGTCGCCGCCGTACTGCAAGCCCCGGTTGGCGCAGATCAATTCATTCGACAGCCGCGCCAGCGCATCGCGCGGGATGACCGAAAGGTGGGGATAACCCGTATTCAAATCGTAGCGTATTTCCGCCATAGCTTATGTTCGTCGGAATTGGTCAGCACTACCAGCTATGTTACAATGTTTTCAAAATCTCGGCTTCTCGGTGGCGACTTTTCATACCCAAAGATTACTTTCTGCCCAATGACGCAAAATGACCACTCAGAATGAGACAGTGACGCAGCGACAACCTGGTGTTGGCGTTCCCCCACACGAGGCGGTTGGTCTCTCGCCGGACCAGGTGATCGCGGCGCTGCGCGGGATGCTGCTGGCGCGCGAGGTCGATGACCGGCTGTGGCTGTTGAGCCGGCAGGGCAAAGCGCACTTCGTTATCACCTCGGCGGGCCACGAGGCCATTCAGTTCGGCTGCGCCTGGGCGATCAACGTCGGCGTGGATTACGTCGTGCCCTATTACCGTGACATGGCCCTGGCAATGGCGATGGGCCAGACGCCGCTCGACATGCTGCTGCACGCGATGGGCAAACGCGACGACCCGGCCAGCGGCGGTCGGCAGATGTTCGGGCATTTCAGCAGTCGCAAACTGCGTATCGTCAGCGGTTCAAGTTCGGTAGGCAGCCAGATCGTCCACGCGGTGGGGCTGGCGCTGGCCTTTACCATCAAGGGCGAGACGAACATCGCCGCGCTGTCGCTGTTTGGCGAAGGCGCGACTGCCGAAGGCGCATGGCACGAGGCGATCAGTTTCGCCGGGATACACCAGTTGCCTGTCGTGTTTGTGTGCGAGAACAACCAGTACGCCATCTCGACACCCCACAGCCGTGAAGTGCCCGTCGCGGACGTAGCGATCAAGGCAGCAGGCTACAATATGCCGGGCGTGATCGCCGACGGCAACGACATCTTTGCGGTCTACGAGGTGGCGTCGGCGGCGCTCAACCGGGCGCGATCCGGCGGTGGGCCGACGCTGCTGGAATTCAAGACCTACCGCTTGCGGCCCCACTCCAACGCCGACAACGATTTGAAATACCGGACAGAAGAAGAAGTCAGCGACTGGTGGCGGCGCGACCCGATCAAGCGCCTGGCCGATTACACCTTAGCGCACCACCTGATCGACGCAACAGCGCTGGAAGAGATGCGCGCCGCAGTCCGGGCGGAAGTTGATCAGGCCACACGGCTGGCCGAGCAAGCGCCCGGCCCCGGCCTCGACACACTGTACGACCATTTGTGTGATCACTCTCCCCGGTAAACCGGGGAGCTTCTCAGGCTACGCTCGCCCCAACGGGCCACGTTAACGCCTGACCGCCCGAACGGAACGTCGCCGTCAGGCATCCGG
>JAJPHV010000037.1 GCA_021325095.1 Chloroflexota bacterium | reverse complement strand
CCGGATGCCTGACGGCGACGTTCCGTTCGGGCGGTCAGGCGTTAACGTGGCCCGTTGGGGCGAGCGTAGCCTGAGAAGCTCCCCGGTTTACCGGGGAGAGTGATCACTGCTAAAGCTACGCAAGGAGAGCAAGCCTGATGGACACGTTCTCCCGAGATGAACTTCGGACACTTCTGAACGAAAACGCGGCATTGTCGGTCTCGATGTTTTTGCCCACTCACCGTTCGGCAGCAGAAAGCCGACAAGACCAGATCGCGCTGAAAAACCTTCTCCGGGAAGCAAGGGAACAACTGGTGGCTAGAGGACTTCGTGAAGCAGCAGCTTCAAGGTTCCTTGCCCCGGCCCACGAACTCGAAGTCAATAGCGCCTTCTGGCGAGCGCCCAGCGACGGATTAGCCATCTTCTTGACCGAAAACGCCATGCGCCAGTACCGCGTTCCGCTGACTCTGCCCAGCCTGGTGTTCACCGGGCAACGCTTCTACATCAAGCCGCTCTTGCCGCTGCTGGAAAGCGACAATGTGTTCTACATCCTTGCCTTCAGCCAGAACGAATTGAGGCTCCTGCGAGCGACCCGTTACCAGGTGAGCGAGATGGACGTCGGCGATTGTCCGAGGAGCCTGGACGAGGCCCTTCGTGGCGAGGAACTAACCAAGCAGTTGCAATATCGTACCTTCAACTCTGGCGGCCAGCCGGTCACCATATATCATGGTCAGGGCGCACGGGTTGATGCGAAAAAGGATCTGATTCGGCGGTATCTCCACCGCGTCGATCTGGCCCTGCGCCCACTGCTCGGAAACGAACGCGCGCCCCTCGTCCTGGCTGCGGACGAGAGCCTGTTCCCGATCTATCGAGAGGTAAACACCTATCCGCATCTGGCGGCTGAAGGGATTGCCGGTAATCCAGAGGGGATAAACCCTGAGGACCTGCACAAATCGGCCCTGGAAATCGTCGAACCGGAATTCCAGCCAGAACGAGAAGAGGCCGTTGCACGCTTCGAGCGACTGGCGGGGACTGCGCTCACCTCAAGCGACCTGCCACACATCGTTCGCGCCGCCTATCAGGGCCGGGTGGCGGTCCTGTTTGTTCCGAACGAGCAGGAGCAGTGGGGCATATTTGACCCGGACTCCGACACGGTCACGGTGCATCAGGAACGGCAGCCAGACGACGACGGCCTGATCGACCTGGCCGCCTTCTACACACTCAAATTCAACGGCACGACCTACGCCGGTGAATCGCCGTTAGCCGCTATTTTCCGTTGTTGAATCCTGTTAGATTCCGGCCCACCGAAGCGGCAAACACACCCCATCTCCGGTGGGCCGGTGTCACAAGGAGCCTCCATGACCACCCAACCGCTGCCCATCGCTCAAAGGGATGATACCCACTCAACTGGCCCCAGGGAGCTGCCTCCGTCTGCGCTCCGGCGTGTCTGCGACGGCGCGACCCTCGCCTTTAAGACCACCGATGAACTGCCCAAACTACAAAACGTGATCGGCCAGCCGCGCGCTTTCCGTGCCCTGGAATTGGGCAGCGCCGTGACCGGGCCGGGCTTCAACATCTTCGCCCTGGGGCTGCCCGATTCGGGCCGCACCAACCTGAGCCGCTCCTATCTCGAACGGAAAGCAGCCTCTGAACCCGTCCCGGACGACTGGTGCTACGTAAACAACTTCGAGAACCCGCGCCAGCCCAAAGCGCTCCGGCTGCCTGCGGGTCGGGCCAGGGAATTTCGCGCTGACATGCGGGCGCTGTTGGGGCAGTGTGAACGCGAAATCCCGCGCGTTTTCGAAAGCGACGAATATACGCAGGAGCGAGATCGCCTGCTCAACGATCTGAAGAAAAACCAGGAGGCCGAATTTGGGCGCATGGCCGAACTCGCCGCCAGGTACAATTTCGCGCTGGGCAGAGGGCCATTTGGCTTCGTGCTGATGCCATCGGTGGCGGGCAAACCGCTGCGCCCCGACGAGGTGGAACAGTTATCGCCCGAACAGATCAGCAAGCTGACGGAGTTGGAAGCGATCCTGCAAGACAAGATCGCTCACGGCCTGGAACGGCTGCGCGAGATGGAAAGAACAACGCACGCCAGCCTACAGGAACTCAACACCCGCACCGCACTGTTCATCGTTGAACACCTCATTGATTCCGTGAAACAAAAATACGCCCAGATGGACCAGGTGGTGGCCTATTTGGAGAGCGTAAAAGCCGACATGGTAGCCAATGCCGATCAGTTCCGGGCACGCAAGGCAGGCCAGGGCGAAGAACCCGGCCTGGAAGCCTCCAGGGCAAACTGGCTCCGGCGCTACGACGTGAACGTGGTGGTGGATAATTCAGCTTGCCGGGGCGCGCCCGTCATCGTCGAGAGCCAGCCAACCTACCACAACCTGTTGGGCCGGATCGAGCAAGAGTTTGTGATGGGCGCTTCATCGACGGATTTTACGCTGATCAGACCGGGCGCGTTGCACCGGGCGAACGGCGGATACCTGATTCTCCCGGCGCGGGACGTGCTGCTCAACCCATATGCCTGGGATGGTCTGAAACGGGCGCTGCGGGACGGCGCGATCCGCATCCTGGAACTGGGTACACAGTTGAGTCTGATCAGCACGCCCACGCTTGAACCCGAGCCGATCCCACTCTCAACCAAGATCGTCCTGATCGGCACGCCGCTCCTGTATTACCTGTTGAACGCTCACGACGAGGATTTCGCCAAGCTGTTCAAGGTCAAGGCCGAGTTCGCCAGCGTGATGGATCGCACGGCAGACACCGAACGCGAATATGCGCTCTTTGTGAAATCGGTCCAGGACGAGAATCATTTGCTGCCATTCGCGCACAACGCCGTTGCCCGGATCATCGAGCATGGTTCGAGGCTGGCCGGTGATCAGGGCAAGCTTTCCACCCGCTTTGGCAAGATCGCCGACCTGATCCGCGAAGCGGCTTATTGGGCTTGCAAAGAGGGGCAACGGCTGGTTACGGCAGCAGACGTGGATCGCACGCTGACGGAGATGACCTATCGCAACAACCTGTTGGAGGAACGTCTCCACGAGTTGATCACTCAGGGGACGTTGGCCGTTGACGTGTCGGGGACGGCAGTGGGGCAGGTCAACGCGCTGTCGGTGATGGAGCTGGGCGACTATGCCTTTGGACACCCCACACGGGTCACCGCCTCGGCGCGTCCGGGTCAGAGCGGGATCATTGACATCGAGCGCAAGGCTGAACTCGGCGGGCCGATTCATACCAAAGGCGTGCTCATTCTGGCCGGCTGCCTGGGCGAACGTTATGGATGGAAACGGCCTCTGAACCTCTCGGCCAGCCTGGCCTTTGAACAGTCGTATGAGGGCGTAGAAGGGGACAGCGCGTCGGCGGCAGAACTTTTCGCGTTGTTGTCTGCTATCGCGCGCATCCCGCTGCGGCAAGACATCGCCATGACCGGGTCGATCAACCAGCACGGCCAGATTCAGGCCATTGGTGGCGTTAACGAAAAGATCGAGGGCTTTTTCGCCATATGCAAGCTGCGTGGGTTAACTGGTTCGCAGGGCGTTATCATCCCGGCCAGCAACGTGCGCAACCTGAATTTGCAGGCTGAAGTCGTGGAGGCAGTCGCCGCTGGTGAATTCCATATCTGGCCGATTGCGACGGTGGATGAAGGGCTGGCCTTACTCAGCGGTTGTGAACCTGGAACCCTGCAAGCCGATGGCAGCTATCCGGACGGCACGTTCAACGGCGCGGTCATGGCCCGGCTAAACGAATTTGCCGACGTGGTGGCGGCAACGAAGAAAATGGCAGAGGCTATCGACCTTAGCTCACCGGAAGCCTGGTCAGACTGACGCCAGGTTCTGAATCACTAGCCTCTGATCAGCGCTTCCAGCCAGGGGATGTGCTCGGTTTTGCGTTTCCACCACAGGTCTTCCCAGAAGTAGTGAACTGCAAGCTGCTGGAACGGCCCGTACCGTTCCAGATAGTTCAACAGGTCTTCAACCGGGACTGGATTGCCGGGGTCTTGATCGAAAAACAATCTGGAGTAAATCTTCTGTTCCCAGGGGGAAATGTGGTTGAAGAAATCCCAGTGGTGGAACACGTCAAAGAGCAGATACCAGACTGTGGCCGGGCCAACGCCGTACAATTTCAGCAGCGCCTTCATCTGTGCCGTGCGGTCTTGCCTGCGCAGCTCAAGCTCATCGACCAGCCCTTGCGCAAAGGAATCATCGATGCGCTTGATCGACTTCGCGCGATAGCCGAGTTTGAGCGCTCTCAACTCAGCCTCGGAGATGCCCGTCAGTGCGCCTGGATGCCACATACACCACAGCGCCTCGCCATCGAATTCAAGGCGCGTTCCGTAATTTTCGAGGAGTGTCCTAAACATCTGGATCGAGCGTCTGACCGTTGCGTTCTGCAACGTAATGCCGATGATCAGGTACTCGTACAGGGAGCTTGGATGTCCGGGACGCATCCCGCACCAGCGCCGGATGAGCGGCCCCAAAGCCGGATCGCCGTCGAAGGCCCGGTAAAAAGCGGAAAGGTCAAGATCGAGGTTGTATCGGTAACGAAATTCTGCTTCGAGGGAAGACAGGGCTTCACCGCTTAAGGGTTCTGCACCAAAAACCTCGACCAGGAGTCTCGGCTGATCAGCCACGCCGGCGTTGACGAACTTCACGCCGAGCGGTACGCCTTGCCAGTTCCAGGTCTGCCAGCGTACTCCCGGCCGCCAGCGATTATCGCCGGTGGTGAAGTGATCGGGCTTGTGAAAGGTCGAGTCGAAATCAAAAGGTGTAGTTGGAATCAGTTCAAGCGAAGCAATTTTCTCAAGCAGCACAGCAACCATGTCCTCAGTGGGCGCGGAACTTCGTCTATCGTCTGAGCCGTCTATGGCTACCGGCTCAGGGCGCGACATGATGATGTACCTTCGTTGGTGATCGGGTGCAGCAAGCCGTGATCGTCATCGACTTCTGCCAGGCAGGCACGCCGCCGGGACACAGGGGATGCTCGGAGGCGTGCCCTATCGATCTGCCGTAAGGTGGGCAAGCCAGCTCAAGTTTTGGGGTGATCAAGGTTCACGATCAGCTACGCGGGCGCGTGATGGCTGCTCAACTCCGCCCACGTTTTTGGATAACGCTCCTTGATCCATTGTGCGATGTCTTCACTGGTCATGGACCATTGCTTATCAAGGCTGGTAATCCGCTCATCCATGAAGGCATCTCCGATGTCGAGCAGGTGTCGATGCACGGTTGCCAGGGGCAAGCCCATGTTGTGGTGCATTTCGTAAAGCAGCATTGAATAGGCAAGTAGTTTTTTGTTTGCCCGTGCGCTGAAGGTTCCCCAGCCAAAAGCCCGGCCTACGGCGGGGACTTCGGCCTCGGCTGGCGGTAGAGGTTGTCCATCGACGGTAACCTGGATCGTCGCTTCGGTAGCCGCTCCTTTTTCGGGCCATTGCCCTTTGTAAATGCTCATGGCCGTACTCCTTGCTGCATCTTAAGAAGGCAGCTATTTCTCTCTTCGTGAAAATTATAACATAAAACTCCCTTTTCCGGGCAGACATCCAGCGCTGACACATGTAGCGTGATCGCTCCCCCCGAGGCGTGGTCAGGCTTGTACTGTCCGAAACGTCTTAATCTCCCCGCACCAACTGCCCCGCCAGCTTATTGTGCCGTTCCAGCACCGCCCCCAACTCCACCGTCGCAAGCTGCCCTTCACGCACCACGACCCGCCCGTTGATCACACTGTAATCGACGGTAGCGGGCGCGCAGAAGACCAGCGCCGCCACCGGATCGTGCAGCCCACCCGCAAACCCGAGCCGATCCAGGGCAATGGCAATAAAATCTGCTGCCATGCCCGGCGCAAGGTAGCCGATGTCCTCCCGCCCAAGCACCGACGCCCCACCCCGCGTTGCGATCTCCAATGCTTCGCGGGCGGTCATTGCGCCGGGGTTGCCCTGTACGCGAGCCAACAGCAGTGCCTGCCGCGCCTCCGCCAGCAAATGCCCGGTATCGTTGGAGGCCGAGCCATCCACGCCCAACCCGACCCGCACACCCGAATCACGCATCCGGCGCACGGGCGCGATCCCCGACGCCAGTCGCATATTCGAGGATGGGCAGTGCGCCACGCCGGTCCCCGTCCGCGCAAACAGGCGGATGCCCTTCTCGCTCAGGTGGACGCAGTGGGCGTGCCACACGTCCTCGCCGACCCACCCGGCATCTTCGGCATAGTCAGCAGGTTCCAATCCGAACTGCGCCTTGCTGTAGGCCACGTCATTCAAATTTTCCGCCAGGTGCGTGTGCAGCCGCACGCCGTAACTGCGCGCCAGCTTTGCCGATTCGCGCATCAAGTCTTGCGTCACGCTGAACGGCGAACAGGGCGCGACGACGATGCGCAGCATGGCGTTGCGTGAGGCGTCGTGGTAGGTCTCGATCAGGCGGCGGCTGTCACGCAGGATTGCTTCTTCGTCCTCGACCACGCTGTCTGGAGGCAGCCCGCCCTTGCTCTGTCCCAGGCTCATGCTGCCCCGGCTGGCGTGGAAGCGCAGCCCGATCTCCTGCGCGGCGCGGATTTCGTCGTCCAGGCGGCAGCCGTTCGGGAAAATGTACAGGTGATCGCTGGCCGTCGTGCAGCCGGAAAGCATCAGTTCGGCCATTGCCGTCAGCGCCGAGACGTAGACCATCTCCGGCGTCAGCCGTGCCCACAGCAGATACAGCGCCCTCAGCCAGTCGAACAACTCGCAGTTTTGCGCGGCGGGCACAACCCGCGTCAGGCTCTGGTACATGTGGTGATGCGTGTTGACCAGTCCCGGCAAGACAACGTGCCCGGACAGGTCAAGCACCTCGTCGGCGGTCTGCGGCAGTTCAGCCGTCGCGCCGACCTGTTCAATCAGGTTGTCGCGGACGAACAGCGCTCCGTCGGCAATTTCGCGGCGCTGCTCGTCCATTGTGACCAGGACCTGTGCGTGTTTGATAAGCAGGGTGGGCATGTTCTCCCCATGATGCGTGGTGCGGTTATCCAGTTCAGTGCCCGCCAGTCTAACATTGTATGGTCAAAAGCAGTAGTGCTGCCGCACCTGCGACCAGCCAGAGGATGGCTTTCACCCAGACGCCTGACGACGGACAGACTCGGCCAATTGACGTTTAAGGGTTTCCTGGGAGGTCATGTGCAGGCGTTCACTGCTGGCGTTTGTGCAAAACTTGCGTCGCGGCCACGTTCAGCCTTTCAATCTCAGTCTTGACCAGACGACAGGCTTTCGCCCTCAATGGTGAGTGGGCGGCGGGCAGGCCCCGATGACTCGCGCACGATGAGTTCGCTATAGACGATGTTCTTGACAGGAATATCGTTCTTGCTGGTAATCAGGTGGTGCAGTCGCTGGAACGCCAGAATGCCCATCTCCAGTTTGGGAATGTGAACAGTGGTGAGCGGTGGCCGGCAGTAGGCACTTTCGGCGATATTGTCAATGCTGGCAATGGCAATATCAGCAGGAATCTGTAAGCCTGCCTCTCTGATCGCCTCCATAGCGCCAATTGCTGTCTTATCACTGATGGCGACGACCCCCGTCGGGCGCTGGTCGAGGGCCAGGATTTCCTTCATTTGCTGGTAGCCTTTGAGCGGGTAACCCGACAGCGGTTTGGGCAGCCACTCCGGGGGAATGAGCAATCTGGCCTCGGCCATCGCCGCCAGGCAGCCGCGAAGCCGGTCCACCAGGCTGCTGTATTTTGTCGGCCCGGGCAAGACAGCGATGTCCCGATGGCCCAGGCTCAACAGGTGCTGGGTCGCCATGTAGCCAGCCGTGAAGTTGTCGCCCAGCACACACGGCAGCCGTTCACTATCGAGGTGATTCTCGATCAGGATCACAGGCAGATTGGTCGCCTCTAGCTGAATGACCATGTCCGGTGTGATGTCGCCATCATTCGCAACCGCCAAACCGGCAATCGACTGCGTGAACCCGTTTTTGAGAATGTCCAGGCGTTCGTGTGCCCGATCAAACATGACGAGATTGACGTGGTAGCCCGTGCGCTGCGCTTCGGCCTGAAAGCCGCCAATGACGTCCCCGTAGAAACTATCCATGATGGCGGGAATTGAACTTTTCTCGATCAGCAAGCCCACGGTGCGAGCCGTGCGTTCTGCCGGTCTGGATTTGACCGTGTAGCCGAGCTTGGTGATCGTGTCCCAGATGCGTTGGGCGGTTTCCGGCGCGACGCCCGGCTTATTATGGATCGCCATCCAGACGGCGGAAGGTGACACGTTCGCCCTTTTCGCCACATCTCGGATCGAAGGCTTGTTTTTCGCCACAGCTTCACAACCTCGGAACTGTTTACTAAACAGATTTGCGAATCAGGTCGATTGATCTGCTTGACTTATTCAATAATTCTCTCATATAATGAAGGCAGCTAAATAAATCCGCTCTCGACAGCGCATAATTTTGTGCTGAACCGATCTCTGATGACCTTATGATAGACCTTTTGTTTACTGAACGTCAAGTTGACAGACCACGGCGGCTTGTGTGGCATTTGATCGCGTCTGGGGTAGCCCTTCGCCTCGAATGCAACTGCACCAGTCACCTCGCCCCCCAAGCGCCAGCCTATACTCAATTATCCTTCCTGCCGCAATAAAGGATTCGCTTGTGGATCAGATTCGTGTTGATGTGGATCGTACCCTCGCCTCGATTGATCGCAACATTTTCGGTGGTTTTGCCGAACACCTCGGGCGATGTATCTATGGTGGCATTTATGAGCCGGGTTCGCCACTGGCCGACAGCGACGGGATTCGCACGGACGTCCTCGACGCACTCTGCCGCCTGCGTATGCCCATCTTGCGCTACCCAGGCGGCAATTTTGTGTCGGGTTATCGCTGGCAAGATGGTGTTGGCCCTGTCGAACAGCGCCCGGCGCGGGCAGAACTGGCCTGGCATTCGGTTGAATCCAATCGGTTCGGGACCAACGAATTTGTTCAGTTTTGCCGCAAGCTAGGCACCGAGCCATATCTGGTCGTCAACTGCGGCGATGGCGATATGCGCGAGGCGCGCGACTGGGTCGAATACTGCAATGGTACTCAAGACACGGCGCTCGTCAAGATGCGCCGCCAGCATGGCTTTGATGCGCCGCACAAAGTGAAGTACTGGGGCATTGGCAACGAAGTCGACGGGCACTGGCAGATTGGGGCAAAAACACCTGAAGAATATGCGCGAGCGTTCCTCGAATTCGCCAAGGTCATGAAATGGGTTGACCCGACGATCAAGCTGACGGCGGCTGCAACGTCGGACTGGTCGGGCGACATCCTGGCCCGGGTAGGGCTGCTGGTCGAGCAGGCCGGCAAGCTGATAGATTATCTCGGCATCCACTGGTATGTCGGCAACCCGACGAACAACTTCCAGGAGTACATGGCGGTTTCGGAACTGATCGAGGATCGCCTGAGCGCCTACGAAGGGCTGGCCCGGATGCTGCGCTTGCAGCACAAACTGCCGCGTCCCATTGCCATCAGCGTCGATGAATGGAATGTCTGGTACCGCAAACGCTCAGAGGCGGGCGACTTCTCCAACACGCTTGAGGAAATCTACAACCTCGAAGATGCGCTGGTGGTGGCGATTCAAATGAATGCCTTTATTCGCCATGCCGCATCGGTTCGTATGGCGAACCTGGCGCAGGTCGTCAACGTCATTGCACCGATCTTCACCAACCCGAACGGCTTGTTCCTACAGACCATCTTTTACCCGTTTGAACTGTATAGCAATACCTGTGGTACAACGGCGCTCGACGTGTACTGGGAGGGCGACACGTTCAGCACGAACAGTCACAGCGGCATTCGCACGCTCGATGTGGCTGCAACGCTCCGCGAAGATCAAAAACAATTGACCTTGTACGTCGTCAATCGCAGCGAAACCAAAGCGTTGGAGACCGCAATTTCCCTCGGTGACTCTGCCCATTTGTCCGGCCCGGTTCAGGCCCACGTGGTCAATGGCCCGAACATCAAGGCCGAAAACTCGTTTGAGCATCCGAATACCGTTGGCGTTTCCAGAGGAAGCCTGAGTGCAGAAAGGAAGGGTTTCACGTACACATTTGAGCCACACTCGGTTACGGTTCTCGTCTGCAGTCTCGATTGAGAAAATTGATTATAGGAGTCGCAAAATGATGAAACGCACTCTCGTTCTTTGCATGTTACTGGCAATTGTGCTTGGCCTGATGCCACACAGCGTGCGCGCCCAAAGCCCCACTGAACTGACGTTCTGGACGTTCGTGCCTGCTCACCAGACTTTCTGGGAAGAGTCGGCCAAACGCTGGAATGAAGCCCATGCGGATCGCCAGATCAAGCTGACCGCCACAACAGCCGAGTACCAGGCCATGCACGATAACCTGCTGGCCGCCCTGCTGTCCGGCACCGGCGCACCCGACCTGGCTGACATCGAAATCGCCAAGTTCCCCACCTTCTTGAAGGGCGAAATTCAGCTCCAGGACCTGACGGACGTAGTCACACCCTATAAGGACGTCATCCTGCAAACCCGTCTGGCCCCTTACCAGAAGGACGGGAAGCAGTACGGAATCGACTATCACGTCGGCACGTTCGTGATGTACTACAACAAGGAAGTCATGGACAAGGCCGGCGTCGACATCGACAAAATCAAGACCTGGGCCGACTACGTGGAAGCCGGTAAGAAGGTTACCAAGGATGGGGTCTTTATGACCCATATCGAAACCGCTGACCGGTTCAGCGCGCTGGCGCTGCAACTGATGAACGGCGGCGGCATCTATGACAAGGACGGCAATTTCATTCTCACCAGCAAGGAGAACATCGAAGCCGTCCAGATGGTCAAAGATATGATCTACAAGGACAAGATCGCCTCCTTGACCCCAGGCACTGGTAACCACGCGCAGGAGTTCTACGATGCGATGGTCAAAGGGCAATTTGCGTCGGTCTGGATGCCTCAGTGGTACATGATCCGCTTCACGCAGCTCATGCCCGCACTCGAAGGCAAGATCGTCGTTCGGCCCATGCCGCTTATCAAAGAGGGCGGTTATACCAGCACGATGGGCGGCGGCACTGGCACGGCCATCACCAAGCAGATTGCCCCTGAAAAGCTGCAACTGGCAAAGGACTTCCTGGCCTTCACCAAACTTGAAAAGGACTCGACCATCCGCATCTGGACAGACCTGGGCTTCGATCCAATCCGCACCGACATCTATGACGATCCCAAGCTGGCTGCACCGATGAAGTACTTCGGCAACGAGCCAGTCTTCAAGACGATCAAATCATTGCAGTCCAACCTCGCGGTCGAATATCTTGGCCCGCTGTATGCGGACGCGGTTGACGTGCTACGTTCCAAGACCTACTACGACATCTTTGCCAATAATGCCGATGTAGCAACGGCGCTGAAAGCAGCGGCTGACCAGGTACAACAGGCTGCCAAGTAAGTAGCGCGGGCAGTAGTTGCATTCACCGTCGGGGCGAGTGCCTCGCCCCGACGGAACGTGCCGGGTTTGTCATCTAAGCCGGGATGTCCGATGGTTTAGACCGGGAATCAGTTTCTATGAATAGGGTTACAACACTTGTAAACAGCCGGAAGGTAGCGCCATGGGTTTTTCTGGCGCCATTTCTCATTCTGTTTATTGTTTTCAAAGTATTCCCTGTCGTTCTCGCCGTGTTGATGAGCTTTCAGAAAATCCAGGGGATCAATACCGGGGTGTTTAATGGCACCGCTAATTACGAGGCACTGGCTTCCAACGTGCGTTTTGGCGTTGCCCTGCGCAACACCACTGTGTATACCATCGCCACGCTGCTTGTTCTGATTCCGATCCCCCTCGTCATTGCTGTCCTGCTTGACTCGGGCCGCGTTGTAAAAGCAACCGTTTTCCGCACCATTTTATTCCTGCCGGCGCTGACCTCGCTCGTGGTTGTCGGCTCGGTGTTTCGGGCAGTCCTGACGCCAACCGGCCTCTTGAATAGTGCCCTGGCGCAGTTCGGCTTGCAGCCGCAGCGTTGGCTGGAGGTCGCCGACCTGGCGATCCCGTCACTCGTTCTGTTGGCGGTCTGGCGCTGGACGGGGATCAATATCATCTATTTCAATTCCGGCTTGGTGAATATCTCCAAAGAGTTTTACGAAGCAGCATCAATTGATGGAGCGAACCCTTTTCAACTATTCTGGCACATTACGCTGCCGCTGCTGCGGCCAACCACCCTCTTTGTGGTGATCCTGTCGATCATTGGCGGCTTCCAGGTCTTCGTCGAGCCTTACATTCTGTATCCCGGCGGGCAATCACCGGGCGACGGCGGCCTCAGCCTGGCCTACCTGATCTATCGCACGGCTTTCAACTCCTTTAACCTGGGATCGGCAGCGGCGATGGGCGTGATTCTGGCCTTAATTATCTTCATCCTGTCGCTCATCCAGTTCCGGTTCTTTGGCGCTTTTCAGAGAGAGGGCTGACCCACATGAGCGTAACCTCTCAGTACTCATTTGCAACGCGGGCCGGTGTTCAGATACAACGAGGCGGGCGGTCTCGACTGACGACGATCACGATCACCGCGATCTTCATCATTATTGCTTTCCTTTTTCTGGTTCCGTTGTACTGGATGGTGCTGAGTTCTGTGCGACCACTCGGCCTGATCTTTACATCCGGCACGAATTTGCTTCCTAATGAAGCGACGCTCGATAACTATGCCAAGCTGTTCAGAACCGTTCCTTACGTGAACTGGTTCGCCAATTCGATTGTCCAGTCGGTTGGGTTCTCTGTCGCTTCGGTGGCGATTTGTGCGCTTGGCGGCTTTGCGCTGGCGAAATACCGTTTCCGTGGCCGCAACGTAATCTTCCTCTTGATCCTGCTATCGCAGATGATCCCGTTTTACCTGTTGGTCATCCCGCTCTTTGTCATCATTGTGAAGATCGGCCTGGTGGATACGCTCATCGGGGCCATCTTGCCGTTGGCCGCCCATCCAATCGGCATTTTCTTCATGCGCCAGTATATGCTGTCAATTGAGGACGAACTGCTTGATGCGGCCCGGGTGGACGGCGCAAGCGAGTACCGGCTGTTTTTTTCCGTCGTAGTCCCAATCATTCGTCCCGCGATTGCGACTCTGTTGGTACTCTTCGCGCTGGAATACTGGAATAACCTGCTTTGGCCGCTGATCGTCTTTCGCAGTCCAGATCGGATGCCGCTGGCTGTCGGCCTGAGCACGCTGGTTACACAGTACTTCCCGTCCTACGATCTGGTTATGGCGGGTTCCACGCTGGCAACCTTGCCGATCATTGTGCTGTTTCTGTTCCTGCGCCGGCAGTTCATGGAAGGCTTCGGCGCGATGGGCACAGGCATGAAGTAGTCGCCGAGCGGTGCGGGCTAAATGGGATTGAGCACGGGCAATCTTGTCGCTATGCCTCGCACACTCGGTGCGCAGTCGCCGTTTGATGGCCTTTTACAAAACCGGGGTGACTGCACTGGTCGCCAGTGATTGACCGGCAAACCCCAAAAGCCGGTAGTCAACCCCGGTCGTGTCCGGTTGTTCGAGGCCACTTAACCGACCTTGAAAATCACCCAGATAGCGCGCACGCAGTGGGGGCCTTTGTTGCTCAGGCGGTGGGGGGTTGTCGATTCAAAGATGATGCTATCACCTGCTTTGAGCGTGTAGGATTCGAATCCCAATTCAATGGTGAGTTCGCCTTCGAGAATGAGGCCAAACTCACGTCCGCTGTGATGCGACATGTCCACGCCGGATGCCGCACCAGGCTCATAATTGATTTCGAGGAACTCAATATCTTTTTCAGCGAGCGCGGTCAACCGCGCCCACGTCACGCCGCCGTTTAGCTTGATGGTGGGGCGTCTATCCGCATGGACGACGGGGGAAGAGGCCCTGGAGCGTGTGACTTCCACCGTGTCGGCGATGTGGCGATTCAGGAGGGCGGAGCGCATCTCACTGGCTGTCAGGTCACCCGCCGAGATGGACGCCAATCCTTCTTTGTTAGGTTGGTTGTTCTGTTCGGGGAAGAAGTGGTCCACTGCCATGTTGAGCGCGGCGGCGATATTGTACAACGAACGCACAGAAGGGAAAGCCTTCCCTGTCTCGATCTGACTGAGCATACTGGCACTAATGTCTGCCCTTCGCGCGAGTTCGCGCAAAGTCATGTTGTGTTCCTGGCGGGCTGCCCTGAGTTTTTCACCTATTGCGCGCGCGTGATGCTGGTCTGTGTCTGGCATGGGGTTTCCTGTTCGGGACGACCTTTGAACGTCGCATATGCTTCCAACTATATTCCCTTCCGATGAACAAAGCAAGGTTTCCTGTTCAATTTAGTTGAAATTTGCCCTCAATATTTAACGTCCGTTGACATTCTGCGCAATGCAATTATAATGTGTTTAACTGGATTAAATTTATTCCTTGTCTGGCTTTTGGGAACAATGGCAAATCTGGGTTTTATCGGTTTGGGCATGATGGGCAGCCGGATTGCGCGGCGTTTGCTCGATTCGGGGCATCAGGTGTCGGGCTACAACCGAACTCGGGCCAAGGCCGAGTCTTTGATCAAGGCTGGCCTGGTCTGGAAAAATTCGCCCAGGGAAGTCGTCCAAGCCGCCGACATCACCTTCAGCATGGTGATGGATACGGCGGCTTTGTTGTCCATTACAGAGGGCGAAGATGGGGTTCTGGCTGGGCTGACTGCCGACAAAATCTACGTGGATATGAGCACCGTCAGCCCGAAGGTCATTCGTCGCCTTTCCGAACGGGTGGCGGCTACTGGCGCCCACCTGTTGGAGGCGCCCGTCTCGGGCAGTCTGCCTGCCGCAGAGTCCGGAACGCTGGTTTTGTACGTGGGAGGCGATGCCGAGACGCTTGAAAGGGTACGCCCGATCTTGGAGCAAATCGGCCAGAAAATTATCCACGTAGGCGGCAACGGGCAGGCCATCGCAGTCAAGATCGCTATCAATCTCAACTTGCCGGTTCAGCTTGTGTCGTTGTTTGAAGGTGTTCTGCTCGCCGAACGAAGTGGCATTCCACGCGCAGAGGCGCTGGACGCTTTATTGAACAGTGTCGCTGCCTCTACGGCGATGAAATACCGAGGGCCATTCATGTTGAAAATGCCCGATGAAGTCTGGTTCAGTGTTGAGATGATGAAAAAGGACATTCAACTTGCTCTGGAACTTGGCGAAGAGACAGGCGTTGCCTTGACCACCGTTCGGCTGGTGGATGAACTGCTCGACAAGGCTATGGCTTTGGGCTGGGGCAAGCAGGATTTTGCCGCTCTCTACCGGGTGGTGGAACACCTGTCTGCTGCGAACGAGGGGCGATCTGCCCTGTGAAGGAAAGGGCCAATGAGGAAGTGTCTATGTTTGACGTAGACCGTGAACAGTGGCTGCACATGTACGAGCAGATGTACAGGATTCGCGCGTTTGAGGAACAGGTCAACGAGTTGTACCAAAGCGCCAAGATGCCCGGTCTGGCGCATTTGTATACCGGCGAAGAGGCCATTGCGGTGGGTGTGTGCGAAGCGTTGACCCGTGAGGATTACATCACCAGCACGCATCGTGGGCATGGGCACTGCCTTGCCAAGGGCGCTTCCGTAGACAGGATGTTCGCTGAACTTCTCGGCAAAGAGGCGGGATATTGTCACGGCAAGGGCGGCTCGATGCACATTGCCGACCAGGAGACTGGCAATCTCGGCGCAAACGCGATTGTGGGCGGCAGTTCAGCGATTGCCACAGGCGCAGCCTTTGCGAGCAAACGACTGGGCAACGGGCGGGTCACTGTATGTTTCTTTGGCGAGGGTGCACTCGGCCAGGGCCTGGTTTATGAGTCGATGAACATGGCGCAGTTGTGGAAACTGCCCGTGATCTATGTCTGCGAAAACAACCTTTACAACGAATACACCCATCATTCCGAGTCTACCGCAGGCAGCATGAAAGCGCGCTCCGAAGCCTTTGGCATTCTCACCGTCGAGGTGGATGGACAAAACGTCCGTGAAGTGTACGAGAGCGCTTGCCGGTTGGTGGAGCGGGCACGCCGGGGCGAAGGCCCGGCGTTTATGCTGTGCAATACCTATCGCTATCACGGTCATCATGTGGGCGATATTGCCCGTGAATACTATCGCTCCAAAGAAGAGGAGCAGAAATGGAAAACTGAGCGCGACCCGCTCAGGATTCTTTCGGGCTGGCTGATCGAGCGTCAGATGGCTGATGAAGGAATTTTCAAGCAGATCGAAGACTCGGTAGACCGCGAAGTGCAAGCCGCCGTGAAGTTTGCCCTGAATGCGCCGTTCCCTGCGCCTGAAGAGGTGAGTAAGCATGTCTACGCCTGATCGTGAACTCACCTACGGCGAAGCGATCAAAGAGGCGCTGGCAGAGGAACTGCGCCGTGACCCGACGGTCTTCATCCTGGGTGAAGACATCGCCGAAGCCGGAACGACCTTCAAGGTCCTGAACGGGCTTGTCGAAGAATTCGGCAAGGAGCGCGTGCTCGACACGCCCATTTCCGAACCGGGCTTCACAGGGCTGGCTGTCGGCGCGGCGATGACGGGCTTGCGTCCTGTCGTTGACATCATGTTCGGCGACTTCAGCGGCCTGATCATGGATCAGGTCGCCAACCAGGCGGCCAAGATTCATTACATGTCCGGTGGCAAGCTCAAGGTGCCGATGGTCTTGCGGACGACGATGGGGGCAGGCCGCCGTTCCGCTGCACAGCATTCGCAATCGCTCCAGGCGTGGTACAGCCATATCCCCGGACTGAAGGTCGTCGTGCCTGCGACGCCCTACGATGCCAAAGGGCTGATGAAGAGCGCCATCCGCGACGATAACCCCGTTGTCATTCTCGAAGACAAGATGATGTACAAAACGGTCAGGGGACCCGTTCCTGCCGAAGAGTACACCGTTCCCATTGGCGTTGCCGATGTGAAGCGAGAAGGGAATGACATTACCTTAGTCGCCACCAGCAGCATGGTTCATGTCGCGCTCGAAGCGGCGAAACTGCTGGACGAGATAGGCATCAGCGCCGAAGTCGTTGACCCACGCACGCTGGTTCCACTCGACAGGCAAACAATCGTTGAGTCTGCCAAAAAGACCAGCCGCGCCATCGTCATTGACGAGGGTTACGAACAATATGGCGTGACTGCCGAACTGGCTTCGATTATCGCTGATGAAGCCTTCTATTATTTGGATGCGCCTGTCAAACGGATGGGCGCCATGAATGTCCCTATCCCGTTCTCGCCACCGCTTGAAGATTTGACCATCCCGAATGCCAGAGACGTGTTTGAAATGGCGAAATGCCTCTGCAATAAATCTTGACATTCAAAGATTGGAGATGCAATGCCTATAAAAACATTTGGAACGATGGGAGTTGACTGGGAAGAGCGCGTCCATTTTGACCGTCTGCGCTGTGAGCGTCTCGCCCGCATCAAGGCAGAGTTGGAAAAATCCGAGATTGGCGCATTGCTCTGCTTCGATATGGCGAACATTCGTTACATCACCAATACTACCATTGGCACCTGGGCCATCGATAAACTTGGCCGCTTCTGCCTCCTGCCCCAGAATGACGAACCCATCAATTGGGACTTCGGCATCGCCGCCAAGCACCACGAGATGTACTGCTCGTGGTTCAAAGAGGGGTATTCCCGTGCGGGCATTTCCACGCTGCGCGGCGCGATGCCGCCTGGCTCTCACCGGGCTGAAGATGTGGCGCGCAAGGTCCGCATCGAACTCGAAGAACGCGGCCTGCACAAAGAGCCGTTGGGCGTCGATGTCGTCGAACCGCCTGTACTTTTTGCGCTGCAAAAAGAAGGCCTCACCGTCGTGGACGGGCAACAACTGATGCAAGAAGCGCGTGTCATCAAAACACAGGATGAAATCACCCTGCTCTCTCAGGCTTGCGCGATGGTTGATGCCGCCTACGACGAACTCTACCGCTTCATGCGCCCCGGTGTTCGAGAGAATGAGTGCGTGGGGCTGGTCAATCAGGTGCTATACAGTCTCGGCTCCGAGCACGTGGAAGGGGTCAATGCCATTTCCGGCGAGCGCTGTAGTCCGCACCCGCACATCTTCAGTGATCGCCTGCTGCGCCCCGGCGACCTGGCCTTCTTTGACATTCTGCACAGCTTCATGGGCTACCGCACCTGCTATTACCGCACGCTGGCCGTCGGCTCTGCGTCACAATCCCAGGTGGATGCCTACAAACGCTGCCGCTATTACCTTGATGCGGCCATTGATCTCATCAAACCGGGCGTCACTACAGCCGATGTGGTCAAGCTGTGGCCGAAGGCACAGGAGTTCGGCGTCGCCAATGAGGAACTGGCCTTTGCCTTGCAGTACGGGCATGGCGTTGGGCTTGCGATCTGGGAAAAGCCGGTCTTCAGCCGACTGGTGTCCTTTGACAGCCCCGAAGAAATCAAGGAAGGCATGGTCTTCGCCCTCGAAACGTACTGGCCCGCCTCCGATGGCTGGTCTGCGGCTCGCATCGAAGAACAACTCGTCGTCACGAAAACAGGCTGCGAAATCATCACCCGCTTCCCCGCCGAACAACTGATGGTGGTTGGCAAGAAATACTACACCGCTACCGGGCCGCTCTCCGAAACCCGTGAAGCCCAATCGCACAAGAATATCGATTACGCGGGTGTGGACTACGGCGGCGCGGGCCTGCCGTAAGGAGTCACTTTGGCAAAAGACGTTATCATGCCCGCGCTGGGCATGGCGCAGGAAACCGGCAGGCTCATTCAGTGGCTTAAGTCCGCCGGGGACTCCGTCACCAAAGGCGAGCCGCTGATGGAGATCGAAACCGACAAAACGACGGTTGAGATCGAAGCGCCTGCCACCGGCACGCTTGCCAACGTCACAGCACAACCCGGCGATGAGGTTCCGGTTGGGCAGCGGATCGCGGTCATCCTCGCGCCCGGCGAGACCACCAACCTCACCCTGAATCCCTCTCCGCCTGCGGAGAGGCGGCCAGGGGGTGAGGTGAACCACTCGAAGCCGCTGGTCACACCTTCCTCGGCATCTGCGGTCAGGGCCACCCCGGTGGCGCAGCGCATCGCTGCTAAGAACAATCTCGATCTGTCGCGGATCAAACCGTCGGGTGGCAGGGTGCAAAAAGAGGACGTTCTGGCCTATCTCGCCGCGCAGCGCGAGGTCGGCAACGGACGCCTGCTGGCCTCGCCCAAAGCACGGCGGCTGGCCCAGGAGCAGGGTCTTGATCTCCGCACTGTAACGGGCAGTGGCCCGCAAGGTGCCGTGCTGGCTGCCGATGTCCTGGCCGCAGCCAGCGCCTTAACGGCACGTGTGACACCTGTCGCCCCAGCCCACACTTCCTCCGGCGAGATGATGACCGTCAGCCGTGTATGGCAGGTCATGGCCGAACGGGTGACACAGGCGTGGACGACTATCCCGCACTTCTATCTGATCCGCGAAGTCAACGCGGCGCGCCTCAAGCAGTGGCTGGCCGAAGTTCGTGAGCGCTCAACGGAGAAGATCACCGTCACCGATCTGCTGGTCAAGCTGGCGGCAGCGGCACTTCGACAGCACCCGCGCCTCAACGCCTCGTGGCTGAATGGCGGGATCGTGTTAAATGCGCAGATCAACGTCGGGATCGCCGTCGCAATTGAGGATGGCCTGGTCGTCCCGGTGATACAGCACAGTGACGGGTTGGGACTCAACCAGTTAGCGGCCCGGCGCACAGCCCTGGTGGCAAAGGCGCAGGCGGGCAAGCTCTCACCCGACGACGTCAGCGGCGGCACGTTTACCATCAGCAACCTGGGGATGTACGGTGTGGATGCCTTTAATGCCATCGTCAACCCGCCGCAGGCCGCGATTCTGGCCGTGAGCCGGATCGCGGATCGCGTCGTCGCGGTGGAGGGGCAACCTGCCGTTCAGCCCATGATGACGCTCGGCCTGTCCTGCGATCACCGCGTCGTGGATGGTGCGCGCGGCGCACAGTTCCTGCAAACCCTGGCCGATCTGATTGAGAACCCGCTGAGAATGTGGGATTAGAGGGACCACCTGATGCACGCTGTATCCATGATTGAGCCGTTGTCGGCGCAGACCCCCGAAGGCTACAAAGAGCACAGCAGCGGATTCCGCCGTGCGGCCTATGTAGACCGTACAATAGGTTCCGTGCACATGGGCACAAGCATTTGCTTCCTCGACCCGTCCGGCGTCGTTGCCCCACACCTGCATTCTTTTGAAGAAACCTTCTACGTGATGGAAGGCAGCCTGATCGCCCAGATCGGCGACAAAGCCTACAGGGTCTTGCCCGGCGACTTCGGGCTGATCGCTACCGGGCTGCCCCACAGCTTCCGCAACGCGGGCAATCAGCCTGCACGCTGGCTGGAAATGCAGGCTCCGCAGCCGCGTCCAATGATGCACTCTACTTATGGCCGCGATACGTTCTTTCCCGGCGGCGAGCCTCCCTCAGCCGGGGATGTCCCCAATTTCGCAGACGAAGCCACCCGCAAAATTCTGGGCCACTTTGACGAGTCAAAGCTGCCGAAGCCCGGCGCGCCCTCCGAGATGGAAGGCTTCAACCCCACGACGGGCGTCGCCATCAAGATGTTTGTGGATCGCTCCTTCGGCGCGGTACACCAATCGTTGTTCCTCATTCAATATATGCCCGGCGCCAAGATTGACCCGCACGACCATACCTTTGAGGAGTCCTACTACATCGTCAGCGGGCGCGTGAAGGCGACTGCCGATGGACAGGTCTATGACCTCGGCGCAGGTCACACGATCTGGACGGGCGTCGGCTGTATACACAGTTTTGAAAATGTCGGCAGCGAACCCGTGCGCTGGATTGAGACGCAGGCGCCGCTGCCGCCTGCCAGAGAAGTGTTCCGTTTTGAAAGGGATTGGGCGCAGTACCAGTAGAGGAAAGCCTCATGCCGTCAAGACATATCGTCCGCACCGCCGCTCAGGCAGACTTTAAGGTTCCACCTGCCTTTGCAAAGATCAGCAGTGGTTTTCGCCGCTGGTGCATCGTCGATGGGCCGAACGGCTCGGTGCACCAGGAGTTCAGCATCTGCGAACTCGATCCCGGCGGCCATATTGGCGCGCATGTCCACACCTTTGAAGAACAACTCTACATTCTTGAAGGCCAGGTCATTTGCGAAACGGGCGATGGTACGTATGCGCTCGAACCCGGCGATTACGGCGTGATCCATGTTGCCGCCGCGCATTCCTTTCGCAACGACAGCCAGGCGCGCGTGCGCTGGGCAGAGATGCTGGCCCCGCAGCCCCGCCTGGAAGGCGATGGCGATATTTACCCCGTCGCTGCACTACCCAGAGTGGAGCCAATTAAAGTTGACGCCCGTGATCCGCGTACCCGTTCGTTCGGCCACATCTCGCCGGAGAACATGGAAGCCGCCAAACAGACGCAGGATATGTTGGCTGTGTCTGCCAGTATGCGCACGGCACTGCTTGTCTACAGCGGCATTACCGTCAAGATGATGGTCGATAGCGACCTCGGCGCGCAGCTTGCCACGATGTTCATGGTGCAATACGAGCCGGCGGGCGTGGCAGGCGCGCATGACCACCCGTTGGAGGAAACCTACCTCATTCTGGAAGGCGAGGTGTTCGGCTGGTTCGACGGGGTGAAATACCACCTCAAGCCCGGCGATTGCGCCTGGGCCGGGGTCGGCTGCATCCACGAGTTCCGCAACGCAACGGACGGTATCGTGCGCTGGCTGGAAACACAGGCGCCACAACCGCCGCGCCGTCACTCGTATCGCTTCCGCCGAGACTGGAAATATCTCGAAGAGAAATTGTCCAAAGGAGATCACCACCATGACTGAAGGAACCGTCGTCGTCGTTGGCGGGACTTGCGAACTGGGCAAACATCTTGCCAGGCACTACGCGGACAAGGGACACCGTGTCTTTGTGACGAGCCGTGACCTGGGACGCGCGCAGGCGGCGGCGAAGGAGATCGGCGGCAATTGTATCGGCATCGCGGTGGATTTATCAGCGCCGCATCAAATCGCTGCCGCACTGTCCGGCGTGGACGACGTGCAGCACCTGGCGTTGGTGGCGCTTCACCGCGACGACAACAAAGTCCGTGACTATAACATTGACGAAGCCATCAAACTGGTCACCTTAAAGCTGGTCGGCTACACGGAATGCGTGCACGTGCTCTGCTCAAGAATGCGTGCCGATGCTTCCATCCTCATTTATGGCGGGCTGGCAAAAGATCAGCCCTACCCTGGTTCAACGACCATCACCACTGTCAATGGCGGTGTCTCCACCCTGATCAATTCGCTGGCAATCGAGCTTTCGCCGATTCGCGTCAATGCCATTCACCCCGCTCAGGTCGGTGACACACCCGCCTGGGCGACAAAACCCAAAGAAGTCCTTGACAATCTGAGGGCGCGCACCGCCCTGGGCAGGCTGGTGACTATCGAAGATGTGACCCATGCCGCCGTTTTCCTCCTAGAGAACCGGGGCGTTACCGGCGTCAACCTGCGCGTCGATGGTGGGCGCATGATGAAATAGAAAGTAGCGAATGGCAGAGAAAACGCTCATCAAGAACGGCATTGTGCTGACCCTCGACAAAAAAATCGGCAACTTCCACCGGGCAGACGTGCTCGTCGAAGGGGCGAAGATCGCGGCAGTCAGCCCTGACCTCAACGCCGAGGGCGCGGAGGTGATCGACGCCTCGGACATGATCGTCATGCCGGGCTTTGTGGATACGCACCGCCACACCTGGGAGGGAATCCTTCGGAACATCGGAACAGACGTCCCGCTGGAAGGAGAAGTGAGTTACCTGTCATTCATTCTTAGCACGCTGGCTCCTGTCTTTCGTCCCGAAGATGCGTATATCGGGAACCTGGTCGGCCTGTATGGCGCGATTGACGCCGGCATTACGACCATCCTGGATTGGTCGCACATCCAGGCCACGCGCGAGCACGCTGACGCCGTCATCCAAGCCTTACAGGAGTCAGGGATGCGCGCCGTGTTTGCGTATGGCTACCCCTGGTGGAAAAAGCCGGACGAGAAACAGGACGACTGGTTTCGTGAGATCGCCAGGCAGTATTTCTCCTCAACAGACCAGTTGCTCACCCTTGCTCTGGCCCCTGCCGGGCCGGAATTCACGCCGCTCGACGTAGCCAAAGCACAGTGGGCCTTGGCGCGTGAAGTCGGCGCACGTATCACCGTGCACGTCGGGGTAGGTACAGCAGGCAAACAGGGCAAACTTGCCAGGATGGGTAAAGAAGGGCTGCTCAAAGAGGACACAACCTACGTTCACTGCACGACGTTGAGCGACGAGGAAATCGGGATGATCGTGGACACCGGCGGCACGATCTCGCTTTCTGCGCCCACCGAAATGATGATGGGGCATGGGATGCCGCCCATTCAAAAGTTTCTGGATCGTGGCCTGCGCCCCAGCCTGAGCGTGGATGTAGAAACCAATATGCCCAACGATATGTTCACGCAGATGCGGACGGTCTACTCCCTGCAAAGAACGCTGATCTTTGAAAAGAAACTGGCACGCAAAGGCGGCTTGCCCGCGCTCCTGACCGCACGCGATGTGCTTGAGTTTGCCACCGTTGAGGGCGCACGTGCCAATGGGCTGCTCGACAAAACAGGCACGCTCACCCCCGGCAAACAAGCAGACCTCATCCTGCTTCGCGCTGACCTGCCGAATATTCTCCCCATCAACGACCCGATCAGCGCCGTCACCTGGGGCATGGACACCAGGAACGTGGATTCAGTCTTCGTCGCAGGTAGAGCGCTCAAACGCGATGGGAAACTCCTGAACGTGGATCTAAGTCGCCTGATGCAAAAGGCATACGAGGCACGCGACTACGTTATCGCCAGGTCCGGCTTCAAATTGCCGGCGATTGAGAAACGATCATGATGACCAATAAGACCCAAAATCCATTTCTCGCCTCGATTGTTGTTTCATCGCGTTACCTTTCGGTGTGGGTTGCCATCGGGATGTTGCTGGTCGTCTGTCTGTGGATCGCGCCCGAAACGCTGACGCGCACGTCGCTCAGTTCTGTCATGCCGCTCACGTCATTTCTGGCTCTGGCGGCGCTTGGTCAAATGCTCGTGATTATGACGGGCGGCATTGACCTATCAACACCCTCCGTGATGACGATTGCCGCGCTCATGGTTGTGGGCATTTCTAGCGGCGCTGATGAGCGTACCCCCTTTGCGATTGTAGCGGCGCTGGTTGTCTCCCTTTTGATCGGATTGATCTCTGGTTTGCTGGTCGGCGTGCTGAAGTTAAACGCACTGATCGTGACGCTGGCTGCGAACCAGATCGTCTATGGCATGACTCTGGCCTATGCGGGGACGATGCCCCGCGAAGCGGCTGTGCCGCCCAGTTTTTCGGCCTGGGTTCACGCGCCGCTGCTGGGTTTGAGCAACGTCGAGTGGGCCGCAATCGCCGTCTCGCTGGCATTGGTGTTGATGTTTCGATACACCGAGTTGGGACGTAAGTTTCAATCGGTGGGCGCCAACCCCACCGCCGCCTGGATCCTCGGATTGCGGGTCAACGTGTACGTTGTTCTGGCCCATGTAGCAGCCTGTCTGATCTACGGCTTGAACGGCGTTTTGCTGGCTGGTTTTCTGCAAAGTCCGAGTCTGGTGCTGGGCCAGCCCTATCTGCTGGGCCCCATTGCGGCAGTGGTCATTGGCGGGGCCTCGCTCAACGGCGGGCAGGCCAATGCCATATCCACCTGGGGGGCCGCGTTCTTCCTTGTGCTGTTAAGCCAGTTGCTGCGGGTGCTGGGGCTTCCCACCGCCCTGCAATTTGCGGTTTTCGGCATTGCGATCATTGGCGGCATGGTCATTTCGGGTGACCGCATTGTCACGCTGATCGAGAATTCGCTCATGGGACTTGCCAGATTCAGGATGAACGATGAGGAAGAAGCGAAAGGAGGCGCTGAGGCCCTGTAACGGAAAGTCGGGCATCACAACCGGCATCTGAAAATTCGACCCACTGCATTTAATCAACTGTTTACAAGGAGAAGACAATGAAACGCTTATTCGTGAGTGCAATAGTGATCGTCCTGCTCTTGGTGGTCGCCACATCCGGCGCGGTGACGGCAACCCCCTCGCCGCATAACACGGCGAGGGTAGCGCAGGCGACGCAGGCGGCTCAAGGCCCTGATCAGTATGGCGAACAGTACGACGTCGACCCTGCCGTACTGAAAAAGGCAGTTGGCACGACAGAGGGCGTGCCGAAGATCGCGCTGGCGGCTTTCCATCGCGCCGCACTGCCCGTTGACCAGAAGATGATGGACCTGGCTGTCAAATGCTGGAAGGACAAAATCTGCGATACGGGCACCGGTGGGAAGATTACGGTTGCCCTCGCCGATGGGTTTGGCGAGAATTTCTGGCGCCAGATGACGCACATGGAGTTCGTCCTTCAGGCGCTCACCTACCCTGAAATCGGCAAGATCATCTACGTCACGTCTCTGGGCGACACGGCCCGCTCCATCGCCGATTTCAAGAGCCTCGTGGCACAGCATGTTGACATCATCATCGGCTTCCCGGACGCAGGTGACGCGCTGCTTCCTGCCGTTCGTGATGCAACAGCCAACGGGATTATCTACATCACGCACTCCTATGGCAAAATCGGCGAACCGGGCAAGGATTACCCGACATTCGTCGCGGAAGATGTGTGCAAGCTCGGCGAACTGTTTGCCGATACACTGAACAAGGAAGTCGGGAAAGGCAAGATCGCATTCCTGGGTGGCACGCCGGGCAACGCGCTCTCTGCCTACTGGCAATCGTGCGAAGAGCCGAAACTCAGCAAGGATCTGACTCTGGTCGGTAAGGCCGACACCAGTTGGACGCAGGAAGGTGTTCTGGAAGCGGTATCGGGACTCATCAGCAAGAACCCGGACATCAAAGGCTACAGCTACGAAGCCGCAGACTCGTTCCTGGGCGGTGTGCGCGCCTACCAGGCCGCCAGCCTCCCGCTGGACATCGTCCTGACGCTGCGTACCGACGAGATGAGTCTGTTCTGCGAATGGGAGAAGATCAACAACCCGAACTTCAAGGTCTTCTATGCATCGGGCGGCAACTACCAGTCGCGCATTGCCCTGACAGCGGCCATGATGAAGCTCAAGGGCTATGACCTCCCGGCGGATGGAATCATCCTGCCTACCGTCATGCGCCAGTTGACGAAAGGGACCTGCAACCCGGATATCCCCAAGGAAGCCTCGACCTCATCGCTGATCCCGATCCCGATCTTCAAGCAGATGGGCGGCCAGTAACACCAGTGTTTGAAAACGATTCCGAGGAAAGCGCTACTCATGGCACAAGAGAATCAGACAGTACTTGAACTTCAAAGACTCTCCAAGCAGTATGGCACAGTGCAAGCCCTGTCCGGCGTCAGTCTGGATTGTCGTGCAGGCGAAATTCATGCTGTCGTGGGGGAGAACGGCTCCGGTAAATCGACGCTTCTCGGAATTGCCAGCGGTTTTGTGAAACCCGATCAGGGTGTTGTGCTGATCGGCGGAAAACGGCTCCACAAAGATTCCCCAGCCGAGGCGCGCAGCCTCGGCCTGGGGATGGCCTATCAGGATAACTCGCAAGTCGCCATGTTATCCGTCAAAGAGAACTTGTTCCTTTCCACACCCCCCGGGCAGCGCCCCGTTTATTGGCGGATGAAGAAGTGGGCGCGCGAAATCCTGGCTGAGTACGAACTGGATCTGTTCCCCGATGCGCCAACGGCTTTTCTCACCCAGGCGCAGCGCCAACTGTTTGAGGTGGTCAAGGCACTGATCAGTAACCCTAAAGTGCTGTTGCTGGATGAACCGACCACAGCACTGGGGCCCAGTGAAGTGGACATTCTACACAACACCATTCGGGCTTGTGCGCGCCGGGGTGTGGGGGTTGTGTACGTTAGCCATCGTTTGCCCGAAGTCCTTTCGGTGGCAGACCGCGTGACGGTTCTGCGTGACGGGCGCAGCCAGGGCACTTACGACGCGAAGGACATGTCGGAAGAAGAACTGGTCTCGCTGATGATTGGTCGCTCATTCCAATCGGCGTTCCCGGCGAAGGCCGATGAGAATGCAGAAGCCGAAAGCGTCTTGATGTTGACGGGTTTTCAAGGCCCGTTGTTTGGGCCGATCAACCTGACGGTGAGGCGCGGCGAAATCCTCGGTCTGGCTGGCGCGGAGGGCAACGGGCAGGGCGAGTTTTTCCGATGCCTGACCGGCCAGATTCCCCCCAAGGCGGGGCTGGTGATGTGCAACGGCAAAGAATTGACCCTCATCACACCCTCGGATGCCATCCATGCAGGCATCTTGCTGCTGGCAGGGGATCGCAAACGCGAGTCGTTGTTCCCTGTCTTAGGTGTGAGAAACAATACGACCATTCAGGTGCTGAATAAATTCAGCCGCCTGGGGTTGGTCAATCGGGCGAAGGAAAAGAAAACCGTCAGCCAGATGGTAAAGAAACTGAATGTCCGCACGCCGTCGCTCGAACAGCCTGTGCAATTCCTGTCGGGCGGCAACCAGCAGAAAGTGGCGCTGACCCGCCCCCACCTGCGCGACACGGTGAACGTCATCCTTGCGTATGAGCCAACGCAGGGCGTGGATGCCGGGGCGCGTCTCGACATCTATGAGGCATTGCGTGCCAAGGCGGCGGAAGGCGCGGCGGTGATCGTGAAATCGAGCGACCCGCTTGAGCTGGCGGGCCTGTGTGATCGGGTGGTGGTGATGTCGCGCGGGCAGATTGTGAGCGAAATTCAACGTGCTGATTTGAGCGAGAAGCGCATCATCGAATCGATTGTGGGCGGCATCGGATTTGGTTTGAAACCCAGGCAGACGGCAGCCACACAGTTGTATCGAGGAGATTGAATATGTCGAATCTGTATGTGTTCATTCGGCAAAAGATTCGCAACGCCATTCGAGACGTGCGCAATGGAAGCATGTTGTGGCAAAAGATCAAACATCACTTCCGCGTGCGAATGTGGACGCCGGTTGCCCTGCAAATCATCCTGATCCTGGCCGTTGGCAATTACACCGCTGCGCACTCCAACGCCTTTCTCACCCCGTACAATCTCAAGAGTCTGCTGCTGACCACCCTGCCCCTGGCACTGGTGACGATGGCTCAGGTGAATGCGTTGCTGGTCGGTTATCTTGACATCTCTGTTGGTTCGATCATGACCATCGGCGTGATCATCGCTTCGTTCATCATCACTGACGGCGCGCCTCCCGGTGTGGTCTTGCTGGGTGGCCTGGCAATTCTGGGCGCGGGCGCGTTGATCGGCTTATTTAATGCGGTGCTGGTGCGATGGGTAAAACTCCCTTCGATCATTGCGACCCTCGCCACCCTGAGCATTCTGGATGGAATTTCTCTTTCGCTTCGCCCTATCGCAAAGGGCCTGATCAGCGCCGATGTGCTTGGCACGATAACCAAAACCGTAGGCTTTGTCCCCATTGCCTTCATCGTAATGCTGATCGTCGCTATCCTCTGGGATATATGGTTGTACGCTACTCCTGGCGGGCTGGCCTTGCGCGCAGTCGGCCACGATGCGCAAGCCTCTCGCCGCATTGGCACAGCAACCACGCGCATTCGTGTCGGCGCTTTGGTGATGTCCGGCCTGATGGCCGCCGTGGCGTCGTTCTTCCTTGCCGCGCAGGTGGGCATTGGCGACCCACGCGCCGGTTCCAGCTACGCGCTGACCAGCATCACTGCGGCAGTGTTGGGCGGCACCAGCCTGGCGGGCGGGCGTGGCACTTTCATCGGTGCGGTGGTTTCGGCGCTCTTTCTTTCCCTTATCGTCAATATTTTGCCGCTGCTTGGCATGAGCAACGTAGTGGGTCTGATCGCCGTCGGCGTGTTGATATTGTTGGGCGTGATCTTGTACCAGGTGGGCGATTTGAAAGACCTGGTCAAACTCAACTACAAGCGCTGGCAACGTCTCACACGCGGTTCGCGCCTCACCCAGCTCAAAGACCTACCCAGGGTCTATGTCAGCGATGCAACGACGCTCCCTGCCGCTGACCGCAAGGTCCTCATCAAAGGCGGCACGGTGTTGACGATGGATCCGCAACTCGGCAATTTCAGAAACGCCGACGTGCTGATCGAGGGCACGAAAATTGCCGCCGTCGGCCCAAACCTCAGCCCCAACTTCAGTACCAACGGTGCAGAAGTGATTGACGCCTCGAACATGATTGTCATGCCGGGGTTCATTGATACTCACCGTCATATCTGGGAGGGATTGCTCAGGAATGTAGGCGCAGACATCCCGCTGGAAGGGCGTGAGGGCTACATCCGCTTTGTGTTGGGCAAGTTCGCTCCATCGTATCGCCCGCAGGATGCGTACACGGGGAATTTGATCAGCCTGCTCGGCGCGCTTGATGCGGGCATTACGACGCTGCTGGATTGGTCTCACATTCAAGGCTCACCTGAGCATACGGACGCGGTGATCAAAGCCTTGCAGGATTCAGGGATTCGCGCCGTATTTGCGTATGGATTCCCGTGGTGGGGCGATTGGAATGATCGCCAGCCAAGCTGGTTTGTGCGCGCTGCAAAACAATACTTCTCCTCCAAAGATCAGTTGCTGACCTATGCTCTGGCTGCCCCTGGCCCAGAATTTGTTGATTTTGAAATCGCCCGCGACCATTGGAAACTGGCGCGAGAGGTGGGTGCGCGCATTACCACCCATGTCGGCGTTGGCACATACGGCCAGGAAGGCAAACTCCAGGAGATGGGCGAGGCGGGCCTGTTACGGGATGATACGACGTACATTCACTGCACCACTTTGAATGAGACCGAAATTCAAATGATTGTGGATAGCGGGGGAACAGTCTCGCTGGCGGCCCCCGTTGAGATGATGATGGGGCACGGCGTACCGCCCATTCAAAAGTTTCTGGATCGCGGTTTGAAGCCCAGTTTGAGTGTGGATGTGGAAACGAATGCGCCCGGTGATATGTTCACGCAGATGCGGTCTATTGCATCTTTGCAACATGGGCTGGCCTTTGAGAAACAACTTGCCGGAGCGGATTGCGTGCCGGAACGAGTTACCTCTTACGATGTCCTGTCGTATGCAACCATCGAAGGCGCAAAGGCAAACGGACTCGCTCACAAAACGGGGTCCCTGACTCCGGGCAAAGAAGCCGACCTCATTTTGCTTCGCACCGATAAGCCGAATGTTTTCCCGGTCAACGATCCCGTCGGGGCAGTGGTCTGGAGCATGGATACCAGTAATGTTGATTCCGTCTTTGTGGCGGGTAAGCCTATGAAGCGCAACGGTAAGTTGTTGCACGTGGACTGGGACGCGATGAAAAAGGCGGTCAACGAATCGCGCGACTATGTTATCAAAAAGTCTGGATTTAAATTTCAGAGGATTTGATACCACGAGCGGGATGTCTGCTGGCACAGGTCAAAAGAACTACATATAGACGAATGAGATTGAGGTGGGGGGCACAGGCTGACACCCGAAATAAGGCCCGCAGGCCGAGCGGCTGCGCCACAACAGCCGGCTCGAGCCGGCCAGCACGCAACTACTCTGCTGAGGACTGCTCCGGCGTGCTGCTGAGGAGTTCTTCGATGGTTTGCAGCAATTCCTTCACGCGGAAAGGCTTGGGCAGGAAACGCGCCGCCCCAGATTCCATCGCCCGCTGGACGATGTCCGGATCAGCCGCCGCGCTCATCAGGACGATCTTGGCATTGGGGCGAGTCTGCGTGGCGACTTGCAGCACTTCCAGGCCCGAATGTTCGCCGATATGCACGTCGGTCAGCACCAGGTCAAACTTGTGCCGGGTCAGGCGCTTGGTGGCCTTGCGCAGGCTGCGCGCACCCCTTACCTTGTACCCCACATCGCGCAGGACTTCCGCCACCGTCTCACGGAAAGTTTGATCGTCCTCGACAATCAATATACGCGGAAGGCCCTGATCGTTCATCGCTGATCCTTTACACCATTGGTTCCAATTGTATGCGTAATGTACTCTCAATTGTGCGGAATGTCCATATGCCGGTGATGAGTAGTACCAGGCCACTCCGTCTCGTGCTAATTGTTGCTGAACCCAGTCGGCGGCGCATCCGAGTAGGTGAGCGCGTAGAAACTGCGCTCGCGGCCCTCGAAGTTGCCATGAACGAAGTCCGTCACCGTGTAGCCGGACGCCAGAGCCTGTTCCAGCAGGTCGCGGCTATGCAGCCGCCACGCCCACGCCAGATCGGGATCACGCTGCACAATGGTGTTGTAGTCGCTCGGAATCTCGATCAGGGCCACCATCCCCGCCGATCTCACCACTGCGCCATCCGGCTGCGGCAGGCCATTGGCTCCGAGGCGCGTCGGGTTGAGGATCGTAGCGTTGGCATTCGTATACTGCTCGACAGACAGGCCGATCCGGTTGCCATTGATGCGTTGCTCGACCCGGTTGTGCGTGACCCACCACTCGACGATGGCCCGATCTGAAGAGCCAAGCGTCACATGCGGGGAGGGACTTGTTCCATAGTAATCGCGCCAGTAGTCGCGCACGATAGCACCCAGTTTCCGGATGTTCAGGTGAGCGTTGCGACTTTGCAGCGGATCAAATGTCCAGGTGATGAGCCGGATGCCCTGTTTGATCGCGTACTGCCGCTGCGCCAGTTTGAGTTCGTAGCCGATGCCCTGATTTCGGTATTCCGGCAGCACAGCCATCCGTTGCGAGGCGAGTTTGAGGTTTGCCATTGCCGGGCGGCTGGAGTCCTGAGCTTCGGTGCCCATGTAGCCAAATACGTAGCCCACGAGCCGTTCTCCGTCGTATGCGCCAAGCAGCACGGCTCCGTTGCGCACCATCGCAATCAGTTGATTGCGATGGTAGATGGAGAGATCATCGCCGGATAGCGTTCGCTGAAGGTCTTCGACAGCGGCCATCTCAGCCAGCGTCGTCAGGGCGCGTATGTCGATTTTGAGGTTGCGCATTCCGTTGAGATTTCCTGGTCATATACTGTGCGAATGCCGCCGCAGCGTGGTTCGCAGCAGTTCGGGCAGGTAACGGCGGCCTCGCATATACGTCACAATCGTGTCCTCGAACCGCGCGGGCCGCACCCCGAAGAGGTCAAACATGTTGCCAAGCGGCGCAGTCCGATTTGAAGCCAGAATATCCAGCCACTGCGGCGTCATCGGCCAACGCGGTACGAAGCGGTTCATCAGGCTCGTCAGCGAGCGCAGCACGTAGGGCGGGACGGACACGAGCATTCGCTGGGCGTCGGTCACGCGCATGACCGTCCGCACCATCTCGTTATAGGTCACGTACTCCGGCCCGCCGATCTCCAACGTTTGATCGACGGTGTTCAGGTTCTCCATACTGGCGATCAGTACCTCGATCAGATCGTTGATATAAATCGGGTGAAGCAGCCCTTCGCCTTGCCCCGGCTGCAAATACATGAACGGATTGGCGCGCAGCAGCCGGGCGATGCCGTTGACAAAGCTGTCTTCTGGCCCAAAAACGATGCCACTGCGGAAGATGGTGTAGGCCAGCCCACTGGCCCGCGTGATCTCCTCCACCTGGCCTTTGATGCGCATCAGTGTGAACGCCGACGAGGGCGCGGCCCCCAGGTGGCTGATGATGACCAGCCGCCCGATCCGCGCCGAGCGCGCGGCGGTGATCAGGCTGCGCGTCCCTTGCAGGTCAATGCGCTCCAGGTCACGGCGGCGGCCCCACCACTGGGCGCTTGCCAGGTGGAAGATGGTATGCACACCGATCATGGCCTGGTGCAAACATTCTGCATCGTGGATCGAGCCGGCGACGATGGACACCTCGGCGGGCAGCCTGGCCCGGATGGGCTTGCCGCCACGCGCAGGCAGCAGCACGCGCACGGCCTGACCCTCGCGCGTCAGCCGTTCCACCAATGCTCGCCCGATCTGTCCGGTTGCGCCTGTGACGAGGATCATGACCACCTTCCGAAAGGAAAATTATAACACAGCCCAGCAACCATCATCGGGCCGTCGGGTTATATGAGTCGTAAGTCTTCTGCGGCAAGGTAGAATGTGCCGCCGTCGGAAGCGCATCCCAGTTCGACTGGAAAAGCATCATCAGGGGTACTTCCCTATACAGGCTGTTGCAGCGGAGGAGACACACACCATGGAGAGACGGCGGGTTGTCGTCACCGGGATGGGCATTGTCTGCCCAAATGGAAATTCAGTGGACGAAGCGTGGCGCAACGTGTCACAGGGCGTCACCGGCATTGCGCCCATTGAGCGCTTCGATACCAGCGAGCTTGAAGTCCGGTTCGGCGGTGAAGTCAAGAACTTTGATCCGAAAGCCCTGTTCGGCCACCGCGAGGCGCGGCGCATGGATCGCGTCACCCAGTTTGCAATGGCTGCTTCCAGTGAAGCCATCCGGGATTCCGGTTTGAACCTGGACAACGAAGACCCTTACGAAGTTGGCTGCATGGTCGGCTCTGGCATCGGCGGGATCGAGAGTATCCTTGAGCAGGCCCGGCTGGCGATGGAAAAAGGGCCGCGCATTGTCAGCCCGCTGCTCGTGCCGATGATGCTCACCGACAGCCCGTCGGGACGGATCGCCATCGAGTACGGGCTGCGCGGCCCCAATATGTCGATTTCGACGGCCTGCGCCACCGGGAACAACTGCATCGGCGAGGCTGTGGAGATGATTCGCCGGGGTGCGGCCACGGTCATGTTGAGCGGCAGCACAGAGGCAGGTGTTGTGCCGCTGGCGCTGTCCAGCTTCAATAACATGGGCGCGATCTCCCGCCGCAACGACGACCCGGCTACCGCCTCGCGTCCCTTCGATAGAGACCGCGACGGTTTTGTCGTTGCCGAGGGTGCGGGTGTGCTGGTTCTGGAAGAACTGGAACATGCCAAAGCCCGCGGCGCGAAGATTTACGGTGAAATACTCGGCTATGCCTGCACCGACGATGCTTTCCACGTGACTGCGCCGCTCGAAGACGGCGCGAGCGCTCAGGTGGCGATGCGGAAGGCCATGCGCGATGCCGGGATCACGCCTGAGCAGATCGACTACATCAATGCGCACGGCACAAGCACGCAGCTTAACGACACCAGCGAAACGCGATCCATCAAGGGCGTTCTCGGCGAGCGGGCCTACGACGTGCCGATCAGCTCCACCAAGTCCGTGACCGGCCACCTGATGGGCGGCGCAGGCAGCATCGAGGCCATTTTCAGCATCCTGGCGATCCGCGACCAGTTTGTGCCGCCGACCATGAACATCTTCAACCAGGACCCTGAATGCGACTTGAATTACACGCCGAACAAAGGCATCGCTCACAAGATCGACACGGTGATGAGCAATTCCTTTGGCTTTGGCGGCCACAATGCTGTGCTAATTTTCGGGAAATATCACGCCAATGGGAAATAAAAACGGGCGAGAGACTCCGAACGGCAACGGCCACCATGCAGCCAGCAGCGGACAACGGACTACCCTGCTCGGCAAACCTGTTCCGGCGTCCGTGCGCTATGCGCATATCGTCGGGTGGGGAATGGAAGTTCCCGATGACGTGCTGACCAACGCCGATCTGGAGGCTGTCGTCGAAACGACGGACGAGTGGATTCGTACCCGCACCGGTATTCAAGAACGGCGCATTGCCAACGAGCGCGAGTCGGTTGTGACGCTGGGGTTCGAAGCGGCGCGCAAGGCGCTGGATCACGCCAACATCATGCCCGGCGACCTTGACCTGATCATCGTCGCCACCTCCACACCCGAAGATATTTACCCCAGCACAGCCAGCAAGATTCAGAACCTGATCGGTGCGACAAGGGCGGGCGCATTCGATCTGAGCGCAGCCTGCTCCGGCTTCGTGTATGCGCTGAACATGGCCGCGCAGAGCATCCGTTCCGGCAGCATGACGACGGCGCTGGTCATCGGCGCCGAAGTGAACTCGCGGGTGCTGGACTGGAATGATCGCTCGACGTGTATCCTGTTTGGCGATGGCGCAGGCGCGGTGGTCTTGCAGGGCCGCGACGAGCCAGGTGGCCTGCTGTCGTGTGTGCTTGGCTCGGACGGTTCCGGCGCAGACTTGCTCGGCATCCCGACGGTGGGCTATGCCAGCATCCCTGAAGGCCGGGCACTCCACAAACTGCATATGGATGGCCGCGAAGTGTTTCGTTTCGCCACCCATATCGTCAACGAGAGTGTGCGTGAGGTCGTTGCAGACGCCGGGCTGACGATGGCTGACATCGCGCTGATCGTGCCGCATCAGGCCAACCAGCGCATCATCAGTGCGGCGGCCCGCAGCCTGAACGTGCCAGAGTCGCTGTTCTACAGCAATGTTCATCGCTACGGCAACACGTCGGCGGCGTCGATCCCGATTGCACTCTGTGAGGCCGAAAAGGAAGGCCGCCTCAAGCCCAACGACAACATCGTAATTGTCGGGTTCGGCGGTGGCCTGACGTGGGCTGCCGCCGCGATCAAGTGGCAGGTCGTTCCGGTTAAGCCAGGACGCGGTGTCAACTACCGCCTTGCGCAGGGCCGCCGGGAGGCCGAGTACGTCATGGCCTTCTGGCGCACGCGGGTATTGCGCATCTTTCGACGCCTGGAAGCCTGGCTGCGCGGCTCGCCGACGAAACAGGCCAATATTCGCCCGTCGCGCCCCAACGGATGGCGAAGCGCAATTCCCATAGAACGGGATGTACCGAAGGCTGTCGAAAAGAGCGAAAACGGCACGCGCCTGCCCGAACGTGAGAAGACGAGCGAGAAGCCGTGAGCCTGTCTCTCAACAAGTCGTCGTCGTTGTTGTCGCCCATTTGCGCTCGGCGCCAGATCGTCGAGCGTCATTCATAACGCGCTACCACACCCGGCAGAGCAGCCCCTTCAAATACGCGCCCTCCGGGAAGGTCAGCGACACCGGGTGGTCGGCTCCCGCGCCAAGCCGGGCCACGATCTGCGCCTCCCGTCTGGCGTCCACCAGCGCCCCGAAGACCACCTTCTGGAACAAATCTGCATCGACCAGCCCCGAACACGAAAAGGTCATCAGCATCCCGCCCGGCTTGAGCAGTTGGAAGGCCAGCCAGTTGATGTCCTTGTAGCCTCGACAGGCGCTTTCCACCTGCCGCTGGTTCTGGGCAAACTTCGGCGGGTCAAGCACGATCACGTCAAACCGCTGGTTGGCGGTGCGGTATTCACGCAAGACGTTGAACACGTCGCCTACCACGAAATCGGCCTCCGCCGCTGCAAAGCCGTTGAGTGCGACGTTGCGCCGCGCCAGCGCAATCGCTTCTGCCGAAGAATCGATGCTGATCACGCGCTTCACCATCCCGTCCAGGGCGTATACGGTGAAGCCGCCTGTATAGCAGAAGCAGTTCAACACGGTGCGGTTGCCTGCTTCGGGGTCGAAGCGCAGCCAGTTGCCGAGCAGCGCCCGGTTCTCGCGCTGGTCGAGGTAAAAGCCCGTCTTGTGCCCGTTGTACACGTCCACCAGGAAGCGCCGTCCGTTCTCGTCGATCTCGATCATCGGCGGCGGTTTGCGCCCGGCCAGCAGCCCGACATTGGGCGACAGCCCCTCTTTGGCACGCACATCCACGTCGCTGCGCTCGTAGATGCCCGCCGGAGCCAGCAGTTCCATGAGCAGCTTGGCGATCAGTTGCTTGCGCCTGTCGATGCCGAAGGTCAACGCCTGGATAACCAGCCAGTCGCCATAACGATCCACCACCAGGCCGGGCACACCGTCGTTCTCGGCATTGACCAGGCGATAGGCGTTTGGAGCACCGCTCTGGTGCTGCGCGTTCTCGACGGCCCGCCCGCTGATCGAACGCTGCAAGCGCGCGCGCCAGAACTCGTCGTCGATGTTCTGCCCTTCGTCCCAGGTCAATACGTGAACGTTGATCTGCGAATGGTGGTTCCAGTAGCCGCGCCCCAGGAATGCGCCGCTCTCACCCCGCAGCGTCACGATGTCGCCGTCGGCGGGGCTGCCCTCCATGGATCGCACCGCGCCGCTGAAGACCCAGGGGTGGCGCTTCTCAAACATTTTCTCACGGTCTTGGCGGATCAGGACTGTTGGTTCAGCCATTGGTGGGGGTTCCAGTTTTTTGATGTGCCAGCCGCCGACAACTATACCTCGCGGCGGCTCAATTTCTCCATCGCAGTCGTGCGGCGAATGCTGCGCTGGCAGACCGGGCGCAAAAGTGCTAGTCTTGTGCCCACAGTCCGGATGTATTGTCACGTATTCAGGGGCAATCCAGTGATCGAAAGTCTGGCCGAGCTATCGCAGCCGTTTTTGAATCTTCCGTATGTCCGCCGCACGCGCCGCAATCATGGGCTGGAACACGCGACGGTACATGTGTTGAACAAGCCCGTCAGTGGCCGCTCCGATGCGGGCGGGTTCTGGCTGATGGGCGACGTGAGCACTTCCGAGGTCGAGGCGGCGGCGCGGGAAGCGCTGCGCCGGATGCAAAACGGTGAGCACCAACTGGCCGTGCACCCCAACTGCGGCACAGGGCTGGTCACGACAGGCATCATGGCGAGCCTGGCCGGACTGCTCGGCACGGTGGGCATGAAGCGCAATCCAACCGATTACATGGCGCGACTGCCTACCATCGTGCTACTGACCATCGGCGCGATCCTGGTCTCGCAGCCGCTTGGCCTGAAGCTGCAAGAACACTTCACCACACTCGGCGACCCCGGCGATTTGCAAATTCTGAGCGTGCGCCGTGAGAGCATGACCAGCCTCACGGGCCGACCCATCATCCTGCACCGGGTCGATACCATGTCGTCATGAGCCGCACGCCGCCCACCTTTTACGTGCTGCACGGCGAGGACGAATTCAGCCGGAAAAACGCCGTGCGCAACATGCGCGCCAGCATGGGCGACCCCTCCACCGCCGAACTCAACACTGAAGTCTTTGACGGCAAAGCGACCCCGGCGGCCAAAGTCATCGGCGCGGCCAGTTCGATGCCGTTCCTGGCCGACAAGCGGCTGGTCATCGTCGAAGGGATGTTGTCCTGGCTGGCGCGTAAGGGCAGCGGCAAGACCGGCAAAGCCGAACTCGACGTGCTGCTCAGTGCGCTGCCCAACCTGCCCGATACGGCGCGGCTGGTTTTTGTCGAGCCGGAAACGCTGAACGACACGAACCCCGTCCTCAAGCTGGCGCGGGAAGACCCGCACGGCTACGAGAAAGCCTTCAACCCGCCGCGTGATGCGACGGCGTGGATCAGGCGGCAGGTCGAAGCCTACGGCGGGCAGATCGAACCGCAGGCAGCAGCGGCGCTGGCAGCAGTGGTTGGCTCCGATCTGCAGGCCGCCGACAGCGAATGCATCAAGCTGCTGATGTACGTGAACGGCGCACGCCCGATCAACGAGGCGGATGTAGCCCTGCTGACGCCCTACGTGGCTGAGGCCGTCATCTGGGATATGGTCGATGCGCTGGGGCGGCGCGAGGGCAAGCAGGCGGCCCGGCTCATCCACCGGCTGCTCGACGATTCCGAACCGCTCTACGTTCTGTCCATGATCAACCGCCAGTTCCGGCTGCTGATTGAAGCCCGCGAGGTGCTGGACGCAGGCGGCGACAGCCGTGACCTGCTGCGCCTGCCCGATTTCAAGTCCCCGAACGTGGCGCAGAAGCTGATCCAGCAGGCGCGGAACTTCACCATGCCGCAGTTGGAAAGCATTTACCACTACCTGCTCGAAACGGATTACGCCATCAAGACCGGGCGCGTCAAGGACGACCTGGCCCTCGATCTGCTGGTCGGCAGTCTGGCGGCGTAATGGTGCGCGTTCAGGTCGTGAACGACGAAGGG
>JAJPHV010000121.1 GCA_021325095.1 Chloroflexota bacterium | reverse complement strand
TGGCCGGGCTGATGTTGGCGCGGTAGCGGGTGGACATGGTGCTGGCGCAGGGTGCATCCCCAGCGAAGTGAGCGAGACACGCGCGCGCTTTGGCAAGCCGGAAACGGCGCAGTCGCCTGGTGGAGGCCTATGCCTGGATGCTCACCCTGGGCGCGTGGCCCTTCGATGCCCCCGCCCTTTCGCCCGGGCCTGCGCCTCTTCAATGCCTGGCGGCAGGCCCCCAACGCTGACTTTGCTCCCCTGCCGCCTCATCTGCTGTTCGCTGATCCTCGCCGCTCCCCATTAGTGTCGGTGTCTGAACTGCGGAGAGAACACCAGGGGAGAGGTAAACGCCACGCCTAACGTGCAATTATTTTACGGTTCCTCGGCGATAGTCACGCCATTGGCCGGATGCGCCAGAGATGCCGATCCGATGGGCGGCAATTCGCCGGAGAGATTGTAGTACATATCCAGGTCGGGCGGCGTATCAATATCCAGCGCAATGGTCGCAGAACGGTAGATTTTGACCGTCGCACCCGCCTCGTCCGCCATAATGGCATGACGGTGGAAGCTGCCCGGCCCGTAGGCGAAAGGAATGAAGCCTGGCGGGTTGACCAGAAGGGCATTTGTGCCGTTATCATTGCGATCCGGGGCCAGCACAACGGTGGCGTTGTAGCGGCCCATGTGCAAGATTTTCTCGATGTCCTCCACGGTGACAAAGGGGACGTCGGCAGGAAGCACCAGCACGCCGTCTGCGCCCTGCGTGGCAACGACCTGCGAGGCGCGCAGCAAAGCCGCATTCAGCTCCGGTGTGCCGCTTTCCTGCACAGTGTGAACATGATACTGGCGGGCCAGGTGCAGCGCGTGGGTGTCCCGGCTGATGACCAGCACACCTGCGATCTGCTTGACTTTGGTGAGGACTTCTATGCTGTGCCGGAACATTTTCTCGGCCAGAGCGGCGCGTTGCTGCGGTGTCAGTATTTTGGCGAGGCGGCTCTTGGCGCGATTAAATGGCTTGACCGGCACGATAGCCCAGGTATTAATCATTGGTTCCAACTCCCCATCCACTCCAATACTTCACCAGCTAGACGCACTCGGTCATCAATTGTTTGCATAAATGTATTGGTGACCAATTTTCGCGGAGCGATCTGAACGTCTCGATCCGCACTATCTATCACCAGCCCGTCAATCAACGTACCGTAATATTGGGCGACGCCCGCTGCAGAGACTTCCATCGACAACTCAGCCATCAGCTTCGCCGCCGGGCCTTTGACGGCCTGCCCCGCAATGATCGGGCTGACGGCGACGCACGGCGCAGTACGTCGCTCCAGTGCGGCGCGGATACCCGGAATCTGCAAGATCGGCTCGATGGACAGCAGGGGGTTGGACGGACAGATGACAATGGCCGAGGCTTGCGCCAGCGCATCGAGTAATCCCGGAGCCGGGCGCGCGCGATCCGCGCCGTTGTAATACAAGCGGCGCACGGTAGGCTGCCAGCGGTAACGGACGAAATACTCTTGAAACGCCAGCGTACCATGTTCGAGCGTCTCGACCATGGTCGGCACCGCGTCGTCGGACATGGGCAGCAGCCGCGCCCTGATGCCAAGCGCGGACGACAAAGCGTCCGTGATCTCGCTCAACGTCTGACCCGCCGCCAGTGCCTGAGTGCGCAGCAGATGGGTTGCCATATCCATGTCGCCCAGGCCAAACCAGGCATCGTCGCCATAGCGCCGCAGCATCCCCAGCATCTGTTGCGTATCACCTGCCAAGCCCCAACCGTTGACGGGGTGTGCCAGCCCGGCCAGGGTGTACATCACTGTATCCAGGTCGGGGGAGATCGCCAGGCCGTAGCGCCTGAAATCGTCACCGGTGTTGACGATCACCGTTAGCGCACCCGGCGGCAGACAGCGGTATAAACCATCTGCCAGCTTGGCTCCGCCAACGCCGCCCGCCAGCGCAACCACGCGAGATTGTGCGCCAGAATTTAGCGCCATAATACCCGCGTTTCGAGGGGTTGACGTGCCGACTGTTTTTGTTCCGCTGGATAGCCTATCGTGATCAATGCCTGGGGTTCCCAGTCTTCTGGCAGGTTCAATTGAGCACTGACCACGTCCGGGCAAAACAGCGGCGCGCACATCCAGCACGCCCCAAGCCCCTCAGCGTGGGCCGCGAGCAGCAAATTCTGCACAGCCAGGGCGGTACTCTGCACAGCCATCAGGCGTTCCGCAGCCGAGCGTTCAGGATCAGGGTAGCGATCCATATCCACCATACTCATACAGGCCAGCACCAGCGCCGGCGCACCGTTGATCCGGCTGAATGAGCGGTTGACATCCTTCTCAATCACGTCTTGAGGTACATGGTCAGCGGTGAGATCGGCGCGCAGCCGCGCCCCCATCGCAAGCGCGAGGTCACGGCGGACATCAGGCGAGGTTATCACGGCGAAACGCCACGGCTGACGGTTGTGAGCCGATGGCGCGTGGATCGCGGCGGTCAATATGCCCTCCAGCACCTCGCGCGGCACAGGGCGATCCGGCTGGTACCGGCGTATGGATCGCCTACCCAAAATTATACCCTGAATGCTATCGTGGATCATGCAGGTTTCAAACCGAGAGACAGAATTTCACAGGAAATTAATATGGTGTGGGGCCAAATCGACGCCAACGGCCAGCGAGCACATCGCCCGGATTTCGTCGTAATCGGTGTCGCTAACCTCAACAAAACGCTTCACGAGGCCGCGATCCAGCGCCGCCTGGGCCGCGGGATCGTCGCCCATCGCCAGCAGCACAGCGCAAATGTCCGTCGCCAGCGAGTCCGGGACGTGACAGGAAGCCACGACGGGCTGAATGGGTGATGGGCCAAAGGTTTCGACAATGCGCACTTGCTCGGCCAGTTCTGGATAGTCGCGCAGTTCGACGCCCAGCACCTGCGAATCAATGGCCGAGGCGTCAATTTCGCCTGTGCACACCAGCCTGATCGACTTCTGATGAAAACCAGCCTGCACGATGCGGCTAAAATAACAGCCCGTCTCTCCCAATTTCGCCAGCCAGTAGCGGGTCAGGTTGTAGCCCGAGTGCGAGGTCGGATCATTATATGACCAGGAGCACCCGCGCAGGTCGGTAAACGTCTGGAACGGACTATCCCGGCGCACGATCACGTCCGAGAAGTAGATCGGCCTGTCCTGGTAGCGCTCGCCTTGCAGCACGGGCGCGGCCAGCAGCTTCACGGCAGGAGGATGCTGGTCAGCAAGCTGGACATAGGGCAGCCCACAGATGAAGCCGACGTCGGCCTGATTCGTGGCGAACTGATCGAATGACACACCGTCGGTCAATTCTGTTGGATACTTGAGTTTTTCGGCGACGTAATCCGCCACGAACCGGTAAACCGGGTAGATGTTCGGTGCCAGAAACGTGACAAACCGGATCGGCTGCTGTGGCATGTGACTTCTCGTGGCTATTCGTTCTGCTTCAGAAAGTTTCGCACCATTGCCAGGAATCGTTCAGGTTGTTCGTCGTGCAGGGCGTGACCCGCATACTTGAACACCTCAAAAACCCGCGCCACGCCCGGCGTTTTGGAGGCTTCTTCCACAAAGCGCCGCCCATCTGCCACCGGGTTGAGCACGTCCTGGTCACCCAATAATAGCATAAGCGGACAACGGATTTCAGCAGCGCGGCCCCGGCTAATCTCGCCACCAGCAGCAATGATCGCGCAGAACGCCTCCACCCACTGGTGGGGCCAGTCATCAACCCTTTGGCCCGGATGCCTGGCACGCCAGCCGTCGTTGATCCAGTTGGGGGGCAGGCTGCGCTGTCTCGCCACTTCGCACAGGTCGGGCCGGAACCAACCCACCGCACCCCAGGCGATCACTGAGCGGCACAGGTCAGGGCGCAGGATGGGCACGAGCAATGCCACCTCGCCGCCATCGCTGAAGCCCATGACATGAACGTTGGACAGGCCAAGCGCGTCGAGAAAGGCTGTCATCCTGGCTGCGTCCCGTTGATAAAAGTCCGGTGGAAAGGTGCGATCTGGCGGGGTGCTCCGGCCATAGCCGGGCAGATCGGGCAGGTAGACCCGGTAGGTGACGGCCAGCCCTTCGGCCAGCCGCAGCAGGTCGGCCCCGATCTGCATCCAGCCGTGCATCAGCAGCAGGGGCGGGCCGCTGCCAAGCACCTCGTAGAACATGCGCTGGCCTCTGAGCTGGACGGTGGGCATTCAGGATTCAGCCTGTACACGCATTGTTGCGGTCTGCCGCTTGCCGGTCACGGTCACGCGCATGGGTTTGTAGCGGGCCAACCATTCCGGGTCATACTCCTGGATGAAGCGCTCGGCCTGCTCCACCAGGTTGCGGTTGCCGATGAAGTAGGGCACGCGCTGGTGCAGCGACGTGGGTTTGATGTCCAGGATGTTGCCGATCCCATCCGAGGCATAGCCGCCCGCCTGTTCCGCCAGAAAGGCCAGCGGCGCGGCTTCATAAACCAGGCGCAGCTTGCCATTCGGTTTATTCGGGTTGCGCAGGTCGCCGGGGTAGAAGTAGACGCCGCCGCGCAGCAAGTTGCGGTGGAAGTCCGAGACCAGCGATCCGGCGTAGCGGGCTTGCAGCGGCTCGTGATCGGGCGCATCCAACCCTTGCAGCCAGTCCACGTAGCGCCGGACACCCGGCGTCCAGTATTTTTGATTGCCCTGGTTGGCGCTGTAGTACAACGGTTTTTCCGGAATCCGCATATTTTCATGGCTCAACAGGAATTCGCCCAACGAAGGGTCGAGGGTGAAGCCATGAACGCCCTGTCCTGTGGAGTAAACGAGCATTGTGCTCGTTCCGTAGATGACGTACCCGGCGGCCACCAGGTCGTGGCCGGGCTGCAAGCAGTCTTCCAACGCGCCGCGTTCACCTTCCGTGATTTTGCGGTGAATACCAAAAATCGTGCCCATGCCGATGTTCACATCGATGTTCGAGGAGCCGTCCAGCGGGTCGTAAACCAGCACGTACTTGCCGCACGGGAACTGATCGGGAATCGTAATAATGTTATCCTGCTCTTCCGAGGCCATGACGCAAAGCTGCCCGGTATGATCGTTCATATGGAACATCGTGGCATCGGCGAAAATGTCGAGTTTTTGTTGTTTCTCGCCGTGAACGTTCTCGGTGTCGGCAGAACCGAGAATATCGACCAGCCCGGCGCGCATCGACTCGCGGGCAATGATTTTGGCGGACAGGGCGATGTCGTACAGTAGACGGGAAAATGCGCCGGTGGCATTGGGGTATTTGCGCTGCTGGTCGATAATGTGGCGCTCGATTGTGATCAGAGGGGCCATAAGTCTATTTCCTCACCTTGCGCTCCTCATCGGGTAAGGGCGAACCAGACAATGTAATAGAAACTGATCGCCGCCCCGACCAACACCGAATCGATCCGGTCCAGCACACCACCGTGACCGGGCAGTATGTTGCTGAAATCTTTGGCTCCGAACATGCGCTTGAGCGTAGACATGCCCAGATCGCCAACCGGGCTGACCAGCCCGACCAGCAGGCCAATGAACGCACCATCCACTACACGAATCCTGGGCGCAAGCGTGGAAGCCAGCGCTGCGCACAGTGCCCCGATTCCGGCGGCAACCAGAGCACCGCCCAGATAGCCTTCCCAGGTTTTGTTGGGGCTGACCACCGGGGCCATTTTGTGATGCCCCAGGCCGCGCCCGACGACGTATGCACCGCTATCCGCTGCGGCCACCGACGGAATGACAATCAGTGACCAGTATAGACCGTCAGGTAGCTGGCGCACGCCGACCAGGTGCGCGCCCAGCCAGCCGATATACAATGCCCCGCCAACGGTCAGCCCGAAGTTGACCGCCGGAATTTTGTCGCCATCGCCATAGGCCGCCAGCATAGCGGTCATCGAGACGATCAGAAGCGCCGCCAGGCCAGGCGCGAGTACCTGCGCCATGATGCCAGCCGCCTGCGCGGCAACAGTTAAAACAATGGCGGCCAGGACGATAGCCTGATAGGGCCGATAGCCGCCTTTGCGCATTAACGAGACGAATTCAACGCCACCAACAGCCAGAGTGACCGCCACGCCAAGCGCATATAACCATCCACCAGCGATCAGAAAGAACGCGATGATGGGTATCAGTACGGTTGCCGTCAGCAGCCGTGTTCTGAGCATAGAACACCTTGCCGGACTGGCGTGGAGCAGAAGCGAAAAGGTCAGGGCGGCGTCACCAGGCCGAAGCGCCGTTCCCGTCCATTATAATGGATCAGCGCCTTGCGCAATTCTTCCTTGTCGAAGTCGGGCCAGTAGGTTGGGGTGGCGTAATATTCGGCGTAAGCGCCTTGCCAGATCAGGAAATTGCTGACGCGCAGTTCCCCGCTGGTGCGGACGATCAAATCAGGGTCGGGCGCGCCGCAGGTGTACAGGTAGTGGCTGAACAACACCTCGTCGATCTCTTCGGCGGGGATGCCGTCGGCGACGATACGCCGCACCGCCTGGATGATCTCGTCTCGCCCGCCGTAGTTGAAGGCAACGTTGAGCGTCAATCGGTCATTGTTGCGCGTGCGTTCAATAGCTTCGTGGACTTTGCGCTGCAAAACGGGCGACAGGCCCTCCAACCTTCCCAGGTGGCGCAGTTGAACGCCGTTCGCATCCAGGTCATTCAGTTCGTGGTCAATGACGCTTTCCAGGATGTTCATCAGGCCGCGCACTTCCGACTCCGGGCGGCCCCAGTTTTCCGTGGAGAAGGCGTAGATGGTCAGGATTTTGATGCCGAACTCGCTGCAGGCGCGCAGAACACGGCGCAGATTCTCCACGCCTGCCTTGTGCCCGGCCAGCCGGGGCATCCCGCGCGCTTGCGCCCACCGTCCGTTGCCATCCATGATGATGGCAAGGTGGTAAGGCACACGCTCAGGCCGTACCTGTGATTCTTCTTGCACTGTGATGTGCGCTTTTGCTACCATGCTCCTACTTTCGTCTTTCCATCAGACCGCCATGATCTCCTGTTCTTTACGTTTCCCCGTCGCATCCACCAGTTCGGTGTACTTGTCGATCAACTTCTGCACCTCTTCCTGTCCCCGGCGGCTTTCGTCCTCGGAGATCAGGCTTTCCTTCTCGAACTCGCGCAGGTCGTCGATGGCGCTGCGCCGGATGTTGCGCAGCGCCACTTTGGCCTCTTCCAGGCGGTGGTGCACCACCTTGACCAGTTCCTTGCGCCGTTCCTGCGTTAGCGGTGGCAGCGCCAGGCGGATCAGCGTGCCGTCGTTGTTGGGATTGAGGCCCAGTTCCGAGGTCTGGATAGCCCGTTCGATGTCGCGCAGTGAGTTCTTGTCGAAAGGCTTGATTGTGATCAACTGCGCCTCCGGCACATTGATGGTTGCCATCTGATAGAGCGGGGTCGGCGTGCCGTAATACTCAACCATCAGCTTCTCGACCAGGGCCGGGCTGGCCCGCCCGGTGCGGATCGTCGCCAGGTCTTCTTCCAGGGCGTGAATCGCCCCCTTCATCCGGGATTCAGCATCTTTCAGGACATCATTGATCATGGGGCTGCCTCTAGAAATCCAGTAAGAAATGTTAAAGGGAAGTTATACTGCGATTCTTGCGCATCCACCTGCCGTTGTCAACCATACACGGCGAGGCCCTGCCAGGTCTCACCAGTTGAGGGTGTCACCGTCAAAATGCCATCTGACAGGCCAGGGTCACCGCTTACTGCGGGCGCACCCCAAATCGATCAGTTTCCTCCAACAGGAGGTCAATGGGAAGCGAGAGACTCCGCCGGGCAAGGAATGATGGTATGGTGGAGGATGAGGCGCCTCGTCACTCAGGAGAATGGATTTCCTGGGTGACAGACATGGTCAAATACATGACAGGCTCGACGCCATGCCCCAGATCAAGGTTAATGATGCGATCTTCCTGAAAACCCAGGCGCTGGTAGAGAGCCAGCGCTCGCGGGTTGTTCAGCGCCACGCCGATCTCGACCTGTGGCAAGTGCCACGCCCGTACCTTATCGATCAGGTGTAGGATGATGGCTGTGCCGATCCCGTGACTGCGGTAGCCAGGGGTGACGATCAGATCGCTGATCTCAGTGGTGCGCGGCCAGACGGTCAACTGTCCGTAGCCGAGGATGTCTGCTTCGTTGTAAGCAACAATGCCCAGCCCTCGATTGCGCCGGGAGATGCCATCCACACGCTGCAACAGGTCACGGACGGCTTCAATCGACCAGTTCGGCCAGCACGATTCCTGGAGTTGGGCTGCGTCATTGAGTGTGACCTGGCGCAGGCGGTAGTTGGCGTTCATCATCTGTCCATGTTCAAATAACACCGCGCATTATAACCATGAGTGCGCGGTCTGAGGCCTGGCACTTGGCCCATATGGGAGGGGAGTTTATGCCCGGTAGGGTGATGCTAATCGGCGGGAATGAGTTCGGCAGGGAGAGCACTCCCCTGCTCAGTCGGCTGTTGCGCGCTGCCGGGCCGGATGCGCCGCGTGTGACCGTACTGCCGACGGCTGCCGATAACCCGCGTAAAGCGGCGCGGCAGGCAGTCGGTGCGTTGAATGCGCTGGGTGCGAAGGCTGCACCAGTCATGATAGCCGATGCGACCATTGCCAGCGATCCGGCGGCTTCAGCAGCACTGGAAAGCACACAAATCGTTTACCTGACGGACGGCAACCCGCTGGCGCTCGTTGAAGCGTTAAAAGGGACAGAGACGCTGGCCCGATTGCAGCACGCCTGGGCCAACGGTGTCATGCTGGCAGCAAGCGGAGCGGGGGCGATGGCGTTGTGCGACTACTACTGGGACAGCGGCCTCTGGGAGAAGGCGCTCGGTGTGCTCAAGCGAATGGTCGTGCTGCCGCACCACGAGATGATCGCGGGGCGTTTCAATGCAGTGCGTCTTCGTACCGGGCTGCCAGCCGAGTACATTCTGCTGGGCATTGATGAACAAACGGCAGCGCTGATCAGCGGGCAGGAAGTTGAAGTGCTCGGCGCAGGAGACGTGACGGTTTACCGTGCAGATTCCGAACAGGCGTATACGGGCGGACAAACCTTTGAACTGGACGTTGTGCCAGGCTGAATCAATAACCGCTTCCTCAATATCCCGGGCTCAGGGACAAGCAACGTGACAGCATTCATCGACTACCACATTCACACCCACCACAGTTTTGACTGCAAAATCCCGATGGCGGAGATGTGCGCCGCCGCCATCGAGGCTGGCATCAGCGAGATTGCGTTCAGCGATCACTTCAACAATCATCTGCTGGACATCGATCTGGGTTATTACGACCCGGAACGCTACTTTACGGACCTTGAGCGCTGCCGGAGGCAGTTCCCCAATCTGACGATCCGCGCCGCCGTTGAGGTTGGCGAGCCTCATCGCTGGCAGCGAAAAATACAACCGGTCCTGGAACGCTACCCTTATGACGTGGTGTTGGGCAGCCTGCACTGGGTCGGCAATAACAACATGTTCAGCAACGATTACTTTCGCGGCAACCCACCACAGGTCGCCTTCGGTGCCTATTTCACGGAACTGGCCCGTATGGCAGCGCACGGCGGCTTCAACATCCTGGCGCACGTCGATTTGCCCAAGCGGGTCGGCTTTGAGGTCTACGGCGCTTTTGACATCCGCCCCTTCGAGGACAGCATTCGGGCCACATGGCAGGCGTGTATCGACAACGACATCGCGTTGGAACTCAACACGAAAGGGCTACGCAGCGCCGCTGCCGAGATTCACCCGGCACAGGAAGCGCTGCGCTGGTACGTCGAGATGGGCGGACGCCTGCTGACCTTTGGCAGCGATGCGCACCGGGCCAACAACATCGGCGGCGGCTTTGAGGTAGCCCGGCAAAGTGCCCTCAGCGTGGGGTTAAGTCGGGTTTGCCGGTTTGAAGGGGGCCGAATCGTCGGGTGGAGTGACCTGTAAGTCTTGCGAGGCGCTCTCCTACAAATGTGGTAGTCCATCGTCAGAATGTTGAGGTAGGCCGCTCCCGGAGCGGTCTTTTTTTGTGAGCGTGAAATCCTTCATCCTTTCGATGAAGAGCGGAGGCAGGTCCGTTATGCTGGTGGCAGTTGATTGACGTAAGGCTAAGAGGAGACGGAATGAGGGAGGGTATTCGAGTGTTGATTGTGGACGACCAGGCGAGAACACGACAGAGTTTGACTGCGCTGCTTGCGACCTGGCCGCACGTCAGCGGCATTCAGCAAGCTGCGAATGGCTCCGAAGCCGTCCACATGGTCGAACAGTCTCAGCCCGACGTCATCTTGATGGATGCCCGGATGCCCGACATGGATGGTGTGGAGACGACGCGCATCGTCAAGGCGCGCTGGCCGCAGGTCAAAGTTGTGGTGCTATCCATGTACGCCGATTACAGAGCCGATGCGCTTTCGGCAGGGGCCGATGTGTTTGTCAGCAAAGGCGACTCTCCCGAAAGTTTACTGGCCGTCATGCGCAGCCTGGCGTGAAGGAGGTAGCAATGTCGATTGAAAGGCACGCCAGTCGCGTGACCAGGCTCCGTGCCGTAGACGAGCAGCGGGTACGCACTTTTCACATTCTGTTCGCCGCGATCTGGATCGGCGCAGCCCTGTGCCGGGCTTTGATCGCGCTGGCGGGCAGCCTGATCAGTGGGCAGGCATTGTATGCCATTCACCTCTGCCTGGTGCGGCTGGATCAACTGCTCATTGTCCCGGCGGCAGTCAGCCTGCTCTTCACTGCCGTCGTCATCGCCAGACTGACCGACTGGCAGCAGTCTCGTCATCGGCATGGTGGTAGGTCATGGGCGATGCTGCTGGCCCTGCTGGCCCTCGATGTAGTGTGCCTCGGCCCCTGGACGATCTATCTACTCAAACTGGTCGATGTTCAGGGCGCAGCAGTGCTTCAGAACCCGACCTATCTCTATTTTCGCAGCCTGTCGATCATTTTCAGTGTGGTTCAGTGCGCCGGGCTGCTGGCGACGATGCTGGTTGTCCGGTACAAGCCCCGCGAACAGCGCCGCCTGGCCGTCCAGCGCACGTTCTGGAAACCGGCACAACCTGCGCTCAGGAGTTAGCTAGGGGTATCCCGATGAGTATTCCACAGAATTGGCGCATCCGGCAGCAGCGCTACACCCTGATGGGTGAGGTCTGCCAGAACTGCCACAGCCCGATTTTCCCGCCCCGTGAGGTTTGCCCGCTGTGCGGCGCGCCCAGCCATCTTCAGTTGACTTTCATCGATTATCGTGCCGTATGGCTGGCGCTGCGCCCCTCTGAAGTGCATCAGGAGGCCACGCTTGTCCCGGTGAAGCACGGCCAGACGGCGTAGGCTGCCATGACTATTTCTCCGCTAACGCTGCATACCTGGGAACTTCCGCTGCTTTCACGCGCACAGGAAGCTCACCTTGCCGTTGCGGGCACAGCCATGCCCCGCATTGCCGCGCACAACCCACCAATCCTGGAACGCGCCTATGCCTACTGCGAGCGTGTAACCGCCGCACATAGCCGCTCCTTCTACTGGGCTACTCAACTGCTGCCGCGCCACAAACGGCAGGCCATCCGCGCACTTTACGCCTTTTGCCGGGTCAGCGACGACATCGTAGACCGGCCCGGCAAGTCCCAAAGCGCCGATCTGATCGAGCACACGCTACTGCACTGGCGACGGCAGGCCCTGTCGCAACCCATCTATACGGATATGCCATCGGACGTCACCGCGCACGATCTGATTGCCCTGGCCTGGGCCGACACCCGCGCGCGATATGCGATTCCGGCCTGCTACGCCGAACAGCTTATCGATGGCGTGGCACGCGACTTTCAGCAAACCCGCTACCGCACCTTTGCCGATCTGGCAGCCTATGCCTATGGCGTGGCATCCACTGTCGGGTTGATGAGTATGCACGTCATCGGGTACGCAGACAAAGACGCCATCCCCTATGCAATCAAGCTGGGGGTGGCGCTTCAGTTGACCAACATTCTGCGCGACGTGGGTGAAGACTGGCGATCTGGACGCCTGTACCTGCCTCTGGACGAACTTGATGCCTATGCGCTCACAGAAGAGGATATTGCCGCCGGACGGATCAATGAGCGCTGGCGCGCCTGTATGCGCTTTCAGATAGCGCGCAACCGCTGCCTGTATGCCGAAGCATGGCCGGGCATTTCGCTCCTGAACCGGGACGGGCGTTTGGCCGTCGCTGCTGCCAGTGAACTTTACCGCGCCATTCTGGACGACATCGAGGCGCACGATTATGACGTGTTCAGCCGCCGCGCCCACGTCGACACCTGGGGCAAGCTGCGCCGCCTGCCGCTGATAGGCTGGCACAGCCGCTGAGGACGGAACCCTTGCAGCGCTACGACTTCATCATGGCGGGAGGAGGTATCGCCGGGCTGAGTCTGGCTTATCACCTGATCCACAGCCCACTGCGCGATTGCTCTATCCTGATCCTTGACCGCGACGCCAAAGATCGGAATGACCGCACCCTCTGTTTCTGGACGGAACAACCGACCCTTTTTGACAGTGTCGTGTACCGCTCGTGGGATCGATTGCAATTTGTGGGCGAGGACTTTCAGCGGCTCATCGATCTGGGGTCGTATCGCTACCGGATGATACGCGGCCTCGACTTTTATCGTTTTGTGAGGAAAGCGCTGGCCGACTGCGCCAACGTGGACTTCGTGCAGGGCAAAATTGACCGGATCGAGGATGGCGACGAATACGCCACCGTCGCTGTCGGCGCAGAACGCTACGCTGGAACGTGGGTCTTCGATAGCCTGTTCTCGCTGACCCATTTTGCCCCTGATTCGGCCCGCTGTCATTACCTTCAGCAGCACTTCAGAGGTTGGGAGATCGAGACGGCGGACGCGGTTTTCGATCCGGGCATTGCCACACTGTTCGACTTCCGAACGCCGCAGAAGGGCGAAATGCGCTTCTTGTATGTGCTGCCCTTCACAGGACAGCGGGCGCTGGTCGAGTTGGTGAGTGGCAGTCCCGATCATGGCGACGAAGCCCTGAGCGACTACGTCGAGCGAACACTGGGGATCACAAGTTACCGCATCGTGGCAAAGGAGGGCGGCGTCAACCCCCTGACCGACTACGTATTTCCCCGGCGCACAGGGCGGCACGTGATGACAGTCGGCGCACAGGGCGGCAGAGTCAAGCCGTCGTCGGGCTACGCCTTTTTGCGCATTCAGCAGGACTCGGCAGCCATCGTCCAATCTATGCTCACGACGGGACACCCTTTCGACGTTCCAGCTGACCCCTGGTGGTTCCGGCAGTGCGACTCGCTGATGCTAGAGGTGATGCAGCAGTATGGCGGGCAGATGCAGTTGATTTTTACCGCCATGTTCAGGAACAACCCGATCAGGCGAATCTTCCGTTTCCTGGATGAAACAGCGTCGCTGCCGGAAAAGCTGGCGATGATGGTATCTGTACCACTCTGGCCCTTCGTTCGGGCATTGTCCCGGCTGAACCGTTGGCGGAGAGTCTAGGCGGCCCCCTCATAGCGCCGTGAGATGGGCAGCCAGAAGCCAATCACGCTGCCGACGCCGGGTTCGCTGTGCAGGACGACGTTGCCGCCGTGCGCCAGTGCCACGTAACGCACGAGGGCCAGCCCTAACCCCAGGCCCTCGACGCCGCGTTTGACCGAGTCCGACAACTGGGCGAAGGACTCCCAGACCTGCGCTTGCTTGTCCAGTGGGATACCGACTCCGGTGTCCTTGACCTCAATCGCCAGGTACTCGCCTTCAGTGTGTGCCCGGATGACGATCTGTCCTTCGGCCTTGCTGAATTTGATAGCATTGTGAAGCAGATGCCAGACAGCCTCGCCGATCCGTTCCCTGTCGCCGGAGGGCAACGTCAACCCTCTGGACACCTGAACCACCAGGGACTGCCGTCGCCTGTCGGCCAGCGGGCGCAGGGCAGCGGTGGTCTCGTCGATCACCTGGTCGATTTCCACCGCTTGCAGGTTGAGGCGGCCCTGTTTACTGAGCAGACTGGCATACGTCACCAGGCTGTCGATCATCCGGCGGCCATCTTTCAGGTTTTGAGCCAGTTGGTCGAGCAGATCACGTTGTTCGGGGCGAAGTTCCTCGACCCCGTAGCGGTTGAAGGTTTGCAGCGCCAGTTCAATCGAGGCGAAGGGCGAGCGCAGTTCGTGGCTGATCACGCTCAGGAAATTGGCCTTCAATTTGTTGGCTTCGTCAAGCTGCGTATTGATGGTTTGCAGGCTGCGGTTGGTTTCCTGAAGCTGGCGGTACAAGCGCTGCATGTCTCGCGCATATACCAGCGCCTGCTGCTGGCTGGAATCCAGTTCGGCCTGGATGGCCGATAGCTGCGCAGCGTTTGACGAATGCTGTTGCGTCGGCAGTTCGAGGGTGAAGGTTGTTCCCACGTTCAGCGTGCTATCGACGGAGATGGTACCGCCCAGTTGGGTCACGGCCCGGCGCGCAATGGACAACCCCAGCCCCAGGCCACCGACCCGGCGAGTGTCGTGCCCCTCGACCTGGAAAAACGGGCGGAAGATCGTTTCCAGGTCAGGTTTGGGGATGCCAATGCCGTTATCGCTCACCCGAAGAATGACCTGATTCTGTTCTTCCTCGGCCTTGATACGGATTTCGCCGCCGGGCAGCGTGAAATTGATGGCGTTCAGAATCAACTGGTAGAGCGCGGAGCGCAGCCATGCGCTGTCTGCCCTCATCTTGATCAACGGGTCAGCGTCGATTTTGAGGGCGATCCGTTTGTCGGTAGCGGCTTGGCGCAGTTCGTCTGCTGTGCTGTTGATCAGTTCCGACAGGACGAATTCCACAATTTCGTGGGGCCGGATGTCGCCCTGAGTCAGATCGGCAAACTGAACCAGTTCCATGACGATGTTGTTTAAGCGCTGTCCGCCCCGCAGGATCGCGCCCAGGTATTCCTTCTGGTCGGCGGTCAGATTGTTAGTCTCAGCGTTGCTATCCCGCAGGAGTTCGCTGTAGCCCAACACCGCGCCCAACGGCGTGCGCAGTTCGTGAGCGGCGATGTTGATGAATTCCACTTTCTGGTGCTCCATCCGCTTACGGCGGGTTTCATCGCGCACCGCGATGATCCAGCCGCGCAGGCGGCCCGATTGCAGCCGGGCGATGTTGGCGTGCAGCGAGCGCTTAACAGGCCGGGTCAGGGTCAGGTCAACTTCGGAAGGTGCAGAACTATCCGCAGCCAGGTACTCCAATGCGGGAAGCAGTTCCTCGGTGAGCAGGATGTCGTTGATGGCGCGTCCGACCAGCTCTTGCAGGGTCATCTCGACAAGCTGAACAAAGGCCGTGTTGGCCTGAGTAATGTTATACTGATCGTCCAGTACGACCAGCCCATCGGGTGTGCTGGCAAAAATAGCGCTGAGGACCTGATAGGCCACTTCGAGTTCTTCGCGCTTGGCCTTTTCGGCGACGTAGACACGGGCTAAATCTTGCCCATACTTGAGTGCCTGTCGGTGCGCCAGTTCCAGATCGCCCGATGGCTGATCCAATTCGTCCATGACTCACGTCCTCAGCCAGATTATCCCAGAATGTGTTCGACCTTGTTCATCAATTCGAGCGGACTGAACGGCTTGACAAAATAATCATCGGCCCCGGCGTCCTGGCCGGCCTGCCTGTCCCAATCCTGTCCTTTGGCCGTCAGGATGATGATCGTGATGTCTTTGGTACGTTCGTCGCTTTTCAGGACGCGACATACGTCCAAGCCATCCAGGCTGCCGCCGGGCATCTGGATGTCGAGCAGCATCAGTTCGGGCAGTTCTGCCCGGGCAAGCTCCAATGCCTGGTCGCCGTTTTCCGCTGTCAGGATGTGGTAGGGGCCGATCTCCAGCGTAACGCTCACCAATTCGCGTACTGCGGGCTGGTCATCAACAATCAGGATTTTTTTCATGGATGTTCTCCTTCAGGGAGTGCGGATTGATGGACTGCGATCCCCAATGGATAGCAAGAATTGCGATGATCAACGGGCAGCCGAACCACAATCTACCCGTGCTGTCCAGTCATCCACGTACTTCACATTTTAAGGATTTTGCAGGCGTTTTCCATCTCAAAGGTGTATTAAAGTGGCGTATTGGGAAAAACTTATACGTAAAATTCACACGCCAGCCGGGAAGGAGGATGGTCATATGAGATTATCCCGCACCTCCCGATGAGAACATGGGTGCGAGCCGGATGTCCTGAATTGACCAGACGTGGTCAGTAAGCCGCAGTGCCAGCGCCGGGGTACGAGGTTCGAACACTTGTATTCTCGGAGGTGTGCCAGGCGCAGACGCAGGGAACGGCGCGATTTGGGTGTCATCCTGCCACGGAAAAGCCAGCGAGTGGCGAACCTGATGAGCGTTCATGCGTCGAGCGGTGGCATGGCGCTGTTCAATGGCAGAGGTGTTCGGGGAAGTGTAGCCCAGTTGCGCCAGGACACGTTGGACGCGCCGTGAAAACCGTGCGCGTATGTGCTATTGTGTGCCCTTCAACCCCGCCAGCAGCCGATTCAGGTATGTCCTGTCGCGGTCTGGCACTTCCGGCATCACCTTCGAGGCTTCCGTCAGAAAGTGGGCGTAGTCCCGGCCCATCTCCTGGCCGCGCCGCGTGTGCATGTCAATCGCGTAGTCGGGGATTTCCGGCAGTTTGCCTTCCTGCTCCACCGCCTGAGCAATCCAGTTCAGCAGTTCGTCGCTGCCGCGTTCCTTCTGGCTGGTGGACAGCACACGCACGGCATGGATGGCGAACAGGTAGCGATCCCCGCGCCCAGGCGGAACACGGAAGTGCATCTGGTACAGCGTTTCGACCAGCACCGGCGCGTTCAGGTTGCCGTAGCCCACGTCCTCCACTGAGATAACCTGCAAGCGCCGCCAGACCACCTCTTCCAGCTCCGCGCTGGTCGTCAACATTTCGTAAGCCAGCAGCGCCGCGTTTTCGGTGTGTCCCCGGCGTATTTCCTTCTGGAAGGCCGAGATCACCTCGTCGGCGGGCAGATCATGGACGGTGCGAACACGCGTCCAGGGGTCGGCACTGTGATGGGGTACAGCCATTGTTGTTTCTCCTGAATGACTTTCTCGCTGGTGAGGTTTAAGGACGCAGCAACGCCCGCACTTCGCCAGGTGTTACAAGGCTCAACGCTGAGAGCGCTGTTGCTTCCATCCTGGCATCGTCCAATGTGCAAATGATGTGCTTGGCGCGCGGGATGGCGGGCGCGTTCATGCTCAATTCGTCCACGCCCAGCCCAATCAGCAGCGGCACAGCCAGCGGATCGCTCGCCAATTCGCCGCAGATGCCGACCCATTTGCCGTGCGCGTGTGCTGCCTCGACAACCTGCCGGATCAGTTTGAGCACAGCGGGCTGAAAGCCATCGGCCAGCGAGGTGAGGCGAGGGTTACCGCGCTCGGCGGCCATTGTGTACTGGATCAGGTCGTTTGTGCCAATCGAGAAGAAATCGACTTCGGGCGCGAACTGGGCGGCTTGCAACGCGCAGGCCGGAATCTCGACCATGATCCCTGTTTCGATGCGGTCTGGCGCAGCGTGGCCGCGTGCGACTACTTCAGAGCGGGCCTCGGCCAGGAGCGCGCTGGCCTGCCGAAATTCGGCGAGGGTGGCAATCATCGGGAACATGACTTTGATCGGGAACTCGGCAGCAGTACGGACAATCGCGCGAAGCTGGGTTTTGAAAAAGGCGGGCTGATCCAGGCACAGCCGGATAGCACGCCAGCCCAGGAATGGGTTCGCCTCGCGGCCCTGATCAATGTAGGGCAGTGGCTTGTCTCCGCCCACGTCCAGCGTGCGGATAATCATGGGGCGGCCTTGCAGCGCCTCCGCTATGGCGCGGTAGGCCGTATATTGCTCGTCCTCGTGGGGGGCGATCTGCCGATGCAGAAACAGAAACTCAGTGCGCAAGACGCCCACACCATCCGCTCCAGCGGCGACGGCAGCGCGTGCTTCCACGACGGAACCGATGTTGGCGGCCACCTCGATAGGGCGCCCACCGCGCGTCGTGATTGGCCCCGCAACCACTGGAATGGGTGTGGCTCGCGTTCGTTCCATTTGCTGGCGGAACCTGCCGGCAGTTTCCTCGCCCGGGTTGATCGTGACCCGTCCGGTGTCGCCATCCAGCACCAGCAGTGTGCCATCCTCCACGCTCAGGATGGCGCTGCCCAGGCCAACCACCGCCGGAATGCCAAGCGAGCGGGCCAGGATTGCGCCGTGCGAAGTCGGGCTGCCGGAGGCGGTGCAAATGCCGAGCACGTGCGAAGCATCCAGTCGTGCCACATCCGCCGGGGTCAGGTCATGGGCGATCAGGATGCCGGGTTCAGCCAACGGAGCTACTTCGCCGCCCAGCAGCTTGACTAACACTTGCTGGCCCACGTTCTGCACGTCGGCGCTCCGGGCACGCATGTACTCGTCGTCGAGCGCACGATACTGGGCGGCCACCGCATTGACGGCTTGCTGCCACGCGGCGGCGGCACTGGCCTGATCGGCAAAGATGGCACGCCGGGCAGGTTCACGCAGGGCAGCGTCATCGAGGAACAGCAGATGCGCGTCAAAGATTTCTGCTGCGCGAGGATCGGTGCGTCGGGCCACAGCCGCCCTCGTCGTCTCGATCTGTTGCCGAGTCCGGTCAATCGCGGCCAGGAGAGCGTCCCACTCCGCCTGCGGATCAGCGGCGATCAGCGCACGGATCGGGGGCGCTGCCAGGCGAAAATGCCGGGCCGGGCCAAGCGCAGCGCCAGAAGAGGCCGCAATACCGATCAGCGTAGACCCATCCTGTTGAACCGGCGGCGTGGACACAGGCTGAGGCAGCGTGGTGTCCGCGTCCGTATCGCCGAAGCGCTGATCGGCCAGTTGGCGCAGGGCCGTCAATGCTGCTTCTGCATCGGCCCCGGATGCGACGATCTCAATCTCGTGGCCCTGGCGCACGCCCAGGGTGGCAATGGCGTTGATGCTGCGCGCGCTGGCCGGGCCGCGTCCGGCGCTGAGGTCGGTGATTTGCACGTCACTTTGGAAGCGGCTGGCCGTCTGGACGAGGCGCGCAGCCGGGCGCGCGTGCAACCCCAGGCGGTTTTGCACCACCAGCCGAATCGTATTCGCTCCGGCTTCGCTGGCAGGAGCAGTGGGCGGTGCAGCCGTACCGACGGCTGGCGCTTCCGGTTTCAGGTGCTCGATCTTGGGGCCAAGTGCGGCACGGGCTTCGGCGGCAGCCTGTTCGAGCGAGGCCCCCAGCCGTGCCTGGACAGCCGCCGCGACTGCCCCCTCGACCAGTGGCGCATCGCACAACAAGACGTGTGTCCTGCGCTCTGGCGTGAGCATGTCCAGTGCCATCTCTGCGCTGAGGAGAGCACTTCCCAGATCCATCAGGATCAGCACGCCGTCGTCGGAGTAGACCTGTTCGATGGCCTGCACAATGAGAGTCGCGTCCGTGCCAAGTGGACGCTCCGGCAAGTCGAGGCCACCCACTGCTGCGAGACTCACTTCCGGCCCGGCCATACCCCGTGCCAACTCCGCCGCGCCCTCGGCCAGCCTGGTGCTGTGAGAGACGATAACGATGCCGATCACGGAGCCGCTCCTATCTACGCGGAGGATGCAAACATCCGCAAATTATTCAGCCCTTGCAAGTTGACGCAATGAGGCGTCCGCGAATTAGAGGGATCGAAGGCGTTCACTTTCCACTTTTCAGGACTTGATGTCGGGCGGTTTGGGCGGCTTGATGGGCTGTGTGTCGGAGCCGGCAGAACGTGCCTGCGTCTCGTCCGGGCCGGGCGGCATCTCCGGGATTTGGCCGGGCATGGTCGGTTGCGGCGAGTGGTCAGGTGGGGGTGGAACGGGCGTCATGGGCTGCGTTTGCGACGGGGGATGTATCCCCTGTGTCTGTCTGGATACCCAGGCAGCAGGCGGTGGAGGCGGCTGGGCCTGGTCATTGCGCGTGGCCTGATGGTAGGCCGCCAGATATTCCGCGACCATGCGGCGCTGCTCGTCCTGCCCGGCGCTCGATTGCAGCTCGGCACGGCGCTGAACGCGCTGCAATATCTCCTCAGCCACACCTTTCGGGTTGCTGACGGCCCTGAACTCCATCGCACCGTGCTCCGCCGCCGTCTGAATGATCACATCGCCGTAGTTCAGAAGTTGTGCCCAGATGCTGCCGATCTGGCTGGTCACGTTCTGAATCTGCTGCAAAGCGGCCTGCTTGCGGTTTTCGTTCAGCCACAGGGGGCGGCGCTTGATCTCCATGATCGACTGGCTATCCAGGATATACGTGTCGTCGTACCAATCGGCGTATTCCCAGTACAGCCAGAAGGTGTTGAACAGGAGCCACAGCAGACCGAGCACAACAAACGCCACACCTGGAATGGCTTGCAGGAACGTCACCCGCCCCGACAGCCGTACCATGACCAGCGCAGCCAATGCCAGGTAGAACAGCCAGGGCCGCCACAGGTTGCGGATCAGGATGAACCAGTGCTTGCGGTAAATGATACGCTCTCCACTGACGGTGCGCCCGCGCGGAAACAGCAGGCGGAACACGTTCACCGATGGCGGCGGCGTGACGTTGAACTGCGGCGCAGGAGCCTGGGCAGCGCTGGCAGGTGCGGTCAGCAGAGCGTCGATCTGCGAGCGGATCGCGTTTCGGTCTTCGATGTTCTGCGCAGCTTTGTTCTTCTGAATCTGGTCGAAGATCAACTGCTGGACGTGCATCGGGTTCGGAATCTTGTCCAGGACGACGGGCTGCGGGTTGCCCGCTGTGCTGATCACCACGTCGCCGAAGCCGATCACTTCGGCCACCGGGCCGCGCCGCGCCACGTTGACGTTCTGCACGTTGTTCAGGAGGGCTTGCTCACGGCGTTCCTGTCCGGTCATCAGGAAGCGTTCTTCGTGAACAACCCGCTGGTTGGTCAGCACGAAATAATCGTTGCGCCATTCCAGGAAATAATACAGCCCCATCAGACCGGGTACAGCGACGGCCAGCGCCAGAAAGCCAAGCGGCAAGATGGGCGCAGGCAGCAGTGTGACCCTGGTCGAGACGAGCGCCAATCCCAACAGGAGCGCGAACAACAATGCGCCACGCAGCGCTCGCCCTGCAAAAGCCCAGGGATGGCGGCGTGTCAGGAGCAGGGTCACTTCGTCGGGGCGGACGCCGCGTTCGCGTTGCTGCTGCAAACTATCCATCAATGCCCTGGGCATATTGAGGAGGGGGCGAATATCGGGGCGCGCATTCAATACGGCATCGAACTGCGCTTTCGGCAAGACCAGAACGATACTATCTTGTGCAGCGATCACGCTTGCATCGCGGCGTTCGTGGAGGAAGAGCGACGTTTCCCCGACGTATGCACCCGGCTGCACCTGTCCCACTTCCCGCTCGATGCCGTCCGGCCCGGCGCGCAGGATGCGCCCGCCACCCGACACGAACAGGTATAGCCCTTGCGAGTCCTCCCCCCGGCTGTAGAGCCTTTCGCCGGGCGCGTATCGGTGGCGCTGAAAGGCGCTCGCCACCACATCAAGCTGTTCGGGCGACAGGTAGGCAAACAACGGCAAGCGCCGCACGTGGGACACCACAAACGGATCGGCAACCATGCCAGGATTGTACTTGATGCCCGCAAGCGCGCAAAGATATTCGTCCTCTGGTTGAAGCAAAGAAGCCCCGTCGGGGCCAGAAAGAACCAGGCTGGCAGGACGCTGTTTATTGGCCGGGCGCGGAAGCGATGCGCAACGATAGGTGCATCTGTCCGAGTTCGATTTTGTCGCCATCACGCAGCCGGTAAGGCTGGTTGGGCTGGATGAGGAAACCGTTGACGTGTGTGCCGTTCGTGCTGCCCGCATCGCGGATATACAGGCCATCGGCGGTGCTCAAGAGGACGGCATGGCGGCGTGACACACCAGCGTCCTGTGCGCCGAAAGGGCTGAGATCGATATTCGGCACGTAGTTTTCGGCAGGGTCGCCACGACCCACGATCATGGGGCCGCTGACCTCGAGGCGAAGCGGGGTGATGGTCTCTGTGCCGATATATAATATGATGCGCCAGGGCACGGCAGGCCCGTCTGCGCCTGGGCCGGGCACGGGGCGTGGGAGTGATATGGGCGTTTTGCTGTTATCGAGTCTTTTCAGGTGGGCCGTGCCGGGCAGGTCCTGCTGGAACGCATTCGCCATATCGCTATACCCTACGTCGTGGCATCCGTTCAGCCACGCTGACAGCTACACTGAGGGACGATGAACCTTCATCATCATATATGAGATTCAAAAGCGGCGTCAACAGTGTACCAACTGTATTCCAATTAATTCACTATTTTTTCACGTTTGGGTTGCTTCTGGCTTTAACCGGGTGCGCCAACGAACTAGGTGCGCCTGCGGCAATACGGCCCTGGCAGGCGATCCGTGTCATTGCAACATCGGGGCCACAGGAAGGAATCGCGCTGCTGGCCGACAGCGAGCACACCCTGGCTGCGTGGCCCGGCGATGTGCAGACACCCGGCTTGCGCTTGCTCGATCTTTCACAGCCGGGTGAGCCGCTTATCCTGCCGCTTGGGACGACACCCCGACAGGCCAGCCTGTTCGCTGCGCCCGGACACGGCCTCCAGCTGCTGTGGCTGGATCAGACTGCACTCGGCGAAATCCGGCTGGTCGGCGCGCTGCTTGGCGCGGATCGACAGGTGGAACGCGGCCCGACGACGATCAGCACCCAGACCGTGTCCGATTATACGGCGCTGTACGGGCGGTCAGGCAACCTGCTGACGTTCTGGGTGAATTCTGGCGAACAGACGAGTTCCTTGTACTTCCAGGAGGTGGACAACGCCGGGCGGCCACGCCAGGCCGTGCGGCTGTCCGCGTCTGCCGCCAGGCCGTCCGCTGCCTTCGACGCGCAGGGCATTCTGCGTGTAGCCTGGTTGGAACCCGGCCCACCACACCAATGGACGATTCACTACGCGGCGTTTCCGAGCAGCGAGCCATCGACTGGCGTGGATACGGCCATTGGCACCATTCAGCTTGAGGCTGATCAGAGCATCGAGAGCTTCAGCCTGGGCACGGATGCCACCTACGTTTACTGCCTGTGGAGCATCATCACGGTAAGGCAGGGCAGCAGCCTGTCCACCACATTGGCAGGTCTGTCCTTCCCTTCTACAGACAGCGCGGCGACCCGCCCTTTGGCGTTCGGCCATGCTGCGCTCGTCGGGAAAAACCTGCGCTGGCCTGCGCTGCTCTCCCAGGCCGGATCGTTCGTATTGGTGGCCGTCAGTGCAACCGATAAGGCCACCAAGTGCGACAGTCCGCTTATCCTGACGCTGACGCCCAACGGTGTGAACGCCGTCCAGCCAGTCATTGACAACCCGGAAGTGGGCGCAATCATAGGCAAGACAGCGCTGACGCTGGCTCCCGACGGCAGGCTGCACGTGGCCTGGCCGATCCTGCGCGAGAACGGCTCGGCGGCGATTTACTACGCAGCGACTGGTCGCAGAGCACCCTGAGCTTGCGCCACTCAGTCCCCCGACCCCGGCTCGATGGCCGCCGGGCCACGCCGTGCCAGCCGGATCAGCAGGCGAATCAGGTTGCGTATACGCTGGCGCATTTCGGGCATCCAGAGCGAGATCAGGCCCTGCACGATCAGGGTGTTTGTCGCCAGGAAAAAGACGAACTCTTCCACCGGCACGTGTAGAAGCGGGATGAACAGGTTAAGCGACTGCGTGGGGTTGATCGTCCAGGTCGAGAAATGCAGCGGGAACGAGTCTATGACAGTCAGGTAGATGGTCGGCACGAAGATTCCAGGAATCAACACTTTCCAGCGCTTGAGCAGGATGTCCGCGCCGATCAACCACTGCACAGCGATCAGCGGCCCGGCCCAGATCAGGATCAGGAACAGGTAGGTCAGCGCTCCCATGTGCTTTACAACCCCGACTTCTCGGCAAAATCTGCCGGGTAGTAGCGCCGCCACAGCCAGAGCGCAAAGAGGCCCGTCAGGAAGGTTTGCAGGATGAAGAAGGCATATTCTTCGAGGGGGACGTAGCCGAGCAGGACGTTCAGGACAAGCTGCGGGTTGTAGTACCAGACGCGCGTAGCGACCAGGTAGTTATCCCAGGGTGTGGTATAGACTACCGCGATAGTGGCAAGCACGATCAGCATGGTCAGGTGTTGGCGGCGCAATGAGCCTCGCAACGCCAGGCCCAGGCCCACCAGCGGCAGACACACGAACAGAAACAGAAACAGGATGTAGGTCATCTCACAAACTCACTTTACATGCCCTCCATTTTACCGCACCCTCCGCCCGCCCCCACCGGATTCGGCGCTCTGACTGCAATTCGCTTCAGGCTGCCTGCCTTAATACTCCTGGCCGATAGTAGCTCCGAACACATACCGCAGATTCACAAAATAGTTTAGAAACTGTTACGAGGCTCTTGATCTTTCTATGCTATATTACGATCTGAGGCCACATCAAGGATACAGAGCGCAGATCTATGGGCGAAGCACGAATTCTCTACATTGAGGACAAACCCGACAATCGTTTATTGGTCCGGCGCATTTTGATGGCGGAGGGGATGGAAGTCATCGAAGCGGCAAGCGCCGACGAGGGCGTGAGCCTGGCTCGTATGGAACATCCCGATCTGATCTTGATGGACATCAATATGCCGGGGAAAGACGGCTTCAGCGCGACATTCGACATTCGACAGATACCTGAACTGGATCATATTCCCATTGTGGCGCTGACGGCCAACGTGATGAAGGGCGACAAAGAACGCTCCCTGAGCGCGGGCTGCGACGGCTATATTCCCAAACCGATTGATGTGGATCGGTTCCCGATAGAAGTCATGAATTATGTCAGAAAAGGGCGGCGATAACTGTGGAAAAAGATGTGCTGGACGCGGTGCTGGCCCTTTCCAACCAGCTTAACCGTCAAGCCTTTGCGCGCCCGCCGATTGAAGGCTGGCTGGACTCGTTTTTGCAGGCGCTTTGTGATCGCTTTACCAGGGCCTCGCTCAGAGGGGTTCAGGTCGCGCGGGTGGTGGGCAATACTGCCATCGAGATCGGGCGCGCAGGCGCATCGCTTCCCCAGGCTGCCGACCACTATGACTTGAGCGTCACCCCCGCCCTTGCCGACGTGATCCGTTCACGGCGGGTAATGCCGGTGCAGGGCGGACGAGCCTATCCCATTGCAAAAGGCAGTGAAGGAATCGGCGTGCTGCTGGCCGCAATCGACCAGCCCGATGCGATGGTCGAGGAGGCGCTGGCAGCGCTGGCCCTGCAACTTGGCCCGGCGCTTACGCAGGACACGAGCGTCCCAGGCCCACAGACCGGTGCTCTGAACAGCCAGATCGCAATGCTGCGCACCCTGCACGAGATCACGCAGTCGATGAGCGCCGCGCTCGATACCCGGGAAGTGATGAGCCGGGCCGCACGCAGTCTGGTGGAAATGCTGCGCGTGGATCACGTCGGGATCGTCATGTTCGACAGCACGCGCAGGGCCGGCGAAGTTGTGGCCGAATATCCTGACAACGGCATTGCGGGCTTGAAAGTACCTGTTTCGCGCGAGATCTACGAGGAAATGGCACGCGAACGCCAACCCATTGCCATTGCACGCATAGAGGACGTGGCGAATTACGGCCTGGATCGGGCGGTTTTTGATGCGCAGGGCATCCGTTCAATTGGCTTTGTTCCCATTTTTGTACAGAACGAACTGGTAGGCAGTGTTGGCTTCGACATCTATTACAACGAGCGTGAGTTTACCGGCGAGGAGCTTGAAAGCGCGGCAGCAATCACCGCGCAGCTAGGGATCAGCATCCACAACGCACAGCTTTACAGCGAACTCAGGCGACAGGCCGAGCAGCGGCAGCATCTGGCCGAACTGAGCCATCGCATTACCAGTACCTTTGACCGCAATACCATTCTCCAGATTGCCGACGAGGAAACACGAAAGCTGATCGAAACCGACCAAGTCAGTGTTGCGCTGCGCCGGGCTGACGAAGCGCTCTTACAGCTATTTGTTTTGGGCGAGGGCGAGCCGGCTCTGATGGAGTTCGAGGCCATCCAGACGGCCCTGAACCTGGTGTGTGAGAGCCCGGAACCGCTCGTCCTGGAGGACATCAGCGGTTCACAATACCCGGATTACCATCTGCTGGCACAATCGGGCGTCTGCTCCGCGGTGATCATGCCACTGGTTGTCGGCGGGCAGACCATCGGTACGTACAACGTTATGCACCGGCAGCCTGGTTTTTACACCCCGGCGTCGCTGGACGTGCTGGAACAGATTGCCAACCAGGTGGCTGTCGCGCTTGAAAATGCAAGACAGTACGCCGAGACGGTCAAACGTGCTGAGACGGAACTGCTGATGAATCGTCTGAGTGCCACCATTCAAGGGCGTGGCACGTTGCAGGAAGTGCTGCTGTCCACCGTTCAGGAGATGGCAGAGGCGTTGGGTGCGAGGCGTGCCCGCGTCCGCCTGCAAGTGCCGCCTGCTTCCATGACCGATAGCAGCCCGAAGGTGGCATCGCTTTCCAAACTGGCCGACAAATTATCAGAAAAACGGGAAAACTAGCTCATGCGCGAGGTACTGCGCCGTCTCTTTCCATTGGGACACTACAGCGATCCGATCCAGCGCCGGCAGGCTATCGGTACGTACAGCGGCGGGGTACTGCTGGCTGCGGCAGCGTTCGTCTTTATGGTGGTGGCGCTCACCGTCAGTTGGAGCGGCAAGACAGATACGCAGCAGTTTGTCGTCCTGGTGGGTGGCGGAGTGCTGTTCCTGGGCGCTCTGGGAGCACTCTTTTCGACGGCGCGCGGCCAGCAGGTGCGAGGTGCGGTGGTGATCCTCGTAGCCTGGGTCTTTTTGATTGCGGTGGCGGCCCTATCGCAAGTGATCATGCCCCAGACTTACTTCGCGGCAGCGCTCTTCGGCATCTCGCTGAGTACGGCGCTGGTCGGGGAACAGGCGCTTTCCCCGACAGCCGGGGCGTCAGCGGCCCTGTTGCTTATCGTCGTTGCCAACCGCGCAGAATCGATCAGCGATCCGTTGATCACCCTTGTGGTCATTTTCCTGCCTGTACTCGCCATGCATACGGCAGTCAATTACCTGCTGGCCCGCAATCCACGTGGCATGGTACAGGCAGCAGAAAGTGAGAGCCACCAACAGCAGGAGCGCATCGCGGCAGTCAGCAACGACATCACGCAGCGCCTTCTGGCATCACGGCTCGCGCCAGATAATCTGTACCTGGAAATTATCCGGTTGCTGAAGGATTTTTCGGGCGCGGAGCACGTTCAATTGTATCTGGTCGATACGGATCGGAAGAATGCGACGCTGGTTGCTACAAGCAGCAACGTCCCGATAGGCCAGCGGGTCGGTATCGGTAGCCTGAGCACTATCGGGCGGGTGACTATCAGCGGCCAACCTGTCGTCGTCCGCGAAGCCGAGGCCAGCCAGGGCCACCGCCGTAGCGCTTTTCTGCCCGGCACGCGCGCGGAGTTGGCGCTGCCGCTGCGAGTGGGCACTGAGATCATCGGGGCGCTGGACCTGCAAAGCCAGCAGGTGGATGCCTTCGCCAACGGTGACATCGAGACGTATGCAACGCTTGCTAATCAGATTGCCATCGCTGTGGACAATGCGCGCCTGTACGCTGAAACACAGGAGCGATTGAACGAGAACCAGCGCCTTTTTGAGCAGACGCGCACCCATTTGCGCGAAATCGAGCGGCTCAACCAGCAATTGATTGGCGGCGCGTGGGCCGAGTATTTGCGCGGCGCGCCCGGCACGCCTGCCTACACGGTTGACCGCGTGACCGGGCAGGTAGAAGATGCTGCCGAGTGGACACCTACCCTGGCCGATGCCAGCCGCCGAAACCAGGTGCTGGTGCGGCAAGCCGGTCAGGTTAAGTTTGTATCGCTGCCAATCAGCGTGCGCGGGCAGGTCATCGGGGCGATGGAGTTTGAAATCGCGCCCGAACAGGATGTCAGCGGCGAACAGGTCACGATTTTGCAGCAGGTTGTGGAACGGCTGGGCCTGGCGGCGGAAAACGCCCGGCTGTTGGAAGAAGCGCAGCGGCTGGCGCAACGTGAAGCCCTGGTCAACGAGATCAGCGCCCGCTTACAGGCGACAACCAATGTCGATGCGGTGATTGCCGCGGCAACCCAAAGCCTGGCCGATGCCTTCCAGGCACCACGAGTGGCAATCCGGCTGGGGACACCTGTGGAAGTGAATAACTAGGTTCTCATGTTTAACCGAACCTCATCCCCAACCCCTCTCTGCTTGCGGAGCGGGGAGTTGATATCTGGTACAGCGTGCCACAGTTCTCCCTCTCCGAATTCGGAGAGGGGAGCAGGGGGTGAGGTAACAGGTGACTCGCTGTTCAGAAAGACACTCCTATGCAGTATGTGATTGATACGCTATACCATGCGCTGCTCGTCCCACGATTTCGCTACCCGGACGGCCTCAGCCAGGTGCGCGCCCGCGCCACCCTGGCTTTCAGCCTGTTGATGATGGTCAGCAGCGCCTTCGGGCTGTTGGGGCTGCTGCTGCAATCCACGCGCAGTGAATTGAGCAACATCGTCTTCGTCGGTTCAACGGCGGCGCTGTTGGGGCAGTTTGCCGTTTTGGGGCTGGTTCACGCCGGTGCGATTCAGGCAGCGATGGCCGTCTTTTTCGTTTCGGCGCTCGGCAGTGCGGTGGGCCTGTACCTGGAAGGGGCCAGCACACTGTACCTGCTCGTCTTCGCGCTGCCGCTCCTGTATGCCAGCCTCTGCTGGTTCTTGCGCGGCGCGCTGCTGACCACGCTGTTCGAGATCGTACTGGTCGTTGCCGTGGACCGTCTACAGGCCAACGGCATCTTCGTGGTTGCCAATCGCGCTGCCAGCGAGCGCCTCTCCTTACAAACGCTGCTCATGGTCGTTGCTATTCTGGCGATAGGCAGCGCCTCCGGCATATTCAGCTATGAGTTGCGGCGTGCTATGCAGCACGTCAATCGGCTGCTCATCAGGCTGCGTGCGACTGCTGAAGTCGCCACCCAGGCGACAACCAACGTCACCGGTTTAAACGACCTCTTGAAGCGGACGGTGAATTACATCCGGGATCGCTTTGCGCTGTATCACGTTCATCTATTCCTGGCGGATAAAGAACACCGCTTTGTCAGTCTGGTTGCCAGCACGAGTGAGGTGGGCGACGTACTGCTACAGCGCGGCTACCGTCTCGCCATCAGTTCGCAGAACGCTATCGGGCAGACAATGATGTCCGGGGAACCGGTGACGGCTGCTGTCGGCGAAAATTCCGATCTGCCGCAGCCCGTCAATGAGCTATCCCGGAACGTGCGCTCGGAACTGGCGTTGCCTCTCATCGTCGGCGACGAGATCATTGGCGTGATAGACGTTCAGAGCGTTCGGCCCAATGCCTTTGCCCAGGAAGATATAGACAGCCTGTTGATCATTGCGACGCATGTGAGCATTGCTATCCATAACGCGCAGCTATTTGAGGAGCAGCGTTCGGCACTCAACGAAAACCGTCGCTTGTTCCTGGACGCCGAATTGAACCTGCGGGAAATCCAGCGGCTCAACCAGCGGTTGACCGGCGAAGCGTGGGATGAGTACCTGAAAGCCCACCATGCCGAAGCTGTCGGCTATACCCTGAGCAACAACCAGCTTCGCTCCGATACGACCTGGACGCCCTTGCTCCAGCAGGCTGTCAGCAAGCGCCGGGCAGCTATCAGCAAGGAGGGCGAACGGCAAGTCGTGGCTGTGCCCGTAGAACTGCGAGGCCGCGCCATTGGCGCGATTGAGGTGGAAATGAGCGAAAACGTGCGCCAATCCGATGCGCTGGACATGCTGCAAGCTGTGGCGCAACGTCTGGCCCTGAGCATCGACAATGCGCGGCTCTTTGAGCAGGCGCAAGAGTTGGCGCAGCAAGAACTGGAAGTGAACGCTATCTCGACCAAGATGCAAGGCGTGACCAAGATCGACGAGATCGTGCTCACCGCGATTGATGAACTGGGGCGGGCACTGGGCGCGGAGGCGGCCTCGATTCGGCTGGCCGTAGCGGAGCGAGAACACACCGGACATGGAACTGGTAATGGAACTCGCGGCCCTAACGGCCATGACGCTAACACCAATCAGGGGATGCAGGCATGACTCGACTGATGCGAGGGCTAAGATCGCTGGTTACAGTTCACCACACCTACGGCGACCCATCCAGCCAGCAGCAAGCGCGCGGCCTATCCTGGATTGCCTGGGGCGCGATAGGCATTGCGCTGCTGTACTTCCCGTCACTACTGTTCAGCACTTACACATCTGCCCAGGTCGTGCAGTTTATTCTGAGCACGGCTTTTACGATTCTGCTTCTGTTGGGCGTGGTGGTCTTGATCAATCGCGGCCACCTGTTCGCGGCCAGCCTGCTCTACATCGCGTTACTGTTCATCGCCGCAGTGCTGATCTTGACGCGGTACATTGTCAACCCCTTCGGTGCAAACCTGCTGGCGTTGAGTATGCCGATTATCGCTACGGGCGTGCTGCTCAACCGGCGCGCTGTGTTTGCGATGCTCGGTGTGGTCGTGCTGACCATCCTGGGGATCAACATCGGGAACGTGCTCGGCGTCTTTTCGAGCCTGTCCATTGCTGCCCCTTCACAAGCCGAGGAATTGTGGCTCAACGCGATCTATTTCCTGCTGGATGGCGTGATGCTGGCGGTCTTTGCGGGCGGCCAGCGCACCTTACTTCAACGCAATCTGATGCTGGCGGGCACGCTGCGCAACACGACCACCATCGCGCAGACGCTGGCAGGTGCGACTGCCGTTGACAACTTGCTGCTGCAAGCAGTGGAATTGATCCGTGACCAGTTCGGGTACTATCACGCTCAGGTATTCATTCTGGAAGAAGCGACACAGCTTCTGGTTCTGCGGGCAGCGACGGGCCTATCATATACCGCTGAGGATGCGGGCCGACGGCGTATCTCGCCCGACGATCCTGGCGTGCTCAACGAGGTGTCACGCACCGGCCAGGCGATGCTCATCCTCGCCAACGCGCCCGCGGCCAGGCGCTCGGAGTTTCTGAGCGCGACCCGGGCCGAAATGTTGCTGCCGCTGATACGTTCAGGCAAAGTGCTCGGCGTGCTGGATGTACAAAGCATCAACGCCCATTTTGAGGAAAGTGAGGTCGAAATCTTGCAGGCGATTGCCGCACAGATGGCAGCGGCGATCCACAGTGCGCAACTCTATGAAGCCCTACAGGAGGCCAGGCGCGAGCGTGATCAAATCGCCGAGCAGTTGCGAGAACTGACCAGGGAATTTGAGCAGTTGAGCCGGGAAGCGAGCGGATACGGCTGGGCGCGCTACCTGCGCAGCCGTGCGGACGGTACGCTCGGCTTCGACTGGCAAAATGGTACGGCTACGCCCAACAGCAACCTTACCCCGGCGCTGGAGCAGGCGCTTTCCAACGCGATGCCGGAACTCAAGATTCAGCCGGATGGCAGGCAGATACTCAGCGTTCCGATTGTGCTGCGCGGGCAGGTCCTCGGCGCGATGGAATTTCAGTCGCCGCCCCACAAGACCTGGGGCAATCGCAGCCTGGAACTGGCGCGAGTCATTGCGCAGCGGTTGGCACTGGCCCTGGACAACATCCGGCTCTACGAACAGGCGCAGTCCATCGCGGATCGTGAGCGCATTGCCAACCAGGTGGCGGCGCGCCTGCAAGCCAAAACCGACATCGACACGCTGGTCGATGCGGCTGCTCAGAGCTTCCAGCAGGCCCTGGGCGCGATCCGCACGACCATTCGCCTGAACCTGCCGGAGCAGCCGTCGGGAAAGAAGGAACGGGTATGAATCCACTGGTTCTGATTGCCTCCATCCCGCTGCGCGCCAAGCTCACCCTGGGCCTGGCACTCAGCCTGATCCTGGTCACTGTTCTGGCCGGCTTCGCCATTAACCAGTACAGCCAGGCCATCGAACCGGCATCGAACGTGATCATCCGTACCCTGGCGCGCGAGCGTGGTGACGCACTGAACGCGATCATCGATGAAAACCTGAACCTGGTGCAGTTGGTGGCGAAAAACCCCCTGAACATCGCCTATTTCTCTACCCTGGCAACTTCGCGGACCAACGCCGCTGCCATTCAGAAAATCGAACAGGCCTTCCAGGATATATTGAATCTTTACCCTTCCATCCGCCAGATGCGCTTTGTGCGTGCCGATGGCGAAATCCTGGTATCGTCACCGCGCTCAACACGAGATAGCGATGTGGGTGAAACGTACTACCAGACCATGAAGAACAACATGGTAACGGACGGGGCAGGAAACGCCTACATCGGGCGCAGCGGGACAGCCGACGACATCACCTTCGATTTTGTAGTCGTGCCTACGCAGGGTAACCAGCCGCTTGGTTTCGTTGTTGCCACACTCGACCCTTCGGGAAGCGCCGGCGCGGTGACCAGCCTGTACGATACGCTCCGCACCGTCAGCCCAGAATCCGGTATCGTCATTTTCTACCTGGTGGATGCCGACGGGAACATTATCTCGCCTGTGATCCGGCCCATCGGTGGGCCGCAGAGTATCGCGGGGGCGGCAAAGCTGGCGAAGGAGCCGTTTAGCCAGCCCACCAGTTACACCAGCCCGGTGTCGGGCGCGTCCGTGATCGGCCTCACCGTGCCTGTCGATGTGCTGAGGATGACCCTCGTGGCCGAAACGCGCGCGATTCAACTCGGCGGCAGCAATGAATCCGGGCGGTTCATCTTGCGCACCCTGGTGCTGGTTGCAGCCAGCCTCCTGATTCTGCTGCTGATCGCGGTTTTCTGGGAAACAACCTTGATCCGGCCACTGCGGCGCTTACTGGCGGCCACCACCGGCAGTGCTCAGGGGCGGGCACCCGGCAATCTCGCACCGATCCGCCAGCGGGACGAGATCGGCGGGTTGTACAGCGCCTTCACCGCGCTCAACAGCCAGCTTCGGCAGGACATTACGACGCTGGAAGATCGCATTGCCCAACGCACGCGCGACATCGAGGCCACCCGCGACATCGGCCAGATCATTTCGAGTATCCGTGATCTGGATAGCCTGATGCGCGAAGTGATCGAATTGATCCGGACTCGCTTTGAGAACGTTTATCACGCTCAGATCTTCCTGCTTGACGCCAATCAGGAATATGCGGTTCTGCGGGCTTCGACAGGTGAAGCGGGCCAGATGCTACTGGCGCGCGGGCATCGGCTGGCAGTCGGAAGCCAGAGCGTGATCGGGCAGGTTACGTCAACCGGACGGCCTGTGGTCGCTCTGGATACGTCCACCAGTCCCGTTCACCGTAGAAATGAACTGCTGCCCGACACGCGTGCCGAACTGGCGCTGCCCCTGCGAGCCGGCGAGGAGATTATCGGGGCGCTCGATCTGCAAAGTACGCGCACGGATGCCTTCAGCGAAGCCGACATCCGGCTCTTCCAGACGATGGCGGACCAGGTCACGGTTGCCATTTCCAATGCGCGGCTGTTCGAGGAGCTACAAGTCCGGGTGCGCGAAATCGAAGACCTGAACCGCCAGCTCATCGGTGAGGCGTGGCGCGATTATGTCAGCGCCCGGCGGCGGCCCCTGCCAAGCAGCACAGTCGGGGAGACCAGGCCCACTGCTGAGAGCGAGCTACAGCGCCAGGCTGCCGAAACCGGACAGGTGGCCGAGCGCATCGGCCCCGATCTCGTGACACTGGCCGTCCCGGTAAGGCTGCGCGGCGAAGTGCTGGGCACGGTAGAATGGGACATGCCGCGTTCCGCGTATAATGAGAATACACGGCAGCTTGCCGAGGAACTGGCCGCGCGTCTGGCGATCACGGCTGACAACGCGCGCCTGTTCGAGCAGTCCCAGCGCCTGGCGGAGCGCGAACGGCTGGTCAACGAGGTTGCCAGCAAGCTCACGCAACAGGCCGACGTCACCCAGATCTTAAAGATTGCCGTCAAAGAAGTCGGATTGGCCCTGCGGGTTCCCCAGGCATCGATCCGGCTCTCGCCAGGCCGCGACGCTCAGACTGAACCGGGCCAGGATTGAGTTTAAGGATTCCGAAGACATGACGCAGAATCAGGTAAGCCCCAGACTCGAACTCCGCGCGCGCTGGCAGCGGTTGCCCATTCGTGTCAAATTGCTGATTCCGGTGTTGGTGGCTTTTGCCGTCGCTCTGGGCGTGCTGTTGGCGCGTGTCATCCCGACCATCAATGCGCTGGCGGACAATAACCTCCGCGCCATCTACGCCGAACAGGCGGATGAAGTGGCTGCCAAGATTGTCACTTTTCTCCAGAACGCCCGGCAAGATATGGTGGAGCTTTCCAACATCTCCGGCGTGGCCGATTATCCTGCCCAGGCCGCTGGCGGCGGCGGGAAGCAAAGAGTGGCCCGCACCTTGCTGGAAAGCCGCATCGTCACCTGGATGGGCAACGTGCTGAGTACTGTCCCCTATGCCGGCATCCAGTATGTGGACAAGGACGGAGCGCAAGTCGTGCACGCTTTCCGTGTGCTGAACGCGGCGAACGTGTCCACGGTCTCGCCGGAAGCACTGCTTTCAATTGGTGATACAGACTATTTCAAAGCCATTATGGCTCTTCCCCAGGAACAAGCCTACGTCATGCCGTTCAAGTCGGAACAGGCTCAGGGCGGGGCCCCGCCCGACGTACAGTTCCAGATCGGGATTCCGGTTTATTCAGAAGGCGCACCTGTCGGCGCGATCATTGCAGAGCTACGAGTGCGCGATTTCCTGACCCGAACTTTTGAACTGCCCCGGGGGTCCCAGTTCACCGTTTCGCTGGTCGATCAGCGCGCTCAGGTAGTGGCTACGGCCAATCTCCGACCCAAACTGACGATTGCCCTGTTAGGGGACGCTTCAGGGCTTGCACAGATACCGCCCGAAGTCCTGAACCGGGTTGACCAGAGTCTGACAGAAGCCCAGGGTCAGTTATACGGTGCATTCAGTCTGGGCCAGGCCGAGAATTTTGCGGCAGTACCCTGGACTCTTGTTTACAACGAGGATGCCAGCATTGCACGCGCTGACGCGCACAACGCCGGCAATGCGATTTTGCTGACCCTGATCGTCGTCCTGGGCATCGCGTCCTTCGGGATCGTCCAGGTGAGCCGTGTGGTGACATACCCGATGCTTCAGGTCAGCCAGGTGGCAAGCCGCCTGGCCGCCGGAGATTTGAGGGCCAGAGTTCAAACCCCAGGCGAGGACGAGCTTGGCCGCGTGGGGGCGGCCTTGAACACGATGGCGAGCCGCCTGGCCGACCTGGTGAGCACCCTTGAGGCGCGTGTGGCAGAACGTACCCGCAACCTCGAAATTGCTTCCGAGATCAGCCGCGATGCTTCGCAGCTTCGCAACACCGAAGAACTGCTCCATCGCGCGGTGGAGGCCATGCGGGAGCGCTTCAATTTCTACCATGTGCAGGTGTTTCTGCTGGACGAAGCGCGGGAAAACGCGGTGCTGATCAGCAGCACGGGCGAGGCCGGGCGGCAATTGCTGGAACGCAAACACAAGCTGGCCGTCGGCTCCGATTCGATCATCGGGCAGGTGACTGCACAGGGGCGCACCTTTATTACGCTGGATACACAGAAGTCCGACGTACCACACCGTTTTAATCCGCTGTTGCCGGCCACGCGCTCTGAAATGGCCTTGCCGCTGCGCGTTGGTGGTGTGGTCATCGGGGCGCTTGACGTTCAGAGTGTTGAACCGGACGCTTTCGGCGAGAGCGACGTGCAGATCTTCCAGGTGCTGGCGGATCAACTCGCCATTGCGGTGGACAATGCGCGTCTGCTGGCTCAGTCCCAGGAGCGTCTTGCTCAGGTCGCTGAACTCAACCGCCAGCTAACGCGCAGTGGGTGGAACGAGTTCCTGGAAGACCAGAGTCCTCAAGAGCTGGCTTTCAAGTACGATCTGTCCCAGGTGACGGCTATCACCGAGCGCAGCCAGGATGGCAACGTCAGCGCTGAAATCAAAGTGCGCGGCGAGGTGGTGGGCAGCCTGAGCGTGCAGGAAAGTGCCGACGCGGCCCTGTCGGAAGAAGATCACCTGGTGCTACAGGCCATTGCAGATCGCGTGGCGCTGGCCGTCGAAAATGCCCGCCTGATCGAACAGAGCCAACTGGCGGCAGCCCGCATCCAACAGTTGTACCAGGCCAGCCGCACTCTGGGCGGCGCACTGGACATTGAGGCCATCCTCAAGATCGCTTCCGATTATCTCTCGACCTTTGAGCCGCTGGATCGGCTGATCGTGCTGTCTGCGCAGCCTAACCCCGTTCCAAAGCCGGAATTCTTAAAATATCTATATACCTGGGATCGCTCGCCGCACACGGACAACCAATTCTCCGTTCAGGAGCGCATCCCTGGCGACGCACTCAACTGGGATCGTTTGCTGCCCGATCCCCGTGCGCCGCGTATCATCGACTTCGAGAGAGACATGGAAGGTTCTGAGTCGATCTTGAAAGCGCTGGAGACCATGGGGATGCGCAGCATGGTCATCGTGCCGCTGGCAACCCCGACGCATTGGTTCGGCGCAATGTTGTGCGAGAGCCAGCGCGATCACGCTTTCAGCCAGAGCTTTGTTCAGTTCGCCATCGCTATCGCCGACCAGGTTGCCATTGCGATGGACAACCGCCGCCTGTTCGAGAATGTCCAGGCCGAAGCTCGCCGAAACCGCGCCCTGGCCGAAGCCGCGCAGATCTCGAGCCAGATCGGTGTCGAGTTCGATGAGGCCATCGGGAACCTGTTCCGGGCGGTGGCTGAACCGGCTGAATATGATCGCTGGTGGTTTGGGCAGCTGATGCCAAGCGCATCTGGCCTGACCTTGCAGCGGGTCGTCTCGCATTTCGGTGAAGGATCCCCATTGCACCACATGGCGCGCATCGCCCTGGACGTAGAGCAGAATGCGCTTGCGGAGGCCGCCCGGCTCGGCCAACTGATTGTGGTCAATGATCCCACGACCCACCCCGCCCTGGCAGGCTTGAACCGGGATCGGGTACGAGCTTTTGGCAAGCATCTGGCGCTGCCTGTTCGAGCCGGGCGCAACGTGATCGGTGCGCTCATGGTGGGGCGTGCCCAGGGCGAAGCCGACCTGGACGAGCGCGACATTCAGCTTGCAACGACACTGGGCAGCCAGATCGCTGTGCTGATGGAGAACCAGCGCCTGTTCTCAACAGCGGAAACCGAGCGCCAGACGCTTCAGGCAGTTCTGGCCTCGCTGCCGACAGGCGTCATCGTCATGGACGCCAAAACGGGCGAATTCGCGTTGACAAACGATCTGGCGCGCAGTCTGCTTGGCCTGGATGAGGCTGAACCCTATCGACGCATTCATACCGGTAGCCAGCTTCCCTACACCGACGAAGAATTCCCACTCAACCAGGTCCTGACCACGCTGCAACCCGTCTTCGCGGAAGACATGACTGTGGTGCATCCCTCCGGCGACGCAACAGACCTGATCGTCAATGCGGCGCCTGTTTTTGACCAGGATGGCACACTGATCAGCGCCGTTGCCGTCTTCCAGGATGTTACTGAACTGCGCGAACTCGAAAACGTGCTGCAAGACAGCCTGCGTGAAACGACTTCGCTGTACGAAATCAGCCGTGCATTTGCCGCAGAGAATGAGTTGAGCAATCTGCTGGGGGTCATCGCAAGCCAGGTGGTCGGGCTGCTCGCCCCCGCCAATCTATTCGCCATCTTCCGGGATGATCAGGGCGAACCGGCCCAGGTCTTCACGGCTTCGACAGCCACCGATTGGCGCGGCGTTGCCGTCGAGGGTGGTTGCCCGCTGCCACGCTCAGTGTTGCGGCTGGAAGAGCCGTTTCTGGAAGCAAACATTGCAGGGAACCCCGAACTGGCGCTAGACCCGCAGCTACAGGCGCTTCAACTGGCAGCCCTGGCGGTCTTGCCGCTAAATGCACGGGGCCGTACTGTGGGTTGGCTGGTGATCGGCTTCGCCGAGGTGCGGGAGGTGAGTGCCGACGAGCAGCGTTTTCTGTCCACGCTCTGCGATCAGGCCGCTGTCGCGGCGGAAAACGCCCGGCTGTCACAGGCGACGGTGCAGGCATTGTCTGAAACGACGTTGCTCTACGAAGCCAGCTACGCCATTAACCGGGCCAACAGCATCCGCAGCGCTGTGGAAATCGTGCGCGATCAGGTCAGATCGTTTGCACCGGTCAAGATTGATATGTTCCTGGTAGTGGCCCGGCAGGAGATCAGCACCATTGACTGGGTACTGGCCTGGGATGCCAATGATCCGACAACGCATGACGGGGTGCGGCTGGAAAACGCGCCAACCATTGACGACATTCACCTGATCGATGCGCCCCCCTATTTTATCGATAACCTGGCGACAGCCAGCGACATCGAACTGGCCGCACTGCACCACCTGCCAGGCTACGAAAACTACGCGGCGCAAGCCTCAGTACCGCTGACCGTAGCCGGGCGCCCCACAGGGCGGCTGATCGTCAGCTTCGACTATCCCTACAAATTTGGGCGCGTGGAGCGCCAGTTCCTGACGACGCTGGCCGACCAGGCGGCTATCGTCATCAACAACAGTATGCTGGTGCAACAAACGCAAGACTCACTCGAAGAGACCGGCACGTTGTACCAGTCCAGCCGGGCCATCACCGACGCTCGAGAATTGTCGGACATCCTGAGCGCGGTCATCGACCATGCCGCGCCGCCCATTGTGAGTTGGGCAATGTTATGTCGCCTGGTGACCCCGGACTGGACTTCACCCGGCGCGTCGCTTGAGGTTGTAGCCAGTTGGGATCGCACGGGCGGGCCAGATTTGAGCGGCCAGCACTTCACCCCCGATCAGATCCCTGCCTGGGTGGAAATGGCCTCGCCAGCACTGGTCTGGATTGAGGACGTAGCGAAGGACGTCTCACTCAGCGAGAACAGCCGGAACTTTTATGCCAGCCGGAACCTGGCGTCAGTCATCAGCGTGCCCCTGAACACCGCCGGACGGTCTGTCGGCGCGCTGATGCTCGGTTCCAGTGAACCCTGGGCGCGCAACGAACGTGAGATGCGGATCTATACGTCGCTGGCCGACCAGGTTGCCATCTCGATTGAAAACCGCAATCTGCTCTCGCAGGCGGAGCGCCGCGCCCGCCAGCTACAGACGAGCGCTCAGGTCGCTCAGGCGGCGACGTCCATCTTGAACCTGAACGAACTGCTGGATCGTACCGTGAACCTGATCAAGGATAGTTTCAACTACGACCATGTGCAGATCTTCCTGGTCAACGCCGCGAATACCAAAGCTGAACTGGTAGCCTCTACGGGGGAGGCAGGCAAGCAGCTGCTGGCGATCAATCACAGCCTGCCAGTTGGCTCCGTGTCGATCATTGGGCAGGCGACCTCGACAGGGCTGCCGCAGCTTACGGCGGACACAACCGGGGCGCGCGGCGTGCACAAGCCTAATCCTTATTTGCCGAATACGCGCTCGGAACTGGCGCTGCCCCTGAAGGCGAAAGGGAAGATCCTGGGGGCGCTGGACGTGCAGAGCAACCGGCCCGGTGCTTTCAGTGCCGAAGACGAGAGCATCCTTGCTAACCTGGCCGACCAGGTGGCCGTCGCTATCGACAATGCGCGCCTGTTCGAACTGTCCACACAGCGTGTCGAGGAAATGCGCTTCCTGTTCGACGTGACCCGCACGGCCACCGGCATGGCCGAAGAAACGGAGGCGACGCTGGTGAATGTGGCACACCTGATCAAAGACAACCTGGAAGCTCTCAGTACATCGATTCTGTTGTTGAACGAAACAGGTGACTACGTGACGCGCTATAGCATCACGGGGGCAGAGACCACGTTCCAGGAGCCGAACACCTTCAAGCTGCAAGACATGCGGTTTGCGGAAGTCATTACCGAGCGGCGGCCCCTCATCATCAGTGACATTGGGCGCGTCGATCCCGAATTCCAGAAACTGTTGCCCGGCTCGAACTCGATGGTGCTGGTTCCGCTGCTGGCAGGCGACCACCTGGTGGGCGCGGTTACGGCCACCAGCGCCAAAATCAACGCCTACAACGACGACACGGTGCAACTGCTCCAGACACTGAGTTCGACGCTGGCTGCCATCATCCAGAACGCGCAACTGCTCGAACAGGTGCAGGCCGCCAATGTCCGCCTGCGCGAAGTGGACAAGCTCAAGAGTCAGTTCCTGGCGAATATGTCTCACGAACTGCGCACGCCGCTCAATTCGATCATCGGCTTCTCGCGGGTGATCCTCAAGGGGATCGACGGGCCGCTCAGTCCAATGCAAGAGCAAGACCTGACCACGATCCACGAAAGCGGCAAGCATCTGCTGAATCTGGTGAACGACATTCTGGATCAGGCCAAGATCGAAGCGGGCAAGATGGAATTGTCCTACGGCTTCTTCTCGGTTGCTGAACTGATCAAGAGCGTGATGTCTACGGCGGTGGGTCTGGTGAAAGACAAACCCGTGCGGCTGCATCAGGAAATCGAGGCGGATTTGCCGCAGGTGTGGGGCGATGAGTTCAGATCGCGCCAGGTCTTGCTGAATCTGGTTTCCAACGCTGCCAAGTTTACTGCACAGGGCAGCATCACAGCCTCCGCGTTCCGTGTCGAGGAGAACGGCTGCCCGATGGTTCAGCTTTCCGTGACGGATACTGGCATCGGCATTCCGGTGGACAAGCAGGAAAGCATCTTTGAAGCCTTCAGCCAGGTCGAAAGCAGTACAGCCCGGCAGTATGAAGGAACCGGCCTGGGCCTGCCCATTGCCAAGTCGCTGATCGAGATGCAGGGCGGGCGTATCTGGGTGGTCAGCGAGCCAGGTGTCGGCTCCACGTTCAGCTTCACGCTGCCCACCAGCCAGCCCAAAGTCGAAACGCCGGAAGAACCGCCAGTGGCTACCGAAATCGCCGAGCAGGTGGCACAGGCCATCGAGCAAGCCGAGGCGCCTCAGCCCAATCAGCGGATCATCCTGGCAATTGACGACGAAATGAGCATCGTCAACCTGTACCGCCGCCACCTGGTGCGCTCCGGCTACGAGATCATTGGCGGCGGGCCGGAGGAGGCCGAGGAACTGGCGATCACCTACCAGCCGCGCGTCATTCTGCTGGACGTGAATATGCCCAGGCTATCCGGCTGGGATGTGCTGGCGCGCCTGAAGGATCGGGACGAAACGTTTGAAATACCCGTGATCATTTGCAGCGTGGAAACGGACAAAGAGCGGGCATTCCGGCTCGGCGCGGCGGACTACCTGGTCAAGCCCATCGAGGAACAGACTCTCATTCAGACGGTAAAACGGGTCGAACTGGAACGGGATCGGCGCAAAATCCTGATTATCGACGATCAGCCCGACAGCATCCGGCTGGTGCGGGACGCCCTTGCCGCTGACGAGCGCTTTGTGATCATCGAGGCGGTGGGCGGTGCGCAGGGCGTCGATATGGTAAACCACCACTGGCCCGATCTGATCATCCTCGACCTGCGAATGCCAGAGATGGACGGTTTCGCGGTCTTGGATCAGTTGCAGTCAAACCCCGACACGGCCACGATCCCGGTGCTGGTCGTGACCGCCGACGACCTGACCGAAGAAGAACGCCAGCGCCTTGCTCACGCCAACGTTTACCAGAAGCAAACGACCAACGCCGATGAACTGCTGAACAGCGTCGTGTCGCAACTGACGTGGTGATTGACCTCACCCCTGCCCCCTCTCCAACTGGAGAGGGGGATGCCCAATGATCAATTCTCAACAAACTTGACCCGAATAGAAGATCACCCTTAGCCGTGCAGAGTCCAGGTGAACTGGTCGCCTGCATTGAGGGTCACAGGTCGGTTGACGCCAATCCTTCCCTCGGCGCTGGCGTTCAACACATAATTTCCCGGTGTGACCGTAAACGAAAGTGTGGAGTTTGGCCCGATATTCACGTCAATCGGAGTCGGCCCCTGAACGACAATGTGCAGTGTTGTCGCCAGTTGGTTGGCGAATACCAGCGTCGCCTGGTTCGTTCTGGACTGACCGCCCTGCGTCGCTGGTGTCGTCGGTGTAGCTGCCGGTGCTGCGCCCTGGGTCTCAATCGCGGGTAGCGAGTTTACATCGCCAGCGATCTTCAGCAGCCATCCGGCCAACCATGCATCCTGACCCTGGAAGGAAAATCGCACCCAGAGGCTGTTGCCGCTGCCCTGTCGGCCCGTCAGCACCACCACTGTTCCGGCAGATAGCATACCGAGCTTGTTGCTGGTCGCTGAGGGCAGTTGGCGCACAGAAAGGCCATTGAAGCGGACAGTGCCGGTCACGCCTTCGGTTGGCGCGGCGCTGCCTGCGGCGGTTGACGTCGGGGCGGTCTGGCCCACCGTAACCGGCAGCGTCCGGAGATTGCCGGATGCGGTCAGGAAACTGGCAACTATCCAGCCCGTTTGATCGGCGAAAGTCACCTGAATCCACGTTGTCGGCTGGTTGCGCCCAATAGCCGGTAAAGCTGTTCCTGCCGGTATCACGGTAAGGATTTGTGTATTGGCACGCGGTTCGGCACGCAGGTTGACATCCGCGGTGGTCGTCACCTGCACCGTAGCCTGTGCCCTGAGTGTCAGAGACATATTCCAGACAATGCACAGGAACACCATCACGAATAAAGCCTGGAGACGACGCCTGGGTTTCATAATGACCGCCCTTTCTGCTGAAGGATCGCAACCCGATAGGTCTCTTCAATTATTAGTATAAATCTTAGCGTGCTCTTGTGTCGAGGCAGTGTTTCGACCTGAGTGGGTTCAGCTAGGGTCTGAGCAGCGATTCCAGGCTGCGCAACGGCAGGTACTTTGACAGAAGGTCGGGCAAGGGCGGCGCGTTGTTGCCCACGTACAACGCCTGCACCTCCGCGCGAGGGACAGCAGCGGTTGGCCCATCGTAGAGCAGTACGCGCACGGGTGCGCCAAAATCCAGCTCGCGCAGGAAAACCTGCGCCGGCGTGCCGTTGGGATGCAGCCCAATGATGTCGGCGCGCGGGTGCATCTGAAAATGTTCCTGGATGTAATCCCAGGCTTCGCGCCCGACCAGCATCCCACCCTTTTCCGCTGCGAACAGGCCAGGGATCACGGCGTCGGTGGGCGGTTGCAGGAACGGCAGCGCATAACGGACGACCAGCGCGCCGCACATGGTCGGCTGCTGATCGGAAAGCGCGGACGGCGCTGTACCCACCACCAGGGTTCTGCCGCCCGGCAGGTTGTACACTGCGCCGTCAACAGCCTCACCGATCAGTTCGGGAGTCGGGATTCGGGACGGCATACCAGTCGATTATAGCGCGTTGGCCTCACCCCAGGCCCCCATTCCGGCTGGAGAGGGGAACCAGTGCCCAATGCAGTATCACCGGTTTCACCCTCTCCGTTTGCGGGGCAAAGCCAGCAATAAGGTCCGGTCTGTTCAGCCTGTTACTCTTGCCGGTCCACCCATTCCGGCTCGCTCCACAGGCTGGAGAGCAGCAGCCCGCGCACGTACAACATTTCTTTGGGCAACCTGTCGTACAGTTTGATGAACAGTTCCTCGTGAGAGAGGATTTCGTTCTTCCAGAGTTCCCTATCGACAGACATGACCCGTTCAAAGTCCTCGCGGGTAAAGTTCTCCAGGCCGCGCCAGTCCAGGTCTTCGTACACTGGGACCCTGCCCAAAGCCATCTCCAGACCTGCCGCCCGCGTATGCGCCCGCTCCACTATCCACTTCAGGACGCGCATGTTCTCACCGAAGCCGGGCCACAGGTAGTTGCCATTTTCGTCCTTGCGGAACCAGTTCACCAGGAAGATACGCGGCGGGTTGGGAATAGAACGGCCAATCTTCAGCCAGTGGTTGATGTAGCTTGCCATGTGATAGCCAGCGAAGGGCAGCATGGCGAATGGATCGCGGCGCACCTCGCCAATTTTCCCGACAGCGGCAGCCGTCATTTCGGAACCCATCGTCGCGGCAAAGTAGACGCCATACGGCCAGTTGAAAGCCTGGAAAACCAGCGGCGCAACCGTGCTGCGGCGGCCTCCAAAGATGAAAGCATCAATGGGCACGCCTTCCGGGTCTTCCCATCGAGGGTCGATGGACGGGCACTGGCTGGCGGGCACGGTGAAGCGCGCATTAGGGTGCGCAGCTTTCCGGCCACAATCAGGCGTCCAGGGCTGTCCCTGCCAGTCGATCAGGTTGGCCGGCGGGGTATCAGTCATGCCCTCCCACCAGACGTCACCCTCCGGGGTGAGCGCCACGTTAGTGAAGATCGTGTTGCGGCTGATGGTTGCCATCGCGTTCGGGTTGGTCTTGACGTTCGTGCCCGGCGCAACACCGAAGAAGCCAGCCTCCGGGTTGATGGCGTGGAGTTTCTTATCCTTGCTGTTCAGCTTGATCCAGGCAATGTCGTCGCCAACTGTCGTGACCTTCCAGCCCTCAAAGGCCGGTGGCGGGATCAGCATGGCAAAGTTGGTTTTGCCGCAGGCACTGGGGAAAGCGGCAGCCACATACGTTTTCTCACCCTGAGGCGACTCAACGCCCATGATCAGCATATGCTCGGCCATCCAGCCTTCATCGCGGGCAATATTGGAAGCAATGCGCAGCGCGAAGCATTTCTTGCCCAGGAGCGCGTTCCCGCCATAGCCGCTGCCGTATGACCAGATCGAGCGCTCTTCCGGGAAGTGGACGATGTATTTTTCGTCTTTGCTGCACGGCCAGGGAACGTCTTGCTGACCTGGTTCGAGCGGCATCCCGACAGAGTGCATACATGGCACGAACTGCCCATCTTCGCCCAGCACATCGTACACAGCGCGCCCCATGCGGGTCATGATGCGCATATTGACGGCCACGTAAGCCGAATCGGACAATTGGACACCAATGTATGAGATGTGCGAACCAAGCGGCCCCATACTGAACGGGATAACGTACATGGTGCGGCCCCGCATACAGCCATCGAACAGCTTGTTCAGGGTCTTGTGCATCTGGCGAGGCTCAACCCAGTTGTTGGTCGGGCCTGCCTCTGTCCGGCTCAAACTGCAAATGAAGGTGCGGTCTTCCATGCGCGCCACGTCGCTTGGGTCGGAGCGTGCCAGGAAGCTATTGGGGCGCAGCTTATCGTTGAGGCGAATGAACGTCCCTTTCTCGACCAGCAGGTTACACAGTTGATCGTATTCTTCCTGCGAGCCGTCGCACCAGTGCACGCTGTCGGGTTTGCACAGCGCAACCATGTCTGCGATCCAGCCGATCAACCGCCTGTGCTTGATATAGCCCGGCGCTTCCCATGCGCCACCGACAAGTTGCTTATCTCTGGCGTAGCTTGGCGTTTCCATAACTAGACTATCCCCTCTCTCCGGGTACGGCTGGCAAAGTAAATGAGTGAACCGCCGATGGCTCTATGGCCCCACCGTGTACAAGTCTAACCGCCAAGTGTACCGCGCTGCCAGGGAGAGAAAGCACATTACGGATGTGTCATCTGTAATGTTCAGGTAGATATGGGCACATAGATTGAACAAACTCTCAGCCTTCTTGTCCGCTGATGCGAATCGGGCCGAGATGATCCATCAGGTTGAATATGTCCAGCTTCCAGGCCGACTCCCGGCCACCATCCGGGCTGTGGAGCAAGACCGTCATCGAGGTATTGCCCACCGTGCCGCTGGTTCCTTCGCTGAGGCCCAGCCGCTGCAAGACGCTACGGATCGTCCCGCCATGGGAGACTACCAGGATATGCTCGTCCCGGTGCGACTCAATGTAGGCAGCGAGGGCAGCCGTTGCCCGGTCTGCCACCTGGCTGAAACTCTCTCCGCCAGGCCGCTGCGTATTGAACGAGTCGGCGCGGATGAGCTTGAGCCGCTCGCCATCCCACATCTCGACCTGCTGCATGGTCATGCCCTGCCATTCGCCCAGATCGATCTCGCGCAGGCGCTGGTCGAGGATCACTGTTTTACCCAGGTGCGAGGCGATGATTTCCGCCGTTTCGCGGGCACGTGCCGAGTCGCTGCTGTAGATGCAGGCGATCTCGGCAGCATACGGGTAAAGATACTCGGCCAGCAGTGCAGCCTGCTGCCTGCCCAGGCTATTGAGCGGCACAGCGGCGTGGCCCTGCATCTGCCCACTGAGGTTCCAATCGGTTTCGCCGTGCCGGATAAGCGAAATGCGTGTTGCCATGAAGGTCGATACTCCTGATCGTCTCGGAATAGCCCCAAGTTTACCCAACGTTGCCAATGTCGAGGTGCGTCGGCGTGCTAAAATCAGCGGGTCGTTAACGGAGTGACGCCGAAAGTACACCACTTACATGACTGTCAGTTATACAACGTCTTCTATTCGCCAATCGTTGCGGAATATTGCCCGCGCTCGTCCCACTTTCTGGATCGTCCTGACGGCCATCGTCGTCTATGCGGCGGCGCTGCGCCTGTACGGCCTGGATCGCTACCCGATGGCCGTTGACCAGGATGAGATGGTTCTGGGCTACGATGCGTGGAGCCTGTGGCATACCGGGCGCGATCATCACGGGCAGTGGTTCCCCATCCATTTCCAGAATTTCGGCGATTATGTGCCGCCCACCGCCGACTACGTCGCTGCACCATTTGTCGGGCTGCTCGGACTGTCAGAGTTCACCACGCGCCTGCCAACGGCTGTTATGGGCATTGCGACGGTGATTCTGGTGGCTTTGCTGGGACGGCGCTGGTTCGGGCCAGCCGCAGGTCTGCTGGCCGCTCTGTTCCTGACCATTTCCGCGTGGCACATCAATTACAGCCGCATTGCTTTCCCGACGGGCGTTTTGCCGTTTTTTACGGTGTGCGGGCTATATACTTTTACGCGGGCGGCGGATGGCCTTGAAGCGCTCGAACGTGGCCCTGGCAGGCGGCGGTGGCCTGTGGCAACATGGTTCGCCATCTCCAGCGGCTGTTTCGCTCTTCTGACGGGCGGTTACTCGACGATGAAGGTCGAAGGGCCGCTGCTGTTCGGGGCATGTCTGCTGGCGGCTGCGCCGCTGTTGTGGCGGCATCGGCGGATGGCCCTGCTCTGGATCGGCGTATACCTGATTATCGTCGGCCCGCTTTTCATCGACGTGATCACGCGCTGGCCGCTCATCTCGCTGCGTTTCCACGGCGTCAGCAGTTACGGCTATCCCGACTGGCCTTTACACGCGATCCGGCTATACGCTGATCATTTCAACCCGGCTGCGCTGTCCTTTGAGGCTTTCGGCGGCGGTGTTGGCGTCTATCCGCCTTTCGTCGGCAATCTGTTCTGGCTGGACATCCCGCTCTGCCTCGCCGCCGTGATCGGCCTGGCGCGCCATCCGCGCAGCCGGGTCGTGGCCTTCAGCCTGCCCGTTCTGCTGGCGTTGTGGCTCTTCACGTACCCGGTTGCTGATTCGCTGACCGTGGGCGATGAGCGCAAACTGTCCCCCATCGGGCGCCCCCACGAGTTGCGCGCTTATAACCTGCTGCCACTGCCCGAACTGGCAGCGGGCTACGGCGCGGTGGTCGTCTGGCGCTGGCTCGTCCGCTACCGGTGGGGCTGGCTGCCCGCCGCCGGGTTCGCCATTGGAACGGCCAGTTTGGTGGGTTTCTTCAATGTCCTCTTCCTGCCGCACTTTTTCGATCCGGTCATTAACCTGGGCGGCACCCCGTACAATTTCGGGTTGGGGCCTGCCCTTGATGTGGTGACTCGCAGCGCTGGCCCGTGCGACAGCCTGTGGGTGGATCACGATAACCAGCCTTACATTTACTACTTGTTCATGACCCAGTACCCACCGGAGCGTTTCCAGAAGCTCGCCACGACGACACCCATTGACTTCTCCAATTTCGACCAGTACCACGCCAGGTTGCCAGAAGCTATTCCCGAACCAGTGTTCAAGCCGGAATGCCAGGGCCAACCGTACCGCGCCTTCGTCGTCACCCGCTCGGACTTCGGGGCGTCCGGCTGGCAGCAGTTGTACCCCGGTTCCGATGGAGACGAAATAGCAAGACTGGCCCGGTGGCGCGTCCTTGTCAGTGCCGACAGGTTCCCCTGGCCGGGGCCTCCGGCTGGCGTGACGCCGCTGCGGGCCATTCTGGACGGCAAAATCGGCCTGGAAGGCTACCGGCTACAGCGCGATGGTAAGTCCTTGACGATAACCCTGTATTGGCGTCCCTACGACCCACTGACGGACGACTACATTGTCTTTGTCCACGCCATGAAGGGCAGCACGCTCATCGCGCAAAGGGACGGCCCGCCCACGCCCGCAGCCCACACCTGGAAACTCAGCGAACTGGTAGCCACGACGGTTACACTTGAACTGCCCGCCGACAGCGCTGAACCGGATACGATCTATGTGGGAATGTACACTTTCCCATCGGTGGAGAGGTTGCCTGTCGTGCAGGACAATACGCCGCGCGGTGACGGACAGGTTCTGCTCTGGAAGCGCTAGAAGACACTGCCGAGGGATTCTTCGAGCATTTGCATCGACTCGACGGGTCGGCCAAAGTCGAGCAGCAGATATTGCCCGGCTTCGCGGGGAGTTGCATGGGCAGCGCTGGCGATCCGCAAGTGCTGTTCGGTGACGACGGCATGTCCGCCGCTGACGGGCATATGGCCGGTGACCAGGTAACGCTGCGGCGCGGGTGCGTCCTTCGAGAAGACTTCCAGAAACGTCTGGGCCATCCGGCGGTACAGGACGGGCATCGTGTCTTCTTCGCAGCGCGTGAACAGCGTATCCCACAGCAGCTCAAACTCCCGGCTGCGCTGCGTCAGCATGACCGAGCGCACCAGATGATCGTAGCGCGGATCGTCAGGGCCGCTCACCCCCAGGTAGTAACGGGCCAGCATTTCGTAGGGCATGCCCATCGTCTGCGCGTACAGCTTGCGTAGCTGTTCCGGGTAGGGGTTAGCGGCCAGCGCCTGGTCGAATTCTTCTAGGACGGCGCGATGATCCAGGTGGCGCAGCCTGTCCAGGTTTGCCATAGCGTTGCCGGCTGGCCCGGCGTGGGTAAACAAGACGCCCGCTGCCGTTCGCACAAAAAAGGGCAGGTCGTTGAGGAAACTCAACACCTCATCGCGCTTGCCGCTCTGCGTGAGGGCTTGCTCAAAGGCGGGCGTGTACTCGACGTTGCCTTTTGCCAGCGTGACGCCGTACAGGTGCGGCATCTCGTGGTTGCCAAGCAGCATGATCACAGTCCCCGGCGGAAGCGTGCGCTGCATACGCATCAGGTCCAGGAGTATGGGCAGGCTGTGATCCTGCCCTTTTGGCCCTTCGCGGTGGATCAGATCGCCAAGCAGCAGCAGACGATCCACTTTCTTGCGGGTGCGGAGTTGGAGGAAACGGCCAATGTGCCGGGCAAAGGCGTCCTTGTCGCCGTGCAAGTCCGATACGACCATTGTGATTCCAGATGTCAGGTCGAGGATTCGTTGGGGTCGATCAGGCATCCGTGTCGTTGGCTCCGGCGTCGGCATCAGTGCGATCAATGCGGACGACTCGTCCGTTGTCGAGCGCCACCTGCCGTTCCGTCTCGCACTGGTAGACAATGCCGGGATCAGGCAGTCGAAATTCCAGAATGTCGCCCTCGTCCAACCCGTGAATCGGGTTGAGAGGTACGAGCAGGCCATTCTGGTAGCGTACTTTGATCGTTGGCGGCATAAATCGTTGACCTCACCCCCTGACCCCCTCTCCGCAAGCGGAGAGGGGGAACAGAGCAGATGATCTCACTCATTCCTCAGTTCTGCAGTTCTGCGTTATGCTTTGGCGTAGCCGAGCACGTCCACCACCGAGCGGACGGCTTTGGCCGAGTTGTCGAGCATGGCCTTTTCTTCGGCGTTCAAGTCCATGACGATGACCTTTTCCATGCCTTTTGCACCCAATACGCAGGGCACGCCGATGAACAGGTCGTTGTAGCCGTACTCGCCTTGCAGGTAGACGGCGCAGGCGATCACGCGCTTCTTGTCCTTCAAGATGGACTCGACCATGCTGACCGAGGCAGAGGCGGGCGCATAGTATGCGCTGCGGCCCATCAGGTTGACCAGCTCGCCGCCGCCCTTGCGGGTGCGTTCGATGATGGCCTGCAATTTGTCCTCGGCCATCAGTTCGCGGATCGGAATCCCGGCGACGGACGTATGGCGCGGCAGCGGAACCATTTCGTCGCCGTGCCCGCCAAGCACAATGCCATGCACATCCTCGACGCTGACACCCAGTTCCATGGCGATAAAGGTCTTGTAACGAGCCGTGTCCAGCGCGCCGGCCTGCCCGATCACGCGCTCACGCGGGAAGCCGGAGACGTGCTTGACGACGTGGCACATGGCGTCCAGGGGGTTGGTCACGACCACGATAATGCTGTTCGGTGAATACTTGACCAGTTCTTCGGTGACTTTGCTGACCACGTCCTGGTTGATCTTAACCAGTTCATCGCGGCTGGGGAACTTGCCCGTCACCGGGTCTTTGCGGCGCGGCACGCCCGCCGTGAACAGGATCACGTCGGAGTCCGCTGTCGTCTCGTAGCTATTCGCGCCCGTGATGTGTAGGTCAAAGCCTTCCACCGGGCCGGATTCAGCCAGGTCGAGCGCAATGCCTTGCGGCAGCCCCTGGACAATATCCGTTAACACCACGTCGGCCAGTTCTTTACTGGCGATCCAGTGCGCCGCCGTCGAACCGACTGCGCCCGATCCTACAATAGTTACCTTTTTACGCATAATGCGTGGGCCTCCAATCTGGGTCATCAGGAAACAGGGATGAGGTCGAATGTCAATGTTTACTGCGAAGATTGTGCTGGTACGCTTCTAACTCCGTCATCTTGCCTTCGACGGCCAGGCGGGCCTGCTCGATCCAGGTATCGGCATGGCCGACCATACGCACGCCCGCATCGCGCACAATGCGTTCCACCTCGGCGGGCTGGCGCGATGCCAGATCAGCGAAGGTTGCAATGCCCGCATTGCGAAGCGCCGCCGCGATCTTGGGGCCGATGCCCTCGATGATTTCCAGGCTCTCGACCTGCGCCCCTGGTTCGTGGGCAGCCTCCGCGTGGCTTGCCGGGGCATGTTCGTCGTGATGGCCTGTGTACAGCGGCGTCGACCAGTCATCGAAGTTCTTCCAGGGCTGCGCGGTAGCAAGCCAGAGCGCAATGCCACCCACGAACAAGAACGCGCCGACGATCATGACGATGTTGAGCCGCGAAGCGTCGAAGCCGCTAACACCGCTCTGTGCCGACGCCAGCAAATAGCCCAGGATGAGCAGCGCGAGGCCACCGCCGACGACAAATGCCGCCGTGCTTTCCATTTCGGTGAGCTTTGGGCGAAAAGACACGGATCTAACTCCTGATGAAAATGGGTGAAATCGATTTTCATTATAGCGCAGGGCGCAGTTAAATGGTGAAATTGGGCGACATGAGGCTGATTTACCAATTCGCTGACTGTTCAACTGAGTCTGTTTGTGTTAAGGTCATAAAACAAACCCGGCAGCTTGAAAGGAATGGAGCCATGTCCGCAGACGTTGCAAGCGCCGTCACCCGAACGGTGGAGCAGGTTCGGACACTGTATATCGAGTCGTCGCTGCGCTATTGGGATGCTGCCGTCAACGGAACTGAGCAGAACCTGGAAGCAGCAGCCCGCACGCGCGGAGCCTGGATGCGCTTCTGGGCTGACGAAGCGGCATTCGAACAGTACCGGGAATGGGACGAGTCCAACGCTGCGGATGGCAACGCACTGCTGGCGAGGCAGATTCGCCTGCTGCATTACGGTTTTGCGCAAAACCAGAACGATCCGGAGACCATCGACGCCCTGAACCACTTGACCAAAAAGGTCGAGGACGTATACATCAACTTTCGGGGGCAGGTGGACGGCAAGACCGCCAATGATAACGCCATCCACGACATTCTGGAGAATGAACAGGACGTTGAAATCCGGCGGGAGGCGTGGGAGGCCAGCAAACAGATCGGCCCGGTGGTCGCTTCGGACATCCGTGAACTGGCGCGGCTGCGCAACCGGGCGGCGCATCGGCTCGGTTATGCGAACTTCCATCGTATGAGCCTGCAACTGGACGAGATTGACCCTGACTGGCTTTTCGCCACTCTCGATGACCTGGCGGTGCGCACCGAGCAGCCCTTTCGAGCAGTCAAAGCCGAACTGGATGCCGAATTGAGCAAGCGCTTCCACGTCCCTGTCGAAGGCTTACGGGCATGGCACTATTCCGATCCGTTCTTTCAAGAAGCCCCCAAAACGGGCAGTGTCGATCTCGATCCGTATTTTGCCGATCAAAAGCTGGAAGACCTGGCACTGAAGACCTACGATGGCCTGGGGTTGGATGTGCGTGACATCCTGGCTCGCAGCGACCTGTACGAACGCGAAAAGAAGAACCAGCACGCCTTTTGCACCGACATTGATCGGGAGGGCGACATTCGGACGCTGTGTAATCTGCGGCCCAACCGCTACTGGCTGGATACGCTGCTGCACGAACTCGGTCACGGCGTCTACGACCAATACGTGCCGCGCGGCATCCCCTGGCTGCTGCGCACCTCTGCACATACCTTGAGCACCGAGGCAATGGCTTTGATCATGGGCAGCATCATCTTCGAGAAAGATTGGCTGATCCAGATTCGCGGGCTGCCTGTCACTGAGGTGGACAAGCTGACAGCAGCCATCCGCAGATATGAGCGGCTGAAGGAGTTGATCTTTACCCGGTGGGTGCTGGTCATGGTCAACTTCGAGCGTGCCCTTTACGAGGACCCCGAACGTGATCTGAACACCCTGTGGTGGAACCTGGTGGAGAAGTACCAATTGGTGCGCCGTCCCGAAGCCCGCAACATGCCGGATTGGGCGACCAAGTACCATGTGGCGATGGCCCCGGCGTATTATCAGAACTACCTGCTCGGCAAGATCGTGGCGGCGCAGTGGGAACGCTGGCTGAGTCAGCACGTGGGCGGGCTGGTCAACCGGCAGGAGGCTGGCGATTTCTTCCGGGAGCGCGTCTTCGGCCTGGGCGCGACCCTGCACTGGAACGACGCGCTCGAACACGCGACGGGTGAAAAGCTCAATATCCGGTACTTCGTGGACAAGTACGTTGCCGGGTGAGGCTCTACAAGTATAGCGTATGCCACATCGTGCATGATAGTGCACGGAGGTCTTATCACCATTTTTCGATCTGGTGGGCGAAAGCTAGAATATTTAAAGCATCCTCAGCACTCCAAAGGTGAAACGTTATGCGCTACGAGATTGTTCAGACCCCGGCGCTGCCGGAACACCCCCGGCCCATCGTCAGCATTGGCGCAGGCGGAATCGTCAGGGATGCGCATTACCCGGCATACCGGAAGGCAGGCTTTAGCGTCGTTGGGGTGTACGACCTCGACGCGAAACGTGCCGCCGATATGGCCGCCAGTTTTGGCGTTCCCAAAGTGTATGCCTCACTGCAAGAAGCGGTTCGTGGTGCGCCGCCTGACGCCGTATTCGATGTGGCTGTGCCAGCCTCAGCTATCCTGGACATCCTGCCACACCTCCCTGATGGACGCGGCGTGCTGATCCAGAAACCAATGGGCGAAAACCTGGCCGATGCACGCAAGATTCTGGATATCTGCCACAGCAAGAAGCTAATCGCCGCCGTCAATTTCCAACTCCGCTATGCGCCGTATGTCCTGGCGGCGCGCAGCCTGATCGCGCAGGGAGCCATCGGAGATGTGCACGATATGGAAGTGCGAGTGATGGTCTATACGCCCTGGCAGATGTGGTCATTCATGTACGGCATTCCGCGCGTCGAAATCCTGTACCATAGCGTCCATTACCTTGACCTGATTCGTTCATTCCTCGGCGAACCGAACGGCATCTACGCCAAGACCGTGCGTCATCCCAAGCAGGCCAAACTGGCAAGCACACGGACGAACATGATCCTGGATTATGGCGACACGCTGCGGGCCAACATCACAGTCAATCACGGGCACGAGTACGGCCTGCGCCACCAGGAGAGCTACGTGAAGTGGGAAGGAACACGGGGCGCGATCAAGGCCACGCTTGGCCTGCTGATGAACTATCCGCAGGGGGAACCGGATTCGTTCGAGTATTGTGTGCTGGAACCGGACAAAGAACCGGCCTGGGAGAGCGTGCCGCTGTCTGGCTCGTGGTTCCCCGATGCGTTTATCGGCACGATGTCTAGCCTGATGCGCTTCATGGAAGGGTCGTCGGAAATGCTGCCCACGTCGGTGGACGATGCCTGCAAGACGATGGCGCTGGTCGAGGCGGCCTACCAGTCCAGCGAGTCCGGTGCGACGCCCATTCCCGCCTGAGCGCACATGTAGACAGCACACCCCCACTCGTTTCACGCCGCGCCGCCAGTGGCGACTGGTTGCCTCAACTGCCCAGCCGCCACCTGTGGTAAAATGAACAGGATCGCGCAGCGCTGCCAACTGATGGCGCGAAATCGTGCTGGCCCCCCTTCGGCAATGGCGCGCGCAAGTTGTAAGGATTGCACCTTTTATTCAATCGAAATCCAACTGTTTTTTTGTTCCTTTTTGATGAGACCGCGTCCGGCGACCCATGACCATTTGTGCTATACTGAAACTGAAGTACCCGGGAACGAGAAGGAGCACGTCGTGAGCGGGACCCCTGACCTCCTTAACTTATTCGTCGAACAGCCGGTTTCGCTGCTGTTTTTCCTCTCCGTCATTCTCTTGAGTCAGGCTGCCCTGTTCATGGCGCTCGGCCAGCGCCTGCGCGGCCCGGAGGAACGCGCCGCCGGACGCTATGCGTTGGCCTCCACTGGCGTTGTGGCAGCATGGGTGGTATTGATGATCGGCGCGATGATCGTGCTGATTACCCGCAAACCGGCAGGGCTGATCTTGCCGCCGCTGGATCGGGCGGTCAACGCGATGGTTGTCCTTCTGATCGGATGGGCCTTCCTGACGGCGGATCAGCAATCAAGCGCGGAGACGGGCCACACCGGTGGGCGCTGGCTGAACATCCTGGTCATTCTTCTGGCACTGGGTATCATCAATGCCTACGGCACAACCGCCGTGCAGTGGTATAACGCCAATGGCAGCGGCTTCAACCAGAGTGTCTATGGGCAAGCCTGGACACTGGGGACGACGATCCTGGCGGCGGTGCTGCTGCTGCTGCTCCTGCTGCGATTCCGCACGACGGCGGATGCGCCGCTCAAGATGATCTTCTTCGTGTTCGTACTGGCCGGGTACGTCGGCACATTTCTAGCGACGCAAAGCGGCGCCTTGCAGGGTGATGATTCGGGCGCGTTGCGACTGGCCTTCCTGGCCGCAATGCCGCTCCTGCCCGTCGTCGTGTACCGGATGGTCATTGACCGCCTGATGACGACCATTGAAGTCAAGGCCAACCAGGCTGTGGAGGCATCGCTCTCGGCCCTGACCACCCCGCAACTGGCGTCGCTCGACTCGACCTCCGAACGCGAAGCGGCCACGCTCCTCCGGGCATTGGGCGTGATGATCGAGCATGAACAGCCGGAAAACCTGCCGCAGCAGATCGTGATCGCCGTCGCCAACGCCCTGAAAGCGGACGTGACGGCGCTGCTGACGCTGGACGATGCGGAATACGCCGACGTGATCGCCGCTTACGACAACGTCCAGCAGAAGGCAATAGCGGCGATGGCGCTGAAGCTGGACGAGCAGCCCACACTGCAAGAAGCCATCGGCGAACGGGCGCAGAAAGCGCTGGGCACAGAGAATCACCTGAATGAGCTGGTAGACCTGTATACACGGCTGGACGTGCAGAAGATCGGCCCGGCCTATTTGCAGCCATTGACCCGCGAAGGTCAGGCCGTCGGCGTGCTGGTCGTGGCGCTGCCCTATACGCAGCGCGAATTGCGGGACAACGAAACCAGTCTGCTGGCCGCGCTCGCGCCGATTGCATCGCGCCTGCTGGCTATCAGCCGGGCGGCACAGCGCGCCCGCTTTGAAGGTGAAGCTGTGCAGGCAGTGGTCGAGGGCGAAGGCGCGCCAGCCGAGCAGCCGACGATGAGCGCGGCTCGCGCTGAAATGCAATCCAGCCTGGAACTGGCCCGCAACCAGATCAACGAACTGTCGGCGCTGGTGCGCGATCTGCAAATCGAACTGGACTACGAGCGGGGGCGCATCGCCGAACTGGGCGCGAACGACCCCGAAGGGCTGTCGATCACGCAGCGCATGGCGAAAATGTCCGCCGAACGTGCCCAACTGGAAGCCGAACGCGAGAAGCTCATGCAGGCCCTTCAGGAGGCGCAAACCAAGCTCGCCAGCGCGTCTGGCAACGACGACGAAGTGGTGGAAGCGATGGTTCGGGTGCTTCAGCAAGAGCGCGACGAACTGCAAAACCAGAAAGCGCAGCTTGAAGCGCAACTGGCTGACATCCGGGCGCGTGGGCAGGTGGCGGCTCCGGCTGTGCTGCGCGATATGCTGACCAACCTGAGCGAGGAAAAGGCCCGCCTGGCCGTCGAACGCGATCAGATCAAGGCACAGTTGAGCGATGTCGAAGCCCAGTTGGCAGCGCTCGGCATTGAAGGCGGGCCCGCCGGGTTGGCGACGGTCATCCTGCAACTGACCAACGAGCGCAGCCACTACAAGGCGCTGGCCGAACGGGCTGCCCAGGATCGGGACACGCTGCTGGCGGAACGTAAGCGGTTTAATGAATTGATCGCCAACGAGACGAAGCGGGCCGCCAAGATCACTGCCATGGAAACGGCCCTGCGGCGGCTGGCAACGGATCGTGAAGCACTGTTGCGGCAGCGCGACTCGCTTCGACAAGAGCGCCAGATGGCGAATGCGGATCGTGAGCAGTGGGAAGCCCAGCGCGCCAAGATGGTGGCCGACCTGGCGGCGCTGCAATCCGACCTTGAGGAGACTATTTTCGAGCGCAATCGGGTGACCGCAGAGCGCAGCAAACTGCTGGAGGAGCGGGATCGCTTGCTGGCGGAGCGTACCGCGCTACAAACCGAACGCGATCAACTGCTGGCGCGCATCGAGGGCAACCGCGAGACGCTGCAACAGCTTGGCGCGGATGGCGTCGGTGCGCTCAAGAACATGATCGATGAGCTAACCGAGGAACGCAGCGAACTGGAACATCAACTCCTGAAAGCGCAAAGCAACATTCAGGCACTGCAAGAGAAGCTGAACAAGGCGGAATCGCAGATTGCGCGGTCTGTGCCCGTACCGACCACGACGCTGCTGGACGCCAGCCAGGCCGAAGTCATGTTGAGCATCGCGCAGGAACTGCGCACGCCGATGAGTTCCATTGTCGGCTACGTCGATCTGCTGCTCGGCGAGTCGGTGGGTATCCTGGGTGCGTTGCAGCGCCAGTTCCTACAGCGCGTGAAGGCCAATGCAGATCGGCTGGGCACATTGCTGGAAGATTTCATCCGTGTGACGGCTATCGACACCGGGCAGTTGACCTTTGCGCCCGAACACGTGGACATGATCAACATCATCGACGACGCGATCACCGCTACCCGAACGCAGTTCCGCGAGAAAGGTATCACGTTGAAGATGGACTTCCCGGACAGCCTGCCCGCCGTGCACGGAGACCGGGACGCCCTACAGCAGATCGTGATCCAGCTTTTGTCCAATGCTTATCTGGCCTCGCCAACGGATGGCGAGGTGACAATTACGGCGCGCATGGAGCCGGACTTCCGCCTGCCCCCGCGCAACGGTTCCAGCGGCGAGGTGGGCGACGTGATTTACCTGGCGGTGCGTGACCAGGGCGGCGGCATTCCGCTGGAGGAGCAGAGCCGCGTCTTCAGCCGCCTGTACCGCGCTGACAACCCGCTGATCCAGGGTCTGGGTGACACGGGCGTCGGCCTGTCGATTGCGCGGGCGCTGGCCGAGATGCACGGCGGGCGTATCTGGCTGGAAAGCACGCCGGGCGTCGGCAGCACCTTCAAACTGGTGATTCCGCTCCACACCACCGCGGAGAAGGTCGCTAATGCCGCGTCGTGATGTCGGGAATGAAGTCGTGGTGGCGCTGGCGGCCATCGGTACGCTGGCGCTGGCCCTTATCTTTGGAATCGTTCTGACCCTCAGCCGAACCGTATCCACACCGGAGCCGACGATCAACGCGCAGTCGCTGACGCAGACGCTGATCGGTTCGGGCGGCACACCTGCTCAGGGCACAGCGCCGAGCAGCACGGCGGTGGCGACAAGTTCTGCCACTGTTTCTACTACGATGCCAGCTACCACAGCCGTTACAACCGTACAGCCGGCGACCCAGGCTGCGTCTCGTTCGGCTACTGCTTCTCCACAGCCTGCGACAGTTGTCGTGGGGACAACGCAGGTCCCCACGACGCGCCCAACACTGACGGCTTTGCCGCCCACGATTGCGCCCACAAACACGCCGAAGCCACCCACAGTCGCCATTGCCCAGGCAAATACAGCGACGCCAACCCTGACGCCGACGCGAGTCCCACCATCCGCCACCAGCACGCCCAGGCCGCCTACTGCAACGGCGACCAGGCCCAGCGCGACGCCGACCAAAGCGCCGACCTTGACGCCGACGAACACCGTGCCGCCGACTTTCACATCAACTTTTACGCCGACGGCTACTGCAACTCCCAGGCCCAGTGCTACCCCGACTCCGAAGCCGACAGCAACCAGTACCCCAACCAGCACGCCCGTGCTGCCGACCCATACGGCGACGCACACGGCCACGCATACCGCTACCAACACGGCAACACCAACCCCATTGCCGCCTACCGCCACGAGTACGCTGACCAGCACGGCTACTGCGACAGCGACCAATACAGCGACTAATACAGCCACCCACACGCCGACCAGCACACTGACCAATACACCGACGGCAACACCCACTGTAACACCTACCGAAACGCCGACAGCTACCGAGACCGCTACTGCGACGCCTTTCCCCACGTTCGTCACGGTGACACCCGTCGTCCAGACATTCCCGACGCCGCAGTGTGCAGGCCGCCCCGGCTGGGTTCCGTACATTGTCCAGCGTGGCGATACGCTGTTCAGCATCGCGCGGCGCTCCGGGGTTAGCGTGGCAGAAATTCAGCAGGCCAACTGTATTCCCGACCCCAACACGATCTATTACGGGCAGGTATTAATTGTCCCACCGGGCAGTGCGGCAGCAGCGACCCCGGCGGGCGGAACCGCAGTGGCGGCCAGCATTGGCTGCGACAACCCGGCGGCACGCATCACCAGCCCAAAGCCAGGGGCAGCATTGCACGGTGTCTTCACCGTCACCGGGACGGCAACACTGCCGAATTTCAGCTTCTACAAGCTAGAAGTTCGGCCCGACAACGGCTCGATCTGGAACAACTTTGCCAACAGCAAGCAGCAGGTCACGGAGGGTGTGCTCGGCACGCTCAATACCGGTCTGTTCCCGCCGGGTCTGTACTGGCTCCAGTTGACGGTGGTTGACATCACGGGCAATTTCCCGATCACGCCTTGCGCCGTCAGGGTCAGCTTCAGCTGACAGGCAGGATTCTCAACATGTGAGGCCGGACGCCATTCGCTGCTGTGTATCCAGGCCCGATCTGTGGAAGGTCTGGATTGGCGATGGCGGAACGGTGTATATTATGTAAATAATCGACCGGGCGACTGACCCCTGTTTTGGATTCAGCGCGATCAGCCTCCAAACTGGCGTAGAAGCGAGTTTATGTCAACATCTGTACAAACTTACGTGTTTGTTAAGGAAACGCAAAGCGCACCTGCCGAGCCAGTCACCAGACGGGGAGAGTCTTCCCCGGATACGCTGATCCTCGTGCTCAAACCGGAACAGGTTCAGGTGGTCGTCCCACTCGGTCAGGAAGTCCTGCTTGGCCGCCACCACGCCAGCAATCAGGTGCAGCCAGAGGTTGACCTGACGCCTTACGGCGCTGCTGAATCCGGTATGTCCCGCGTTCACGCCGCCATCCGGCACGACGAACATGGTTGGTGGTTGAAGGATCTGAATTCCTCGAACGGCACTTGGGTGGATGGCGAGCGGTTGGCTCCGCACATCCCGCGCCGCCTCCACGCCATCAGCCAGGTGTTCTTGGCAAAGTTGGAATTTCAGGTTATCTTGCCGATTGATGCGTTGCCGACATAACGTGACGCTGCGCTGACTGTCGTGGCGACAGAGGGCTGTATTGAATATGAACAATGTCGCGGGCAAAGAAGTCAGCTTTTATCGCCTGACCGAGTTGATCGGCAAGGGGGGCTTTTCCGAGGTCTGGTCGGCCTGGGATACCCGCCTCAACCGCCTGGTCGCTATCAAGATCATTCCGCGTGGCCCCTCCGATGCCTATAACACCATCCAGTTCGGGCGCGAAGCGACCATGATCAGCCGCCTGGAACACCCGTATATCCTGCCCCTATACGACTTTGGCGAAACGCCGGAATTTCGCTTCCTGGTCATGCGCTATGTGACGGGCGGCTCGCTCGCGCAGCGTTTGGAGCGGGGCCGCCTGCCGCTACAAGAGGTGCTGCGCCTGATCGGCCCCATCGCATCCACGCTGGACTACATCCACGAGCAGCGGGTTGTCCACCGCGATCTGAAACCGGGCAATATACTGCTGGACGCTCAGGGCCTGCCATATCTGACCGACTTCGGTTTAGCCAAGCAACTGACCGACGAGACGCGGCCCATGCATTCGGCATCAGGGACGCTGACCTACATGCCACCGGAGCAGTTTTCCGGTGGCGGCCTGTCCATACAATCGGATATCTATAGCTTTGGCATCTTGCTGTACCAGTTATTCACGGGCGATCTACCGTATGAGGGCAAGGTTGCTCTGGGGATGCGGCAGCTTAACAAGCCTGAAGAATTGCCCGACGTGACGCTGGCCGACCCGAAGTTGCCCGCCCGCCTCAACGAATATCTATGGCAGCTTACCGCGCCCGATCCGGCGAAGCGGCCAGAAACTGCCCTGCCTGTGGTGCAGTCCATCAGTGAGTTGATGCGCGGCATTGCCAGCGATGGAACCAGCCCCGTGACGGTTCCGGCCATCACCGAGGCGCTGGAGTCGGGCGCATACCGTCTGCGTGAGGCGGAAACTTTGCTGCAACAGGACCTTCGACCCTGGCACGACGGCGAGTTCACCCTGAGCCTGACCCACTTTGTCCTGCTCGACATTTTGCTGCGCGACTTGCCCCTGCTGATCACCAGCGAAGTCCGATCCCTGATGCTGCGCGGTGCGCTCGAAAGCGGCCAGCAGGTCGATTACTGGTGGCAAGAATGCACCGAAGAGGAACGGCGACGCGCCTGCTGGCACGCCATTCTGAAAGGCAGCGACACAGTGTGCCTGCTCGCGCTGACACTGGCGGCCAAGACAGTCTGGACGCGGCAGACCGATCCTGAAACGTTGGTCGAAATCGGCAAGCGCCTGATGCCGCTCTCGGACTTCACGCCGGTGGCCCTTGAGTATCTTGAGCGCGCGCTGCCGAAACCTGGCAACTGGATCAGCCTGGATAACTTTGCTCAGGTAGACGAAAATCTGGCGGCGCTTGCAACCAGCACGTCGCCGCTGGCCGAACGGGCCGCCGCGCTGATCGGTAGGGCCAGGCGTGCGCGGGCGGTGATGCGGCTGCCAACGCTGCCCGGACAGGCCAACCCGATCCTGCTGGTCTACGAGACGGTGGGCGGCTTGCCCGACAGCATTGGTGGGACAGCGCGGCTGCGCTTGCTGCTCATGCTGGCCTTCCGGCAGTTGACCCGCCGACCTTTGGAGGCGCTCAACCAGTATTTCTGGACGGCGGTGGGCAACGTGCTGGCGCTGGCCCTGATCATTTACGTGACCTTTCGCAGCACCGAGATTCTGGGCAGCTATCGCATTAACAACACGCTCGGTTTCGGGCTGCTGTTCGGGCTGCTGTATGCGGTGGGTGTCTGGCTGGCCCGCCACATCGCGCAGCGGCTGCGCATCGCTCCTTTCTGGCTGCGGACAGCGCTCGGCACGGTGGCAGGCGGGCTGGTGCTGGCCTTCGACTTCACGTTGTATCACCAGCTTGCCCTGAACGGCAGCGAGATCGAGCCGCTGGTCGCCATCAGCAGTGGGATGCTGTACGTGGCGGGTTTCGCTGTCAGCGTGGGGTTGCCGCTCTGGTTACAGGTTATCTGCGGCGCGGCGGGCGTCACGGCGGCATTTTTGCTGCCCTGGTTCAACTATGTCAACTATGACATCACGCCACCTTTCATATTTGAGGCATTCGATGTGGAGGCAGCGACCCCGCTGGCTGTAACGCTATCTATCGCTTACGGCCTGATCCTGGCACTTGGTACTGTGGCCTCGCGCTGGCGCACCCGGCTGCCGACGCTCTGGAATCGAAAGTCGGTTACGCCCGACGTTAAAGCGTCGGGCTGAAGGCACATTCCAGGTAGCGCCCTCTATGTACTGCCTCGAACAAAAGAAACTAAAGATAACACTGTTGCTGCTGAAAACAGCTCAAAATGATGTGCGTTTTGTGACGAAGCCGTTCAACAGCCAAGCGTAATTGAG
>JAJPHV010000014.1 GCA_021325095.1 Chloroflexota bacterium | reverse complement strand
GAGCATTGCTATCCTGTTCTACGTACAATCTTCAAGGTCGAAAGACTCGCGTCTACCTTCGGGTAGACGGGCCTCAGTCAATAGGCCATACGCCTCGGATGCACAGAAGACCGTGCAGCGCCAGGGGCAAGCTCCCCGGCTTTAGCGGGGAGTAGTTGACACCTGTTCCTGCTGGAAGACAATCAGTGCGCGGATCATTGTACACGAAAATGCCGAGTCAGCGGTAGTCGCTCACGAGCGGCCATTGCGTGCGCATGATCGCACATTCGGCGGTTGTCGGTTTCCATGCCCTCCGTTGTTTGGCATGGCAAGCTCCCAACTGATGCGGCTGCGGCTCACCAGCAGATTGCCCTGTTTTGCGCGGCCAGGGCCGAGACACTGACGATCACTCGCCTGAGCGCACGCCCCAGATTCGTAGGGTGCTGTCGATCCCGGACGAGACCAGCCGCGCGCCATCGGGACTAAAGGCGACGTCAGTGACCCAACCTTTGTGTCCTCGAAGTACCTGGAGCCTGGTATGGGTGCGGGTGTTCCACAGCCAGATGGTGCTGTCTCGACTGGCCGCCGCCAGGCAGGCGCCATCGGGGCTGAACGCGAGACCTGTCACCCAGCCGGCGGGGCCGTTCAGCACGGCGGCCACTGCGCCATTGGTCATGTCCCACAGCCGGACTGTGCCATCCGCACCCGCAGAAGCCAGGTACTTGCCATCGGGGCTGAAGGCCACAGCGTACACAGCCTGGGCGTGACCCCTGAGTACGGCCACCTCGATACCTGTTTTGGTTTCCCACAGCCGTATACTGCCATCTGAACTGGCGCTGGCGATGCGGGCGCCGTCGGGGCTGAAGGCCACGCCCATAACGCCGCTCAGATGACCCCTCAGCAGGCCGATCAGGCGGCCCGTTTTGACTTCCCAGACGCCCACCGTCCTGTCGGCACTGCCTGAGGCCAGCAGTGTCCCGTCGTGGCTAAACGCCACGTTGTGTACGGGTTGGCTGTGCCCCTTGAAGAACTGGAGTTCGGAACCGGTCTCGGCGTCCCACACGCGAATGACCTTGTCCGAGCCAGCGCTCACCAGGCGCGAGCCATCGGGGCTGAAGGCTACGGTCAGGCGATCCGTCACGCCCTGGATGAGCAGGCGTTGCTGCCCAAGTTTGCTGTCCCACAGCCGCACGCTTCCATCGTCGCTGGCGCTGGCGATGCGGGCGCCGTCGGGGCTGAAGGCCACCGCCCACACCTGTCCGGTGTGTCCTTGAAGGGTCAGCAGTTCCGACAGATGTGCAGCATTGTCGGGTGTGATGACGTCCAGGCCGTTGATCAGCACCGCGCGCTGGGCACTGGCCGTTGCGGATAGGGCAAGCTGCACGCCTTGATCCACCGTGGCCTGAATCTCGGCAGTGGCCGTCTTGGCTAACCCGGCGACCACCGTCGCCGTCAGGCGTTGAGCGACCATCGCATCGATGGTCTGCTGCATTTCGGCATCGTCGGGCGTATGCTGGACGTTCGCCGTTGCCGTCAGGGTCTGGTTGATGTAATTGAGCAGGGTGGCCTGAACACCAGCCTGGGCGGTCAGCGTCAGACGCCGGTTGAATTCGGCTTCCAGCGTTTGTTGCAGTTGGGTTGGCCCCGCTGTGGGCGAAGCGGTTGGTGTAAGCGTCGCTGTTCGCGTCGGCGAAGCGGTTGGTGTAGCACTGGCTGCGGGCTGGACGTTGGCCGTTGCCGTCAGGGTCTGGTTAATGTAATTGAGCAGAGTGGCCTGAACGCCAGCCTGAGCGGTCAGCGTCAGACGCCGGTTGAATTCAGCTTCCAGCGTTTGTTGGAATTGGGTTGGCCCCACCGTTGGGATTGGCGTCTGCGTAGAGGTGCTGGTTCGTGTTGGCGCCACTGTCGGGATCGGTGTTGTGGACGCGGGTCTGGTTGCCTCGCCCTGGGCCGTGGCGCTTCGCGCAATGGTGAAGACTAGCTGCCCGATCAACATCACCAGGAATGCTATCACGAGTAACAGCAATATTCGGTTTCGGCGCTTCACGTTGGGTTCCTTCCTCAATGTCGGAAACGAACAGCCTAGTGACTACATTATAAGACTGTTTGACACCAGCATCCAAGCACCTGAGTTTCCTGGGATACATTTCACGAAAGTGCATGATGCCGCGTTCAAGAACCTCACCCCCTCGCCACGCTGTGAGGAGGCCGAACGGTGAGCAGAGCGCTGTGCGGTTGCCTAGCGCAGCCCGGCAAAGAGATCGCCCGGATCGGCGTCAGGCGGCAGCGGTTCGCCCATGCCGAAGGCGAACGATTCTACCGAACGCCACTCGTCCCACTTCTCCGGCGGAATCTTTGTAAACGGCCCATTGGGATTAAGCTGTGTCCTGTGCGCGCCCAGTGCACGCCGCTTCAGACTGAGGTATGGCTTGACGTTGACCCGGTTGGTGATCATTTCGTCGGGCAGGCCATACTTCTCTGGCGAGAGGTTGGAAAAGACCGAATGGATGTTGTGTTCTTTGAAGTACTCCACCATCATCTTGCGCACGCTGCGCGGAAAGGACGACCAGAACAGGCGGCGCGGCGCGAAGGCCGGCCCGGCTTCGGGATAACAAGATGGGTCGCCTGCCGCTGTAAACGCCTGAGCCGTCCAGCGGTGGATGGCGAGGTGATCGGGATGGCCGTAACCGCCCGTCGCGTCGAAAGTGACGATCACGGTTGGCTTGAAGTCGCGGATGACCTGCACAATACGCCCAACGGCCTCATGCTCGTCGGCATTGACGAAAGCGCGCGGGTCTTTGTTCTCCGGCGTGCCGTCCATACCGGAGTCGCGGTAATCGAGGAAATACAGGTCGGAAATGCCGATGATCTGGGCCGCCTGACGCAGTTCTTTTTCCCGCACCTCACCGAGTGTTTCAGGCGTTGCCAGAGACGGATCGGCGATCTCGCCCACCTCGCCGCGCGTGGCGCACAGCAACCCGGCGCGGATGCCGCTGTCCAGGCATAGCCGCAGCGTGCCGCTGATGCCTTGCTCGTCGTCGGGGTGGGCATAACAGGCCAGAATCGACAGATCAGACATTTCCCCTCCCTGGCAGTCGCTATTGCTCAGATCGATCTGGATTTGGGTTGGTCGGGCAGCGCGGCACGGTATTTGTCCAGGTCGCGGCGCAGCGCCTCAAGCAGCAGGTCACGGCGGCTGTGCTCCATCGTTTCGGCCTCAGCCAGAACGCTCTCGGCCAGTTCAACGGCTTCCGCAATCCGGCCCTGACGCCAGTAGACATCGGACAGGGCATGTCTGGCATACAGTTGGTCGAAAGGCCGTTTGTGCTGCGCCCATACGTCCAGCGCCCGCGTGAGCGATTCGATGGCCTGCGCGAGCTTGTCCTGGTGCATCTGCGAGAGGCCGAGCATATAGAGCGCCGTTGCATAGTACGTGCCGCGCCCGGCCAATACGCTAACTCCACGCGATAGATAATACTCAGCCGCCTCGTATTCGCCCAACAGATAGTAGCAGGAACCCCAGGTATGCCACAGGTAGTCAAGCTGAGTGGCGTCACCGGAACGGCTGGCCCGCGCCAATGCCCGTTCCAGGTAGGGGAACGCGCGGCGCGGCTCGTTTGCCAACTGAAAGGCTATCGCCATGTAGTGCAGGCCGTTGACGGCATAGCGGTCATCGTTCAAAGCTGCGCCGGTGCAGAACAGCATTTGCCCGTGCTCAAAGGTGCGGGGGGCGTCGATGCGGTTGGCGTAAAACTGACACAACACGGCAAACGTTTTTGCCATCAGCGGCCTGTCGCCGGTAAGCTGCGCCAGCGTCAGCAGTTGTTCGGCCAGCACGATGCTGTCGTCGCTCTGGGCCAGCGAGGCGGCCACGCTGGCCGCGCCGAGCATGGCCTCCTGCACCTGCACGTCGGGGTTGAGTTCGGCGATGTCCAGCAGCGCGTTGATAACCTGGTTGGCGCGCAGCAGGTCGCCCTGGTGAAGATAGTGGCGCATCAGGCATTGGAACAGGCGCGATTGGTCGAGCGTCCCCATCCGGTCTACGGCTGGCCCATACAGGCTCATCAGGCGCGGATACCAGGCCCGGCCCAGGTTCAAACGCCCGAACTGGCCGTCCACCGCCAGCGCCAGTTCAATCGCCAGGTGTTCGGCGCCGGGAATGCCCGTCGCAGCCTGGATCGTCGCCATGATGTCGTCGGCTTTGGTGCGCAGCTCCCAGAGCGACGGGCCAGCCCGCACGTAGTCCAGCCAGCGGGTCAGGTTGGCCCGCAGCAGTTCCACCAGTTCACCGGTTGGGGGGGCGTAATCAACGTCTAATTCGGCGTCGTAGCGCTCGGCATCGGAGTCCACCATATTTTGCGCCGCTTCGTGGCTGACTTTTGGGCCTAGTGTACCTCTAGTCAGCGGACGGCAACCAGTCGCAGGCGCAGCGTTGTGGGACGGAGGGGCTTCCGTCCCACTGGCTATGCTCACGCGGCCTTGACCGAGTCGGGCTGGTGCTCGTTGAGCAGATCGAGGATGGCCTGCTGGTTGCTGCCGAGCGCAATGACCAGATCGCGGGTGGTGGCGTCGTGCTGCTGCATGGCGGCGATCATCTGGGTCGTCAGCGATTTCAGTTCGAGGATGGCGTCGCGCAGTTCGGCCATGATCTTGTCGCGGTTGTCCTGGCGGGTGGTGGCCGCAGGCAGGTAGTCGTGCGTGTACCAGGGCCAGAGCTTGCTGACCAGGAACCAGCCGCAAAAGACAATGATGCCCGTCGCCAGCCCGTTCTGGTGGATAAAGTCGAGAATCACTTGAGTCAGGTCCACAGTTGCCTCCTGGTGGGAACCTCACCCCCTGCCCCCTCTCCGCAAGCAGAGAGGGGGAATGTAAGGGTATCAGCGATGGCGGGATTTTTCGCGCTGAAGGTCGGCGCGAAGGACGAACAAGAGCTTGGCAAGCTGCTTGAGCGCGAGACGGGCGCTGTTCAGATCGGTGACGTTGGCATCGATCCAGGTAAGGGCCTGAGCCAGGGACAGGGTTTCGAGCGGGTTGGACGCGCCCGCCTGCTGTGACTGGCGCAGGGCGTCGCCTTCCGAGGTCGTGATGGACACCTGGTTTCCGGAAACGGTGACTTTTTGAGCAGCCATCTTACACCGCCTCAATAGTGAGCTGATCGGTAGAGCGGTTGGCAGCGTTCTGCACGCTGACGGCAATGGTCGTGGGGTCGGCGCTGACGATGGACAGCGTGCCAACGCCGTCGGTGAGCGTCACGGGAACGGCTGTGCCCGCCACCAGCAGCGTGACCGGAGCTGCGTCCGGCTTTGGCGCGCTGACGGTCAGGCTGGCCGCGTCCGAGCCGTCGGCGGCGATGTTCTGGCGATCAGCCGATAGAAAGATCGGATCGTGCGCGGCGGCGAGGCTGGCGGCGCTGGCTTCGTCGTCAGGCGTGGCGCTGTCGTCGAGCCAGATCGAGATCGGGCGCGCCGGGTCGTAAGTCGAGACTCCAACGGCCTTGCCGGGCAGCACCGCCCGCAGCGCCGCATCGAGCGCGGCGGGATGCACCGCATCGAGAGATACATTCAGTTCGCGCATCAGCCCACCTCCACCGCCCACAGAGTCGGGATGAAGTCAGTATTCCCTACCCCTGAACCTGCGTAAAGCGTAGCCGTCCCGGTGACGGCCTTCCACTGGAGCTTGAACGTGTGCGCCCCGGCGGAGAGGCCCGTGATGAGCAGGGCTGCGCTGACCGGCCCCCTGGCGGACGAAGCATCCTGCGTTGCCAGCAGACCGTCGTTCCCGCCGCTGGCGTAGCGGGTGCTGTCGATCAGGATGTCGAAGATGGCGTTGCTGGTCGCCATGACGGTAAAGGCGAGCAGGACCACGCCGCCCGTGATGGTCAGGGTGATCTTCAGGTTTATGCCGTCCACGTCCACAAACGAGGTGGAAGTGGTGGTGTAGTTGGCGTTGTTGTCGCGCTTGATGACGCTGTTCGGGCGCGAGAACAGGAAGTTCAGGTTATCTCGCAAGTGGGTATTCAGGTCACTCGCCGTGACAACCTGGCCGGGTGTCCAGGTGGCGGGCGTTGTCCATGCCATTGGGTGATCCTCCTTGACCTCACCCCCTGAATTTGCCTCACCCTAAATCCCTCTCCACCAGGTGGAAAGGAACTTTCAAGGCGAGTTGGCCGCCCCTCTCTGCTTGCGGAGAGGGGCAGGGGGTGAGGTTCCTTTTTAGACGGCCAGGCGCGTGTTCGTGCCGAGTTCGCCGTAGCCTGTCGTCTCCAGGTTCCAGTAGATGCGATCATCGGCGCGGGTGGTGTGCAGAGTCAAGGTGAAGTGGCGCGCGGTGATGTCCAGATCGATGCCGGTAACATAGCAGCGCAGGCCACTGAGGCCCGTCTGCGCATCGGTGAGCGAGAGCACGTCAAACAGATTGATCGAGAAGACGTTGACCGAACCGATGACCGGCTCATTGCAGATGATGACGTGCCGGACTTCGGTAAAGGGCGCTTTGTAGCGATCCAGCAGGTAGCAGGCCAGCGCTTCGCCGTACACTTCGTCGGCGGAGAGCGGCAGGTCTACCGTCAGCACGCGCTTCAGATAGGCGGCCTGGCTGGCAGCGTCTTCCTGAGTCTGCGTCACCGGGTCATAGGTGGTGATGGCCTGCCCGCGCACCTGCAATTTGGTGACGTAGAGCGGCCCGGTGGCGTAGTTCAGCATCGGAATGACGATTTCGGAGCCGCGCACGTCGAGCGTGCCAAAGGCGAAGGCGGGGCTGCTGGTGTAGTCAAAACCTGTGCCGTCGGGGCGATCATTGACGGTGTAGTCCGTGCCGCCAACCAGCGGCAGGGCCAGCCCGGTGCCGCCGATGACGTTGCCCGCGCTGTCGCGGAAATGCAGGCTGACGGTGCGCATCCCCGGCCCGGTGGGTGTCCTGGGCGGGATGCGCATGACCGTCGAGGCTCGCGCCAGCACATCCAGCGCGCCCACCGTAGCGCGAGGATAACTCGTCACCTTGACCACATTCCAGACGTTGCCGATGCCCTGCGCGGCGTCCAGTTCAAAGGGGTCGGTATTGAGCGCCAGCGCGCTGACCAGCGGCTTGAAGAAGCGCCTGCGCTCGTAGAAGGTGAGCGTGCCGTCGCGCTGGACGAAGAAACGGCCCTGCTCGGTGCGCGTCGCCTCCTCGACGGCATCCAGGGCCAGCGTGCGCGCGGCGATCCAGCGATCTGCGGCGATGGCGAGCGACTCGTTGCCAGCGGCGTAGCTGGTCAGCCCGGTGGGGTAGTCCGCGCCACCGCTGAACGTGCTGCCGGAGAGCGTGATCGCGCTGCTGTTTTTGGCGAGTGTGTAGCTGTTGCCCGCCGCGCCGGGCAGCGTGGCGGTGACGGTCAGCACGTTGGCAGAGAGTGAGGCCACAATGCCCGGCAAGCGCAGTGTGCCGCTGGCGTAGAGCGTGCCGTAACCGCTCTCGCTGTTGATGGCGGCCTTGAGGTTGGCGGCAGTGTCCTCTCTGGTCGCGCCGATTTTGACCTCGTAAGCCGCAGGCGTCAGCGTGGTGCGGAAGGTGTAGGTTGTGCCTGCAATGGTCACGCTGTCGCCGCTGGCGGGGTTGGCGCTGAACGTGAGCGTGCCGCTGGCAGCGGGCGCGCCCAGCGCCAGGTTAACAATGCCCGCGATGAGTTGATCGGCGCGCTTGTTCTGCTGCAAGTCCATGCTGATCCGGGCACTGCGCAGCAGGGCCAGCGCGTCCACGCAGGTGATGATGGCCTGGCGGCGGCCTTGCGGCCCGGCCTGCGGCGCGATCTGTTGGACGTAGCCACGAAAGAGCATCCAGGTGCTGACGCCATCGCTGGCACGGACGCGCACCGGGCGGCGCGGCAGCAGATTGCCGTACAGCGGCCCGGAGGCATTGTCCGGCGAGTAGCGCTGCGTGGCGTTGTCAAGCGTCAGGGTGCACGTGCCGACGTGGGCCACGACGCTTTCGAGCGCCGCACCCGGCTCCATGCCGATCTGGATGCGCGCCGCGAACACGTTGGCCGATTCGTCCACCCAGACGCCCGTGTTTGTCCAGTCGATCTCAAACGTGAAGGTTGTGGGCATGGGTTTACCTCACCCCCTGGTTATGTGGTTTACCTCACCCCCTGACCCCCTCTCCACCCTGTGGAGAGGGGGAACCGGTGGGCACTGAATCTGCATTTGCCCCTCTCTGCGAAGCGGAGTGGGGTAGGGGGTGAGGTCAGGTTTCAATGGTGAACGTATGCCAGAAACGCGCGCCAAAGTAGGTGATGCCGCCGTAGCTGACGGGCGCGACGAAGACGTTGTAGACGGTAGGCAGATAGAGCGTGTTGTTTAGCTTCGGGTTGGCGCGGATGGCGACGGCGTAGCTGTCGATCAGATCGACCAGACCCGGCAGGCTACTTCGCGCGCCCTTGCCGGAGCCGACGGGCGCGTACAGCAGCAGGTGCGTCACCAGATACTGCACCAGGGCCGACGAGCCGGAGGGTGTGGCGACCTGGAATTCGCCAAACTTGCGGCGGCGGGTGTCGTCCAGGACGGGCGCGACGATGAGCACGGGCAGGGCGGCACGCGACAGCTTCTCCGGCACGGCGTCCACGTCGTAATTGTGGTTGACTCCGCTGACGGTCAGCCCGGCCAGTGCGGTCAACGCGCTGCGGAACTTCCCGGCGCTCACAGCGCACCGCCTGAATGCCGCAGATTCGCCAGCACCGCCACCAGATCGGAGGGGATGGCGGGCGGCACTTCGACCCGGCCAAAGCCGGACTCGGTGGTTACGCCGGCGAAGTCACCCGCGTCCTCGGTCTTGTACAACCAGGCAGCCCAACGCAGCGTGATTTCGGCGATGTCGATGGGCGGCATGTAGACGTAGATCGGCGCGCTGGCGGCGTGGCTGGCCGCTGTCGAGCCGTTGACTCCGCGCACGACGGTGAGCGTGTTCGCACCGCTGTTGACGCCGACCAGACTCATGTACTCGCTGTCCACCTTGAGCAGTTGACCGACCTGGAAGCGCGGTGACAGGTTCCAGCCATCGGCGCCGCTGACACTGGCGACGGTGAACGACGTGGCGCTGGCGTTGAGTCCGCCGCCGGGGATCGAGTCGCCGGAGGCTTTCCAGGCGTTGGCGTAGTCGTCGTGCCAGCCCCACACGCCGTTGACAGTCAGGGCGCGCGTTTTGGTCGTCAGGTAGACGAAGAAGCCGCGCGTCAAATCCAGTTCGACGCCGATGATCGGGCCGTTGATGCCGCCCAGCGGCATGATGGCGGTGGGGTCAAGCATCGTGCCGTCGCCGTTGGTGATGCTGGTCAGTTCCAACAGGTCGAAGCCACGAAAGAGCAGGGTGCGCGTGCTGCGCCAGTCGAAACGGCGGGACGCAATGACGGGCATGAAGCTCCGCCCGGTGTAGCGCTCGATCTGCGCGGTGGCGGCGCGCAGCTTGGCGAGCATCCGGGCATCGTCAGCGGTGTCGGCGGCGGCCAGTGCCTGCCGATCTCGAAAGGCGTTGAGCGTGGCGCAGGGGGACAGGTTCATGGCGCGATTCTCCCTCCTTCGGATGTTTAGTTCCGATAAGAACGTTATCAGTCAGCATCGGGCGGAGCCTTCCGACAACAGGGCGTTTATCGATAGATGGCGAGACGATGCGGCGGCGAACCTGCGACGCGGGCGGGCGCGGCAGGGGATCAGCATGGTATGAAGTTGTCTAAAGGCGATCTGTTGGGTAAATGTGTTTAATCCTCGTCCGGCGAATCGGGCGGGACGAGCGGCTCGATCTGCACGATCAGGATTGGGATGTCGTGTTCAATGACCCTCCAAACTTCATTGAGATCAACCTTGTCGTAGTTGTGAACAAGTTGGCTGCGCATTCCAATAATGTCCTGCCAGGGTATTTCAGGATGCAGGCTCCGAAACTCAAGTGAGATTCGTCTCGCTGCTTCGCCAATAATCTCGATAGCCTTTGTGACGGCTAATTGTTCCCATCTGTCGCGTTCAAAGGCTGCTCTATCTGCCTTTTGCCTGAATTTATCAAGCAGCCTAGCCATGTCGAGCATGTCAAGGAGGAAACCCGGATCACGCGACATAGATTGTCCTGGCTGATCGCAGTATCGCTTTCCGGCGAATGTAGTTGCGACTTTCCTCAACAGCGCGCCGACTCACCAGGTCTACATCACGGCCAAGCAGTTGGCTCAGTTCTTCCTCGGCGTGCATGTGGTCGAACAGTGACCACTCCGCATCAGGCGCGAACGTCACCAGCACATCGATGTCGCTATCCGGGCGGAAGTCGTCGCGCAGCACGGAGCCGAACAGTGCGAACTCCGTGATCTTCCAGCGCTGGCAGAAGTCCGCGATCTGTTCCATCGGCAGGTCGATCTGGATGTTTTCGACGGCCATACTCATGCCCTCAGCTACCCGCAATGCTATTTTACCACGCGGGTTGACCTCACCCCCTGCCCCCCTCTCCAACTGGAGAGGGGGAAACAGACAAGGTAAACCCTACTCGTAGTACACGACGTAGTTCGCGCCGGTGCCGCTCACCTCGGCGTAGATGCCCGTCGCCGTCGGAACCATCACGTCGGGCGTGACGGCGCTGACGCCGTTGGCCGCCGCGACCAGTTTGGCGATGACCGGGCCGCTGTTGTCCACGCCGTCGTAGATGGTCAGGACGGCGGCAGCGCTGCCGGGATTCAGGATGGCCGCGCCGAAAATGCGGTTGTTGCCCGTCACGATCACGGCGTTGGAACTGCCCGCTTTGGCCTGCTGTGGCTGATCCATGCGCGTCCCTCCCTTAGAAAATGGCCTGGTCGAAAATGACGTAGACCGTCGCCAGCAGGTCGGCGGTGGTGCCGTTCCAACTGCCACTGGTCGTGATCTTGACGCCGATGGTGTCGCCCGCATTGAAGCGGACCTGGCCGTACTCCTTGATCGTGCTGCCGCTGGCGCCGGTGGTGATGACAAGCTGGAAGCCCGTCACCGTCCCGTTGATCGTCACGTCGAGTGTGAGTGTTCCGGCGCTGGCCGCCGCGCTGAGGGCTGCGCCGACGCCGACGATTGCGCCCGCGAAGGGCATCACCTCGCCGGTCACGTTGAGCGCGCCGCTCGTTGCGTTGGTGTCGATCACGGTCAGGGCGCTGGCGCTCAGACTCGCGGCGACGGTATGTCGGGCAAAGCGCGCCGTGACGAGCGGCGACATGACCGCGATCTGTTCCTGCAAGATTCCGGGCATAGTTCCTCCGTGTTAATTAAGGTTGTTGACCTCACCCCCTTGCCCCCTCTCCGCAAGCAGAGAGGGGGAGCCGGTGGGCGATATGACCGCTCAATAGCTCCCCTCTCCACAGGGTGGAGAGGGGGTGGGGGTGAGGTTAATCGACTTATACAGTCAGGTCGTACAGGATGCTGGCCGACTGGTTGTCGAAGTTGACCAGCGTCAGGCGGGCGGTCACGATCAGGTGGTACACGTCCGCGAACGAGACGAACTCGACGGTAGCCTGCACCTGGCGGCGGTAGCCGATCATCCAGCCGGGGCGGAAGACACAGATCGCCTGGCCTTTGGTGTTGTTGGCGGGCGTGCCGCTGATCTTGCCGTTGGCCTGGGTGAGGCCCATTTCCGCCGTCGCAAAGACCGGAATGCCGTCGATGACGCCGACCTGCCCAGTCAGGTTGGTGGCGTTGGGGCCAGCCTTGTCCATCGTGGCGAACTCCGGCAGGTTCAGCAACTTGGCATAGGCCAGATCGTCCACGATCCAGGCACAGTTACGCGGCTGGACGGCATAGGCCCCGTTGAGCAGGAAGCGCGTGGCGCGCAGCAGGGGCAGCGTGGGTGCGCCCGCGCCGTCTTTAGCCTGCGAGGTGTTGGTGACCAGGCAGTACTTGCGCAGGCCGTTGAAGGCCAGGTATTTCGTGCCAGAGGTCGGCGTGCCGTCGATGAGATTGATGTTGGTGTTCGCGCCCGTCGCCGTATCGCCGTTGACCAGCACGTTGTCAATGGCGTTCTGCATGGCCCGCAGCGACTGGCGGCGGTAGTTGGCGATAACCGGGATCAGCGAGTCCTCGTTGAGTTCGCTCGACCAGGAGACGCGCAGCGCCAGCTTCCTGGCGTTCATCTGCACCTTGCCGGAGCCGATCTTGCTCAACGTGATCGGGTTGCCCGTGCCCAGGACAAGCTGACTGGCGTCGGTGGTTTCCGGGACGAAGTACACCGTCGGGTCGGTGCTTTCGATGGGCAGTTCGTAGGGCTGCGTGGGCATCTCGATCATGCTAAACAGGGGGGCGATCACATTGTCCTGGCGGACGCGCTGCCACAGTTCGGCGCGCCAGCTATCGGGCGCCCATTCCTGGCCGAAGCCCGCCTGGGTCGTGGTGTCGAGTTCGTTGGCCTTCGTGTAGCCCCGGTTGACCAGGCCCTTCACGGCGTCGTAGGGCAGTGCGCCGCTGTTCACGGCACGGAACGACTTGTCGGCCAGTTCGCGGTAGAAGGCATCGCCGGGGTTCCAGCCGCGCACACTGCCCGACAGAATCTCGTGCAGGAACGCCATGTCGCTGGCGCTCAGGTCGCTGTATTTGGTAGCCCGTGTCACCTCGATCTGACTGGTGGGCGCGGGATCGGCGTAGGGCAGGCGTTTGATGGGCGCGGTGCGCGTCGCGGCGACCTCGCGGTGCAGGGCTTTGACGCTTTCGGCCAGCGTGCTGACGGTTTCCGCGACGGTCTTCAGGTTGTCGGCAAACTGCTCAGTCATTGGACTCTCCTGCTCATCGAATTCATTCGATAGATCGGGCGAAACTTGAAGCGGTGAAACGTCCAGGCCGAGCGCGGCATAGGCGCGCTTGACGGCGGACACGTTGGTATGGCGCGGCTCCGCTGGCTCCGGCGTGAGGCTGGCTTCGACCAGCCACCATTTATCAATGCGGCCATCCACTGACTTGACGACGAGGTGCGGCAGACTGCCGGATGAAAAGGACAGCGCACCCTTTGCGACAAGCTGCTGGATGGCGCGCACGTAGCGGCTGCGCTTGTCTAGCTGGCCCTCGACCCACAGGCCCAGATCGTCCATCTTGAAGGTGTCGATCACGCCGATCATCTCGCCGCCGATCTCCCTGTCTGCGCCGTGATGGTAGAGCATGGGTAGACGCGGATAGATGCCCAGGCCCAGATCGGTAGCCTTGTGGAAGTATTCGCCCGTCAGGTCACGCTGATCGGGCGAGCCGAAGACCACCAGGTAGCCGCCGATACGGCTGCCGTCCTCGGATAGCGCTTTGACGGCGGTGGTTGCTTTTAGTGCGTCGGTCATTCATCCTCCTGTTCGCCCTGGGCTTATGGCATTTTGCTCATTGGCACGGGCAGGCTTGCACCCGATGCTAAAGCGTCGGGCGTGCTGGCTGCTTGACCTCACCCCCTGACCCCCTCTCCAACTGGCGAGAGGGAACCGGGCGGCATTGTGCGCGGACTCTGGCTCCCCTCGCTGCTTGCGGAGAGGGGGTGAGGGTGATGCGCGGGCTGCTCTCCCCAACTGACCGTATCCGCGTGGAAATAGCGCTGGCGAATCTCGTTGACGGTCATGTACGGCCCCGCCGCCTGCACCTCGGCTACGTCGGCGCTGGTATCGCGGATTTCTTCGGGCAGGATCAGCAGGTTTGTGCCGTAGAAAGGCGCAAGCTGCTGAGTCAGTTTCTGGGCGAAGCGCACCAGCTTGGGCCAGATCGTGTCCTCAAGGAACGTCTGCCGGGCGACGTTGGCGTTGGCTTCGGTGGCGTTGTTCTCGTACAGCCCGGCAGGGATACCATAGATGTGCAGAATTTCCTGACGGTTGAACTGCCGCGCCTTCAGGAAATCCGTCTCGCGCTGGGTCAGGCCGATGTCCGCCCAGGCGATGTCGGCTCCGCGAATGAAGGCCGTCTTGCGATCCGTGCCGCCATATCCTTCCTTCCACTCGCGCTGAATCCTTTCGTAGTCAGCGTCCGAGACCATGCTCTTGATGTTCACGATGCCGGCGGGAACGGCTTTATCCTTCGAGAAGAAATTACGGTTCCAGCGGGCCATCGCCTGATCGGTCTGCGAGGCGATGGCTGCCGCTTCCAGCGCGCTCAGGCCGTAGTAGTCGGACTTGGGATGCCAGCGCTTGAAGTGGATCACTTCCTCGGCTTCCAGCGGAATCTCTACGCCGTCCACGCTGTAGACGTAGCCGCCGATGAAGTTCCGCCTGTCGGGCACAACGCGCATCCGATCCGGGCGCAGCGGCCAGATTTCAAGCGGCACTCCGCCCGGCGACCCGGCCAGCAGCCAGTAGGCGTTGCCGGTTAGCTCCAGGAATCCGAAGGTCGATTCCAGCAGTTCAAACTGGCTCAGGAACGGGTTGGGGCTGCGCAGCAGGCGCTCTATCGGGTGATCGTCCTGCGCGATCTTCGATTCGCCATCGGTGGCGTAGACCAGGTACGGCACGAGCGCCGCCGCCTCCGCGATGCGCGTCACAGCCACGTACACCCACGCCGAGCGCAGATACTCGTTCGCCTGCTGCTCGACTCCGTCCAGGCGCGGCCAGATCGGTTCGTTGTGCGACGCGATCAGGCGCACGATCTGGCCGGGATCAGCGGATTTGGTGCGGAACATACGCGCAAGCCAGTTGCGCCACGAGCCAGTTGTTCCAGACATAGGCCCCCTTTCTGAATAGTGATGTCGGGGCAATTTGCGCCTGATGTGAAATCCATCAATGGATTGATCACGACCCCGGGCTATCAATTCACGCGAAGCGGATGCTGATCCCGCCGTACTGGGCGCCGAACCAGGCCAGCGCCAGGCTGATCACCGTGTCGTCGTGTTCGCCCAGTGGGGCGTTGTAGCGATAGCGACCCGACGGCAGCCGTTCGATGGTGTAGGCTTGCAGTTCGTGGAGCAGCACCGGGTCAGGAAGGATGGTCAGCGGGTCACGGTCACGCTCCAATGCCAGGGCCAGGCTGTTGATCAGGTCGTCTTTGCTGGCGCTGGTCATGGTGAAGGCATGAACGGGCAGCCCTTCGCTCTGCAACGACTCGATGTTCGGGCCGCCGATGCTGTTCGCCTCCGCCCAGATTGCGGACGGCTGCCAGTGCGCCGCCAGCGACGCGATCCGCCCGCGCTGCAAGGCCCAGCCGATCCCGTTGAAACGATCCAGGGCGACAAGCTGGCGCGCGGTGGCGTCGATGATGGCGACGCAGGTGAAGTCGTCCACACGCGCCCAGTCCACGCCAAAGACGATGCGATGACCGGGCGTCGGCCCGGACTGCGGCGCGGCGATGGCCCGCTCCGCCACGTTGCGGAACACGCCGCCCGAATCCTCGATGAACTCCGCCAGGTACTCTTGCCGGAAGACCCGCTCCGGCAGATCGGCCCGCGCCGCCTCGACCTCGTCCACTGGGATGTACGGGTTGCTGATCGTCGGGAACGTCCACGATTGCCACTCCGGGCGCGATGGATCTGTGCCGTAGCCGTACAACTTCCAGAAGTAGTTCTTGCCCTTCGGCGTGCTCAGGAACAGCGCCCGCCCGCGCCGATCCGAGAGCGCTGGACGGATTGCGCCCGTCCAGACGGCTTCGCGCAGAAAGGCCGCTTCGTCCAGCACGGCCAGGTCGAGGCCCGACCCGCGCAGGCTGTCCGGGTCGTCGCCAGAGCGCACGCGCAGCAGCCCGCCGCCGGGCAGCACGATCACCCGCTGCTGTTCGTTCTTCTCCGTCCACACCCCGTCCAGCGATCCTTTCAGGCTGCGCCACACGTCGCTTGCCATCGAGTACGAGGGCATGATCCACCACACGATCCCGCCCTGCACAGCGGTTTCAAGCGCGGCGATCTTCCCCGTCTCGGTCTTGCCCCACCGCCGCCCGCAGGCCACTACCCGGAATCGCGCCGCGCTGCTCAGGATTTGATGCTGCCCAGGGTGTGCGTCCAGCGGGCGAATCTCCGTCTCCATATCGGACGACAATTCGCCGCTCCTTCTTGTGCGTCTCTTCCTCGCGCGCCGCCTCCTGCCGCAGCGACGTGATGACCACTGTTGCGGCGCGCAGCGCGATCCGGTCATCGTCGCTGGTCATCAGTTCGGCCAGCACGGTATAGGCCTGGGTGCGCAGCCATTTGACTGTCGGTTGATCCGTCATCGATAAGTCCTCCTGTTATGCCTGTATCGCCGCCTGCCCCGGAGACGGCAAAACCCGGCAACACCTGCTCCTGCCAGTCACGGCGGAGCCGAATGCTGCCGGGCGCCAAATTCCCGGACGGTTGCCCAAAAAGGTTGGGCGGCGTCAGTTTTTACGGTATGGGCATTTTAGCACAGGCGTTCTAGTCGTCAAGCTAGAGGATCGGATGAGGTCGGTTAGGATTGGGTTGGATTACTTGAGCTTGCTCCACCGGGCAATGTCACGGCGCATTGACTCTGCGTGTGGGCGTCCCGTTGCTGGTCAAATCCTGGAATACGGCCAGCGCCAGGAATCCGCTGGCGCTGCGCCGGTAGCTGATGAAGACGCTGTTACTCTCGGCCATCCCGCTGTCTCCACCATGAGGCGAAGTGAGCCTATTATAGCAATTCCGCCGCCTGTACCCCGTACAGGTTGGCCCCGCTCAGATCAGCACAGGGTAAAAGCGAACGGAGGCTTACGCCTTACGCACTGTCAAAGGTGGCTTGTCGCTGGTATGTCACGCTATGTCCGAGAGGAGATTCTTTGGCTTTGCGAGATAAGGGCCAATTTTTGCGACAAACGCCAGCGACAATGGATCAAAGTGAGGGTAGAAACTCACGCCTGTTCACATCTCTGATGGGATGGTACGCTGTGAGAACGTGGCTACCGTTGAAGGAAGCACCGCTGGAGAAACCATGCAGGAATTGAAATTCGTATTCGACTCCAATGTTCCCGGAGCCGTGAGCGATCAACTGGTTAAACGCGGCGTTGACGCCATCCGCTGCGAGGACGTGGGGATGGCTGATGCGCATGACCTGGCCCTGTTGGACTATGCTGCCCGCGAGCAACGGACGCTTGTGACCGCAGACAAGGGCTTTTCCGGCTGGTCTGCACAGTGGTTAGAACAGGGTCGAAGGCATTCTGGAATCTTCATTGTCACCCGCGACAAAGAAGACATTGGCGTCAACTACTCCCCGCTAAAGCCGGGGAGCTTGCCCCTGGCGCTGCACGGTGATCTGTGCATCCGAGGCGTATGGCCTATTGACTGAGGCCCGGCGGGAAATATTCACCGCCGCGATGTGGTCTGCCAGTCCAGCGAAGCCGCAGGCCACACATCTGAAACGAGACTGAGAGGGACGGTTATGCTTATCCACACACCCACACTGCGGGCAAGTCCGCGAGGTGTGGCGGGGGTCAACCCACACAACGGGTATGCCCGCCCGCCGCGCCTTGTAGCGGATTTTCTGCTGCAAATCGTCAAACGACCAGCTATGCAGCGTGACGCGCTGGCGGCGTCTAACCGTTACCCTGTCGCGGAGACCGCCCAGGTTTTCCAGGGCAATCCCGCGCTGAGTGTCTTGCGCCTTCGTCACAATGCGCTTGCTGATGCAGTGGTTGGTATCTTTGGCGAAACGTTGTTCTTGGCCCGACAGCTTGCGCAGCAGTCGGCGGGCCGATTTTGTGCCTTTGCGTTGCAGTTTGCGTCGCAGCCGGCGGTGTCGATACCGCACGTGGTTGACGTGACTGGCCCGGTGCACCTCGCCATCGCTATCCGTCGCCAGGTTGACAATACCGCCGTCAACGCCCAGGAACTGCTCGACCTGTGCGGGCGTTGGTTCCTCAAGCTCACACGTCGCCAGCAGGTAGAACGCCCCACCCGTGTACCACAGGTCGCTCTCGCCCTGCTGATGCTTCAAGAGTTCACGCTGGCGTTCGCCACACTGGTAGGGTATTGCCTGGCGACCTGCCACTGTCCAGGTCGAAACCGTCTCGGTCTGCTGACGATAGTTCAGGATACGACTGTCATAGGGAATTGCCCCGTGTTCCTTGAAGGTTCGTCTGGCTTTTTTGTCGGCTTTGTAGCTATCGGCCACCTTGCCCAGGCAGCGCACAACCAGCTGCGCCGCCAGGCCAAACTGCTCGCGCAGGCCAGCATACAGCGCCTTGTGCAAGGCCAACTGGTTGAAGACCTTGTTTTCCCAGGCGTAATCGCTGATAGCGTTGCAAGCCGCATTGGCCCGCTCAAGCGTTCGCTTGAGCAGTTCGCGTTGTTCGTCGGAGGGAAGGAGCTTCACTTGGGCAGTCAGTTTCATGCTACTCAGTATACCCCAAATTTCACGCATTTGAAAAGAGGAAAGGCGTATTCCTCCCCGCCTTAAAACGCGGGGTCTCCTACGCCGAATCTTATGAACTGCTTTTCTGGTACGAAGGGACGAAAGACGATCAGGCTGCCCTTGAGAATGAGGTGTATAATCAAGCCCTGTACATACCCTAGAGGTCAATCATGAGCGCAAACCCTGAAATCGTAAGCACACCGGGAGTCAATTCTGGAAAACCCCGCATTGCCGGAACACGAGTGCGTGTACAGGACGTTGTTTACTACAGCGAGCGGGCCGGTTGGTCTGTCGAGAAAATCAGCGAGGCGTTCAACTTGCGCCCTGAGCAAGTGCAGGCAGCGCTCGCCTATTATGCCCAACACAAGGCTGAAATTGACCAAGACATGAGCCAGGATGAGACATTTGCCCGGCAGGTTGCAGGCCAATCTGCCGCAGCCAAACGTCGGCTCAAGGCTCGTCTGACAGGTCGGTAACTCAGATCGCCCGTTTCAAATTGACCTCAACCCCGCCCGCTTCGCCAGATGTAAACCACCGCGTCGGGCGCACTCTCCGTCCAGTCGAACATCCAGTGTGCGTCGGTGATCGTCATGTTGACGCAGCCGTGACTCATGACCTGCCCGTAGTTGTCGTGCCACGACGAACCGTGCAGCGCCTCGCCATTGTCGAAGTACATCACGTAGGGCACGTCGTAGATGTTGTAACCGTCCGGCGTGCCCATCAGCGCCGACATGTCGCCCGTGACCTGGCGCAGGTAGATGTGGAACAACCCCAGGCGCGTATAGCGCTTGCCCTTGCCCGACGAAATGAGCGTGGCGAACGCCAGACGGTCTCCCTCGAAGGCCGTCAAGACCTGCTGCGCCACGTCCACCGCGATCCAGCGCCCGCCGACGCCGGGGTTGGTGGGCATTTTGAGCTGTGCCAGCCCGGCCCGCGCGATCCACTGGCCGGGGCCGATCAAGTACCAGTCCGTGCCGTCGGCGTGAACGGTGGCGTACAGGTAAACGCGGGTGTAGCGGGCCACGTACTGCTGCGTGTGATCCGCTTCCCACTTCGGCAGGACGTGCGGGCGCGTGGTGCGGAGAATCCAGGCCATCGGCAGCGCGGGCGGCTCGTCGAAAGTAACGCCCGTAAATCTTGAGGCCATGCGTGCGGGTTTGGTGCGGGTGTCGCTGTAGCGCAGCACCATCGCCTCATCGACAGGCAGCGGGTGAACGGGCGGGGCCGGGTGCGCGCCCATCACGGCCAGCAGCGTTTGATACTGATCGGCGGGCAGGCCATACATACAGCCCGGCGCGTTCACCGCGTCCAGGCAGCCCTTCGCAGAAGCAGTACGCGGCAGCCCCGCCAGATCGATCAGCGCCAGTGCCGCGAATAACAATACGAGCCGGTTGAATTTGAACATACGACCTCAACTTTGCTCCGGTAGCTGTTGTGGGCATCATAGCACGGCCAGGCGCAGCGTAGAGCTGGCGTTGAGGCGGCGTCGAAAAGGCGTTGAAGAAACCCTGAGAGGATGGCGACATGCCAGCGGCGCCCTGATGGCAAAAACCGCGAAGTGCAAGCCGGGAAGGTATAACTTCTTAATCGAGCACATTGTACTCCCGAACAGTGCAGCGTTCGGGGTCACGAACCGTCGGTATAGCGACGGAAGTCCTGGGCAATCAACCAATCTACTTTCCAAGCTGCCTGTCGAGGGCAAGCGCCCACAGATAATTGACCAGTGCCCAGGTCTCTTCAGGCGTAAACAGCGTCCCGAAGTTGGGCATATCCGTACCCATGCCGCCCCGTCGTATCTTCGCGTACAATACGTCGCTGCGCATGATGAACATGTGCGCCGGATCAGAGAAGACGGCGGGCGGTTTTATCGTCAGGCCCGCCATCAAGCCCTTGCCGTCACCTGTCTGACCATGACAGGCCGCACAGTTTTTGTCATACAGCAAAGCCGCGCTCGCCAATGTGGCCGGCGAGGCGTCTTTAGTCCACAGGTAAGCGACCACGTCGGCTGCCTCAGCTTTGGAGATAGTGGGATTGGCGGAGATGAGAAGCGCCAATCCCTGTGCGGGCGTGTGTGAGCGCCGCCACAAAGGTACGTTCAAGTCGGATGGAATGTTCACGCTACCGGACAGCGTTGCGCCGCGAAGGGCCGACGGACGGACAGCAAACATAAGTTGCTGGACGGGTGTTCCGTCCGGGCTGCTCATGCCGCTGGTCGTGTGATCGGCATCGATATTGACACCTTCCACATTGAGCGCTTCGATCACCGGGTCGCGCTGTGGGGTAGGCAGGATACGGGATGGGTCGTTCACTTCGAGAATGCCCCGCATTCGCCAGTGATTGGGACTGCACCAGATATTGCAGTAAAAGGTATATGTCCCCGCACGGTCAAAGGTTAAGGTCACTTCCTTGACGTGACCGGGATCGACATATCCCAGGTCGATCCCTAAGCCTGGGCCAAGAGCGATGCCATGCGTCACATCCACTGAACTGAAACGGAGTGTGACGGTTTCACCCGCTTCCACCTTGAAAGCGCCTGGTTGGAAGCCGCCCGCCTCGGGTGCAGCCGCAACGATGTCGATGACGCGGGTGGGCGAGAGCGCAGGTCGCAGCCAGCGTTGAAAACCCAGGATCGCTATCGGTATCCCAATCAGAATGAGCAAGAGGATGATTCGGGCAAGCCGCTCTCGCCGCATGAGACTCTAGCCTGCGTATAGTCGCAGAAACATGAAGGTTATCGCCGCCATAAAGCCGCCCAACGGTAACATGGCTAGATATGCCTGGCGATGGCCGCTGCTGTTCTGGCGGGCAATGCGATAGGCAATATGGATGGCAAAGAGCAGCCCGGCAATCAACACTCCCACCTGTAGGAACGGGATCAGTGTCGGCCAGAGCGGTGTCCAGGGCACATTGGCCGTGCCGAACAGGTTCCAGCCCCAGCCCAATGGATCAGAGAGTACGCCAGGCGCGTAACTGCCATTGACCAGGACAAAGCCGAAGCTGAAGGCGATCCACGCTGCCAGACCAAGCGGGATCAGCGCATAAGCATAATCAACAAACAGGTGACGTAACGAGATGGATTGACCCGCCAGACGCCTGGCGAAGGCCGTCGTGACCCAGAAAAGGCCGGGCAGCACCACCAGATTGATGACCAGGAAGCCAGCCGCATACAGCGCCCAATGAGGCAGGGTATCCATGTTGGCCCACTGCTTGATCCAGCCCCAGGGGCCAAGCAGCACCCCGGCGTACAACAGCGCGCAGCCCAACATGATGAAGGCTTTATAGGCTTCGTCGAGCCGCCGCTCTTTGGCGACCAGTAGATCGCTGCCGAAGGGCCGCAGATTAATGACGATATTGTTCTTGGGACAGGTCTTGAGGCATTCCAGGCACAGGCCGCAGTAGTTGTTGCGGGCCAGCTTGCCCGGAAAGACCATCCAGGGACAGCCATAGCCCTGTTCGTTACCGGTGATGCAGTCTTTGGTCTTGTGCGAAGCGCAGATCTGCGGATCGCTGACCCGCAGTTCGACAGGCGCAACGAGCGAATACAGGCCAATAAATCCGCCGACTGGGCATACATAGCGGCAGAAGACCCGGTTTTCGTACAGCAGGCTGAGTGCCACGCCCATGATCATGAGCGTCAGGAGCAGCCAGGCACTGATATTGGGCCGGGTCAGGATCAGGGCACTGAAGATCGCCACGCCCAGAAACCCGAAGTTCTGAAGCCACAGGTTCTTGAGGCGACGCGGCCAGCGCCAGCGCAGTGTCCGCAGGCGGCCCGATGTACGGTTGACGATAGCTCGACGTTGCAACCACTCGCCGGGGGCCGGAATCGGGCAGATCGTGCACCATGCCCGCCCGAAGAACGGCACTAACAGGATGATGAGCAGCGCCCACCACACAATCCAGACGAAGATGATCCCGAAGTTGCGGCTGCCCGCTGGCGTGCCGAACAATCCGCTCAGGATCGCCAGCATGAAAACGAACAACGTGACAAGCATCAACGCAGGCGGAAACAAACGCGATTTTAGCATCGGCTTCAGGCGGGGCACGCGCTGTAGCAGGTCGATCCGCTGCTGGCCGAGCATCTCAGGGTACCCAATTCGACAAGATCATGAGTTGTTTGTCCGGTTCTACCGGGTCATTCGTCCGCAAATGGACACGGAAAGCATGTTTGCCCTCCATGCCTGCGTGCATCATGAAGCTCAGGGAGATGGTCGTTGCCTGTCCAGGCTTGAGAGTCGTCGAACCGACGACAGCGCGCGGCGGTCAGCACCCCTCCACCAGCTCGACGCGCGGCTCGCCCTGGATCACCAGGTCCTGATCACCCACATTGCGCACGTCGAAAACCGTATTGATGGTGCGGCCCAGCTTGACATCACCATAGTCGATTTTGTCCTGCGAGACCGACACCCGCGCGCTGCCTGTTATCTCCGGCTTATCGTTGGAAGCCTGACTGCTCCTGCTGGCAAGGGCGATCAGAAACGCGCCGCCCGCCAATACCAGCCCAGCCAGGACCATCCATAACCACCGGGGTTGTTTCTGACGAGCCGACGCACGAGGGGCGCCGCCCTTGCGATGTTTCTTATGTTGAGCCATTGATGTCTCCTCTACATTCCTCTGCATATTGACTGAGACTGCCATAGGTAGGTCAGAATGCCTGCCAGCGCGACTAGCAGCAGCCCTATCGCGCGCCCGAAGGGAAGATTCGGCCCAACCACCAGTTCGCCAATCATGAAGGGGTGGAGTGGGCCGCAACTGACCGAGCATCGGTAATGGAATTTGCCCGGCTGCTCGACCACAAAGGTGATCGGCTTCGTCAGTCCTGGCTCGACTCGCTGCTCGATCCCATAGCCATCCAGGTAGAAACCATGAACGACGTCGGATGAGGTAAGGTCGATGATGAGCCGATCTCCCTGGTTCACCTCGAGCCGGCCTGGTGCATACTCGAACTGGGTTGCGTTCAGCGTAATGTGACGGGTGACTGGCTTCTGCAATGTCGGAATAGGCACGACCATGATTGCCAGGCCAAGTAGAGCGAAGGGGACCGCCACGAGCAAGGTACGCCAGGAGGGCAAAAACCGCATTCGAGGCATGAAGCTCAATCCTGCGGCAGCGGCGTGTTGGTCGATGGCCCGAACGCACTGTACTGGGCATCGATATAGGCCCGAATTTGCTTCGACGACTGCCCTTCGCTCTTCAGGCGCATCACGTCCCTTGTGATATCCACGCAGATGCCGCACCCGGCGGCATGCTCATCAAATGTGAGGCGGCCATCGACAGCGATGTCCTTGATGTAGCAGCTCCGGTTGCTGGTATGGCCCATCTGGCCGCAGCCGCAATAGCACGGGTACTTGGCAAGTTCATCAGGATGCAGCGCCGCGTACTGGTAGGCTTCTTTGACGGCGGGCGGTGCCTCTCGGACGAAATTGGGCAGGTTGAGGTCTGAGAGCTGGACTGTCGAAGTGGCTGCGCTGCAAGCAGCTACGATAAGTATCGCCAGGAGGAAAAGGGTGAACTTTGGAAGGAATCGGCTGGTGGTCATCACGGTCTTTCCCGTCAGCAATTGCGAATGATATTCATTATCAATACGGACAGGGGTGGCGTGCCAGTGTAGACTGACCTGTTTGTCCTTGAGGAATGTCACGGAGTGCGTAATGTTGTCTGCACAATAGGGTTGCCCGGACGCCGCCGCGTCGGCCCGGTACGTCGTGAGCGAGCACAGTAGCGAGCATAGCGAGGATTCCGGCTCAGAGACACCCGCCATTTGGCCTGTTTTTCGCCCGGTTGGAAAGGGGACAATAAGCCATTTCTTACGGCTGTCGGGCCTCATCCTCGACGTGGCCCTGCTCCCGGGCCAATACCTTTTAGGATGTGAGGGGCGGTAGTTTACCTCACCCCCAACCCCTCTCCACAAGGTGGAGAGGGGCGTCTGGAGCGGTCGGTTCCCCCTCTCTGCGCAGAGAGGGGGTCAGGGGGTGAGGTATATCGCCTTTGGCGGGAGGGGGTTGATTGTGATCAGACATAGCGCCTGCACACGGCGTCTACGGACGCGCCGTAGCCTTCCCCGAACAGGTTGAGGTGCACCAGCAGGTGATATAACTGGTGCAGTGGGCGGCGATATTCGTAGCCCTCGTCCAGTGGATAGGCGTCCTGATAGGCCCGGTAAAAGTCCGGCGCAAAGCCGCCAAAGAGTTCGGTGAAGGCTATCTCGGCTTCACGTTCGCCGTAGTAGGTGTGCGGATCGTACAGCACCGGCTCATCGCCCGCCGCACACAGGTAGTTGCCGCCCCACAAGTCGCCGTGCAGCAGCGACGGCACGCTGTTCAGGCCCGCCAGTAGTTCATCCATGCGCTCGATGATTTTGCGAAGCGCCGTTTCCCGCCGCGCCGGGAGCCGGCCAAGCTGCCGGGCGCGCTCGACCTGCGGCACGATGCGCCGATCCCGGTAGTAGGCGGGCCAGCTTGTGGCGTGGGGTTCGGGCTGCGGCAGGCCATCCACCAGATGATCCAGGTCGATGCCGAAGGTGGGCGCAGTGTGCCGGTGCAGCGTCGCCAGCGCCTGGCCGAATTTCGCCGCAAAAGCGCGCGATGGCTGCACCTCATCGATCCATTCCAGGACGAGGTAGGCAGGGCGTTCGCCATCGGGCTGATCGGTGTAGTGGATCACCTGGGGCACGCGGATTGCGCCCGCGCTGTGCAGCAGCTTCAGGCCAAGCGCCTCCGTCTCGAAGAAGCGAGGCGGCGTGTCGGCCTTGAATTTGACAAAATAGCGGACACCGCCAATCTCGATGCGGCCCGCCTGGTTAATGTCCCCACCCCGGACGGACTGCACGCGATCCGGCGATCTACCGAACGCATCACGCGCAATAGCTTCGAGTACGTTCATCGATCCCGCTACGTCAGTGAGGATGCCGTCTCGCCAGCTTCGGACGCGAGATTGTGCGCTTTTTCCAGGCGTTCCAGCTGTGCAGTCTGGTCGAGCATGGCTTCTTTGAGCCAGTCCAGTTTGCGTGTCACTTCCAGGATCGAAAGCTGCGCCTTCAAATTGACCTGGTGATCCATGTCGGCAGCGATGCGCTCGAAGTCATCCTGGCGGCGCTGGCTCATCAGGATCAGGGGTAGTTGCAGCGCCCCCAGGATAGTGATCGTCAGGTTCAGGACGTTGTACTCCGGTGGGCGATCCCAGATGCCGATGGTGCGGAGCGCATTGAGCACGATCCAGAGAATCGTGAAGATCATCAATGCGGTCAGGTAGCGCCACGAACCGACCAGGCTGGCGGCCCGATCCGCCACTCGCTCCCACAGCGCGCGCTTCTCTTCCAGCACGTCGTAGGCGTTGCGCTCCCGGCTGCTGATCAGCGCGTTGGTGTCTCGCAGGCGTTTCGAGAGCATATTGATGATCTGGATGGCCGCGCTGGGATGCTTGCTCAGGAAATCGACCATCACGTCCTGACGCAGGATCAGGACCTCGGTCAGTTCGGTTGCGATGGCGTTGGCCGTCCGGGCGCTGTTGTCAAACAGCGACACTTCGCCGAAGAAGCCCCCTGCCGTGACCACCGACAAGACCACGCGGTTATTGTTCTCGTCGTAAATGAAGAGTTCAACCGCGCCGGAGACGACGATCAACAGTGCGCCTCCCGGATCGCCTTGAAGAAACAGCGTTTCTCCCTTATCGTACATTCGCGTCTGGATGTGTGGCGCGAGCACATTGAAGTCGTCTGGGGGTAGCCCTTCGAGCAGTGGAACCCCTGCAAGCGTACTTTGATTGATAGGCACGGCACAGAACCTCCGGCGATGTTGTGCGATCAGAGGAAGGTTATCACATCGGGGGTGCGGCGGGCGGTGTGCCCTCTGCCGCGTCGGCTGGCGTGCTGGCGGGCCTGGCGAAAGGCAGCGCCATCGTGAACTTGCTGCCCTGCCCTACGGCGCTGGTCACGGTCAGGTAGCCACCGTGCGCCTCGGCAACCGCACGCGCCACGTACAACCCCTGCCCCAGCCCGCGCGGATCGATGGTTTTGCCGTTGGGCGCTCTGGCCTCGCCCCGATAAAAGCGCTCGAAAATGTGCGGCAGGTCGCGGTCCGAAATGCCCACGCCGCTGTCGATCACTTCCAGCAGCACGCGGTCATTCTTGATGCGCCCGATCCGGATGGTAATGAAGCCGCCTTCGAGCGTGTAATTGATGCTGTTGTCGAGCAGGTGCCCAATCGCCCAGCGCAGCCGGCGGTCATCGCCGATCACTTTCAGGGCAGGGTTGACGACCATCACCCCGACGTTCAGATTGGCTTTCTTGATGCGCGGCTCCTGTCCTTTGACGACATCCAGAACCAGCTCGTCCAGGGCCAGTTCCTGTTTGCGCACGGCGAATGATCCCTCGCTGATCTCGCCGATGTCCAGCAATTCGACAATCATCCGGTCCAGAATGGCGGCGTTGCGGCCAATCGCTTCCAGGAACTTCCGGTTCGGCGGGCGATCTGCGGGCTGGTTGAGCAGGACTTCGCTCATGCCCTTGATGGCTGTCAGCGGGGTACGCAGTTCGTGGGTGATCTGCGTTACAAACTGATCTTTGAGGCGATCTGCCAGCGCCTCGCGCGTCACATCGCGCAGCACGATCAGCGTGCCGAGCGCAGTCCGTTCGGGCGTCGCTACGGCTGCCAATTGTGCGCCCAGGATGCGATCATTAACTTGCACACGGATCGGCGCGCCAATCGGCTCCATTTCGCCTTCGCTGGGCACTTTGCCACGCGCTGCCTCAAACAAACGCCCCAGTTCGCTGGCCCAGAAGGTTTTGACGCTGCCAAGCAGGTCGTAGGCGGCCTTGTTCATCAGAACCAGGCGGCCCTCAGTATCCTGCATGATCACGCCCTCGTCAATGGCCGCGAAAACGGCCTGCAAGCGTGCCGCCACCGTTTGAACATCTTTGATGCGTGCGGTCAGTTCGCGGTTGGCCTGGCGCAGCGCCGCCATCTGATCGGGGTCGGGCGCGCCGCCACTGTACATGCGTTTGCGGAGAAGACCCCGGTACAGCCGCTCAAAGAAGCGCTCCGAGGCTGTACCGAACTCATCCATGACGCGCAGCAGGCCGCGCACGTCTCGTTCGCGGGCATCGACATTACTGTAAGGGAGCGTACCGTCATCGAGCATCGTCGGCCTGCGATTGCCTTACTTTGATTCGGCTTGTGGCGGTTGGGGCTGCGTCGGCTGCGGAACGGCAGGTTCCACCGGGGGCGCTGCCGGCTGGGCGGGCATAACGCCAGGCGTCGAAGCAGCGGACGGAGATGGAGCAGGTGG
>JAJPHV010000025.1 GCA_021325095.1 Chloroflexota bacterium | reverse complement strand
CGGATGCCTGACGGCGACGTTCCGTTCGGGCGGTCAGGCGTTAACGTGGCCCGTTGGGGCGAGCGTAGCCTGAGAAGCTCCCCGGTTTACCGGGGAGAGTGATCACCAGTGGTTCTCCTTAGTGTGCTACTGTGCCCCGCCGCCGGGCGGCGTGGGCGTGGGCGGGCGCTCCCGCACATGAACGGTGACCACGCACTGCGCGCGCAGCGCATTTTTATTGTCGAAGACGGTCAGCCGGAAAAGGTACGTGCCCGGCTGGAACGGGCTGAGGGCAAGCTGCCCTAGTACACCCTTGCTCGGAACGGGCGAGGTCTTGTCGCCGCCTACCGGGGCATAAGCGCCGCCCGTGCTCGGCCCGTTCAGCTCGAATTTGTAGAAAGCAAAATTCTCGGTCTGCGCGGTTCCGATCACCGTCACAGAATCGAAGAGCACCTGCCCGTTGGCAGGCACTTCCAACTGGGCGTTCGTCTTATCGCAGCCAAGCGGCGGTGGGTCACCGGCAATGATCGTGCCAACAGGCGTGGGCGAGATGGTGGGCGTCGCCAGGATTTTCGGCCCACTACCGTTGGCATTCTGCACGGCAGCGGTCACGGTCAGCATCATTGCTTCCACGCTGTTGTCACCGAGTGGCGTGCCCTGATCGTTGACTGCCAGCCCATCACCGCCGGGTGTGCTGGTGATAAAGGGTTGATCGGGCACACCGCCGGAACTGCCGCCAGGGGCCACCACATCATTGCGCAGCGTGGGCGCGACCACCGTCGCCACCGCGTAAATTGCCAGCACGATCTCGACCAGACCCAGCGTCCAGGTGATGGCGCTGGCCTGTTTGCGCTGCGCCTGCTCGCGCTCAAGTTCAAATTCGGCAGCCCACAATTCGCGGCGGGAAATGAAGAACGAGCGCACCGAAAACAACAGCCCGACAGCACAGATCAGGTACAGGCCGTTGGCAATCTGCTCAATGAAAAAGACAACCCGTGTCACGATCCGATCACGCGCTATCCATTGACGACAGTACACCTCGGATGAGCGTCGCCAGCTTGGGGACAATGCTGTTGTTCATATTGTACAGCACTTCCTCGTGCGAAGTCTTCAGGCTGGAGTCCACCGTATCGATGGTCGCGTTGCTGATACCTGACACGCCCATCACGCGAATCCCGGCGTGCCGCGCTGCGACGACTTCCGGCGCGGTGGACATGCCAACGGCGTCGGCCCCGATGGCCCGCAGCATTCGTATCTCCGCGGGCGTCTCGAAGTTTGGCCCGGACAGGCAGGCGTAGACGCCCTCGTGCAGCGTGAAGCCGGCCTGCGCTGCCACCCGACGTGCCAGCGCGCGCAGCTTGCCGTCGTAGGCACTGGACATATCCGGGAAACGCGGCCCCAGTTGCTCGTCGTTGGGGCCGACCAGCGGGTTGTTCCCAACCATCCCAGGAAAATTGATGTGGTCGCTGATCAGCATCAGGTCGCCGGACACGTAGGATTTGTTAATGCCCCCGGCGGCGTTGGTGACGATCAGGGTTTGGACGCCCATCGCCTGCATGACGCGCACCGGAAAGGCGATCTCCTGTATCGAATAGCCTTCATAGAAGTGAACCCGACCCTGCAAAACCATGACCGTCTGGCCTTCCAGCCTGCCGATAACGAGGCGGCCCTGGTGCCCGGCGACAGTGGAGCGCGGCCAGAGCGGAATCTGCTCGTAAGGGATGATGCTGGGTGCTTCGACAGAATCCGCGAGTGCCCCCAGCCCCGAACCGAGTATCAGCCCGACGGTGGGCCGGTGCGCGGTTGCCTTGCGGATCACGTCCGCAGCGGCCAGGTAATCGCTGCGGCTAAAGGAGGGAGTTCTCATCCAGTTTCCTGCTGTATAGGTAGCTGTTTCGACCCGCCGATTATACCATGTGGGCGCGCCTGGTTCTCAGCCGTTGTAGAATAGCGCGTGTAGATTTGCGTGGTCGAAGGGCTGGCGTGGCCGAGCAAGTGCTGAATCTCACGCAGTTCAGCACCTTGTTGAAGACGGTGCATGGCAAAGGAATGCCGGAGCGTATGCGGTGTTACCTTGCTGCCCAGCCCAGCAGCCTCGGCATGGGCTTTGATGATCAGCCACAGGCCCTGTCGGGTCAGGCGTTTGCCCCGGTGGTTGACGAAGAGTGCTGTAGCTTCGGCATGGCGAATGAGCCGGGGACGTGCTTCGCTCAGGTAGCGCCGCAAGAGGGCTACGACGCCCTGGTCAATCGGAATGCGGCGTGCCTGCCGCCCGTCTTCGGCACAGATCAGATAGCCCTCGTCCAGATGCAGGTCGGACACGTCCAGCGTCACCGCTTCGGTGACGCGCATTCCTGTCGCGTAGAGCACAGCCAGCAAAGCACAATCTCGGAGTGTCCGGGGCGAGTTTACGCCATGTTGAGCAGGTACATGAAGCAGGCGCTCCACTTCGTCTGGCGTCAGCGACTTGGGCTGCTGCTTGACGACTCGTAGTTTCGACAGTTGTTTGGATAAAGGGTTTCGCCGCGTGGCGGGAGAATTGAGATAATTCAGGAGAGACTTGATGGTCGCAACCTTGCGCGTAATGGTCGATGAGGCATACTGCGCTTCGGAAAGGCTAGCGATGTAGGCATTAACCAGCTCCACGCTGATATCCGACCACTGTTTGATCGGGGCTTGCCCCCAGGTATCGGCAAATCGGATAAACTGAGAGAGGTCATTATCGTAGGCAGCAATCGTGTTCTGAGCGTAATGTTTGACCTCGCGCAGATACTGTAGGAATGCTGCCCTTTGTGTTTCCATAGCGAGGCTCCCTGTCATCGAAGTGTGCTGTGTCACGACTTAATATCAGTTATACATCAACCGTTCTCATCTGTAAATGTAAGGATAGGGCATGATCCCTCAAGGGTGGTCCCTCGGACGTATCGGCAATATCGAAATCAAGATCAACATCAGTCTGGCCTTTATTGCGTTCTTCGTCACTTACAGCCTTGCGGCACGTTTGTTGCCCGGCGTGGCTCCGGGCGCTAATCCTCTATTGTACTGGATGGTCGGGCTGTTCAGTTCGTTCGTTTTCATCGGTTCGATTCTCTGGCACGAACTGGCCCATTCGCTGGTGGCGATGCGCTACGGCATCCCCGTCGTGCAGATTGTGCTGTATCTGTTTGGCGGCGTGGCGCAGATCGCACGGGACCCGGAGCGGCCCGTCCAGGAGTTCTGGATCGCCATCGCCGGGCCAATTTCTAGTGTCATCCTGGCGATCTGCTTCGGCGGGCTGTCCAGGCTGGGCGGGCTGGCCGGTGCGGCCTGCGCCTGGCTGGCCCTGGTCAACCTGACCCTGGCGCTGTTCAATCTCTTGCCCGGCTTCCCACTGGACGGTGGGCGCGTGCTGCGAGCAGCGCTGTGGCAGATCGGTGGCAGCTATCGGCAGGCCACCCGGCAGGCCAGCCGGGTCGGGCAGGGGTTGGCGGCCTTATTTGCGCTTGGCGGCATCTGGATCATGCTGCGCGGCGAGACGTTCAACGGCATCTGGTTTCTGCTGATCGCCGCCTTTGTGTTTTCGGCGGCCAGTGCCAGCTACCGTGCCGCACGAGGCGCTGCGCTGCCCCTGCACACCCCGGTGCGGCGCGTCATGCGCTTTAACGTGCCGTTGGTCGAACCCAACTGGCCGCTGGCGATTCTGGCCTGGCGCTACCTCGACCACGCCCGCGATCAGGCATTCCCGGTCATGGTCGGCAGCGATCTGGTGGGCATGGTGACGGCGGCAGAAGTTGACAGGATTCCACGCCTGGAATGGGGCAAAGTGCGCGTCGAACAGACCATGCTTCCGCGCGAACGGCTGTGCCTGGTCAACGCCGACGACGATCTGCAATCGGCGCTGGAAGCGCTGGAAGCCAAAGGCATGAACCATGCGCCCGTGTTCGAGGCGGGCCGACTGGTGGGGATGCTCAATCGGCGCGACATCGTGTACCGGACGTGAGTGAGTTCGACACGTTTTGCAGAACCTCACCCCCGGCCCCTGCCCGCAAGCAGAGAGGGGAGCCAGAATGCCAGAAAAGCGCCGTCCGGTTCGCCCTTTCCGAATTCGGAGAGGGGTCTGGCGGTAAGGTCACCCCTTGACCGGCTTCGGCAGCGGCGTGCCGGGCGGGTGGGCATCGATGAAACTTTGCAAAATCACGGCGGCGGCCCGGTCATCGATCCGCCCGCTCAGTCGTATCCCGGCTTCTTCGGCCAGCCGTTCCGCTTCGAGGGAACTGAACTGCTCTTCCCAAAGATAGACCGGGACGTTGACCGCCGCCGCCAGCCGCGTGGCCCAACGCCGCACCGTGTTGGCCTGGGCGTTGCTGGCCCCTTCCATCGGCTGTTCGGGCAGGCCAACCACGACGGCAGCGATCTGCTGCCGCGCGATGATGGCGTTGATGGCGGCGAAATCTTCAGCGCGGGATTTGCGAACCAGCACTTGCAGCGGGCGCGGCGCGATCCAGTGCGCATCACAGACCGCCAGCCCGATCACTTTCGCACCGTGGTCGATGCCGAGCAGTCGCCCGCGTGCAGCAGTCTGAGCCGCAGTCTGAGGGGCGCTGTCCATCATCCCAGGACGCGGACGTTGATCCGCACAGGCAGTAGCGGTAGCCGCCCCAGGAGAGTGGGCGATACCTGGATTTGCGGGGGGCGGCGCGGGTCGAGCAGCCATTCGCGTTGCAGGATGTTCATCGCGTCGGCCACGCTCACCCCGGCCAGCCGCTGGCGCACGCGCTCCGCGTCAATGGCGATGCCAACGTTCGCCGACGCCGACATCAGGAACGTGACCAGCCCTTTGGCGTCTGTGCCCTGGATCGCGCCGCGCGTGAAGGCCACGCTGTCCGGCGCGATCTGCTGCCCGGCTGGAACCCGTGAGGCGAGGCTGGCAAGGGATGCCTGCCGCGCCAACTGCTCGTCAATGACCAATGCCTGGACTCTAGCGCGCAAGGTGAGCGTGAGGCTGTCCGCAAAATCGCCCACGAAGGCACTGTACGAAGTCCATTCCGGGCGCTCCTCCACGATCTTGATCGAGTCGGGGGCGATGAACTGAGTCCCGGTCAGGCGTGGGTTGAACTCGGCCAGCGAGGTTTGTTTGATCTTCTCGCGCGCCAGGATCAGCAGGTTGTCCACATCGGCTTTGGTGACGATGCCCTGCTGACGAATCGTACCGCCGCGCGTCGCTTCCGGGTTGCGCACGGAAAGGCTCTGATTCAGCGGCCCTTCGATGTTGATGATCAGGTTTGGCTCGATGTTCCCCACCGGCCCTGCGCTGTCCTGCATGGCTTCGATGGTTGCCTCAGCCGTCCGGTTGACGCCTGCCTCAACCGTCACGTCGGCTACGGTGCGGAAACGCACAGGGGATGTCCCTATCGCGCTGACAACCGTTCCTGCCGGGACAAAGACAGGCGTCCCGGTCTGGTTGGTGAAAACGACGGTTCCACTGGCAAGTGTGCTCGGCACGTCCTTGCTGCCTGTGGTCGGGATGCTGGCCTGGGTCTGCACCTCGATCACGACCAGGGCCGCCGGAATGTGGCCGTTTTCCACGTCCACCAGGGAGATGGTCGGGTCGGCCACCAGCCGCACCGTCGCGCTAATCTGGCGCTGCGCGGGCGTCAGCGTGATGTCGGCGCTGGGGCCGACGATGTATAGCACGGCGAATAAGGCTGCCGCCAGCACCACCGCCGCCACCAACCGCACAGCCCGCCGCACCTGCCTTTGCTGCGGGGTCAGCGTCTGCAGTCGGCTGGCTGCCAGTCGCAGTTCGTAGGGATCGGGCGCGTTGTCGGGCCGATCCGAGCGGTCCACGAAGACTTTACTGAGGGGCTTCTTCCAGCCTGTTCGATGGCTGGCATCCACCGACTCGAACGTGGAGATGTTCAGATCGGCGGCGTGGTCGATCACGTCCGGGTCTGTCGTCACCAGTGCCAGCCGCGTGCGCCGCCGGGCCGCTTCGCGCTGGATGAGCACCAGGTCGAGTTTGCGCTTCAGGATGCTGCCTGCGCGCGGCCAGACCAGCAAGACGCGCTCGGTGTTGACGAACGACAGGCGATCTCGCACGGAGATCACGTCGTCGTAGGGTTCAAGCTGGATGACTTGCAGTTTCATGCCGCCAATCGACGCCCCAAACCGACTTTGCCCGAATTATATAGCAGGATCGAACCATCACGGAGTCCAGTCTGCGAAGGCATCGATCACGGGCTTGATGTCGTCCATCATCGGGTACAGGATCGGGCAGGTGACGCCCGCGCGAATGTATTCGGCCACTTTGGTGCGACATTCCTCGGACGTGCCGACGGCCATCAAGTGCCTGACCACGTTGTCGGGGATGATCTGGGCCGCCCGCAGATAGTCGGCTTCAGTGGCGGGCCAGCCGACGATCTGCTGCACCCTGGCGATCAGCTCCTCGTCCACCTGGCTGGCCTTCATGATATGCGGCTCCGTGCCCAGGTAATAGGCGACCAGTTTCTTGCCCTCCAGCATGGCCGCCGCCGGGTCAGTATCGGAGAGACAGCACACCAGCAGTTCCGGGCGATCCACCTGGGCCAGCGTCCTGCCAGCCCGTTGTGCGCCCTTTTCCACCAGCGCCACCGCCTCGCGGATATAATCCACCGAGACGACGTAGTTCAGCACCACCCCGTCGCAGATTTCCCCTGCCAGTTCCAGCATCTTCGGCCCCGTCGCGCCGATGTAGATCGGGATGTCGCGCGGCGAAGCGTCTCCGAACGCTACGTCCAGCCTGACCCGATCCAGGTGCACAAAATCGCCCTGGTAGGTCACTTCTTCCATCCTGAACAGTGCCCGGATCGCCTCCACGTGTTCGCGCATGGCGTCCAGCGGGCGCTCGCGCCTGACCCCGACACGGCTGCTGATCGGCTCCCACCACGCGCCCAGGCCGAGCATGATCCGCCCTCGCCCGTCGGGATCGCGCCCGGCCAGTTCCCAGAGCGTGCTGAAGGTGGCGGCGATCACTGCCGGGTTGCGCGTCCAGATGGGCAGCACGCCCGAACCGAGCCGCAGACGTCTGGTTTGGGCAGCGAAGGCACTCATCAGCACAACGCAGTCGCGGGCCAGCCGCGTGTCGGCCTGCCAGATTTCCGAGAAGCCGCGCTCCTCGGCGTATTTCACCATGTCGATTTCGTAGCGGATGCTGTGCTTATCCTGCATATACAGGGCCATGCGCTGCGCCATGCTGCTCTACCACCTTTCTTGCGCCGTTGGTTGTTCAGGCTTCAAGCGTTGTCTTATCGCTGCTGAATTCTACCCTTGTCAGGAGGGGCCACAATCGAGGCGATCTATCGTTCCCGCGAACGTGGATCGAGCGCATCGCGCAGGCCATCGCCCATAAAGTTCAAGGCCATCACGACGGTGAAGATCGCCAAGCCGGGAAAGGCGCTGACCCACCACTGATCGGAGAAGCTAAGTCCGTCGGCGACCATGCGGCCCCACTCCGGCGTTTCGGGAGCCGGGCCAAGCCCCAGAAAGCTCAACCCGGCGAAGACCAGGATCGCGTTGCCCAGGTCGATGGTCGCCAGTACGATCAGCGAACCGAGCGCGTTGGGCAAAATGGTGCGCAGCAGGATGTAGCCGTGCGTGGCGCCGATGGATCGGGTCGCTTCCACGTACTCGTTGTGCTTGAGACTCAACACCAGGCCGCGCGTCACCCGTGCATAGTTCGGCCAGGACACAATCGCAATGGTGAGAATGGCATTGGTCACGCTGGGGCCAAGCGCCGCCGCAATCGCCATTGCCAGGATGATCGTCGGGAAGGCAAACACCACGTCCGTCAGGCGCATCAGCAGTTCGTCCCACAAACCGCCCAGGTAGCCCGCCAGTGCGCCTACGCTCATGCCGACCATTAAGGAAGCGATGACTGCCAGAAATCCGGCAGGCAGCGTGATCCGCGCGCCGTAAATGACGCGGGTGAAGATATCGCGTCCCAACTTATCCGCCCCCCAGGGATGATCGCCGCCCGGTGGTTGCAGGCTGTCATTGATGTTCTGTGTCAATGGATCGTGAGGGAGTGTTAATGGCGCGACGAGCGTGCCCGCCACCCAGAACACCATCACGGCGACGCCGATCAAGATTTGCGGGCTGCGCAGGGGCCGCCAGCGGTCAGCGTGTGCGGAGTCTTGGGTCAACGATGTGATAGAGGACATCCACCATCAGATTCACGACGATAAAAATGAAAGCAATCAGGATGCTCACGCCCATAATCGCCGGGAAATCGAGCGTGCTTGACGCCTGGAAAGCATACCGCCCGATACCAGGCCAGGCAAAAATCGTTTCGGTCAGCACCGCCCCGGACAACAGGTTGCCGTAGGACAATCCGATGACGGTGATGACAGGGATCAGCGCGTTGCGGAGCGCGTGACGACGGAGTACAACCAGTTCCCGCAGCCCCTTGCTGCGCGCCGTGCGAACGTAATCCTGAGTGAGACTTTCCAGCATCGAGGCCCGCGTGATGCGCGTGATCAGGCCCATGCTGTAGCTGGCAAGCACCATGCTGGGCAGGATCAGGTGTCTGAAGGCGTTGGAAAAGGCGCGCCAGTCCCCGACCAGCAGGCTGTCAACGGTAAACAGGCCGGTGACGGTTGGCGGCGCGGGAATCGTCGAATCCAGCCGCCCCAGCCCCGGCAGCCAGCGCAGCCGCACATAAAACACCAGCAGCGCAATCAGCGCCAGCCAGAACACCGGTGAACTGATCCCGATTAAGGACACAAACCGCGCGATGTAGTCGAGCCAGGAATTGCGAAAGACGGCGGATAGGACGCCCAGAACCAGACCCGCCGCCACGCCGATAACCGTAGCGGTGGTGGCAAGCTCGAATGTGGCGGGCAGGTACGCCTTCAGGTCATCCAATACGGGGCGGCGGCTGCGGATACTCCTGCCCAGATTGCCCTGTACGAGATTGCTGACATAAACCAGGTACTGCACCGGAACGGGTTGATCGAGGCCCCATTCCGCTTTGAAGGCCGCCACCACCGTCGGATCGGACATGGCCCGCTGGCTCAGGTTGGCCGCGATGGGATCGGCAGGGACGGCATGGCCGATTATGAACGACACCAACGTGATCCCGATGAGCATCGGGATCATCACGATCAGACGGCGCAGGACGTACAGGTAAAGCGGCATAATGCAGTGAGCCGCGCTCCCTGCCCCGGAGAGGAGGTCTCAAAACACGAGACACCTGCAATCGCCTATCGGGTGGCAGGGAGCGCTGGATGAAAGGTTCCTATCTGCTGAACGTCGCCGGGTCGATGAGCCAGATCGGGTTGTACGCCATGCCCTTCAGATCGGCACGATAGCCCACCTGCACGCCGGGCTGCAAAAACGGCGCCCACGGCCCTTTGTCTTGCAGGTAAAGCTGTATCTTGCCGAACAGATCGGCGCGTTTGGCCGCATCCACCTCGACCTTAACAGCGTCTCGCCAATCCTGAATCTCCTTGTCCGAGTTGGCATTTGTCCAGTTGGCGCGCTTGCCGACCTTATAGTCGGGCAGGAATTCGACGTAGTTCAAGGCATCGATGAAATCCGGCCCCCAGAACCACATGCCCATCTGTTCTTTGCCGTCCCGGTAGTTGGGCAGCGTGACGTCAAGCGTTCCCGGCTTCAGGTTGACCGTGATGCCGATCTCTTTCAGGTCGGCCTGAATCTTCTGGGCCATCGTGCTGAAGTTGACGCCCGCATAGGTCGTGTCCCAGTATTCCATATCGACGCTGAAGCCTTTGTCCTGCTTGGCATCGGCCAGCAGTTTCTTCGCTGCGCCCAGATCGCGCTTGAGCACCTTATCCTGGCCGAGTGTGCCGGCAAAGCCCACCGGGATGACCGACGGTGGCTGCACCGCCGCGCCTCCGGCCAGCTTCAGGATGCCGTCGTAATCCAGTGCAAGGCGGATGGCCTTCTCGACCAGAGGGTCGCTGACCGGGCCGCCAATCTTCGGATCGCGGTTCATGAGCAGGAAGAAGACGAAGGCGCTTGGCCCCTCGTACAGCTTGAGATCGGGGTTGCTCTTGATGCTGGCGGACTGATCGGCAGACAGGTCGAGCGCAATATCGATGTCGCCTGCTTCGAGGGCGGCTTTCTGCGAGGCCGCCTCTTTGATGTCGCGCAAGATCACCTGATCAAAGGCCGGAGCCGGCCCACCATATTTCGGGTTTTTGACCAGAACGATCTGGTTGTGCTGCTCCCATTTGGTCAGTATGTATGGGCCAGTGCCAACCGAGTTCTGGTTGAGCCACTGCTCGGCCTTGTCCGTTTTGTCGGCGTCGGCGGCATCCGTGCCCCCGTGTTCCTTGACGGCTTTGGAGTCCATCACCGCGAAGGACGTAAAGATCAAAACGGCCAGGATCGACGGATCGGGGGCCTTCAGTTTGACGACCACCGTCTTCGGATCAGGCGCGGACACGCTGTCGATGCCAGCCGCCAGTGAAGACGGGTTGCTCTTGATGTTCTTCATGCGGTTGAAGGAGAAGACCACGTCGGCAGAGGTCAGCGGGTTACCCGTCGAGAAGACCACACCGTCCTTGAGCGTGAAGGTGTAGGTCAGGCCGTCGTCGGAGACCTTCCAGGAAGTTGCCAGGTTCGGGATGATCTTATCCACGCTGCCAGCAGGGAATGTGACCAGCGTGTCATAGACCGCCTTATGGACGGTACTGGTTTCCTGCTCGTAGCCACGAGCCGGGTCCAGAGAAGTCACGTTTTCAGCCGTGCCGATCACCAGCGTCTTGGCATCGGCGGCAACAGCCCTGTGGCTGCTCACCCCGGCCAATGCCAGAACCAGCACCAGTAGACAGGTAAGGAATCTTTGTAGACGCATATGCCCCTCATTATTGTCTAAGTAACGCACGCACACCGATCATAAGCGGAATTGGGAAATATAGCAATCAAAATATCAGGTAGAATCACCGCCCATCGTGGTGTTTCCATCAAGATGGAGAGTGGACGGATGGATTACGAAGGGCGGCTCAACCGTTTCCGCCAGCAGATGGCGGCGGCCTCGGTGGATGTGGCGTTTTTGCCGATCTCGGCGGATTTGCAGTATCTGACCGGCATCCCGCGCGATATGCCGAACTTTGGCATGACGCTCTACCCGGGGCGCTGGATGGAAGGCGCGTTCATCACGCAGACCGCCGGGCCAATCGTGACGCTGCCGCGCATGACCGCTGAATTCCACATGGAGGGCGTCAACCTGGGCGACGTTCGGATTATCGCTGACCGCGACGATGCCTTTGCGCTGGCGAAAGACCTGCTGGCCTCGTTCAAACTGGGCGAGCGGCCACACATCGCGCTTGGCAACTACGGTTGGGCCGAAACGGCAATCGCGTTCCAAAAACTGGTTCCCGGCGTCGTCTTTTCCAGCGCCACCGACCTGCTGCGCCCGCTGCGCCGCATCAAGTCGCCGGAGGAGATCGACGTGCTGCGCCGGGCCGGGGCCGTCACCGAAGCCGCCTTTGACGCTGTGGTGAAGCAGTTGAAGCATGGTATGACCGAGGCCGAAATCTCCTCGGAGGTGGATTTCCAGTTGCGCAAGCACGGCGCGATTGGCCCTTCCTTCACGACGGCTATGTACAACAGCGGCCCACAGCACAGGCTCGGCCTCGGTCATGGGAACACCCTTCGCAACGTGCCACTGCTGCCGCCTGTCTCGCTCCTGTTCGATTTCGGGGCGGCCTTCGAGGGCTACTGTTACGACTACGGGCGCACTGCCTTTTTGGGTCACCCCGACGCCGAAGCGATCAAGATTCATCAGACCGTTATGCACTCGCAGCGGGCAGGTATTCAAGCCTTGCGCGCCGGGGCAGCCACCTGCCAGGATGCAGATCGGGCTGCGCGCGCTGTTGTCGTGGAGGCCGGGTTCGGGCCGTATTTTCGGCACCGGCTCGGTCACGGGATCGGCCTGGATGTGCACGAGCCGCCCTTCCTGACCGAAGGCGACGAAACACCGCTGGAAGACGGCATGTGCTTCACCGTCGAGCCAAGCGTCTTTTCGCCCACCGGGTTTTCGGCGCGGGTCGAGGACATCATCGTAGCGCGGCCCGGCGGCGGGGAAGCCCTGACAAAGGGCTGGCAGGATTTGATCGTGATCGAGTGAGGCGTTGACCTCACCCCCGACCCCTCTCCACAGGGTGGAGAGGGGAGTCAGAATACCCACGCACCGCTGACCGCTCTCCCTTCTCTGCGCAGCGGGGAAGGGGCCAGGGGGGTGAGGCCAATGCAAAGTGCCAGCCGCATTACGAACTCTTGGGCTGGACCTCGAACTGGACGGATACGCTGGCGCTTACCGTGATCTGCCCCAGAGCAATCGTGCTGTCTGAAAAGTCGCCAGCACTCCCGCTGCTCACGTTCTGGGCGACGTTCTGACTCTGCATCCCGCCCCAGTGCGATCCCCAGTAACTGCCGTAGCTTGAAAACCAACCCGCCCCGCTCTCCGAAATGCTCAGGGCTTTGGTGACTTCCAGCCCCAATTCGGCGGCCAGCGCATCGGCCTTCTCGCGGGCGGCCTTGATCGCCATTGCCCGCGCCTGGTCACGGTATTTGCGCAACTCGGTGGTGCGGAACTCGATGCCGTGCACGTAATTCGCCCCGGCCAGCAGCGCCCCACTGAGCACGTCGTCGAACTTGGTGATGTCGTTGAGCGTGATGATCAGGGTCTTGCGCACAAAATAGCCGATGAATTGCCGTTTTTCGTAGTCGTCATGGTAGCGCGGCTCGATGTTGACGAAGTCGGTCTGCACTTTTTCCGGTTTGATCTGGTACTGGGTCGCCAGCGCCTTGAGTTTGGCAATGATGGCATCATTCTGAGTCTTGGCCGTGTTCAGGTCCTTGTCCCAGGTTTCAATGCCCAGCGCCATGATCACCTCGTCGGGGACGACGCGCACAGCGGCCTCGCCCGTCACGTTGATCGTGTTCGCGGCCAGCGCGGGCCTCTGTGAGGCGAACAGGAAGCTGATCAACAGGGCGACAATCAGAAGGCTTCTTTTGCCGCTTTTGATATGGGTACGCATGGTACGCTCTCCTCGTTTGCTCTGCGTTTCCACTACCGGAGACTTGATTGTCCCCTGGCAGTGTAGCACACTTCGGTGCGCGCTGAGATTTGCGGAGAGCGCCGTCAGGAGGTGCAAGGTTATCTTCATCAGAACTTCACGACTTCGTAGTACAATCCACCCACGAGCATTCACGTCTCTTTACGATAAGTCTTTAGTGCAATGAACTGAATGAGGTGTTCGCCATGTTGACGGAACCCCCTCGCCGCTGGTATTTGCGGTTTGGGCGGATGACCCTCAAGGGGTCGGTGGCTCTGGGGTTGCTGGTGGCAGTCAGCATCTATGCGGCGCGCATCCCCGATCAATATGCCTGCCTGCAATTGATCAACGGTTATACGCGCAGTTCCCTGACTTTTGACCTGGTCGATCTGAATTCGGGCCGAGATATGCTGGACTCACGCAGCCAGCAGTCGGTCTTCGGCATTCCTTCGCCGGATGGTAAGTTCGCGGCGCTGTTCCAGCCCGACGAACCCGGTTCGCCGGAAAGCACCAGCAGCCTGATCATTCAGCGTATCAGCGACTCAACTATCCCCCCTCAATCCGTTGTCGTGCAGCGCGGTATTGCCGATACCGGTGGGGGTTATAACCGCTTCAGAAATATACGCTGGTCTGCGGACAGCAGCCGCCTTGCTTATGTATGGTCAGACGACGATCAAAAGATTTATTTGTCGGTGGTCAATGCCGATGGCAGTGGCAAGCGAACGGCCCTCTACGGTGTCTTGCCTGCCCAGAGTAACTCGCAGAACTCGCGTTTCTCTGGCATCGGAAGCGCGCAGATCAGCCTTAACTGGGCTACCGATCCCGACTACCTGAGCGTCACGCAGGCGATGAACAACGCCGGAACGCAAATAACGCTATGGTCAGTCGGTGACAGGCTGCGGCGCATTGATTTTGCCAGGGAGAGCACCTTGCGCACCGGCGCATGGTCGCCGCGCGGGGCACAATTCGCCGCCTTCGCCGAAGGCTTGGATGGCGCATGGCAGATCGTTTTGTGGTCGCCGAGCCAGCAGGCCAGCCTGCCCTTTGCAGCGAACAAGGCCCCCGATCAGATCATCTGGTCGCCTGCCGGCCAGTTCGTCGCGCTGCAAAGCCACCGTCCCTGTATGCTCGCGGAGGGCTGCGTTTCGCGCTGGAGTTTTGACATCATGCGCAGCGACGGCACGCTGCAAATGGCCGACATCGACGGCGCAGCCTGGACGCGCAGCAGTTCCGGCCAGGTGTCGAGCGTGCCTGCACTGGCCGCCTGGTCTGCCGACGGCGCCTCCTGGATATACTTGCGAGAACGCCTCGCCGGGGCGGCCAGGGATGTCGTCGCACTGCACGTGGCCGATAGGCGCTACGAAACGATTGCCAGCGATGTGGTCAGCGATCTGGCATCCGACATGCTCTATGCCATGCCGCTCCGCCGTCCGCCCACCACCCGGCAGATCAGCGTGTCCATTGACAATGCCCGCAAGCGGATCGTCTTGCCGACCTGGCATGAGGGCAAAATACGTGTTGATCTGGCGGACATCGATGGCAAAGACCGGACGACGCTCGTCCAGGACGCGGACAGCATCCTGGATTCGCAGTTCAACGTGCCAGGCGGTTCCAGCCGCTTCTGGTCGCCGAATGGCGACCTGGTGGTCGTGGCCTGGGCCAGCGGGACAGCCGATCAAGATCGGCGGCTGCATCTGACCTGGGCGCAGGCCGATGGCTCTGGCAGGCACGAAATCACCGACGACATGGACGACATCACCAACATTCAGGTGATTGCCAATGGCAGTCACAAATGGTTGGGCTATACGGCGAAACGGGCTGACCGGATGAGTATCGAACTGGCCGAGGTTGCCACAGGCCAGCGCTATCGCCTGCTCGACAATCTTGAGGACGCCGATCAATGGCTGCTCACGCCTTCGCCAGATGGTTCGCTGGCCGCGTTACAGCTTGGCGCTTCTATCGGGCGGTTCTATGGAGAAAGCAGGCTGTACCTGGTCGCGTTGGATGGCACGGCGGCAAGCGAAGTCAGCAGCGACGTCACCGGCCCGGCGCAGTGGTCGCCGGACGGCTCGCAGTTGGCTTACCTGCGCCGCGATCCAAATTCGAGCCAGTCTTTGCCCTATGCGCAGGTGATCACGCCGGATCGCAGCACGCTGCGCAGCGTACCACTTTACCAGGCGGGAACCAGCCAGCCCCGGCTGCTGCGCTGGTCAAAGTGCACCTGAATCAGTCAGAGGCCATCTGGAAAGATAAGATCGAGAGGAGTCAAGGGTAGAAGGAGCAAACCATGAGACGGCAAGCCTACAGTACAGATTTGAGCGACGCAGAATGGACCATGTTGGAACCATTAGTTCCCGCTCCGTTGCCAGGGGGACGGCCTATTACCTGGAGTCGGCGCGAAATTGTGAAGGCGATTTTATACGTACTGCGGACGGGCTGTCAGTGGCATTTGCTACCACATGATTGTCCACCCTACAAATACGGTGTTTGACTATTATCGGCGGTGGTGACGGCAGGGCATTTGGGAACAGATCAATACGACCTTGCGCGAAAAGCTGCGGGTTCAGTAAGAGACCCTCTGGAAAGGTGTTTGCTAAGACTTTGTTTTAGGCAATCGACGCAGCAACAGGCGCGACATGGAAAGATACATCCATGTCTCAGTGGTTTGAGGTCACAATTCGCAATCTTTACTCAGCCGACGGTTAAAGTTGAGCCAGGCCAGGGTTCGTTCCACAATCCACCGCCATGGGAGGACTTGAAAGCCAGCCGGGTCAGTGGGCGCTTCTTGAGCTGGACCCACCCACACCCCGCGAAGGCCTTGCCACCAGTGCCGGGAGACTTCTACCGTCCAGGACAGGGTAGCTTTCACCCACTGGACAAGACGCCCGCGATAGGCATAATCACCAGTGTCGCTGAACCTTGACAGGCCAGAACAAATGTGCTAAACTCGCCTGGCAATCCAGCCTGGCAGAGAATTGTTGTGGTCAGTTTCACGAACCCTTCCGCAAGACAACACCTGTTTTTCGCCTGTTCTTTCAGGCGAGATTCATTAAAACAGGCGCTTATCGCCCAGAACGGAGAGTGGCACTGGCCTGGCGTGTTTCGCGGTTCAGGCACATCGGATACTATACACGCTAACAGCCTACCCTGGCGGTCCGCCTGTCGCTTACAGGCGGACCGGTGGTTGCGAGATGAAGGTTGCAACGCTTTTTGAGTAGGAGTAAGGTTCGCAGTGGCAAATCATACGTACACACCCAAGCGCGTCATGGTCATCGCGGCGCACCCCGACGACATTGAGTTCTCCTGTGCCGGGACGATTGCCCGCTGGGTCAGGGAGGGCGCAGAGGTTTGCTACGTCCTCTGCACCAGCGGCGACGTGGGCATTCTCGACCCGCACATCACCAAAGAGGAGGCCATGCGCATCCGCGAGGCGGAGCAACTCGCGGCAGCGGCAGTGGTCGGCGTCACGAACGTGGTCTTCCTGCGCGAGCCGGACGGAATGCTTGAGCCGACCATCGCGCTCCGCAAGCGGCTGGTGCGCGAAATCCGCAAGTTCCGTCCGGATACGCTCCTGTGCGGCGACCCGCAGGCGCTGTGGGCGGGCAGCGGCTACATCAACCACCCCGACCACCGCGCTGCGGCGACGGCGGCTATCGATGCCGTGTTCCCCGCGGCAGGGATGCCCACGCTCTTTAAGGAACTCGAAGCGGAAGGGCTGACCGCCCACAAGACCTACAAGGTCTATGTCATGGCCTGGGACAAAAACGACACCTTCGTGAACATCACCGACACCATCGACCTCAAGATCGAAGCGCTCAAGAAGCACGTCAGCCAGATGAACGGCTGGGACCCGGCGGAGCGCATCCGGGAATGGGCAGCCAACGAGGCAAAAGGCAAAGAAATGGAATACGCCGAGGGCTATCGTGTCATCACTTTCGACGACGCCCTGCCCAAAGCCGAAGAGCAGCCGCAGGTGGCTGAGGTCGCAGCCGCCATGCCGCCGCACGCGCCGCAAGATTCGTGATCCACAAGGTTCTGATCGCCAACCGGGGCGAGGTCGCCGTCCGCATCATACGCGCCTGCCGCGAGCTTGGCCTGAGCACGGTGCAGGTCTATTCGGAGGCAGACGCCCATTCCATCCCGGTCTATATGGCCGATCAGGCCGTACTGATCGGCCCGCCCCCGCCCGCCGAGTCCTATCTGCGCGGCGAGAGCATTGTCGAGGCGGCGCTGGCGACGGGCTGCGACGCAGTGCATCCCGGCTTTGGCTTCCTGTCCGAAAATGCCGACTTCGCGGCGGCGGTACAGGCGGCGGGCCTGACCTTCATCGGCCCCGACCCGGCGGCGATCCGCACCATGGGCCTCAAAACCGAGGCACTGGCCCTGGTGCGCGCAGCGGGTGTCCCGACCCTGCCCGGCTACGCAGGTGGTGGCACGGACGATGATTACCGCCACGCTGCCAGCCAGATCGGCTATCCGCTGCTGGTCAAAGCGACGGCGGGCGGCGGCGGCAAGGGGATGCGCATCGTGCGCGCTGAAAACGACCTGCCGGAGGCGATCCAGGCCGCGCAACGCGAAGCTGAAAAAGCCTTTGGCGACAGCCGCGTCTTTCTCGAAAAGTACATCGAGAATGCCCGCCACATCGAATTCCAGGTCTTTGCAGATCGGCACGGTAACACCGTCCATCTGTTTGAGCGCGAATGCTCGATCCAGCGCCGCCACCAGAAGATCATTGAAGAGACGCCCTCACCCTACCTGGATGCCGAACTGCGGGCACGGATGGGCACAGCGGCGGTCAGCGCAGCGCAGGCCGTCAATTACGTCAACGCCGGAACCATCGAGTTCATTGTGGACATGCGCGATGGGCGTTTCTACTTCCTGGAAATGAACACTCGACTGCAAGTCGAACACCCGGTCACGGAGCTGGTGACCGGGATCGACCTGGTGAAACTGCAAATCCGGGTGGCGAATGGTGAGGCGCTGCCCTTCCGCCAGCCAGACCTGACACAGCGCGGCCACGCTGTCGAATGCCGGGTTTACGCCGAAGACCCGTCCAACGGTTTCCTGCCCGCCACCGGGCGGATTCTGCGGATTGTCGAACCGCACGGGCCGGGCATTCGCGTCGATACTGGCGTCGGCACAGGCGACGAAATCACCATCCATTACGACCCGATGATCGCCAAACTGATCGTCTATGGGCAGGATCGGGCCGACGCGCTGCGCCGCATGGACGCCGCGTTGGGCCAGTACGTGATTTTGGGTCTCACCAACAACCTGCGCTTCCTGCGAGACGTGATCCGGCATCCTGATTTTCAGCGGGGTACGGCGACCACCGCCCTGGTCGAGCGCGAATTTGCGGCGTGGCAGCCACCCGCCGATCCCGTTCCCGACGACGCGCTCATCGCCGCTGCGCTGTTTGATTCGCTCACGACGCAGACGCTTGCCCCTGGTTCCACCCTCATGCCAGCGACTGGCGACAGCCACGATCCCTGGGCGCGCGCCGATGCTTTCCGCCTCGGGGAGCGTCGCTGATGGAGTACCGCTACCAGGTCGGGGACGAGATCAAGGTCGTTCGCATCGAGCGCAACGGCGACGACTATCAGATTACGGTGGGTGAGCACGCCTGCACCGTGCAGGTGGATCGGCTTTCGCCCGGCGAACTGCGCTTCACCCGCGATGGTCAGCCGCGCCTCGCCTACCTCGCCAGCGACGGGCCACGCCGCTATGTGGCCTTCGACGCCACCGTGTATACATTCTCGCAGGCCGAGTCGGCCTCGCACCGCAGGCGGGCCGCAGGCACAGCCGAAAACGCCCTGGCGGCCACCATGCACGGTCAGGTCGTCAAAATCCTGGTCTCCGAGGGCGACAGGGTAACGCACGGCCAACCGCTGATGCTGCTCGAAGCCATGAAAATGGAAATTCGCATCACTGCCCCGCGCGATGGCCGGGTCGCTCGAATCCTGTGCAGCGAGGGCCAGATCGTGGAGCGTGGGCAGACCTTGATTGAGCTTGCAGGTTAGGTCAGGCTGTCTGCGAAATTGCGCCCGCATGGGAAGCGATGTGGTATGATCGCGGTTTGTGGACGGCCAATGCAGGGATAGTTGTAATGAGTGATGTCGAGATCACCATCAGGCTGCCTGAAGAACTGGTTGAACGTGCAAAAGCGCTCGGATTGGACATTGAGGCGGTAACGTCAGAGGTGATTGCACTGCTTGAGCAGCGCATCGAACGCAAACAAGCCTGGCAGAATTTGATGGATGCCGCCAACCAACTGAGAGGGGGTCTGACTCCTGAAGAAATTGAGGCCGAACTGGCTGCTGCAAAAGCCGAGCGCATTCGCCGGCCACGCTAAACTGGTCGGATATGATTCGGGCAGTCATCGATACGAACATCATTGTTTCAGCGCTATTTTGGGGTGGCTTGCCCGGAAAAGTATTCGTCGCAGCGCGCGACGAACTATTTATCGCTTTACTGACGGAACAACTAATCACAGAACTGGCGACGGTCATCGGGCGTGACAAGTTTGCGGAGCAACTATCGAAGCGCAATTTGACCGTTGAAACGATCATTGGGCAATATCGCTCTGCTGCTGTTCTTGTTGAACCTGCTGAAATCCCGACTGGGATCGTCCGCGATCCCAAAGACCATGCTGTTCTTGCCTGTGCTGTTGGCGGCAAGGCTGACCTGATCGTTTCAGGTGACAACGACTTGTTGGCTCTCGCCGCATACGAAAATATCCCCATTTTGAACGTCGATCAGTTTTTGAAACGTTTATCGAGCGCATAAGGCCGCAATGCCCCTATGTCGCCCGAATCCTGTGCAGCGAGGGCCAGATCGTGGAGCGTGGGCAGACCTTGATTGAGCTTGAGGTCTAGCGCGTTGATCACCATCAGGCTGCCAAAGCCGGACGCATTCGCCAGTCGCACCAGACTGGTCGGACATACTTCGGGCAGTCATCGCGCTGACTGAGCAATCGCTGCCCTGAAACGGTGGCTCACGGCTTGCGCTTGCTTGCCAGCACTGCCTCGACCTTCTGGCTCAATTCCTTGATAGTGATTGGCTTGGAAACCCAGGCATCGGCGCCGTGTTGTTTGGCGATCCAGGCCACGTCCGGGTGCGCCGAGACGACCAGCACCGGGATGTCGGCCAGTTCCGGCGTCCCGCGCATGAATTGCAGCGCGGAGTCGCCCGACGCAGTGGGCATCATCAGGTCCAGCACAATCAGATCGGGACGGTTGGTCAGCGACATCTTTACAGCTTCCAGCCCGTCGTTCGCCTCCGTAACGGTGTGATGCAGCCCTTCCAGCAGGTCACGCAACAGCAGACGGGCATCCGGCGAATCTTCGACGACCATAACGTTTGCCATGTCTATCTGTTCCTTAATCCGCTCTGGTTTCTTGACCGGCAACGTACTGTCCGGCGGACGTGAATAGTGGCTCTATTATGCACGACTCGGCAATGTTTTCCAGCAACATTTGGCGGATAACGTATCAGTCGGGTTGTTCAAAAAGTCCTTACGGGCAATATGGCCCTGAGTGTAAGCCCGACGGCGCTGGAACCTTTGCTGACCCGCCTGGTTCGTTATACCGGCGTTTATCCCGGCGCGCCGTCAGATGCTCTGCCGGTGGCGAGCGCGCATCCAGGTGAACAGCCCCGCGCTGATCAACAACGCCCAGCCGATCATCGACAGCGCCACGCCCGCGTAAAACCCTGTCGGGCGGTACTCGAACCGCACGCGATGCGCGCCCGCCGGCAGGCAAACGCCGCGCAGCGCCGTATCGACTCGCAGCAGATCGCCGGGCTGGCCGTCCAGCGATACTGTCCAGCCGGGATCGTAAGAATCGGTCAGCACCAGCAGGCCGGGTTGGTCGGCGTCCAGTTCCACCACATTCGGTTCGTAGCGCACGATCCGCGCGGGTACGGCCTCGCTCGCCGCCCCCGGCGGGCAGCTTACGTCGTGATCCGTGATCGCCACCGTCGAGGGGTTGATCGCCCTCGATGCGATCTGCTGGCGCGCACGCTCGTCGTCCAGCGTCAGCGTCTGCGGCGCGATAAAGGCGCGCGGCAAAGGATTGCGCACTTCGTAGATGTACCAGCCGCCGTCCTGACTCAGCAGCGACAGTCGTTCGAGGCCCGGCAGTTGTGACCATTCGTAGGGCTTGTCGCTGATCACGTAGCGCACGCCGAGCAGTGCCGCGACGGGCGAAGTCGGGTTGTAGCTGCTGGCGTCCAGCAGGCGCTGGTAGGCGTCGTTGACCAGCGGATCGTAACCGCTGGCATTCAGATGTCTGGTGTAGGCCGCGCCTGCCTGCCAGATGATCTGGTTCGGCACGGTCATCACCCGGAAATCGGGCGATGCAGGCGCGACGCGCGCCAGTGCCTTCCACAACGGCGGCACGTCAATTGCGCTCACGGTCATGAGCGGCTGCGAAATGTGCCAGACGTCAAAAATCACGACGAGCGCCGTCACCACAAACGCCGCGCGCGTCGAACTGGATTGTCCACCGCGCCACAGCCACAGCGCCAGCCACGTCAGACCGATGGCAACCAGGGCGACGCCGATCACGTTGCCGCTGTACAGCATCCGCCAGGGCGGGTCTTTGTCCGTGCTGTGGGCGGTGAAGTAGGCCATGAAGCTCAGGCTGGCGACGACTGCGCCCGCCCCAAGCAGGGGCAGCAGCCAGCGGATCGCCGGGCACAGCAGTTGGGATCGCGCCTCCGCACCCACGTCCTGCAAATCTGTGATGAACAGCGCCGCCAATCCCGATGCACCGGTGACCACAAAATACAGCGCCCGCGACGGCACACGGAAAATGCTGTAGCCGGGCAGCAGCCAGTACAACGCCGGGAACAGCCCGCCGTCGATGCCCAGGCTGACCACCACGCCGACCACGACGCATATCAACAGCAGCATCCGGTAGGGGCGCGCGTGTGCCCGCAGCGCCAGCCATATCGCAACCAGCGGCAGGATGCCGAAATAGGCGGTAACTTCCTCGTAAAAGGGCAATCCCCAGTACCCCTGGTCGGCCAGGTGCGGATGCCCGAACAGGTTGGGGAAAACGAGCGTGATTAGCTGGCCGCCGGGCAGCGCGTAGCTGTTGCTGAATTCCAGACTTGCGCCCTGCGTGCGCGTCGAACGAAGCGTGAACTGCGCCGCCGGGATCAGCAGCGCCGCGCCCAGAATTGCGCCCACCCCGACCATCACAATCAAGGGCCGCAGCGCGCGCCAGACCTCACCCCCCAACTGGAGAGGGGGAGCAGAAACCACGCCTGGTTCTCCATTGCCCATTTCCCCCTCTCCGCTGCGCAGAGAGGGGGCCAGGGGGTGAGGTAAACCTCGGTAGGTCTCATACACCCACAAGCCCGCCAGCCAGATCAGGGCGAAGTACAGCAGCGGTGGGTAGCCGGACAGGATGCACAGCCCCAGAGCGGCGGCCCCCGGCAGCGCGGATCGAACGCTGCCACCGTGCTGCACGCTCCACAGGTAAGCCGCCGCAATCCAGGGCAGCCAGGCCGCGCACAGCACGTAATTCAGGTGGCCTGCCCCCAGGTGCGCGCCCATCAGCGCCGAAAACGCATAGACGATGCCGCCGATCAGTGCGCCCCCCACCGACGCGCCGATTCGCCGTGCGAACTGTGCCATGCCCCACGCGCCAAGCCACAGGTGCAGCGTCGCCAGCCAGCCGACGCCGCGCGGCACACCGAGCGCCAGCAGTGCGATCCAGGCGGGCGGGTAGAACAGGGTAGACTGCGGGTTGCCAACTGTGCTTTGCCCGGCGAACTGGTACGGGTTCCACAGCGGCAGCCCGCGACCATCGCGTACACTATCGAAAATGAACGACAGCAGCGGATACTGCTGGTCAACCAGATCGTGGCCGTCGAGCGCTTCGCGTCCGGTGGGCGGGCGCACGAAGGACATCATGTACAGCAGCGTCAATGCCAGCAGAAACACTGGAAGGAGGGCAGGTTGGAATCGGGCAAGTTGGGAGCGCATAAGGAGAGTTTACCGCACACTGGTGCTCTCCCCTCTCCAGTTGGAGAGGGGGGTGAGGTCAAATACTTTCCCGCACCAGGCGGGGCAAATCGCGCAGTCTGGGCGTCTGCCCGGCCAGCAGCGTGTTGACACGGAACAGGCGGCCCGCCAGCCACATCGTGAAGATAATGGTCAGTACCAGCAGCCCGATGCTGGCGGCAAGCTGCGTGATAGGTACTTCGGTGACAGCCGCCCGCATGACCATCGCCAGCGGGGCCGTTAGCGGGAAGATACTCAACCCAACGGCCAGCGGCCCATCCGGTGCGGCGGCCAGGATCGCCGTAGCCCACAGCGGGATCGCGGCGGGAATGGTCACGACGGCGGCCAGTTGTGGCCCTTCGCGCATACTGTTGGCGATGGCTCCAATCGACGCATAGATCGACGCAAACAGCAGGTAGCCCAGCACGAAGTAAATCAGCAGAACCGCGAATTGGGCATCGGTGATGGTCAGGCCCGTCATGCCCGGCACAGTGGGCGCGACCTGCCGGAAAATGTAAACAGCGACGGAGGCCCAGACGACCATCTGAATCAGGCCAAGCAAGCCCAGCGACAGGATTTTGCCTGCCAGCAGATGGCCGGGCCGCATCGACGATATGAGCACTTCGATCATGCGGCTTTCTTTTTCCTCGACCACGCTCTGCATCAGGTAGCCGCTGGTCGTGAAGGCGCTGAACACCAGCATCAGGCCGAAGATATACACCAGAGCGAAGGCCGCCCCTTCTCCGGCAGACTGCCGCACCGCGCCCCCGTCGTTCAGGGTGTGGGTCGTGAAGCTGGGTTGCCTGTCCTGGATGCGCTGGATCACTGCCGGGTCGATCTGTTTGCCGGAGCGGGCGACCAGGCCCTGGATCAAAGCCTGGCTGAGGGCGGTGCTGTTTGTCAGGTTGGTCAGGTTGAAGCGGTCATAGTACATGTCAACCCTGCCGCTCTGGACGTAATCGGCTGCGATGACGTAATAAGCCCCGATCTTGTTAGCCTGCAAAGCCGCCGCTGCCTCAGCTTCGTTTTTGAATGCGATCAGGCCGCTGGCCGCGCTGGGCTTCACCAGCCCGGCATGATCCACCACGCCCGCTGGACGGGCCTGCCGAATCGGACTTTCTGCGCTGATGACGGGCGTGCTGTCCTGCCGGGACTGCTGGTAAACGCGCAGACCGTAAAAGAGCAGCAGCGCCAGGATCGGGATGCCGATGGTCACAAACAGATAACCCTTACGCCGTCCCTGCCGCCGCAGTTCGTAGCCAAAGACACGGACAATCGGGTTCATAGCGACGCCTCCTTGCGCTGCGCGCGGGACACAATGGCTTGCCGTCCCTCACGGATGGCGCGGATAACGTCCCTCAGCCCCAGCCGCTTGCCGTAATTCAACATGCCGAGCCGAAACAGCCGAGCCGACAGCCAGATCGTGCCAACGACGCTCAACGCCATGATGCCCAGGCTGATCAGGATTTCACCAGGGGGCACGACTGCCCACGACACCCGCAGGATCATGCCGACGGGCGCGGTAAAAGGGAACAGACTCAGAACGCGTGGAATCGTGCCATTCGGGTCGGTCAGGTAACTGAAACTGAGCATGAACGGGATCACGCCCACCGTCCCCAGAATGCCCGACAACTGCCGCCCTTCCTGTTCGGCGTTGACCAGCGCACCGATGCCGGACATGACCGAGCCAAACAGCAGATAGCCGAGAATGAAGTAGGCCAGGCCCATCAGCAGGAAGCCGGGCGTAAGCTGCAAGTTCGCCAGCGTCTGCCCGATGTCGGTGCCGCGCGTGCTGGCGAACACCACGCCAAACAACGTCCAGACCACAATCTGCGTCAGGCCGAGCGCGCCCAGCCCAAGCAGCTTGCCCCACAGCATTTCGGACGGACGGGTGCTGGTCACGAACAGTTCCATCATCCGGTTCTCTTTTTCTTCGACCATGCCGGACATCAGGAACTGCGAGGTGACGGTCACGGACATGAATACCAGCAGCCCGAAGATCGTCGGCACGATGAATACACTCATCACCGACGTTTCGTCCAGCTTTTGCGAACTGCCGACCTTGTATACGGCCAGCGCTTTGAGCGGGTCCTGGATCCGCTCGACCAGCGCCGGATCGCCAACCCGCGACGCCAACGCCAGCTTGATCGTGCTCGTCAGTGCGCTGTTTACGCCTTCCGTCAGCGCCAGATTGGCGCGGTTATAAACGTCGATGCGCCCGCTGCGCAGGTAATCAGCAGGCAGGACGTAATAGCCGTCGATGGCGTGGCTTTGCAGATCGGCGCTGGCCTGTTCCTCCGAGCTTTCCAGCCGGAAGAGTTCCGGCAGCTTGACGGTGGGCACGCCCGCGCTGTCTGACAGCACGCCCGCCTTATCGACGATGCCCACCGCTTTGAAGCTGCTGGTGCTTTCCATCGTCTCTGTGAGCAGGCCGATGACCAATACCATCACCACCACGATGATCAGCGGCAGCGCAAAAGCCGTAAACAGATACGAGCGGCGGCGGAAGTTGAACAGGTACTCACGCCGTGCGATCAACCAGATTTTTCTCAGGTTCATCGGCTGGCCGCCTCCGGTGCTTCTCGATGGTTGCTGGAACCGTTGCCGCCCGCCACACGGATAAAAATGTCATTCAGGCTCGGCACGGCCAGCGCAAAACTGCGCACCTTGTAGTTCGGGCTGACGGCCAGCGCCTGCATGATGTCGTCGGGGGTGGTGTGCTCGTCCAGCATCAGCGTCACGCTGCGCCCGGCCTCATCCGATTTCACCGAGCGGACACCGGGCAGTTTTTGCCATTCGCCCTGGCCGGAGACGACGACGGCGTTTTCCGCGTATTGCTGGCGCACCTCATCGACGGAGCCGTACAGGACGCGCTGGCCGTGATTGATCATCAGCAGCCGGTCCGCCATCTCCTCGACCTGGTGCATCTCGTGGATGCTCATCACAATCGTTTTGCCCTGGGCCTTGAGCTTGTAAATCATGCTCTTGAGCAGTTCGGTGTTCACCGGGTCCAGGCCTGCAAACGGCTCGTCGATGATGATCAAGTCCGGGTCGTGGATGATCGTGGCGACGAACTGTACTTTTTGCGACATGCCCCGGCTCAACTCGCTGACCTTGCTCTTTTTGTTGTCGCCCAGGCCCACTTCGTCCAGCAGTTGACTGGCGCGCCGGGCAGCATCGGCGGTGCTCATACCTTTGAGCGTGCCCAGATACGTCAACAGTTCGACCAGCCGCACGCCCTTGTACAGCCCGCGCTCCTCTGGCAGATAGCCGATGCGCTGTTTGGTCGCCTCGGTGAAGCGCCCGCCCAGCACCTCTATCGTGCCACTGTCGGGCTTGATGATGTCCAGGATCATGCGGATCGTGGTCGTTTTGCCCGCCCCATTCGGGCCGAGCATACTGAAAATCTCACCTCGGCGAACCTCGAAACTCAGGTTATCGACGGCGAGCTGGTGTCCGTAGCGTTTAGAAATGCCGTGCACTTCAACGGCATTGGGGGAAGAATTCATAGGGGATCGCTCCTTCAAACCTGCGCGACGGGCAGCGGTGGCGAGAACGATGACCGCCTTATTATAACATGCGGGGGCAGGCGACCCTGACGTTGAACATAACTCCGGCTGACAATAGAGGCATTCACCAAAAGGCTGATTTCGTCTTGACCCCGGGAGGAACAAATGAGGAAGACGTATCCCCACTTAGGATGAGGTTACTGCAAAAAGTTGCGGGTTTTATGCTTCTTAAACGGCACGAAACCCGCCAGTCGAGACGAACAGGGATGCGACTGGAGAGTCGCTAGCGAGAATTTTCGCGGGGCCGGCTCTGGGGTGGCACAGTGTAGACGATGAGGCGAAAGCCGGACAGATCGTAGCCATTAAAACGCCGGATCGCTTCCTTCGCAGCTTCAGGCGTTGCCATTTCAATAAAGGCAAAGCCCTGGGTCATTCCACTTCGGCTGCGGATCAGGTTGATTGACTCCACGTTTCCGGCCTCACTGAAAAGTTTCCGGAGATCGTCTTCCGTAACGCTTGGCGCAAGATCACCAATGTATAGTCTTTTGTGGTTCATAAGATGGCACAGCACGTTGTCTTTTCGACAACGCGGGATGTGCGCTCTCCTCCGTCCTGTTGCGTTCAGCCACTCGAACGTTAAGGATACAATAAAACGCATCGCTACGCCAGTAGCCAATTTTACTCATCAACCTGAGCACAAGCTGAGAGACGATCCCATGTCGGGTTACTGGATGGTTATCGTCTGCTGTAGCTCGGTTGCTGCCGGTAAATTGACCACCTCAAACCAGGTATTGCCGGGCTTCAGGTAGATCGGCTGGTGTTCCTCCGTCCAGAAGGACAGCCTATCCGCCTTGTCCCACCGGTTCCACAGGCCCCGCGCACATTGCCCGTCGCGGCAGACCACCGCCGGGCCAAGTGTCCACAACTGGATTTCGACGGAGTAGCTCTTGTTGCCCTGGAATTCACTTTCGACGATGTTATAATCGTATTGATGCCAGGCATACAGCAGTACCACGTTCGCCGCAGTCACCTGTTTGTGGGTATTGGCATCCGTGTGCGGTTTGCCGTCTGCCATGCGCCTATAGTGTCCCGATGCAGCATCGTAAGCCCACTGGACGATGGTTGGGCCATAGTCCACCGTGATGGAAGTGCCGGGTGTGCCCACTGGCTGTGGTTTCGGGCTGAAGAGCATCCCGCCCAGGCTGCTCGGCGCAGCGTTGACGCCCCTGGCATCGGCCAGCTTCCAGAGCGCTTCCGGGCTGGCGAACAGGTTGTGCGGTACTTCAATCGAATCGTCGCGGTAGAAGGCGGGCGGCCCCACGCTGACCCCTTCAAAGGCGCGATCCGCGAAAGGTGAACTGAAAATCTTCTCGCGGACGCCGCCGCTGGCCCCACTGAACGCGAATATCGCGTCATACATCCGCGCAATTTCCAGGTCGATCAGCCGGGCGCTGCGGATCGAGCCAACACGCGGCGGGGTATGCGTCCAGAAGACGGCGGTGAAGCGCGTCAGGCGGCCCTCGGTCAGATGTTCAAAGACCAGATCGGCCTCGCCGATGCCCGCCTGTGGCCTGACCAGCGCGGGCGCGTTGCTGATCTTCACAGCCAGCGGGCGGCGTTTCAGAACCGCCGGGTCATCCACGCGCAGCCCGGTCAGCGGGTTGACATCCGGCGCAAAATCAAACGGGCCAACGGCCCCTTCCGGCGTCGGTTCCCAGGTGGGGTAAGGCGTGGGGGTGGCGGCTGTCGCCTCGGCGGTAGGTTCAGCCGTCTGCATCGCGGCTCGGCGGTTAAAGGCGATGCTGAACAGGGCCAGCCATACCAACCCACTCACCACCAGCCAACGGACGTTTCGGAACATGATTCAGCTAACCCATAGACCGTGAACAAACAGAAGCAAATACAACCCCATGACAAGCACAGAGGCGATGGTCCAGAGGCGATCAAAGACCATTGAGCGTCCGAAGTAAGCGAGCGTCGGATAGATCGGGATTGCGGCCAGGCTGTAGCGAGGCAGGCCAGGGACTCGAAAAGTAAGCAGGGGTAAGCCCATTGTTGCCAGGCCGAATACACCCAGTGCAGGCCAGCGACGCAGCGCATAGAGGGACGTCGCTATTGCCAGCACTGCAAACAGGACATCCAGGGTGATATGAACCGTCGCCTGCGGATTATTGGTGACGAAAGACAGTTCTCCCATGAACATTTGTAAAGCGTTGCGAGGGAAAAAGGCACGCCCAAAAAATGCCTGGCCCTGCACCACGCTCAGGCCACGCGCCCTCAGCCAGACGAAATATAACCGCCACACGACGATGGGCAGTGGCATGATACCCAGGGTGATCCAACGTGGGCGTCGGCCCTGATGCCAATCCAGCAGCCATGTGACGAGTATCGGCAACAGCAGTGTAATCCCGGCTGCGCGTTCCAATACTGCAACCCCAGCCAGGCTTCCAGCAATCCACCAGCGGCGGCGCAGGGTCATGACCAAACACCATGTAACCAGTGCCAGGAAGAGCGACTCGGTATAAACCTGGATTAGAAAGATGGCCGGCGGATAAATGAGAAAGTAAAACACGCCGCGCCGCGCGTCGTCTTCGCCGAGCAACATGCGAATAAGGGCGAAGATGCCGAGCGCTGCTGCAAGCGATGCTATCGAGGATACAATGAAGCCGGCAAGTTCCATGCGATCTACGGGATCGACAGCGGGCCAGATCGGTGCAAGCAGTGCCGTATCTGTCACTCGCATAAGTGAGGGGTAGAGTGGAAAGAAGGCGTCGCTGACTCCGTTGTAGCCATACAATGCGATACTCACGTAAAAGCCGCTGTCCCAACGAGTGTGCAGCCTGAGCACATTATTTGAAGGTTCTGGTTCGCGGGTGCGATCCGCTGACCACGCATAAGCTGTATCGGGGAGTCGTGGAACCAACCGTGCAAAGGCAACAACCTGAAATACATTCAGAATGAGCCACCAGCCCAGCCAGAGCAGGACGACGGTTAGCCAGCGTGAGTGAAACAATCGCTGTGCGGTCAATCGAGCGGTTGTAGGTATCATATGCGGTGGTTAATTCACCACCTTCCATCTATAGCCGGGTCAAGAGGCAGGCTGTGTGACGTTAACTGGCCTCTTCTATTAATTCAACCCCGCTACTGGTCTATGATCAAGATACGGGCAACTGACGCTTTCCTGACAGGTCGCCTTTTGGCAAATCGCGGACTGTCCGTTAGAGTCGTGCCTGTGAATTGTGGAGCAAATGGGAAGGCTCATGCGTGGCAAGATCGTCGTCGGGCTGATCGGGCTGCTGGCGCTCGTCGGGTTGATCGCCAATCTATGGTTTGTCAACACCCGCTCGTCTGCCGATCAGCGTTTCAATCTCAAGCGCCAGCATATCACCAAAAACACCGCTCCCACGCTGCTCTTGCCGGAGCGCGTGGGGGATTTCACCCGCCAGTCGATCACCGCTATCGAGGCCAACGCCAGCGGCGATCTGGAAGGCAGTGCCACCTATGCCGACACCGACGGCAAACAGATCATGCTTTCGGTTCGCAAGCCGGCGCGGGGTGCTCCCAACCTGGAAGCGCTGACGAACGGGCAGTACCGGCTGCACAAGGACGCCCAATTCCCCTTCGGTTACAGCGAAGCCTATGGCCCGGCTTTCGTCTGGCTGAACGGTGATTGGGTGGTCGGGGCTTCTACCGCGCAGGCCACCAGCGACGAGTTGCTGCAATTCGCCAATGCCTATCCGTTTTAGCAACCTGCCTGCTAAGGGCTTGAGGGCGCAGCCTGGCTATTTGCTTTCGACGCTGAAGGCGGCTTCGCGGTGATCCTGAGGATGTTCCCGATCTCCGTAGTATAAATCCACGTTGGTCACGTATTGCCCGGCAGGGGACGCGACGCCCCGGATGTGGATGGTGAATTCCATGTGGCGGTGCATCGTTTCGATGACGCTCAGTTCGGAAATAACCTGGCCTGCCGCTGACAGGAGGCGTATTTCCAGGTTGGGGCGTTCCTGAAAGGGCGTCACTTCCACGATCACCCTGACGCGCCAGCCATCCGGGTACGGCCTCGCCTCCACGCGCTCGATTTTGACCTTATCTCTGGGCTGCGGAACGTCGCTGGACTCAAAAAAGTTGATGTTCATAGTGCGCTTATAGCGATCAGAAAGTTATCGGCCAGGCGTTACTCGTCGAACAGGTACATCGGCTCGGCATAGTAGCGGATGCGCTTCTCAGCCATACGCTGCTGTATCCAGCGCTTCAACTGCTCGTTTTTTTGCTCAAGCGTCTCGCCATTGTCCGCGAAGGCTTCCAGCGGGTAGTTGAGGCGCATAGCCCGCCCACGCACAATGTGACGGCTGATGCCTGGCGGCAGCAACATGCCATCCCGTGCCGCGACGATGATTTCGGCGGGTTCGTAGTGCGGGAAGACGACAATCGCCAGAGCGTCCGGGAAGACTTTGCGAGCCTGGCTCAGGGCATCGGTGCTGATGCGGTTCAGGACACCGCGCTCTTTGTAGGTGTTGACGATGTAGCGCAGTGTCGCCGTTCGCCCGGCCAGCGTGCTGTCGTTGGCCTGAAGCGTGTAGGCCGTATCGTCCTTGAGGACGGTGTAGGCCAGCACCTCGCGCCGGGCCAGCGCTGCCCGTGCGCTCAACAGATCGGAACGCCTGACCATGATCTCCCGGATGTTGTAGACCTGTCGCAGGAATTTGAACCAGCTTATACCGCTCACCACGTGATGCCAGGTGCTGAGTTGCACGTCTCCGCTCTCATAATCAACCACCTGCACCAGAATGTACGGGTAGCCCAGCGCTTTGAGCGCATAGTGCCGGTTCGCGCCGTCCAGGATCACGAAACGGCCATCGCCCATCGCCGCCACAATGGGGGGGTTGAGCCAGACCCCGGATTCCTGGATGCGACGGATCAGCGGTTCGGCGCGCTGTCCATCATGCTCTTCGTGGGGAACCAGTGCCGTGATCGGAACGATCCGTAGATCGGGAATGACTCCTTGTTCGGTTGATTCTTGAGAACCGCTCATACCGGCATGATCTCCAGGGGGCTGTGCTGAATGCACAAAAGGCTAACACAAACCCCCGCAATTCCCAAGAGTGATGTCAGCTAACTCAGGGATTGCGCATCTGGCGTTAGTGGCGTACAGTATTAACGTTTACTTACTTGATGCGGTTACGTATTTAGGCTGTTTTGTGCCCGTTTGTGCCCGCCAGCACGGCCTTTTTCATCGACACAGCGGGAAAGTCTCGGCGTATTGGGGTTTTCATCTCCTCGCATGGAGGTTCGACATGAAGCGTTTGACAGCGGCCCTGTCCGCGCTGGTGATCGTCTTGGCGCTGCTTGGCGTGGCGGCCCGCGTGGCGATGGCCCAGGATTCCGGCACCACTTACGTGGTGCAGCCTGGGGATAACTTATATCGGATCAGCCTGAAATTCGGCGTCACGATGGATGCATTGGCGCGGGCCAACGGCATCGTCAATCCGAACATCGTCTTTGTCGGCCAGCGCCTGATCATCCCGCCCGGCGCGATTCTGCCGACGGCAACGGTTGCGCCGAGCGCTGTTCCGAGCGCGACCTCGGCAGAAACGACTGCTCCATCGGGTACGGAAGCCGCAACGGAAGTGCCGGCGGCAACGCTGCCTGCAACGGCCACACCCGAGCCAGCCAGTGTGCCCACTGCGACGGCAGCGCCCGTTACGGTTCCCGCCACTTACACCGTGCAGCCGGGCGATAACCTGTATCGGATCGCCCTCAAATTCAACACGACAGCCTTCATCCTGCAACAGTTGAACGGCCTGCCCAATCCAAACATCGTGTTCGTCGGGCAAGTTTTGAAACTCCCTGCCGGCACCCAGGCCCCGACAGCGCCGACGCCCGCCCCCGCCGGGACGGAAGAAGCAACGGCAGTGCCGACCAGCACGGCGAGCAATGTCGGGTTTGCCTTTGGCCTGAGCGTGGCGCTCAATGCGCAGGACGCCACACAGGTCACCAACGCCGTTAAAGACCTGGGCGTGAGCTGGGTCAAGCAGGTTGTCCTGTGGCGTACCCTGGAACCCTCCAAGGGCGAGATTGACTTTGACACGCTGGATGCGCAGATTGACGCCCTGACCGCAACGGGGGCCAACGTGCTGCTCACGGTCACGTCCGCGCCAGACTGGGCGCGCAATACCACCACCGAGAGCGGGCCACCCACCGATTTCAACGATTATGCGACGTTTGTCGGGGCGCTGGCCGAGCGTTATAAGGGCCGCGTGAAAGCCTATGAAATCTGGAACGAGCCGAACATCCGCCGTGAATGGAGCGGGCGTCCCCTGAGCGCCGCCAGCTACGTCGAGATGCTGCGGCTGGCTTATGCGTCCATCAAGCGCGCCGATCCCGATGCCATTGTGGTGAGCGCCGGACTCTCGCCTACCGGTTACAACGACGGCGTGAATGCCATCAATGACCGCACCTTCCTCAAGCAGGCGTATGCGGCGGGCCTGGCCTCGTACTCGGATGCCATTGGCGCGCACCCGAACGGCTGGGCCAACCCACCCGATAGCACCTGCTGCAATGCCTCGCCGGGCGTGTCCGGCTGGTTCAATGACCGCAGCTTCTACTTCCGCGACACGCTCAAGGACTACCGTGACATCATGACCCAGAACGGCGACAGCGGGACGTTCATCTGGCCCACCGAGTTCGGTTGGGGGTCGAGCGAAGGCGTGGTCGAGGACAGCAGCAAGGTCGATCCGAACTTTGGCTTTGTCCGCTTTACGACCCAGGCCCAGCAAGCCCAGTATGTTCCACGCGCCTTTGAGCTGGGCCGGACGTTGGGCTACGTCGGCCCCATGTTCCTGTCCAACCTCAATGGCTGCCAGGCATCCGCGCAGGGTAGCCCGGAATTCAACGCCTGCTACTTCGCGCTGCTCGGCACCAATGGCTCACCGCGTCCGGTCTACGATGCGGTCAAAGCTGCACGGAAATAGATACAGAAATAGATTCGCCTCACCCTGGCCTTCTCCACCCGCGTGGCGAGGGGCGTCCTGGCCCACCGCTGCCCCTCGCCAGTGGGAGAGGGTCCTGTCTGGCGCGTCTGCCTGGGGCTTGAACCTCATCCTGGGTTTCCCGCACACCGGTCAGTCCTCAGTCCTCGTCGTCCAGTTCTGGCCCACCCCGGTGTTTCGCCAGCGCGCGCTCGTACAGGGCGATGTACTGCTGCGCGCTCGGCTCCCAACTGAAATCGACACGCATGGCCCGTGTCTGCATCCGGCGGAAGACGTCCGGGCGGTACTTATAGGTATCGATGGCCCAGCGCAGCGTGTTCAAGACGGCAGCAGGTTCCTCCCACAGGAACATGAAACCCGTGCCCACGTCGCCATTACCATTGTCGTAATTCTGCACCGTATCGGCCAGCCCGCCCGTCTCACGCACGACGGGCAGCGCCCCGTAGCGCATGGCAAGCATCTGGCTTGTGCCGCATGGCTCGAAGCGGCTGGGCATCAGGAACAGGTCGCTGGAACTGTAGATGTGCTGCGCCAGCACAGCGTCGTAGGTCATGTAGGCGCGGGCCTTCCAGCGGAAATCGTTGCACAAATCCCAGACCGCTTTCTCAAGAGCCTTGTCGCCGCTGCCCAGAATGACGAACTGCACGTCGGTGTCGGTCATCAGGCGGCGCAGAGCCGGGATCGCCAGGTCGATACCTTTCTGCTCGGTCAGGCGCGTCACCATACCGATCAACGGCACTTCGGGCCGCACGGCCAGACCGGCTTCTTGCTGCAAATGGGCTTTGTTCGCGGCCCGCGCTTCGACGAAGTTATCCGCTGTGAAGTGGTTGACGATCCACTTGTCAGTGGCCGGATTCCAGCGTTCCACATCAATGCCATTCAGAATGCCGACCAGGTCACCGCTCGCGTTGCGGATGCGTAACAGGCCCTCCAGACCCTCACCAAAACGCGGGTACTGGATTTCAACGGCATAGCGCGGGCTGACCGTGCTGACCAGGTCGCTGTACATGATGCCGATTGCCAGCAGGTTGTCCGATTTGTCCTGGTACACCAGGTCTGGCTGGTGGCGGCCCGGCACACCCGCCTCGAACAGAAAGCCGCCCGCGTGCCAGCCCTGGTAGGCCATGTTGTGGATGGTCAGGATGCTGCCCATTTGGGCCCAGTCGGAGTTGTTGCGATTCTCGTAGAGCAGGAAGGGAGCCAGCCCCGTATGCCAATCGTGGACGTGTAGAATGTCGGGGAACCAGGGTTTTTGCCCGCCCGCGCCCTGGCGCATCTGCCAGGCGGTTGCCATGATCGTCTGGCAGAAGAAAATATAGCGCGGTACGTCCCACTCCCAGTCGGTATACAGATGGCCGCCCTCGCCAAAAAAAGGCCAACTGTTCAGAAAATAGAAGGGCACGCCGTCGTATTCGGTAGTGCCGATATACACATCCGCCGTACCGTTACGTTTGGTGAACTGGTAATTGAAGGCCGGGCCAATCTGATAGGCGGCGCGGTCAATGAAGCCATACATCGGCATCAGCACACGCGCATCGATCCCCTGTTTGCGCAGGGCTTTGGGCAGGCTGCCGACCACGTCGCCCAGCCCACCCGCTTTGGCAAAGGGCGCAGCTTCGGCGGACGCGAACAGTACGTTCATCGTTGTCCCCTTTCGAGGAGGTATATCCAGGTTTGAGCCGAGAGGCGAGAAGCCAAATAGACAGGATTGTAACGCAGAATTCTAGCGTCGCTGCCAGTTACGGTAGTCGATTTCGGGGAAGATGCGATCCAGTTCCCACAGCCGCCGGGCGAGGTCGCCATCGGGCTGGCCCCGGTCAATGCTGTCTGCCAGGTCTTTGAAGCGTTCGGCGTGCTGTGCAAAGCGCTGAATGGCGTAGTGGCGGGCCTGTCCTGTCGTGACCAGGAACGGCCAGTCGCTGGCTTCCAGAAGCAGCAGTTCTCGCGCCGTCTGCTTCAGCACACCGCGCAGGTTCTCGTCGTCCTCGGCATAATCGCCGTACTTCCGGATAAGCCGTTCCATCCGCCGCTCCGAATCGTGGATCGGCTCCCACATCCAGTGCGTGTCCTCGTTGTCCCAGGTGAAGTGGGTGCCGTTGGACCCCCAGGAACCTTCCGGGATGTTCATGACCACTGTCGGTGGGTGCTGCTCGACAAATTCGCTGGCTGTCGTCAGTTGGACGTTGGGGTTGGCAGCCAGGCGGCGCAATACTTCCTTGATCCACTCCACGCCTTCAAACCACCAGTGGCCGAACAGTTCCGTATCGTAATTGCAGGCGATCAGCCCGAACTGCCCGCTTTCTTCGTGATACCTGTACAGTTCTTCCTCGACCAGTCGTGCAAAGTCGTCGGCGTGCTGCTGCACTTTATACTCGGCCCAGTCAGGATGCCACAGGTCTTTGTAGCCCAGGTCCACCTTGGCACCTGTCACGCGCCAGTATTGCAGACCGCTGACCGGGTCTTTGCGGTGAAATTCGCGGTAATCGAAGTCACCAGGGTAGCCGTACTCGGCGCTCCACACCTGCATCCCCAGGCGATTGTTACGGGCGATCACCGCCACACGGCTGTGATCGGTGGCTCTGCGCCCGGCGGTGGTGTCGGCCACCCAATAGGCTTGCATGGTCGTGCCGCCTTCTGGCGCCCACATATCCTGGGCCATCGGGATCAGATAGCGGCGCTTGACGAAGCTGTACGGGCCGATGACGTTGCCTGCTGCCTTGCCCACTGGCTGCCCGCCCGTCACCATGTGCGTCTCGCTGAAAAAGACCTGAATACCTTGCTCGGCCAGGAAGCGCTCGATGCCAGGGCGAATCTTACCCTTCGCGTCCACGTAGGCGGGGCGGTAGGCGCATTCGGGCAGCCAGATGCCGCGCGGGCCACGCCCGAAGTGGCGACGGTAGTTCTCTACGCCGGTCTTGATCTGCCCGTAGATGGCCGAATCCGTGCCGAGCAGCGGCAGATAGCCATGCGTGGCAGCGCAGGTTATGATCTCGACGTAACCCTCGTCCTGCAAACGGCGAAAAGCGCCGACGATGTCCCCATTAAAACGAAAGTGGAGGGCACGCTTGGTGCCCTCAAAATAACGCTGATAGTATTTGGCGAGTTCGATCATCTGGGGGTTGCCGACCCACCAGTCGGGGGGGTTGACCGGGATCGGCTTCTTGCGTGCCTCGTAGAGGTCTTCGTCCTCGTCGTCATAGAGGTCTTCGTCCTCGTCAAAGTCCTCATCTTCGTCGTCGTAGAGGTCTTCGTCCTCATCAAAGTCGTCCTCGTCGAACTCGTCTTCCTCGAAGTCTTCTTCCTCGCCATACAGGTCGTCGTCTTCATCCTCGTCGTATCTGTCCACGACCTCCGGGATCGCCGTGAAGCGTTCCAGGTCTTTCCTGGCCCGCTCGATCTTGTCGTCCAGATACAGGTCGAGGTTGTGCAACACGTCTGCATCGGCAAGCTGCTCGGCCAGAATGGGCGTGATGCCTATGGTGATTTTGTACCGTACCCCCTCTTCCTTGAGATCATAAAGTGCCTGGAGCAAAGGCAGATAGGTCTCCGTAGCGGCCTCGTGAATCCATTCCTCCCCGTGAGGCCACCGCCCGGCAAGCCGCGCGTAGGGTAGGTGGCTGTGCAGAACGAACGTAAAGGCTCCCAATGCACTCACTACTGAACTCCTTGTGTGAACAAGCCTCTGGCGCATTGTAACCACATTTTTCGCGCAGCGTCAACCAGCAAATGACCTCACGGCGCGGCCTTCTTTTCAGGAAACACAGCTTGTATAAATTCTTCATTCATTCTTCATAACTGGATGCTACAACTACGGTTAGCTGCACACCACCTCAACGAAGTGCAGAATTGGTAGAGTAACAGGAGAGCAGTGAATATGTCTCGTAAGCGAATCGTGCTGACCGTCGCGCTGTTTGGCGGGTTGGCGATCCTGTTGTCGGCGGCCCTCCCGGCCCTGGCACAGGCCCCCAACCAGCCGCCGAGCGCGCCGATCCTGGCTCCGGCGCTGGGCCTGGTTTGCAGCACTACCGACTATACCGACGTGGCCGCCAAAGCGCTTGGCATGACGGCCACTGAACTGCGTGTGGCACTGACCAGCGGCAAGACCATCCAGGACATCGCCACCAGCAAGAACATCACGCTCCAAACAGTCACCGACGCGCTGAATAAGGCCCGCCAGGCCGATCTGGACCAGGCCGTAAAGGATGGGCTGATTCCGCAGCAGATGGCGAACATGATGGGCGGCAATGCCCAACCCAACAGCGGTCAGCCTGCCACGCCACCCGCTCCCTCCGCCGGGCTTCGGCCAGGCCGGCCCTTCTTCAACATCGCGCCGTTCGTCGGGCGTGGCCTGTTTGGCGTCAGTGCACGCAACGTCGTGCGGCCTTACATCGCCGCTGCCCAGGCTATTGGTATAAGCTGCCCTGATCTGGTGAAGGCCATGCGTGGCGGCAAGTCCATTGTCCAGGTTGCAACCGAGAAAAACGTCCAGGTACAGACAGTCGTGGACGCGGTGGTCAAGGCGTATAAGGACGCGCTGGCCGCGGACGTGAAGGAGGGCCTGATCACCCAGGCGCAGGCTGATGGGCAGAGTGTCCGGCTGGTGGAGCGCGTCACGGCCATGATCAGCAACAGTCGTGCGGGCCTGGGACGGGGCAGCTTCTTTGGAGGCTTCATGGGCCGCATGTTTGGACGGTTGTTTGGGGGGAACCGGCAAGGCGGCCAGCCTGGCGCGCCGTTTGGTGGCCGGGGCAATCGGCCTGGTGGGAATCAGCCAAATCAAAGCGCCCCGGCTACGCCCCAGGCAGCCCCCACACAAGCGAGTTAAAATGGAGGGCAACCTCACCCCCTTCCCCCTCTCCACCCTGTAGAGAGGGGCAATACGATGGCCTTGAAAGTCCCTCTCCACTCAGTGGAGAGGGATTTAGGGTGAGGCAAGCGTCTACATTCAGCACCCTTTCCTGAAACGCCGGGGAAGGGTGGATGTGTTTGGAGGCAGTGAGTCCGTGATGCAGCAACGTGCGACAAAGGTCTTGATCATCGAAGACCAGGTCAAAATCGTCCACTGGCTGGAAAAGTTCCTGCGCGAGTCAAACTTCGAGGTGCTGTCCGCCTTCGATGGCCGGACAGGGTTGCAGATCGCGCGCAGCGAGCAGCCCGATGTGATCATCCTGGACCTGATGCTGCCCGACATGGATGGGCTGGACGTATGCCGGACACTGCGCCAGCGCTCGGACGTGTTCATCATCATGCTGACGGCGCGTGTGGAAGAAGCAGATCGGCTGATCGGGCTGGAACTGGGCGCGGATGATTACGTAACCAAGCCCTTCAGCCCACGTGAAGTCGTGGCCCGCATCCGTGCCCTGCTGCGCCGCGCCAACGGGACGCTGGCCGCGCAGCCCCGCGCCCTGTCGTGCGGGCCGCTCCTGCTCGATCCGGCCCGGCGCGTGTGCTCGCTCGCCGGGGAAACAGTGGCGCTAACGCCTACCGAGTTTGCCATTCTGGAAACGCTGATGCGCCAGCCGGGAATACCTTTCACCCGCGAACGGCTGATCACCGAGGCGCTTGGCTACGACTATGCCGGCTATGAGCGCACAGTGGACGTGCACATCCGCAATCTGCGGCGCAAGATCGAGGTCAATCCTCAGGAGCCGCGCTTCATCCTGACCGTCTTTGGGGTGGGCTATCGCTTTGCCGAGGCCGAGGAGAACGCCGCATGAAGGTGTTGAGCCAGTTGCGCTGGCAGTTGATGCTCAGTTATCTACCTTTGATCATCATTCCGGTGCTGCTGGTCGGGCTGGTGACGCGCAGCGTGGCCGAACAGGGCGTGACGCTGCTCGTTTCGCAAGGCGCCCAGGAGCAGGCGCACCTGTTTTCGCCGTGCTTTGCGGAGTACTATGAGACACACGGCTCCTGGGATGGGCTGTCCTCGCTCCTGAAGCCGCCCGTGCCGGGCCGTCCATCCGGGACGAGCCGCAAGGACGACACCGCGCCCCCCGAAGTCAACATTATGGTCTCGCGCAACCGTATCTTCGACTTTTACCTGAAGTGCTACTCCGCTCCGGCCTCCATCCCGGCGGGCGTGATCCAGATGATACGGCGCGCCAACTTTGGGCAGGCTCGCACAGGTAGTGCGAACGACGTTGCCGATAACCCGACTCCACCAGCGTCGCCCCGCTCTCCCTATGCGCTTTTCGGTTTCAAAGACATCTTCCGGCCCTCTCAGATGCTGGTCACGGACGTTAATGGTGTCGTGATTGCCAGCAACAACGGCGATGTCAGCGTCGGGCAGACGATAGCGCCAAGCGTGCTGGCACGCGGCGCGCCAATCATGGTCAACAATCAACTGGTCGGGACGCTGGTCGTCGGCGCAGCGTTGGACGCGCTCGAACAGCAGCAGCGCCAGCTTCTCGACGGCGTTAACTTTGCGCTGCTGGTGTCTGGCGCGGTGTCTGTTGTTCTGGCGGTGGCGCTGGCCTGGGGCCTGTCCGGCAGGATCACCGTCCCCGTGCGGCAGTTGATGGCTGGTGTCAAACGCCTTTCGACAGGCGAGTGGTCAGCGCCGCTCGAAGTGCGTTCGCAGAACGAATTTGGCGAACTGACCCACGCCTTTAACACGATGGCGAGCGAAGTGACCCGCCAGCAGCAGTTGAACCGGCAAATGGTGGCCGACATCGCCCACGATCTGCGCACGCCCTTGAGCGCGATGGCCCTCGAAATTGAAGCGATTGAAGCGGGCTTCCAGACACCTGCCGAGGCGACAGCCAGCTTGCGCGAGGAAATCAACTGGCTGCAACGGCTTGTGGACGATCTGCGCCTGCTGTCCCTGATGGACGCCGACCAGATTCGTTTGCAGCTTGAGCCGACGCCGCTCTACCCGTTCCTGTGCGGCGTGATGGATTTCTGGCAGATCATGGTCAGCGAGGAAGGGCGCTGCCTGGTGCTGGATGCCGACCCGACGCTGCCCGCCGCGCTGATCGAGCCGGGCCGGATGCGCCAGGTGCTCGGCAACCTGATCGACAACGCCATCCGGCACACCAAACCGGGCGGCACGATCACCATCAGCGCGCAGGCCGCTGCATCAAGCGCAATATTGCGTGTGGCCGACGACGGCGAAGGCATTGCGCCCGCCGATCTGCCGCACATCTTTGACCGGTTTTACCGCGCCGACCCGTCTCGCGCCCACACGCGGAGCGGCAGTGGCCTGGGCCTGAGCATTTCGCGCCGTCTGGTGGAGATGCACGGCGGCACGATTGAGGTGCAGAGCACCCTCGGCCAGGGCACGACCTTCACCATCCACCTGCCGCTGAAGCCTGCGGAGACACGGGAAGTCAAGCGGTGGCCGCGCCCGGCAGAAGGGCGCATTCTCCCGGCGACGTGAGGTAAACGCACGCAATGTACTTTAGGAGATCCACATCCAGCGTGCGAACAGGAATAGCAGGAACATCTGCAAGATCGCGCCCGCGCCGATCCAGGCGACGCGCAGTACTCGATATCGATTCAGCAGCAGTCCGATGGTGATAAAGATCGGGAAAAAGTCCAGAACGTAGCGCAGTGTGCCGTTGAGTAGATACAGCGGATAGTAGCGCAACAAAATCAAGATGAGCGTCGGCCACAGGTAAAGGTGATAGAAAACGGGCAGCGTGCGCAGCGACAGCAGGCAAAAGCCGATGATCAGTATCAACGCAACTAGTCCGGCCACTTCCGTAAATGCTGCATGGCCGGACAGCACCTTCCCAATCACGTCGATGACTACCACCCAGGGGGGACGCACCAGCATACCCCAGTCACGCTCATAGGCATCGCCGAGGCTGCCCAGGTGTGCCAAAGCCAGGTAAAGATAGTACGCTGCCGCCGCCAGCGGCCCCGCACTCACTGCCGCCAGTCGCGGAATCGCCTGCCGTATCCGCTCCGGCCAGCGGACTTCCGCTGCCCGCCAGAAGCGCGGCGCTTCAACGAAAGCGGCCCAACCAATCGGCAAGAACAGCACAAAGCCCTGTAAGCGCGTCAGGGTAGCGCACGCGGCCAGCAGCCCCGCCAGCCACCAGCGCCGATCTCGACTTGCCAGCAGCGCGCTGGCCGTGAAAAACAAAAAGGTGCTCTCTGTGTAGGCCGCCATCAGGTAAAACGCCGTCGGGAAAGCAATCAGCGCATACAAGGTCATCTGCGCAGCCTGGTTGCTGCCTGTTTCTCGCCGCGCCAGTCTGTATAGCACAATCAGGTAGCCCAGGCACGTGACACTGCTGACCAGCAGTCCACCCGCCAGCAGATCGCCGAACGGCGCGCCTGCTACCGCCATTAACACCGGGTACAACGGCGTAAAGATGATCGATCCATCGTCCGCCGCATAACCTTCCAACCCGATCTTCATGTACCAGCCTGTATCCCAGCGCTGCCAGGGATCGAGCAGGCCACTGAACGGGCCGTTGAGTTGACGTGCCCGCAAACTCTCCCTGAAAATCGTTGCGTTGGCGTAGGGGTTGTAGACCGGCCCAAGCCGGAGAGCCGTGCTGCCGACGATTAACGTCAGCAGGCGTACTGCAATAAAGATCAGGATCGGGATGCGAATCGAGGGGTCTTGCCACCGCTGTCGCCAGCGCGATCTGGCAGCAGGCGTATTGGGTAAGGTCAGGGAAGTCAACGGGTCTACCTTGTAGTGGGTTTGGTTCCAGGACTATTGTACTGATTGTACTGTAAGCCGCACTGTACGCCATCCTGCACCATCCTAAACGTTGCAAGTTTGTGATGCGCCCGTGCCTGATTTCGAGAGAAAATAAGGTCATCTTGATGTCCGCTCAGGTGTAGTTGATTGGTTCTGTTACGAAGAATTCCTGAGGTACGCTCCTTCGATGCAAGCCCGTATTCTTGTTACCGACGACGATAAGCACGTTCGCTACGTGCTTGCCAAATACATCCGCCGCCTGGGTTATACCGTCGTGGAGGCGGCCAGCGGCGAAGAAGCGCTCCGCATTCTATCGGAGGCGGATCAGCCTCCGATTGACTTGATGCTGACGGACATCTGGATGCCGCACATGACCGGTGTCGATCTGCTGGAAGCGGTACGCCGCATCGATGCCGACTTGCCCATTGCCATGATCACCGGGTCGGCCACTGTCGATTCCAGCATTGCCGCGCTCAACGCCGGGGCCTATGCCTACCTGAAAAAGCCGATCCAGAACAAGCAGCTTCGAGACATTCTGGCGCGCGGCCTGAACAGGCGAAGGGAAATGCAGGAGTACCAGGCGGCACGCCAGCAACTTCTAGAACGCTATCAAGAACTTGAACAGCGGTTGGAAGCGATGCAAGACATGACATCTGTGAGCGCCAGCGCTGCGCCGAATGACTTGCTTGCCGAGTTGATTCGGGGCCTGCGACATGAATTAGGGAATGCGACCACCGCTATCAAGCTCAACCTGGCGGTGCTGGAAGAAGAGGGCAACTATCCACCAAACCTGCAAGAGCATCTGCGCGATTTGCAGGCCAGCACCGATCACCTGGTGGACTTGCTCGGCAAGCTGCGTGAGTACCCTCGCCACCGGTTGGCGATGGAAGTGATTGGTGTCCATCATGTCCTCTTGTCCATTGAAGACCTGGCGAAAAACCAGGGCAAGCCCTTCCGGGCGCGCTTGCAATACAAGCTGCCGCAGCGTGAAATCCTGATTCAGGCGGCGCCGCTTGAACTGGGCCGTGCGCTCACGCACATCGTTCAGAATGCGATTGAGGCCAGCACTGAGGCCGAAGCGACGAACGATGAACCGGTTATCGAAATCAGCGCGGTGGCCGATGAGGAAGCCGTCGTCATCACCATCAGCGACCAGGGGCCGGGCTTCCCGACGGAAATGTTGGAGAAGCCGTTCTCGCCCGGTTACACAACCAAAGCGACGGGCGGGGTGCTGCGCGGGCTTGGCATGGGCCTGTTCATGGCACGCGCAACGGTTGATCTGCACGGTGGCCGTATCTGGCTGGAGAACCGGCCCGAAGGGGGAGCCAGCGTCCACGTTCGGCTCCCGCTGGCCCACGTCCCCGAAAACTCGACTGAACCGCTCCACCAAACGTAGTACAAGCGCCTCACTGGTTGCTTCATCGTCCTATTTGGCGCCCACCTGCAACCGGAAGCCTTTCGATAAATCCCGGTCAGATCAGCTGTGCGTGCTGCGGATACCGGCCATCGGGGCCATTTCGCGTCCTTCGTGGTGCGGGCGTTTGCGGGCCTGTACGGGCAGCAACACGTGAAAGGTGCTGCCGGGCAAAAGCTGCTCGTCGTAGCCGCGACTCTCCATCCAGATGCGCCCGCCGTGCGCATTCACCGCACCGCGCGCAATCGCCAACCCCAGGCCGGGGCCACCGGCCTTGAAGGCCGTCTTGCCCGACGAATGGAGCGCCACCTCGCCGATCTGGTAAAACTTCTCGAAGATCAACTGCTGGTGTTCGGGAGCGACGCCGATGCCGGTGTCGCTCACCTGGATGTGCGCCACGCGGCCCAGCTCCTCGTTCTCCTCGTAGGCACAGCTCACTCGGATCGAGCCGCCGTCCGGTGTGTATTTGATGGCATTCATGAGCAGGTGGTAGAGCGCCTTGGTCACCAGGCCAGGGTCGGCCTCGATGTAGATCAGGTCGCCGTTCTTGTCGAGTTCGATGTCCAGCCGGAGGTTGCGCGCCACCAGTGCATCCTTGAAGTCGTTCGCCAGCCCGCGCAGCACTACCGGCAGCGATACGGGAATGGCCGCCGCTTGCAGCGTATCCATATCGATCTTCTGCACGTCGAGCATGTTGTTGACAATCTCGTGCAGGCGCTGGCTGCCGCTGGCGATGCCCTGCGTGATTTCAAGCAGCATCGGGTTGGCTTTGATGGTCGGATCACTGAGCAGCATACTGGCATAGCCGCGCATCACAGTGAGCGGGGTGCGCAGTTCGTGCGCCGCCACCTGGATAAAATCCAGCTTGGCGCGATCCAGACGTTCCAGCGTCTCGAATGCCTGCCGCAGTTCGCGGATCGTCATCTGGTCATTGGCGCGCACCCGGTCAAAGGTGGTGCGGATCATTTGCAGGGCCAGCGAAGCGTTCTCACTGAGCGCCTTTTCCAGCGTGCTTTTATCCAGTTCCAGGACGGTGGTTTCTTCCAGAGTGGTGATGGTGGCGGAGCGCGGCGCATCCTGGATGATCGCCATCTCGCCAAAGAACTCGCCAGGGCCGGCCCGCCGCAGGATCAGATCGCCGCGTTCGTCGAAGCGCTTGGTGACGACGACCAAGCCTTCCGAGATCAAGTAAAATGTCTGCTCGTAAGCGCCTTCGTGACACAACACCGTATCCGGCGGATACGTCCTGATCTTGGCAATGCCCGACAGATGTTCCAGTTCCAGTTGGCCGAGCGATGGAAAGACGCGCTTCAGCAGTTCAAGCGGCTCAATAGCCATAGCAGCTTCCTTAGCCAGCGTGACCGTTGTCTGTTGGTAGCGCAGTGAACCGGTTGTCCACGCACGTGCCCGATTCATGCTATCATTGATCGATGTTCGAGGCAAGCTGCATATACACGTCATACGGCTCGCGCTCGCCACAGCGCACCAGTCTCGCCCGGACTCAATTTGCAACGAAGGTGGGGGTCATGCCAGCAGATGTCTTTTTGATGGGGACAGCCGGGAAATACGGGGACCCGAAGCGTTCCATGTGGCGGGAGCCGATCAAAGCGGCCTGCGCCAAACATGGCATCACTTGTTTCGATCCGGTTGTGCCGAACTGGGACGATGAGGCCATGCGCCGCGAGGTCGAAGCGCTGCGCACAGCGCGCGTAGTCGTCATGGCGATCACAGCCGATACATCGGGCATCGCGTCGCTGGCCGAAAGCGGTTGGGCTGCCCTGAGCGCGCTGGCGCGCCGGCAGGCGTTCGGCCTGTACGTGGATAATATGTTTGTGGCCGAAGGCTTCAACCCTCGCGTCTCCCAAGACTCGCGATCCCTCATCGAATATCTTTTTGGCAAAGACGCCGATCAGAACCCCACCGAACTGGCGGATGTCTCGCGGCGCGCCCGCAAGCTGGTCAGCGGCCATGCCGCCGAACTGGCGAAACAGTTCCCTCAGATGAACCTCTACGTCGCGCCTGATCTGGAGAGCCTGACCACCTGGACGGTGGAAACGGCGCTGAAAATGCTCAAGCAACCGCCGCCCACGCCGGGCATGATGCGGCCCGGCTCCTGATCCGCATCGCTGCGCTATAATCCCGACGTTCATATTGGTCTGCGGCACTTCTCTCAGGAGATTAATCTGATAATGACCCCCCCGGCGGTTGGCCCATCCGAACTGCGCTCGACAGTGCAGAAAGCTTTCCGTGATCACTTCGGCGCTGCGCCCGCCTGCATTGCGCGCGCGCCGGGCCGCGTGAACATTATTGGTGAGCATACCGATTACAACGACGGCTTTGTGTTGCCTGCCGCCATTGATCGGGCGATCTATCTGGCGGGCAGACTGCGCAGCGACAAGACCGTGAACGTGCAATCCTTCGACTACCGCAGCGACGCTTCGTTTACGCTTGACCAGTTGAAAGATGACTCGCTGCCACCCTGGACACGCTACCTGCGGGGCGGGCTGTGGGTGCTGCGTGAGGAAGGCCACCCGGTTCGTGGTCTGGACCTGGTTATCGCGGGGAACGTTCCCGGCGGGGCGGGCTTCAGTTCGTCAGCAGCGGTAGAGGTCGCCTTCTTCGAGATGGCGTCTGCCTTGCTGAATATTCCCATGACGCAGCCACAGAAAGCGCTGCTGGGCGTGGAGGTCGAACATCGCTTCATCGGCATCCGTACTGGGGTCATGGATCAGATGATCTCTGCGCTCGGCAAAGCGGGCCATGCGCTTCTGATTGACTGCCGGAGCCTGGAAAGCACGCCCGTACCGATTCCCAACGGTGTCACCTTGATGGCACTCGACACCGGCAAGCGCCGCCAACTGGTCGAGAGCGAATACGGCCAGCGCCGCGAACAATGCGAAGAAGCCGCCCGCATGTTGGGTGTCCGTGCGTTGCGCGACCTGACGCCGGAACAACTGGCGGCCAGCGCCGACAAACTGCCCGAAGTGATCGCGCGGCGGGCCTCGCATGTCGTCAACGAGAATGCACGCACGCTGGCCGCTGTGGAGGCTTTGCGCGGGGGTGATCTGCAAGCGGTAGGCCGCCTCTTGAATGAGAGCCACGCCAGTCTGCGCGACCTGTACGAAGTCAGTATCAAGGAACTGGACATCATGGCCGAACTGGCTCAGAACACCGAAGGCTGCTATGGCGCGCGCATGATGGGCGGCGGCTTTGGCGGCGCGGTGATTGCGCTGGTGGAGGATTCGGCAGCGGCGCAGCTTGCCGAGGAAGTATCGCATGCCTACAACGCCGCGACGCATCTGAAAGCCTACATCTATGCGCTTAAAGCCGGGCCGGGCAGCAGCGTCGAAAAACTGACTTAGCCTCGCCTGCTATGGCGAGGGGAAGGCTTTAGCCTCAGGAAATGCATCGGCATTTGCGCTGCGATTTTGCCGGGAGCATGAGGGGGACATTACCGACTTCCGGCCAAGTAGAGGTATCATTGCGGATGACATCGGGAGAAGCGCCAGGTTCTCCCCAAACGTCGCAGCCTTACATGGTTGACCACACAGGTAGCGAGGGAAGATGTTGATGATCACGTGCCCGAACTGTGCTTTTACCGAAAACGCCGACACGGCGCTGCTTTGCGCCAAATGCGGGCAGCCCCTCAGTGACTCGCGGGCTTCGCTGCTCAAGCGGCCTCTGGGCGTCACCGGGATGCTGTCGCCAGAGGTGCTGATCTTTGAACCGCGTATCCGGGATCGTCATGTTGGCAAGTTGAAGAAGCATGAAGTCGCTGTTTACATTTCGGATATGGAAGAACCGCTCATCATTCCGCTAACGCGGGATGTGCTGTTGGGACGCTACGGCGGCCTGGATCAGCAGCCGCCGATTGACCTGGCCGCCTTCCAGGGCCTGGAACACGGCGTATCACGCCGTCACGCGCTGCTGCGTCGCTTTGGCCCGGACGTGGCGATTGTCGACCTGGGCAGCACCAATGGCACGTGGTTGAACGGCATCCGTATCCAGCCGCACCAGCCCGTGATTTTGCGCAGCGGGGATCGGCTTCTGCTGGCCCGCTTACCTATCCAGATTTATACCGACTGATTTTCGGAAAGCGCTATGTCCTCCCTGTCCGGGCTGTTCACCGTGCTGCTCCAGATCGTGCAGAAGCTGCTCGAATCGCTGGGTGTTGTGCAGAAAGCGCCGCCCGGCAGTCCGCTCAGTGTGCCTGCTACAGACCGCGACAAGATGCTCGCCACGCTGGCGCAGACGTATGGCATTCAGATCATCCCGCCCGACGGCAGGCCCAATATCCGCCCACCCACCGATGCGGAACTGAACGTCCTGATCACGACAGCGCGCGACCTGGGCATGGAATGGTATGGCCCGTTCCGCAGCAAACCGCTCAGTATTTACATCGACAAAACGCCCGGCGGTGGCTCGTATGGGAACGGCATTTTGCGCTTTGGCGATCCGGGTAGCGATCTGTCACTGCTGTACCGGATTTTCATCCACGAGGGCACACATGCCTCAAATGAGTACCGGCACTGGCCCTATGAGACGCAGTGGTGCACCAAGCCCGGCTTCGACTGGACAAAGGTGGGCGACAACAAGTGGACACATCCGCGCCAGCAGGGGACGCAGATGCAGGAGGGCAACTGGGAGACGCTGCCCGTTGATTCGCGCGATGTCAGCACGACGCCCGCCGAAGACCTGGCTGAGATGGTGCGCTATTTCGTCCACTCGGTCAAAGATGAACGTCTCTGGCTGTGGCCGCTCGACCAATCCAAACCAGCGACCTATCTGTGGATGACTTCCCCAACGCGCTTTGTATTCGTCCGCGACATTTTCCTGAAGCTGCCGCCCACGCATCCCTGGTACAGACAGCTACCGCCGGAGCAGGAGCAGCTTGCCGCTTCGCACCTGATGGGATAATTTTGGAAAACCTGCCTCCTGAGCGCCAGTCCAAAACGCCCGGAGCCGCCCTACGTTGGGGTGTCCTCCTCGGCTGCGCAGCCCTGGTTTTCGCCATCGACCAGATCACAAAGGCGTGGGTCACCTCCAACCTGCAAATCGGCGAAACCGTTGCACCCATCCCGGCCATCGCGGACTTTTTCGCCATCACGCGCAGCGCCAATCGAGGCGCAGCGTTCAGCCTCCTGCCGCAGGCGGGCGACGTATTTCTGGTCATCGGGCTGGTGATGATCGTCGGGATTTTGATCTTCTACCGGCGCATGACACAGGGGCGCTGGCTGGAACGGATCGCGCTGGGCCTGCTGCTTGGTGGCGTGTCAGGCAATGCCCTGGATCGCATCCGGCTGAACTACGTGGTTGATTTTGTCCATTTGCAGATCAGGCCGTTTATCTCCAACGTCTCGAACCTGGCCGATCATGCGATTGTGATCGGAATGGGCATTTTGTTTGTAGCGCAGTGGCTCGCAGGCCGGAACACGCCGAAACAGGCGGATGCCGAGAGCCAGGAGGAGCAAGAACCCACCGCGTAATGACTGGAGCACGCCGCCGGAGGGCTGTTCACCAATATTGAACACCGCGCAAGTTCCTCGCGTCCTGATCGTCGCCGATGATCCGCTGACGCGAAGCGGGCTGTCGGCCTTGCTCGCCAACCAACCGGGCTGCATCGTATCCGGCCAATCGCCCGCCAGTGCAGACCTGAATGCCGCGCTGAACGTTTACGCCCCGGACGTGGTGCTGTGGGACGTGGGCTGGGATGTGTCCGCATCGCTTGAGCACATTGCCGATCTCCGCGAGGCCGGGATGCCTATCCTGGTTTTGCTGCCCGACGAAGCTCGCGCCGCCGAAATCTGGCTTGCCGGGGCACGCGGCTTGCTGCTGCGCAGCGCCAGCCCCGATACCCTGATCGCCGCGCTGAACGCCGTTGCACAGGGGTTGGTCGTGCTCGATGCAGCGCTTGGCGCGGTGCTGCTCTCACCCAGGGATCGCGTGCCGGCCCCCAGCGAAGAACTGACGGCGCGCGAGCTACAGGTCTTGCAGGCACTGGCCGAAGGGCTACCCAACAAGGCCATCGCCCTGCGCCTGGGCATCAGCGAGCATACGATCAAGTTTCACGTCAACTCGATCCTCAGCAAACTGGGCGCGCAGAGCCGCACTGACGCGGTAGTTCGCGCCAGCCGTCTTGGCCTGATCATTTTGTGAGGTCAAACGACGGGCCTGAAAGAAAGCGTAGAATAATCTATCGTCAACGCTGCTCGGCCATCAGGCGCTCATACGCGCCTTCCCAGGCGTCAGAACTGCGCGTAAATTTGTTGATGGTGATGTCGGAGAAATGCCCGAAAAGGCTGGCAAGCTGCGGCGGAAGCTGCTCCCAGCGATTGGCACGGATCATTTGCTCCAGGTTGGCGGCAGCGCGGCCCACCCACGTCCACTGCTGCCGGAATTGCTCAACCTTGTTCCAGTAATTCCGCTTTTCCCAAGCCATCATCGCCTCTTCGATGCCATCCTCAATGTCGCGGAAGCAAAACACAAGCTGTGCCGCCATGTCTTTTGCTTCCTGGTCGAGTTCAGATTTTTGGCTCAATCGCCGGATCATCTCGGCTGCCGTCCGCATGTGCTGGCTACGCGCCTTGCCGACGCTCTCAGTGTTTACCACACGGCTCATGACGTTGAACAGGCCCCCAAAACACCGACGGAGCAATTCTGCCCCGTTGAAAGCGATCAGTATGCGGCATAAGCCTACTGAGTCAGTGGGAGTCTGTCAAGGAATTGGCACATGAGAAATTCGGGCTGGATCGTCTTAACCGTTGGCCGCCTAGCGCAACCGGGGCCGCGCACAGTCGTATACCCCACCCCTGGCCGCACAACGGGGTGAGGTTTTCTGTTACCCCTCGAACGCCGCCAGTTCACTGAACATGGGAGCCAGCGCCGGGTATAAGCCTCGGAAGGTGTGGTACAGCCGCTCGTAGGCTTCGACGCCCGCTGGCTGTGGCTGAATCTCGTCCACCTTGCGCACCATCTGGGCGCAGGCCGTCGGCACGTCGGGCCAGGCCCCCGCCCCAACCGAGGCCAGGATCGCCGCGCCGAAGGCCGCGCCTTCCGTCGTGTTGACCGTGTACAGCGGAATGCCCATCACGTCCGTCATCAACTGCCGCCACACGGGGCTGTTGGCCGCGCCGCCGCTGACCACCGCCGAGGGCGGATGCACGCCCTGAGCGCGCAGCAGTTCCAGGTTGTCACGCATCCCGAAGGCCACGCCTTCCATCACCGAGCGAACCATGTGAGGCAGGCCATGTCGCAGCGTCAGGCCGACAAACGCGCCGCGCGCCAGCGGATCGGGGTGCGGGTTGCGTTCGCCCGTCAGGTAGGGCGCAAAAAGCAATCCGCGTGCCCCCGGCGGCACGGCGGCAGCCCGTTCGCTCAGTTCATCGTAGCTGGTATTCGGCGCAAGCTCGTCGTGCAGCCAGCGCAGGCCCCCCGCCGCGCTTAACATCACGCCCATGTAGAACCAGGCGCCCGGCATAGCGTGGCAGAAGGTGTGGATTCGGCCTTCAGGGTCGGGCAGATACTGGTCGGTGGCGGTGAAGGCCACGCCCGACGTGCCAACCGTCAGGCTGGTGTGGCCGCGCGTGACAATGCCGCTGCCGACGGCCTGCGCGGGCTGGTCGCCTGCCCCGCCGACGATGGGCGTCCCGGCCTTCAAGCCGGTGGCCGCTGCGCCCTCTGCGCTGACGTGTGCGCACACTTCCGGCGATTCGCACAGCGCCGGGAGCCAGCCTTTCGGAATGTCGAAGGCGGCCAGCATTTCATCCGACCAGGTACGTCTGGCAATGTCCATCAGAGCAAAGCCGGAACCGTCGGCCACGTCGGTCACGTAGGCTCCGCTCAGGCGAAAGCGGACGTAATCCTTGGGCAGCAGCACGTGCCTGATCTGGCTGTAGATGTCCGGCTCGTTCTCCTTCACCCACCGGATCTTGGGCGCGGTGAAGCCCGGCAGCATGATCGTCCCGACGATCTGGCAGAGGCGCTGCTTGCCCACTTTCTCGGTAACTGCCGCACACTGCGGGCCGCTGCGCTGGTCGTTCCACAGGATGGCGGGGCGCAGCGGATGCCCGTTCTCGTCGAGCGAGGTCAGGCCGTGCATCTGGCCCGTCAGCCCGATGGCGGCGACCTGATCGGCGGGCACTTT
>JAJPHV010000141.1 GCA_021325095.1 Chloroflexota bacterium | reverse complement strand
GTCGTTGATGTTGTAGTGCGCGTGCCTTGTTTGTTCAGTCATCGTAAGCGAATTATATCACACGTTGTTCGTTTGTGCAAGTGTTCGTTCGTTGGAGAAAGGAGACGTGGCGCATTCCCCACCGGGCTAAAGCCCGGTGGGGAATGCGCTGTATTCTATGGCTGACCAGCACACGCTGGAAATGCTGATCGAACAGGTGTGTGCCGAAGCAGGCTTTGAAGCCGCGTTGATCACCGACCTGAAAGGCAACATCTTGGCCGCAGCGCGATCCGACGATACGCCGCCCGACATGGTAGGGGCGCTGCTGGACGTAGCCATGCGCATTGCGGCGCGCCCGGAAGACCGCGTCAAGCTGGCCGACGTGGGCGAGAGCACTTTCTTCGATTGGGAGGGGCGACAGGTCATCTGCCGCTGGTTTACGCGCCGCAAACCGCCAGAACCGCGTCTGCTGGTGGTGCTGGCGCCGCGCGGCAAACCCTACAAGCGTGCTGTGAAGCTACTGGTCAAAGAGGCACAACGGCTGCCAGCGTCTTGACCTCACCCAACCGCAGCCCGATTCACCTCGTAGACGAAATAGCCGCCTTCACCCCACACTTGAGCGTAATACGGCGAGGGCGGGCCGCTGTGCCCCGCCGGGAAGATAATGTACCGGACGTTGTACATTCTCAAGAGCGCCTGTTGTTCCTCCGCGCTCATTTCGCCGTCAAAGAAGCGCCGCACCTGTTCGCGCTTTTCGTCCAGCCGGATCGTTTCCGGGCCATGCCCGATGACCACGCGCAGGCTGGTTCGCGCTGGCAGGTAGTTTCCCGTGTCGAAGTCTGTCAAGACAATCGAATCGGCAGGCGCATTCACATTCAGGTAGTCCAGTGCAGCCATTTCGACGGGGCGATGGAAGAGGCGATTGGTGGGGTTGGGCGATTGCGCGGCCAGCGTCCCGCTCAAGAGCAGAAGCGCGTTGGTGGGCAGCGCCAGCAGCAGCACAATCAACATTGCCAGCCGCCAGCTCACGCGCAGCCTGCGTCGGTAGCGTCGCGCCACATCGACGATCCACCACAGCCGCAGGCCAAAGGCCGCCAGAATGCACAGCGGGACAAAGATACCCTCCAGAAAACGGCGCTGCACATTGATGGGCAGGTAGGCCAGCGCGGGCCCGGCGAGAACCCAGGCGATCAGCAGCAGGTGAGCCGCCGAATGCTGTCCGCGCCGCCATGCCCAGCGGATCGCTGGCAGGGCCAGCACCGCCAGCAGCCCATAGCCGAACAGGTAGTGCAATGGGTGAGGCGACGGCAAGACATTCTGTGCCGACCACGCGCCCAACACCGGGTTTGTGGCGAACACGATCACATTGTACAGCAGCAGCGGCGCGGGGATGGCCGCCGCAACCACGCAGCGCCCGAACAGGCGTACCGGGAAGCGCCGCGCGCGCAAGAGGGCAGCCAGTCCCCACACACCCAGAATGGCATACAGCACGGCAATGTAGAACGGCACGCACAGGCCCATCACCAGCCAGCACAGCCCGGCCAGTGCCGACCAGCCGATCCATTGGCGCAGCGAATCGCAGGCCAGCGCCCGAAAGGCGAGCAGCAGACCGCCAAGCAGCGCGGCACGGGCCAGTGAGAGGTGCGGCAGGCCGTACAGCAAATAAAAGGTATAGCCTTCGGGCAAGTACAGATCGACGGGCAGCGAACCGAGCCACGAGCCGAGGCCGAGCAGCGTCAGCAGCCAGCCCAAGCCACCGCCCAGGCAGACCAGCGTCAGCGCCAGCCAGCGCAGTGAACGCCTGACCAGAAAGGTCGCCATAAACCGGTACAGGACAAAAATCAGCAGGACGCCCGCCGCGATCCGGCTGGCGTGGAAGACCAGCAGCATGGCATCCACGAAGGCCGGGCTGGACGGCGGCGCGACCAACGCTGCAACTTTCCCCGCCGCCAGGTAGGGCGTGAACAGGAACGCGCCGTCGTGCGGTTCCGAGGTGTACACGATGTGAAACAGCCAGCCATCGACTGCGCCCTGCCGCATCTTGGCGAGATAGCTGTTGCCGTCATCCAGGCCGAACATGAACCAGCCAAAGCGCCAGTCGGAACGCTGCGCGGCCCACCCCACCAGATAGGGCAGGGTCGTCAGGGTCATGACTGCCAGCGCGAACCAGGCGACGTTGCGCCATTCACGCCGCGCGATGCGGGGTCGATTGGCGCTGTATCCAGGTAACAACGATGAAGGCTCCGGTCACAATCAAGGACAGTACTGATAGAATGACCCCGGGCAGCAGGCCCGGCGGATCATAGACCTGCGTGATGGCCTGCCCCGGCTGGACGGTGATGGCCGTGTCGCCATCAGTACGCGCCCAGCCAGGCGACCAGGCAGCGATGTTGATGGGTCGTGGGCTGCTATTGCTGGCCGTGAAGCGATTCGGCCCGTCCCACGTCACGCGCACTCCGGACGGCAGGCGCAGGTTCTGGTACAGGTACAGGTCGCCAATCCGCCGCACCAGCCGCAGACCATCCGAGGTGATGGGAAATCCGGCCAGCACGTGCGAGACGTTCCAGGCAGCCAGGGCATCGGCGTTGATCGGCGTGTTCCGGTTGGCAGTCAGCATGTCCGGGCCGTTGAAGGCGGGCAGCGTCACTGAGTAACCCGGCGCATGGACACCTGTTGCCTCCTCGAAAGCCGTCACGTAAGCCCGCAGTTGGAACGGATCGACGCCGCCGAAGGTCGGAATATTCCAGTAGGCGGCGGCCTGCTGCGGCAGGCTGTAATCCGGCGAATAGAGGCGCGTTACTCCGGTCTCAAGCAACGCGCTGGCAACGGGCTGGTAGGTATCCAGCCAGATCGACTGAGGCAGCCCACCCACCAGCGAAATATCTGTCCAGATCAAGTCCAGCGCGATCAGCAGTCCAAGCGCCAGCGGCAGCGCCGCGCCGGAGAGCCGCCGACGGGCCAGCAGGATCAGGCCCAGGCCGCACATGCCAACCGATACCGCGAGACCCGCGCCGGGGCGCAGTGGCAAAAACGCACCCGCGACGCCAAACGCGATACCTGCACTGACCAGTATGATGGCGGGCAGCGGTGGGGCGCGGCGCGAACGCCCAGCGAGCAGTGCATCCAGACCGTGCCCGGCCACGATCAGGATAGCGAGGGCAGCCACGATCCAGGCGCGCGACGGCACACGGAACCACAGCAGCGGCGGTGCAATCCGCACCAGGATCGGCCACAGCGGGCCAGCGCTGCCAGAGGCATACAATACTGCTACAAACGCAACCCCGGCCCAGAGTGCATGACGGCGTGGTGTTCGGATGAATGCCCACACTGCCAGAAGGAGGATCACGATTCCCACGTAGACCATCGTCTCGTGGAAGCCGCCCCGATCCGGGAACAACAACCCGATCCACCCAATCGGTTGCAGCGAGAAAACCCCGGCATCCTCGACACTCATGCCCGTCCGGGACAGGTAGGGCGCAAGGTCAAGCAGCGGCAGCCACTGCACCGCCGTCAGGCCAAGCGCCAGCACGCCGCCCACCAACGCCGCCAGCAGCGCGAGAAACCGCCGCGCCCGATCAACGTATAATGACCAGCCCAGTCCCAGGATGAACGCAGTGGCGAAGGCAAATACGCTGAGTCGGATGTCGGCCAGAAAACACAAAGCGCAGATCGTCCCCAGGATTGCGCCCCGCCGGGTGAATGGGCCGGGATCGGTCACGGCGCGATGCGTGGCCCAGGCGACCCAGGGGAACCACGCCGCCGCATAAACAATGTCGAGATGGCCCGCGCCTGCTGCTGCGGCCAGCCGGGGCAGCAGAGCGTAAGCCACGCCGATGATGCTGGTCGCAGCCGTGCCAAGTCCCAGCCGTACACCCAGCGCACGCATCCCCACCCCGGCCAGCACCAGATGGCCCCACAGCATCAGATTCAGGCAGAACGTGGCCGGCAGCAGGATCGCCAACCACTGCGGCGGATACCACACTTTGTTGAGTGGGTTGGCAGCGAAGGGCTGCCCGCTCATCAACAGCGGCCTCCACAGCGGCCACGCACCGGCCTGAACGGATCGCTGCAAGAACAGGGCGTTCGGCCAATGGCTGATCACCGCGTCGGAGAACGGCCAGCCCGGGGGGACGCTTCTCGATGCGGTGGGCGACTTTTGCCAGGGCGGGTAGGGCAGCGCCTCCGGCCCAAGGCCAACCCCAACCAGCCACAAGCCGACCAGCAGCGCCAGCATGACCGTAAATCCGGCAGGCCTGGCCGCAAAAACACGCCCCGCCCTTTGGGTAGGGTGAGCCTCACTCCCCGTACCCCTCTCCACAAGCAGTGAAGGGGAACCGACAGGCAAGTGTGATGGGTCAGTTTTCATGCGCTACCAGGCCAGCCAGAGGCGGGAACGCGGCAAGCCCTAGCGGACTTCATAGATCGAGACGTTGCCAAAAGTGGCAACTGGCGGATCAAGCTGCTGCGTCTTCAGGCAAGCATCCGAGGCGTCATCCATCGCCAACGCCCCGAAATCACCGCTCAAGACGTAACGGACGTGGTACTCCCGAAGCAATTCTCCGCAATTCTTGCCCGTGTACCAATCATTGACCTCTTTCAATTTCGCCGCTGCGTTGAGCGTCTCGAAAGGATGGCCGTAGACCACCCGTTGATAGGCGTAGGCCGGAATCCACAGGCTCACGCGCGGCGGAGCCAGCACAACCTGGTTCTGGACGGCGTCGTCGCGCAGCCATTGAATCGCCGCATTGTAGTCAGCAGGCAGCAGTTGCCAGTTTTGAATGCCTGCGCTTGGTTTCAGGATGCCAAACAGCGGGATACTGAGCGACAACACGTTGCTGGGGATGATGAACACAAACAGCGCGACCAGCGCCGCATCGCGCCACTTGGGGCTGACCCAGTTGAACCAGGAGTCTTCCAGTGCCCGCACCGCAAAATAGACAATGGGGATGATCAATCCGATTGCCAACCGGCGTTGCAGGCTGAACGGCACGTATAACGCAATCACGTTGACCACAAACCAGATCAGCATCAGACGATCACCATCGCGCTCAAAACGCCGCACGCCGCGCCACAAGCCGGGCAAGGCCACAACCAACAGCAGCCCAAAACCCATGATGTAGTTAAACGGCAGCGGCGAGGGAGTGAGGTTTTGCGCATTCCAGGCGCGCATAGCGCCGTTGTCGCGGATGACAGCGTAATAGTACAGAAAGAACGGAATAGCTGGCAAAATGACCAGCAGCACCCAGCTCAGTTCGAGTTGCGGAATACGCCGCGAGCGCAGCGTCAGAATCAGAATATACACGCACAGCGCCCCGGCAATGGGAACCCACCCCTGTGGCTGGACGATACACAGCGCGATGGACACCAGGGCCACACTGGCCCCGCCGTTGGTGAAGTTCGGCTCGATGTTGAACCCGGGGCGAAACACCATCACGAAGGTCGCCGCCAGCAGCGCGATCAGGGCAATTGCCAGCGGAAAATGCGGGTTGACAAAGGTCGAAAAAAACGGGATCGACTCCGGAATCGAAAAGTCCGTAGGCAAGAATTGTGCGTCAACTGACCCGCCAGGAGATCGAGACAGAAAAATCAAGGCGAGCCAGCCCAACCCTGAACCTACAGCAATCAGGCCGAAAAAGAGACGGCGAGGCCGCAGCCGGGGCCAGATCACCGAGCCAAGATGGTAGATCGAGATGTACATGACGAAGCCAGTCACCAGCCGGCTGAGGTGATACATCAGCAGCGGCGACAGGCCCAGGATGCGTGACAGGTGGCCGAGCCAGAGATAGAACTCATTGATCGCCGCGCCCGCGTGAGGCTCGGAGGTGTAAGCCAGTGTGAAGAGCCAATCGCCCCGTGCGCCCTCGCCGATTTTTGCGAGGTACGTCGCGCCATCCTGCGGGTTAGGCAGCATTCCCATGAACTGCCAGTTGTCGCTCGGCGAATCACTGGCGAAAGCCCAGGCATACGGCAAGAGCGTAATGGCAACGAGCAAGCCGCTGAAGATGATCACCCAGCGCCATTCGGCTGAAGAAATGCCGGGGGCAGTGACACGTTGCATTAATGATTCCCTCGCATGTCCGGCAGTCTCCCCAATTTGCTGAGACTCGTCTGTGTAGTATAATGCCACTTCAGTTTCAGCGTTAAATTCCGCGTTGATCGCCGATCACCTCAACCCTATTGTGCTGAATTGCGGTGAATTGTGCAAAGGTTTGAGCGCCCTTGTCAGAAACATCCGTGAGCCAGGCGACCTTGCTATACCGCCTCCAGACGTTCGACCTCGGCATTGCGCAGCGCCTCGCCCGGCTGCAAGAAATTGAGACTGTGCTCGGCCAGGATGAAACGGTCAGAAAGGCACGCCAGCGCTTCGAGGCGGCTGACAGCGCTCTCACGCCCTGGCAGGCCCGTGTCCGTGACCTTGATCTGGAAATCAAAAGCCTGACGCAGAAAATCCAGCAAACAGACCGCAGCCTGTACAGCGGCAAAATCACAAACCCCAAAGAACTTCAGGACATGCAGGAGGACATCGCTTCGCTCAAACGGCGGCAAAGCCAGCTTGAAGACGAACTGCTGGAAGCGATGATGAAGAGCGAGGAAGGTCAGGCTGCCGTTGCCGAGGCGCAGCGCCAGCTAAACGACGCACAGGCGGCCTGGGCCGGTTCTCAGGTCGATTTGCTGGACGAAAAACAACGGCTCGAAAAGGAAGTGGCAGACTGGCAGGCGCAGCGCCAGCAGGCCGCTGCTGCCGTTGACCCGGCCAGCCTCTCCAGGTATGAAGCGCTGCGGCCCAAGAAGCGCGGGCAGGCCGTCGCCCTGCTCAAAGGCGATAGCTGCGTGATGTGCGGCGTCGAGCAGACTTCGCGCATTGCCCAGCAAGTGCGCCAGGGCACACAGTTAGTTTATTGCGAGAGTTGTGGCCGTATTCTGGCAACCCCATAAAACGTCTCAGGAGTATCGACGATGCGTCTAGACTTTCTCTCCTTCCTCATTGGCTTTGTCGTCGCGGCTGCCGTTGCCGCCACCCTGTATCGTTTCCGGGCGCAGCTTGCCAGACTGCGCAGTTCCGCCGAAGGCCAGGCCGGATCGACACGCCGGTTTATTACCAGCACGTCCGAAACCCGTTACTACAACGATCTCGTCAAGGCGATGAATGCACGCCATATCGCGGGCGACGTGGTGAAATTGACCGACATTTACGTCGAACCGCGCTTCATTCGCGGCATCGAGCCGGTTGACCCAACCGAGGACAGGCCGCGCAGCGTCTTTCACGTCGTCCCGCTGATCCACGAGATGCCTGCCTGTTATGCCAGTTACAACATCGAAACGCTGTCGATCAACGATCTACAAAGCAGCGATCCGCATCTGGCGCTGCTAGGGATGCCGGGCAGTGGCAAGAGCACAGCGCTGGCAATCATGGCCCTCGTCGCAGCGGAAGAAATCGAACTTGAAACCATCGACGTCATGTCCGACGAAGTCTTCGAGGACGAAACCAAAGACCTGCCGCCTGCCGAGAAGGAGAAGCTCCTTCAGCAGCGTCAGGATTTGCAGCAGCGTGCCATCGACCAACTCAAGCTGGCCCAGGAAAGAGACAAGGAACAGGGCAAAGTAATGCGCGAGGCCGTCGATTTCCATCGTTTGCTGCCGATTGTCGTCCATCTGCGCGATATTGACCTGCGGCCAGAAGCGTATGGTGTGCAGTCCAGCGCGTCGGCCAACGGCAAGGGCAGCGGCAAGCAGGCGGTAAAACCGCTCAAGACGCTCGACCCGGCAGAACCCATCGTCAAGGCGCTGCAACATCGCGCTTCGACGGTCACGGCCAGCGCACTGCCGCGCATGGTTTACAACCGCCTGACCGCCGGGACTTGCCTGGTCATGATCGACGGCTACGAGGACCTGCCCCTTGACGAGCGCCCGGAAAAGTTGCTGTGGCTCAAGCAGTTCATGGACATCTACGGCGCAAACTTCATCATCGTGACTGGCCCGGCGACAGGCTACGACCCGCTGGTCAACCTGGGCCTGACGCCCATCTTCTTGCGACCCTGGGGCGACGCGGAGTTCGAGCGCCTGATCGGGCGCTGGGCGACGGCCTGGCCGACCATTGCGGGTACGGCACGCAGGCCCGCGCCCATCCCGGAGGAGCGTATTGTGCGGCGGGTCGCCACCAACAATCGAGGACGGCTGCCGCTGGACGTGACGCTGAAAACCTGGGCCGCTTTTTCCGGCGACGAGCAGGAAGTGGGGCGGATCGGCTGGTACGATTTTTACGTGCGCCATCGTTACAACAGCAAGGAAGCGCGGCCTGCGATGGAGCGAATCGCCGCCACCATGCTTGATCTGGGCGGCAAGCCGCTGACCCGTGACAGGCTGAAGGAACTGATCACTGCTGCCGTCACCGGTCCCGACGGCAAAGCCGTCGCCAATGCCGACGACATCCTCAATAAACTGACCGGGGACAGCGGCCTGATGATCGATTGGCCGGGTGGTGCTTACGGTTTTGTCCACCCGCTGCTGACGGGTTTCCTGGCGGGCAGTTGGATGATTTACGCCGACAACGAAATGTTGAATGCCCTGCTTGCCAACCCGGCCTGGGAAATCGCCTTCCCGTTTGGTGCAGCGCGCACCGAGGTCGATTCCGCCGTCACGCAGCGCCTGTCCGAAACGCCCGATCTGCTGTACAGCAACCTGTTCAGTATCGTAACGTGGCTGCCCGATTCGCCGCCCAATGCAGCCTGGCGCGCCGAAATCTTCAAGCGGCTGACGGCGGCGCTGCTCTCCCCAAGCCAGTACCCGGCCATCCGCGAGCGGGCGATGGCAGCGTTGGTCACTTCCCGTGATAAAAACGTAGGCTTCATTTTGCGGCAGGCCCTCCGCTCGCCCGATCCCAATGTGCGCCGGTTGGGCTGTGTCGGGTTGGGCGCGCTGGGCGACGGCGAAGCGATCAAAGACCTGGGGCCGATGCTGACCGACTCCGACCCGGACGTGACCCTGGCAGCCGGGTTAGCCCTGGGGGCAATCGGAACGGAAGCGGCGCTGGAAACCATGCTGGCGGGCTTTGTGGACGGCGAAGCGCCGCTGCGTCAGGCCGTTGCCGAGGCGTTGGCCGCTATTCCCGGCGAGGGCTACGCAGTGCTGCGCGATGCGATGAATTCCAAAGATATGATGGTGCGCCGCGCCGCCGTCTACGGGCTGTCGCGCGTGCGTGCGGCGTGGGCACTGGCGCTGCTGTACCGCGCTCTGCTCGAAGACGAGCAGTGGTACGTGCGCAACGCAGCGGAACAGGCTTTCCTTTCGGCGGAGCGGCCCGATGAATCGGGCGTGACACGCCACCCCGAAGCCGATGCGCTGCCCTGGCTGGTGTCGTGGGCAGCCCAGCGGGGCGAAGGGGTTCCAGCAGGCCAGAGCGCCCGCCAGATTCTGATCCGCGTCCTTCAGGAGGGCGACCCGGTGGCACGCGCAGCGGCGGCACGCACACTGGCAAACTTGGGCCACGTCCAGGCGCTCAAACCCCTGTACGGCGCGCTGCGTGACCGCGACGAGAAAGTGCGGGCCGCTGTGTACGAAGCGTTAGGCAACCTTCAGAATCGATTGGGAGAAGAGTTTCCCGCCGTCGTGTAGGGTGAGGCGGCAGAGGGAAAGCCCTGGGCACGGTCTGTACAAGGTGGCACATTTCCGCTCCTGGTCACGAAGCTGCATCTCGCGCTGCACAGGAAACGGGTATTGCCAGCCGCAGCTATGCCCGTACCCTGGCGCCTTCAGCCATTGGCGAATCCACACTCGCGGCCAGGACATGCCACCAACTGCCGTGCGGCGACGGCGTACTGTCTGATAATTGCCCGATCAACGATGCGCTCCAGAAACGGCCTGTATCGCACGGCATATTACCGACATCTCATCGTGCCCTCACCATGTTAAGCTATACTTGCCTATCGGGTTTCAGCCAGGTCAGGGTAAGGGTCAATTTGAATTCTGCGATTACAGATCAATTGGTCGTCCGCCCGCGTATCGTCCAGCTTGGCTGGATACTGGCGCTTGGCGTGTACATTGTTCTGGCAGGCAACCTGATCGTTTCGGCCCTGATCGAACAACCTCCTCAGGATCACTACTACTATCAGGCTGTAAGCTGGTTGCACGGCCAACTCGACATCGACAATGCGCCAACCTGGATGCAGGACATAGTGACGGCCAACGGTCACCGTTATTTACCGCTAGGGCCAATGCCCGCCGTGCTGGCCTTGCCGCTCGTGGCGGCCCTGGGCGAGCGCTACCGTGACGCGCTCCTGGTCTATCCACTGGCCGGGCTGACGGCCTTTCTGGCCTGGCGTATTCTGAAACGTCTGAACGTTGTGCGCGTCGAAGCCCGCTTGTGGCTGGCGGCGTTGTTCATTCTGGGAACCGTCTATTTCTCGGCGGCGGTGCAATCCAGCGGCGCGTGGTTCGTGGCGCACATCGTCACCTGTTTTTTCCTGTTCCTGGGCATCGACGAGGCGCTGGGCAAGAAGCGTCCTTTGGTCATGGGCGCATGTCTGGGCCTGGCGACGGCAGCTCGTTTCACAGCGCTGTTCACCTTCCCCTTTTTCCTCATTCTGCTGTCCGTGAACGATTCCTTGCAGCTATCGGGCGACGCTGCCCACAACAACCGGCTTTCATTCCCGATTGTTCTGCGGCGCGTGATCGGATTGGGCATCGGTCTTGCGCTCCCGATGGCGGCGCTGTTTATTTATAACTATGCCCGTTTTCACAACTTCCTGGACAGCGGTTACGGCGCGGCAGTGCTGGGTGGCGATGGCGTGCTGGATCGCGCCCGCGCTTACGGCCTGTTCAGCCTGGCACACGTCCCGAAGAACCTGTACTACTTCTTCCTGGCTGTCCCCGATCCCTTTGGCCCGACTTTCGGCGACAACCCGGCCAACAGCCCGGTGCTGACCTTTCCCTTCCTGCGGCCTTCGCCCTGGGGCATGAGTATCTTCCTGACCACCCCGGCGGTAGTTTACGTTGTCCGTGCCCGGCTGCGGCGGCCATTGGTAAGGGCGTGTTGGGCGGCCATCTTGCTGTGTGCCGTGCCCATCTTCACTTACTATGGTGTCGGCTGGGCACAGTTCGGCTACCGCTACGCCCTGGACTTTATGCCGTTCCTGTGGCTGCTGATCGTGATTGCGCTGCGCGACAGAGTGCTCAGTGTGCGCCAGCCGAGTCTGGCCTTGTGGCTGATCGCAGCCGGCTGTGTAGTGAACCTGTGGGGTGCATACTGGCTGCCAGACATCCGGGGCATCGCCCCTCGGCCAGTCGATAGCCGTGTGACGACGGCCCCTAATGACCGACTGGTGATCTGGTGCAACGTCTCGTCCAGCCCGGCGACGCTGGACGTGTGGGGGATCGATGCAAACAGCCGGGGCTATCCACTGACCACGTTCCAATTCGCCGACCTGGTCGGGGCTGGTTCCAGCGGGGTGGTGCAGCAAGCGCGGGACAATACCAGCGTGCGGGCGAAGGTCGATGACCAGAATAATTTCGACGTGACCTGGTACGCGGACGCGCCCGACAAACCAACCTTCGAGAAGACCTTTAACTGTCATTTCCCGCGCTGAGGAACATGCGCCGTGACTACGTCGACCACGCCTCCCGCTTCCAGACAATTGTCCGTCGAACGCTCACAGCGGTTGCGTTTCACACGCTGGTTGCTGCGCAGCCTGGGCGAGCTATTTGTCACCCGGACGGCCATGAAGCTGACGATCAGCGGGCTGGAGAATGTGCCGCGCACCGGCCCGACCATCATCCTGTTCAACCACGTCACGCTGCTCGATCCGATTGTGGTCGCCCTGGCAGTCAACTTCCGGGACATGATTCCGCTCGCCAAAGTGGAATTAACCCGTAACCCGTTGATGGCGTGGGTGGTCTGGGCTTGGGACGCTATTCCGGTCAGACGCGGCGAAGTGGATCGCGTGGCGCTCCGGCGGGCTGTGGAAGCCATCCAGTCGAAGGACATGCTGATGGTTGCGCCGGAAGGCCACCGCCAGAAAGACGGGATGCGCGATCCAAAAGAAGGAGTCGTGCTCCTGGCAGGCAGGACGGGCGCGGTCATGGTTCCGGTAGGCGTTTCCGGCACGGAAAACTTCTGGCGCAACCTGTTCCACCTGCGGCGGACGCCAGTTACCGCCATTTTCGGCAGGCCGTTCCGGCTCTGCGAGGGGACGATGCGCAAGCAGTATGCGCAGGCCGCACACGAAATCATGTACCGGATCGCGCCGCTGGTCACGCCCAATCTGCGCGGCGAGTACGCCGACCTCTCACGGGCGACGATGGACACCATTGAGATGGTATAAGACGCACGGACCGAAAGGAAGATACACTACAAATCCGGTGATGCAGTCCGCCAGTTCCTTACCCCAAACGGCTCAAGATCAGCCGGATTGTGCGCTCAACGTCTACATCCACACAAATGTTGAGGGGCGGGCGATTCTGCCAGGGCGGGAGCAGGCGTTTGTCGTTGACGGCGGGCCAGGTCTTGCCCCGGCCAACGCCCTGCGTTTCGACGCGCACCGGCCACTGCGCCGTCTTGAACAGCGTCGGGTCGATCAGGTAGGCCATCGCCGAGGGGTCGTGCGTGAAGATACCTGTCAGATCGTGATAGTCCGCATAAAAGTTCCGATAGCAGGGCAGCATCCGGGCGATGTGCTGCGCCAGGGGGTGACTGGCGGTTGAATAAGCCGCCAGATGATCGGGCCGCATCACAATCTTGTGAGTCACGTCCAGCCCGACCATTGTCACTTCCCAGCCCGCGCCAAAGACTACATCTGCCGCTTCCGGGTCGTTGTGAATGTTCGCTTCTGCGGCGGGAGTCGCGTTGCCGGGGGCCAGGGCATTGCCACCCATCAGCACCACCTCCCTCACGTTGTCGGCAATACGTGGTTCCAGCCGCAGCGCCAGCGCGATGTTGGTCAGCGGCCCGATAGGGACGAGCGTGATCTCGCCGGGGAAGGTCATCACCTGCTCGGCGATGAACTGCGCTGCCGGTTCGGCGACGGCCTGCGTGTTGGGTGGTGGCAGGTGTAAATTGCCCTGCCCATCCTCGCCATGTACGTAGGGAACCGGCCCGCCGAACGGCCCGGCCAGGGGCTGATCTGTGCCCTTTGCTACCGGAATGTCGGTGCGTCCGGCAATTTCGAGCAGCCGCAGCGCATTGGCTGTCGCCACGTCGGTGTGGACGTTGCCGAATATGGTGGTCAGTCCAACCACATCCAGTTCGGGGGAACTCAGGGCGAAAAAGATCGCCATTGTGTCGTCAATGCCGGGGTCGGTGTCGATAATGATTTTCCGCGCTGCCACGTCTTCTCCAATCTACAGTTTAAGAGGGGTTGGGATGAGGTCAATATTATCGCACCTCAATCGTCGATCCTGACGCGCCCTTGCGAATCTCGATCCGCACCGGGAAATGGTCGCGCAGTTCCTCGATGTGGGTGACGATCAGGATCAGATCGAAATCGTTCTTGATGGCGTTGATGGCTTCGACCAGCCGCTCCCGGCCCACGTCGTCCTGGGAGCCAAAGCCTTCGTCGATGACCAGCGTTTGCAAGCGCGCCCCGGCCCGGTGCGCCAGGAACTCGCTGAGGGCAATGCGCAGCGCGAAATTGACGCGGAAGCGTTCGCCACCGCTGAACATATCGTAGGTGCGCGTCCCCAATTCGTCGCTGATCAAAATATCCAGGGTATCGATCACACCGTCGCCCGACTTTTTGGCACGCTGTGTGTCGAAGCGCACGTGCATTCGCCCATCGGTCATGCGAGCCAGCAGTTTGTTGGTGGCCGCCTCCAATTCGGGGATAGCCGCCTCGATAATCATGGCCGGAACGCCGTTTCTGCCGAACGCCTCTTTCAACTGCTGGTAGATGGCTTCGTCTCTGCACAATTCCTCGCGGCGGGCCTGCAATTCGAGCTTGCGGCGGCGCTGCGCTTCGATGGCGTTAAGCTGCTGCTGCACGCTGATCAGCCGTTCGGTTGCCCGCCGTTCGTCGGTGCGCAACCGCATCACATCCGCCTGACGACGCTGCGCTTCCTGCACCAGCGCCGCCAACTCCTCGATCTGCTTGTCGAGCGCGGCGACCTCGGCGGATGCTTCGGCCAACTGTGCGACGTAACGCTCGTGCCGCGCCTGCAAATTCTGGACGTGAGCTTCTACATCGGGCAGGGATTGAAGCGCCGTGTCCAGTTCGCGCTTCTGCACCTCAAAGGCGCGCATGGCCTTGAGGGTCTCGCGCGCTTCGTGATGGGTATCTTTGTCGTAGCCCAGGCCGTCGATCTGTTCGCGCAGCGCGGCAATTTCGGCGCGCAGTTCCAGGCCATAATCCGCTTCGGACAGTTTGCGGTGAATTTCTTCGAGCGAGACGCGCTCCACGTCGAGCCGCTGGGCTGCCTGCTGGATGGTATTGATTCGCTCGCGCAGTGCGCCATGTTCCGCCTTGAGCGCATCGTACTGGCGCAGTTCGGCATCGATTTCGCGGATCGTCTCTTCGTAAGCAGCCAGCGTGCTGGCGATGGTTTTCAGCCGCGCCTCGTTGGCCCGGTAGGTATCCCCACGCGCTTTGCCCTCTGCCTTGTACTGCTGCTCAAGTTCGGCGCGGTGTGGCTCGTCGAGCGGTTGGCGGCACACCGGGCAGATCGCTTCGCCCGCTGTCTCGATCATGGTCAGGCGGTTCTTGATGTCCGTCATCTCGATGTGCAGCGCCTTGTTTCGTTCGCGGAGCGTAGCCGCTTCCTCCGAAAGCGTTTGTCGCGCTTCCAGGAGGCTGTCGCGTTCGGCGATGCGCGCTTCGAGTCGCTCCATTTCGGCCTCGAGCCGGGCGATCTCAGCCACCAGCGAGTCACCGTTCGCCAGCATTTGCTCGGCCTCCTGGATACGCCCTTCGGACAGGCTGGCCTGCGCTTCCAGGTCGGCGCGTTCCGCATACAGGGCATTCTCCAACTCGTGAAGTCGTTGATCGGCGTCGGCGCGCTGCATCAGCTTGTCGGCCAGTTCGTGATCGGTCTGGCGGGCCATTTCCAGGCGGGCGTAGCCTTCCTCGATGGTCTGACGGGCAGCGATCACCTGCTGATAATCGGCCAGCCGCCGCTGCTGTTGTTCGAGATCGGCTTGCAACGTGGCGAGGTCGTGTTCGTGCTGCTGCACCCGGCGCTGCGCGGCCACCAACTGGGCCTGCACGGCCTGCATCGTGGCGGGCGCACCCGCCACCTCGGTGAAGCGATCTTCGGCGGCTTCACGGGCCTGCCGCGCCTCTTCCACCTGGACTGTCGCAGCATCCAGTTCTCGAAGCAGGGCAGGCTCGCGTTTCTCCTCGTTTTCCATCTCGGCAATGCTGCCGTTGATGATGCTCAATTCATTGCCGATGCCCTGCAAACTCTGTTTGGCCTGTTCTTCGTAAACCTGCCAGCGCGTAAGTCCCAATATCTCGCCCAGAATCTTTTTACGCTCGGTGGGCGTCTTGACGGTGAAGGCATCGGCTTTGCCTTGCTGCAAGAACGCCGAATGGACAAAGGTGTCGTAGTCCAGCCGCAACAGTTGCGTAATCCGGCTCTGCGTCTCCCTGACCGTCGATTCGCTGATCAGACGGAACTGCCGGCTGGAATCATCCCAGGCAAACAGATCGAGCGAGGTCTGGCCGCGCCCCTTCCGGCTGCGCTTGCGCACGACGCGGTACAGGGTTTGATCCTGGCGAAAGTCGAAAATGACGTACATTTCGTCCTGACCCATGTGGATCAGGTCATCGTCCGAACGGGCACGCGCCTGGCCCCACAGCGCCCAGGTGATCGCGTCCAGCAGCGACGACTTGCCCGCGCCGTTTGGCCCGCTCAGGCAGGCCAGTTCAAAACCTGTAAAATCGAGTGGGGCAGGCGCACGGTAAGCCAGGAAATTGCGGAGTTCAAGGCGAATGGGGAGCATAAGCAGCCATTATCTATCTACTCGTAGACGGCCCCATAGAATACAGCGCAGGGGACACCGGGCTAAAGCCCGGTGGGGAATGCGCCACGTCTCCTTTCTCCAACGAACGAACACTTGCACAAACGAACAAAGATTGATATGATTCGCTTCAGTCCGCCCGGATCGGGCGGTCAGGCGTTAACGTGGCCCGTCGGGGCGAGCGTAGCCTGAGAAGCTCCCCGGTTTACCGGGGAGAGTGATCACAAGT
>JAJPHV010000030.1 GCA_021325095.1 Chloroflexota bacterium | reverse complement strand
ACCGGGCCAGACTTGAAGTACGGGTTGGAGAAGCTGACCGTCTTCTGCCGTTCCTCGGTGATGGTCGAGGCGCTGGCGACCAGGTCATACTGCCCGTAGGACAGCGCTGTGAAGATCGTGTCGAACAGCGCATTGTGGAAGTTGGGTGTGAAGCCGGCTCGCTGGCCCATCGCATTCAAGAGGTCTACGTCGAAGCCTTCGATCTTGTTGGTGGTCTCGTTGACGGTCTCAAAAGGCGGGTAGCTGGCGTCGCTGCCGACCTGCAACACGCCGCTGGTCGCACACTGAGGTAGCGTCGCCGGTTTGGTCGCCGGCGGCGTTTCCTGCTGTGCCATCGCTACAGTGGTCGGAGCCGTCGTCGCAGCGGCGGAAGTGGCTGCCATGACGGTGGCCGCTGTCGTGGCTGCCGAAGTCGTGGCTGCCGATGCTGCGGTTGGGGAGGACACCACCGCAACGGCAGAAGTTGCGGCACTGGTCGGAGCGGTTGTCGCCGCCATCGTCGCTGGGCTGGCCGTCGTTGCGGCAGCAGAAGTCACGGCTGTCGTCGCAGCACTGGTCGGAGCAGTTGTCGCGGCGCTGGCGGCTCCTGTCGTGGCTGCCTCTGTCGCTGCCGTTGTTGGAGCGGTGGTTGCGGCGATGGTGGCCGCACCGGTAGTGGCAGTCGCTGGAGCCGTCGTCGCGGCGATGGTATTGGTTGCTGCGGGTTGCGGTGTGATGGTCGGCGTCGGGCTGCCGCACGCGCTGACAATGAGTGCGAACGTGAGCGCTGCAAGTAAAACTAACGAAGGACGCTTATTCAACATAAATCTCCTCCAGAATGATAGAGTTGGCATCGCACCAACGCCCTGACGGGCTAGATGTTACACGAGGCCGCTAATTTGTCAATTTAGAGCAGAGTTGAAGCGAGCGCATCCTTACACAGGCGATATAGACGCGCTGGCGGGCGTTCCCGTCGGCGGTGCAACGCTGGCCGCGCTCAGGTCCACGACATCCACCGTAAAGGGTGGTTTAGCCCGCAGTGGGGAAGGAATCACCCCGAACAGCGGCGGAACCAGCCCAAGCAGATCCGAGTTGGCGACGTAGACCCTGTTGTCCCGGAACAGGATCGCTGTCGGCGCGCGGAAACTGTCGCCCAGCAGCGTCAGGCGACCATCGCTTTCCAGTCGAGCAAGCTGCCCGTTGTCGTGATCCCAGATAGAAACCAACACGTGGCCTTGCGCGTCGACGACCACGCTCTGCACCTCGGCTCCGGCCTGCCGGTACAACACCAGCGGATTCCCCGCCGGGCCATCCAGCGCCAGCCGGTACACGGAACCCGTTCCGGCGTCACCGATGACGAGCGCATTGTGCGTGGTGTCGTAGGCGATGCCCGTCGGCTGCGCGCGGCTGTTGCCGAGCGCGGGTGCTGTCCACCAGATTGTGCCGCTGCCGGAAGGAGCAATCTGCCAGATGCGTGCCGAGGACGGGTCGGTCACGTACAGGTTGCCATTGGGCGCGAATACCATCTGGCTGAAAAGCGGCAGCGTGAGCGGTTGACCGGTGGGTGTCACGCCGAACGCCCCTACCTTGCCGTCAGGCGTGATCCGGCGCAATGTCCCCACCGCAGCACGCGGGTCGGTGGTCGAAAAATCGACCACGTACAGCGTCTGGTCGGGGCCAAAAGCAATCGAGCCGCCCGCATGGATTTTGCCTTTGGCTCCGGCCCAGGGAGCGGCGTTGCCCTGAGCATCCACCTGCATGATTGCGCCCGTGCCAAACAACGTCAGGTACAGCCTGCCGTCCGGCGCGGCGGCCAGACCCATCGGGAAGAGGTTGTCGTTGGGCAAGGTCACGAAGGGCCGGACGATCACGCCCGCCAGCACCGCCCTTCCCTCCCGGCGCGGCCTGACTGCACTGTTGTAGATCAGGAGCGCGGTCAGACCGATGATCGCGGCGATAGCAAAGCCAAACGCTAGAAAGAAAAGTATGATGCGCCGGACAGGGCGCCGGGGTTCAGCAGGCTGCTCATTAGTTTGGCGAAAACTCAAAAGGATGCTCCTTCATCTGGGGAGAACGCTTCCATTCTAGCGCATGGCCGCACAAACCAGCGACAGGCCAGATCGAAACGAAAACGACAGACTGGTTCGTCTGCCGTGAAGGCGGAGAGGGTGGGATTTGAACCCACGAGGGCGTTAACCCTACTCGCTTTCCAAGCGAGCGCATTAGGCCGGACTATGCTACCTCTCCAGCGGAGGGTCATTATAGCGATCCGGGCATCGACGGTCAATAGCCATTTTGTCCGGCAAAATCGGCTCCAAAAGTTGCCACAATCGGGCTATAATGTGGGATAACTGCGTCTCCATTTTGGATATTGAGGGATTCTCGTGCGCTCTGGTGGGCGGATGGTGTGGTTATGGTGGTGGCTGGGCGTCCTCGTCGCGGGCTGCGGGCAGGCTGTGCTCCCCAGCCCCACGGCACAGCCCGGCCCGCTTCTGAGCCTGACTCTGCCGGGAACCTCGACCCCCACGCCGATTCTGCGTCTGCTGCGAACTCCCACTGTGCGCATCACCAACCTGGCTCCGGTGACAATGGCCGTCCCGACACCGGTGCCACTCTCGGCCAATCCGCCCGCATGCTACGAAACGCCAGTTGGCAGCCTGTGGTGCTTAGGGCTGGTACGCAACAGTCTGACCATCACCCTGGAACGTGTGATCGTTCGAGTTTATCTGGTCAACAGCGAAGGGTCGGCGTTGATCGAAAAGGAAACCCCAATTGCCCTGCGCCTCCTGGCTCCTGGAGAAGCCTCGCCCTACGGTGTCTTATTTGATGCGGTTCCTGAAGGAAATGTCGGGCCGCTGGCCGCCGTCGTCAGCGCCACCGAATATCACGGCCCAAACGCGGTACTTGAGTTTCGGGACGTGCGCAATGAGCTGCGCGAGACCGGCTTTCACGTCAGCGGGAAAATTGCCAACCCGACGGCCATGCCGCTGCAAAACATCGTTCTGGTCGTGACGCTGTTCGACGCGAACCAGCGCGTCACGGGTTTCCGTGCCCTGCGCTGGCCCGCCGGGCAGCAGTTGGCGCCCGCCGCTTTACTGCCCTTTGGCCTGGACGCTGTACCGCAGGGATTGGGTACGGTGCGCGCGGTAGTCAATGGTGAGGCCCAGCCAGGCTGACGTGCGCCGTGCGCGCCTGAGAAAATGCTTAGAGACCTGCTGCGCAGGCGCACTTCATTGGCGAAGCGACCTGGAGTTGCTACACTATGGGTGGTCTATACCCCAGAGATCGCTGCCCCGCATCGTAGCCCCGACTTCTGAAGGAGAAACCCAGCAATGGTGGAAAGAATCGCGGAACGCAAGAAGACTGTAAAGAGCATGCTGCCCATGCGTAATGGCATGAGCGAGCAAAACCGCAAAGCCGTAGTAGACCTGCTGAATCGACAGGTTGCTGACCATTACGTGCTGATCACCAAGACCAAGTTCTATCACTGGAACGTGGAGGGGCCAGAATTCCACGATATCCACGAACTCCTGGACGAACACTATGCCATCCTGTCGGACATCGTGGACGAACTGGCCGAACAGTGCCTCAAGTTAGGCGGGCAGGCCGCGGGAACGCTGGCCTGGTTTAAGGAGCACACCCGCCTGTCCGAAGACGAAGGCGAATCCATTCCCGATACCCGCAGTATGATGGAAAACCTGATGAACGACCACGAGTCGATCCTGGAAACGCTGCACCAGGATATCAAGGCCACCGACGAGAAATACGACGATGCTGTGACCTCCAACTTGCTGCAAGACATCAGCGCCAAGCATCACAAGATGGCCTGGATGCTGCGGATGATCATTCAGAATAGCACGCTCGGCGCCTTCAGCGGGCGTTAGAACACCCTGATGCGTCCTCCCTCTTCACGAGCTTCACGCTCCGACACTTTTTGTTGACCTCACTCCCTGCCCCCTCTCTGCTGCGCAGAGAGGGGGAACCGACCGGCCCAGACTCCCCTCTCCACAAGGTGGAGAGGGGTTGGGGGTGAGGCAAACTACAGCCCTTCGCTTCCTTATCTAAAAGGTATTGACCCTAGAACGGTTTCAACCAGCTATCCAGCCAGTTGTAGGCATTAATACGCATGTAGGGCGCGAAGGCTTCCGTTGTCTTATACCGGTAGATGGCAACACGGTTGGCTGCACCCTGTTTTTCGTAGACTGGCAGGGTTTTCTGGTAAATTTCGATGGCATCTGTGCTCTGCGGATCGCCGTCGGTGGTCGAAAGCAGGAAGGGGCGCGGCGCAACCAGGCTCAGGATGTGGTGCACGTCCGCAACCTGCATCAATCGAGGCACGATGAATTCGGCCTGGAACCATTCGCCGCGCCGCAGATGCTCGCGGTACGTGATGACCCCATTGTGTGCGACGGCGGCGCGAATCCGGGGTTCCATCGCCGCGCCCCACAGCGCCATTTTCCCACCGTAGCCATAGCCGATGAAGCCGATAAAGCGGCTGTCGATCTCCGTGCGGGTTTCCAGGTAATCTATGCCCCGGCTGATGTCCCAGATGACCTTCTTAAGCAGCGTTTCGCCCCGCAGCAGGCGTACTGCCAACTGGTGGAAGCTGTAGGCCAGGTCAAAGCTGTCGCCGTCGCTGTTCGGCGCGCGCCGTTCGCCAAAGCCGATGGCATCCGGCGCAAAGACGACGTAGCCGCGCCTGACCAGTTCCAGACCGATGGCCTGATCCTTGTCCCCACCCAGACCCACGACCTCCGCTTTGCCCAGCTTGAACAGGTTCTCGTGGCGATGGTGGCAGTAGATAGCCGGGCTGGGCGTGCGCAGGTCGTTCGGGATGAGCAGGTAGGCGTAGCTGCATTCTCCGGGGCTGACCTGGAACTTGATGTGTTCCCGGCGGAAGCCATCGCCGGGAACCACTTCCAGCACTTCGGGTTGCAGCGGGGCAGGGTCAGGCGGCGCCCCAAGCACGGAAATGACCGATTCGCGGAAAGTGTCAGCATGATGCACTTGCATAGGTGTCAGATATGCTTACTGGCGTGCCATGCACACCGATTATGCAGAACCCTGACTGTATTGTCCGTTGGTTGCCGTGAAACAGCAAATCCGACGGCTTGCACACCGTAAATTTAGAATGATGGCTGAGGCGCTAACGTCCCCCACCCAGGAAGCTATTCATCAAGCCGCGCACCCGTACAAAGACCGTATGCCGGAAGCGCCCAGCAGCGCCCCGGCAACGATAAATGGCACGAGCCACAATACCCCGCACACGTAGAGCAGCACCTTTTGATCTTGCATGGCACTGGAAATGAAGACACAACCAAACACTGCGATCAGCCCTAAAATGCCTTCAAGAAAGTTGAAGATTCTGCCGAAGGTGGCACGCTCAACGGTACTGGCCGCCTCCCAGGTGGCCCGGTCACGGGCGTAGTTAACGTTGTCTCTGGCGGCATTGCTGATGATATTGCGGAATAAGTCGTTCATCGTTGCCATCCTTGCCGGGATGTATTCAGCCAACATTGGCAAACGCTTTCATTATTTGACAATTTTACACAAAATCCTTATGTCCGCTGCGCTGACGCTCAGGGCGGAATGAAAACGCCTACCAAACGTAGGACAGACGTATTGACGCTGCCCGATCCGCCTGGCATACTTTTGGCTCGATGTTGGATTTGATTGAACACGAGCCTATAGGTTGCTATGGTCGAGCGCTGGCTGAAACTGATCGCCGTTTTCTCGCTGTTGTTCGCCGTTTTTCCCACCGCCGTGCAGGCGGCGGGCGAATACAACCCGGCAGTCTGTGCCGCAGACAACAAGGGTGCGCCGCTCTCGAAGGCGTGCCTGGATATGATCACCGCGTTCCCGCGCCCCAATGTACAGCCGATTGCCCAGGACGTTCATACCCTGAGCGCCTATAGTTTCTGGCGGGTCGGGCCGGAACCCACCGATACCTACGATGCGCCCAACGGCCACGTCGTCGGCCAGATTCCAAAGGGCTTCAACTTCGTCAACGCCATTGACCTAAGCGTGGACGGCTGGATACAAATCCTGGGCGGGAAATGGGTACGGCGGCAGGACGCCAAAGAAAGCAAGCCCTCCTATTTCACCGGCGTGACGCTCCCCGATGGCCTGCCCTACGAGTTTGCCTGGGTGCTGGACAAAAGTGGTATCTATACGTCCGAGGTTCCGGGCGGCCCACCCTCGTCCAGGACCAGACGCAACCTGGTTCGCTACGAGCGCGTCAACATTTTCGCAACGGCCAAAGACGACAAGGGCAGCGAATGGTACATGATCGGCCCCAACCAGTGGGTCAAGCAGACCTTCGTGGCGAAGGTCAAGAAGATCGACAGGCCAAAGGGCGTCAGCGGCCACTGGGTTGCCGTTGATCTATACGAACAAACGCTGGTCGCCTACGAGGACGACACGCCGTTCTTCGCCACGCTGGTTGCCAGCGGCCTGCCTCATCACGAAACCCACGAGGGCCTGTTCAAGGTTTGGGCACGCATGAGCCAGGATAGTATGTCCGGCGCGACGGGCGCGCCCAGTGCTTACGCCTTGCAGTTCGTTCCCTGGGTCATGTATTTCGATGAAAGCATCAGCCTGCACGGTACGTACTGGCACGACCTGTTTGGCTACCGCCAGAGTCACGGCTGTGTCAACCTGACCATCAGCGACGCCAAGTTCCTGTTCGACTGGATGGCAAAAGGCACGCCCGACGAAAAGGGCGAACCCATCAATTACGTGTACGTGTATAGCTCCGGGGTGTACGGTGGCGGTGTGCTCCGCCAGTAGCTCTTTGCCACAAAACAGCTGTCCAAAAAGGGCGCTCAGTTGAGCGCCCTTTTTGCCGGCAAAACCGGAGCAATTTGGTTAGAATTTTGAAATGTTTATATACAGTAAGTGCAAGACGAATATACTATTTTATAACATTATGCAGCTTGACCGAGCTATGGTAAGCGACCCCTTTACATAGATCTTCGCCACAAACCGAGGAAAGTCATCATGGCGACACTCCAATCTCCCAAACAATTCTCCGCCCCCATCGCAAAGTCCCGGCTCAAACAAGCCCATGCGCAGGCATTGCCTCAAGCACCAGGCAGGCCGCAGTTGGTCAGCCAGGCCTTTGAAGCGCTGCCGGCCTCGACGGGCACAGCACCCGCTGCCAGCGAGAACACAGCCCGCCCGTACCACGAGCGATTGTCGGAAGTCGAGCAGCGCCAACTGCTGCTGCAGGCCGTCAAGATTTACCCTGGATGGGAACTGGTATCCATCCAGCACCGCCCGGAGAGCGATCTGCTGATCGCCTACCTGGTGCGAACGCGCGACAATGCTGATCCGGCGTTGGCTGTCCGCGAAGGCCGTGCCATGCAAATCCTGATGGATGCTACAGGCGATCTGCGCATCAAGCGCCCGCGCCGCCAGCACACCAATCTGTTGGGGCGGCTGCTGCACTGGCTGTCGGGCATCGTCGGCGGCTCGGAGTTTAGCGTCCTGGCCTAGTTGCCTCCCACAAGCTAACGCTGCCTGCCGTTCAGCGCACGCGAATAGCGCGCCCGGTAAACGTCGGTGGACGTGAAGCCCTGCCAGGGGCCGACATACTGGCTCGTCGTATTGGCGCAGCGCCCATTGTTCTGCGTGCCTGTGATCCAGAAGCCCACCACCGGGGACTCCGGCCTCAGTCGGAAATTGGAGGTGGAAGGCAGAACAACACTGGCCGCATCAACAAAGACGGTCAGTGTCGGGTAGATCAACAACATGATCCTCGGCACGCCATTCCCCGAATACAGGTCTACGCGGCAGGGCGCGCCGTACTGGGCGACGATAGCCCCGGCGCTTGTGGCGGGCACTTTCATTTTTCTGGGATCGGCCAGATCGATCCCGATAAACCGCACTGTTTGGTCGCTGGACTGACTGAGCCGGATGCCCAGGATGTTGTCCATATTGACGGGCAACTCCAGCGAATCGCCCTCCGCCATCGCCATTGGTAGCAGTGCCTGGGCCGTGTGCCAGTCTGTGCCGAGTTTGATCCCCCGGAAACAGACTTCGCCGTCGCACGTGTCAAAGCCGAGTTCCTGGAAAATGTTCGGTACATCCTGAATTCGCCCGATAGCTATCCCGACGGTACACACCGCAATAAGTAAGAGCCATACAACCGACGCACGCCAGATCAACCACTTCATAAAGGGTGGCCTTCGCAACCACGTATCGCACCGGGCTAATTTACGATCAACTATACCCCTGTACCCGACTGGGCTTCAACCGGCCTCAAGTGCCGCGTTAGGACCGTCTGGTCGCCAGGACTCGCGCGTAGCGGGCCAGATAAATGTCGCGGGAAGTGAAGCCGTGCCATGCGCCCCGATCTTCCTCCGTCGGGTCGCTGCACGTGCCGTACTCCTTTGCGCGCATGATCCACACGTTCCACACAGGCGAATCCGGCAGCAGCCAGTAACTGGCCCGGTTGTCCTGATCCCGGATGACAACCCAGACGTGAACCGTCAGCGTCGGGTAAATTAGCAGCATCATGTTGCGCGTTCCATCTGTCCCCTTCAATACCACGCGACACGGCGCACCGTACTGGGCCACAATGTCCCCGGCGGTGGTCGAAAGCAGCCTCGGATTGTAGAGGTCGGCCCGCACGATGGTGATGAATTGCAATACGTCGCTATCGACATTGCTCAACAGGATGCTGCGAATCTTCCCGGCGTCGATGTGGTGTTCCAGCGAGGCGCTTGTAGGGAAGGCATCAGGGAACAGATCGAGGACTGTTCTCCAATCAATACCGAGTTTGATGTGGTTGTAGCACGCCTCGCCGTCGCACAACCCGAAGCCGAGCGTTTCCAGTCTGTTTGGCGCAGGATCGAGCCGCCCGGCCAGTGCCCCGCCAGTGCAGACGGCCACCAGCACCAGCCACACCCTCAGTACCCGCCGAACCAGCCACTTCATCGCGTGTTGTCCATCACAGGCTACGGCTGTTTGGCGCGAACAGCGCGTGCATAACGATCACGATAAATGTCGATAGATGTAAAGCCATGCCAGGCTCCCTCTGTGGCCGAAACAGCGTCGCCGCATTTGCCAAAGGCCCCTGCTTTGACCAGGTATAGCCTGCCTACGGGGGAGTCCGGGTTGAGACGGGCGTCCCCAGAACCGTCTTTCCGTCCATATGTCGAATATGCCAGCACCATCAACGTCGTAGGGAAGACAAAGATTTCCTCATTGCTGCTAAAGGACACGTTGACCCGGCAGGGCGCGCCGTATTGCGCAATCACGTCACCTATCGTGACCGGAAAGATCAGCATACCGGATGGATCATAGGCACTGATCTGGGTAGGGAGGGGGAAATTGGCGTAAGTTTTCGGTTCGTAGATGATGATGTCAAGCATCATTCCACTATTTACGGGTAAATTCAGGGAACCTTCCTTTTCAACGGCTTGCGGAAGCATCGTTCGCGCGGTTCGCAACTCCGTATCGGCTTTGAGTCCCCGGAAGCACGCCTCACCATCGCACGTTCCAAAGCCAAGCGCCTGCAACGTGTTCGGCATGTGGTCGAGCCGTCCGACGGCGACAGCGACGGCACAGGCCGCAACGAGTGTTAGCCACAGCCGAACCAGCCACTTCATGGCGCAAACTCTCCACAAAAAACCGCCCCTCTCCAGTTGGAGAGGGGTCGGGGGTAAGGTTTACTGAATCTCCGCCGACGGCAGCAGCGTGAAGACCATGCCGTCGCTGCGCCCATAGACCTCCGGGAAGTAGAACTCCTGCCCGGTGCTGGGGATCACGCGGTACTGCCCGGCCAGCCCGGCCCGCAGCGTGTACGTGTACTGGTACGTGCCTTTCGGCAGGTACGTCGCGTACAGCACCGTCCGGTCATCGCGGAACTCGGTCTTGCTGAACCACCACCAGCCCCAGCCCTGGCTCAACGGGTCTTTCAGATTCAGTTCGGGCTGCTGGCCGACGGAACCGCTGGTCGCCAGTTCGGGGTTGATCGACTCCGTGCCCGCCGGGATCGGGTCGGTGATGACGACGTAGTTCAGGTCGTTGGGCGCGACGATGGTCAGCGTGACGCGGATCGTGTCCCCGACTTTGGCCTGCGTGATCGGCTTGTGATCCTTGTCGTTCATCAGGCTGTAGGAGCGAGTGATGCTCAGGCCGCGCGTCAGCGGCTTGACCTGCTCGACGGGCAGGTAGGCCGTCAGATGCGCGGTGTAGTACAACTGGCCGTCGCCGCTCGTCCGGTTGAAGTCCAGCCGGTTGACCTGATCCTTCAACAGGTTTTGCACGTCCACCTGCAACTTGACCGTCTGGCGCACCACGTCCGGCGTCACCTGCTGATTGGCAACCAGCGCCTTATCGTTGACGGTCACGCCGAAGGTGTAGTTGGGTTTCAGTTCGCCCGTCACCTGCATCCAGTCGGTCAGGGCCATGACTGCCCAGGCCGTCTCCTGCGTCGTCTCCCAGGCATCGGCCTTGCGCGCCACCATCAGCCAGCGCACGGCGTTCGGAATCTGTGCGTTGGTCGGCTGGATGTCGATCAGCGCCTTGAGGACGATGGCTGTCGTGCGGGTGCTGGTGTTCCAGTTGAACCAGTCGTCAAAGTCTTCCTCCCAGTGCATCCCGGTGGCGCTGGCGACGGCCCGGCTCGTCAGGTCGCTGATCAACGGATCGGTGTAGCGGGCGCTGTTCTTCGGATCGAGCATGAAGAAGGTCATGGCGAGGTAGGCGCGGGCGTAGATGCTCATCTTGTCGCGTATCTGGAAGAGGCGCACCGTCCGGCTGACGTTCCCGGCGTCGGCGCGGGCCAGCGCATAGAGCAGGAAGGAGGCCCGGTTCAACTGCCAGGTGGATGCCTGATCGCCCAGGTCGTTCAGGCTTTTCTGCACGTACTGGATGGCTTTGGTGGTCACGCCGCTATCGACGCTGAAGCCCTGCTTGCGCGCCTCGCTCAGGCCGATCAGCGCGTAGGCCGTGACGAGCGGATTGCTGTCATCCTGCACGAACCAGCCCCAGCCGCCATCGACGTGCTGCTGCGCGTAGAGCATCTGCACCGCCTCGCCGATAGACTTGTTCAGGTCAGCTTCCAGGGTCGGGTTGACCAGCCCCAGCTTTTGCAGCGCCCGGAAGGTCATCAGGTTGGGCAGGAAGCGGCTGACGGTCTGCTCGGTGCATTGATACGGATAGTTCTTGAGAACGTCGAGTGCCGCCGTCGCGCTGGCCGCCAGCGATGGGTCAACACGGATGTCGAGCGTGCCCTTTGAGATGTTAAAGCGCTGCGGCAGCACGATCCCTTCCGTGTTCTGCCCGCCGTCCTTGCCGATCACGCCGCCCGTGCCGACGGTCTCCGGCGACTGGTAGCGCACGACGGGCAGCGTCTTATCGTCGCCCTGCCCGACGGCGCTCTTGGCCGCGTCGCTGTATTTGTTGTCGGCGGTGCTGGCGAAGAACGTCACGTCAACGGCGGTCACGTCCTGCACCTCGACGGGCCACTCAAAGCGGGCACGCCCTTTGGATGGGATCGTGCCACTCTGGTCGGCGTTGCCCTTGAGGGTGACGCCCTTGACCTGGATGCTGACCTTCACGTCCTGCGATTGGTCAGTGTTGTTGTTGACGACGGCGGCCAGCGTGCCCGTGTCGCCCACCACGAAGAAGCGCGGCGTCAGCGGGCGGATGAGCAGCGGCTTGGTGCTGATCAGGTCGAAGGTCGTCTGCCCGACCAGCGTGGTGGAAAGCTCTCCGGTGGGCTGCGTCACGGCGCGGGCATCCAGCCGCCAGGTCGTCAACTGGTCGGGCAGTTGCACGGAGATAGTCGCGTCGCCGTTGGCGTCGGTCTTGATGGAAGGCGACCACAGCGGCGTATCGACGAACTGCTGGCGCACCTCAAAGATGCCACCTTCCGGCCCGCCGCCGCCACCACCCTTGACGGTGTTGATGATCTCCTGCGTCTGCTGGTCAACGCTGATGGTCAGCGTGCTGGACGTCCGCACGGCGTTGCCCTGCTTGCTGTAGAAGTGCTGCAAGATCGGCGTGCTCGTATCCGGCAGCAGCGACAGCACTGCCAGATCGGTCAGCCCGACGCCGATCTCGGCCTGCACCGGCTTGTTTTGGTAATCGGTGACGTGCACCTTGTAGTTGACGGTATCGCGCGGCCCGGCCTGCGGCTTATCGGGTGTCACACTGATGTTCAGCTTGAGCCGATCCGTCTCCACGCCAAGCTGCACCAGCCCCATGCGGAAGGCCGCAACCGGATTCTTCTCGTCCACGCCCTTGACGATGACCACCGACACATAAGCATTGGGGGCCATGTCCGGCGTGATGGGCAGCTTGTAGACGGTGCTGTTAGTCGGCAGCGACATGACCTCGGTCTTGAGGATGCCGCCGCGTTCCACCGTGATCAGCGCTTGGGTTTCACCCTGGAACGGGCTGGCGATCAGGATCGAGGCCGTGTCGCCGATCTTGTAGTCGGTGCGGTCAATCTTCAGATCGATGCGGTTGCTGTTCTGCTGCCGCCAGGGGACGTAATCCGGCCCGGCTACCCACAGGAAAGCCGAGGTCGTGATCTGGTTGCCGCGCGAGTCGCGGCTGGTGGCGTACACCTTGAAGATACCGCCGTGCGGCGGCGTGAACTCGTAGACGGCTTTGCCGTCGGCGTCGGTATGCGCCACGCCGTCGGTGATGGGCGTCTCCTTGACTTCGTAGTTCCAGACCGTCCGGCCCGATTCGGGATCGACGGACTGCACGCTGCTCCACGAGCGTTCGACCACGCGCAGGCTCAGGTCGGTGTTGGGTTTGGGCTTGCTGTCCCAATCGACGGTCACGAGGTTGACCTTGAGCGGTTTGAGGGCTGTACCGACGTATTCCTCCGGCGCAGCGCCGATGTAGAATTCACCCTGGTGGACGATCACGTCCGCCACCCCGGCCACCAGTTGTTCGCTTTCGTCCGTGACCTGCGCCTCGATGGTGAAGGTCTGGCTCTGTTTGGCCTTGCCCAGGTCGGCGGGCACTTCGAGGGTGAATTTGCCCTGGGCGTCGGTCTCGCCCGTGCCGTTAGCGATCAGGATGTTGCTCGGCTCGCCGAACGCCCGGAAGCCCTCGTCCTCGTTGAAATCGGTGAAGTTGTAGCTGCCGCTGCCCTGGAAGTTCAGGAAGAAGTTGTTGGCGCGGACGTACCACTCGACGTTGGCGTTGCTGACCGCACCGCCGAAGAAGTACGAGCTATCGACGGTCACTTTGATCTTGTCGCCCTGCACGACCTGGCGCTGGTCGGTGCTGACCTTCACCTGAAATTCGGGCGTGCGGTACTGCGCCACGCTGAAGACGCGTGTGAACTCCGGGCCGTTGTAGAATTGCCGGGTCTGGGGCGTTTCCTTGTAGCCGGGCCGGGCCACGATCCGGTAGTAGCCAAGTGGCGCATTTGGATCGAGCGTGAAGCTGTCCGCAAACGTGCCGAACTCGCTGACGGCTACCTCTTTCTTGTAGATCGACTGGCCCTTGTCGTCAAAGACCTCGATGGGGATGGTCTTCAGATTGCTCATCGTGTACGTCACGTCGTCGCGCGAGCGCAGCACGCCCCGATAGTAGACGGGCTGGCCGGGCCGGTACAGCGAGCGATCCGAGTACATATAGACCGTGACGTTGAGCGGGTAGTAATCCGGCGACTGGCCGAAGTCGTAGCTGTTGATGCCATCCGCCCAGTTGGAGACGCCGACAGCGAACGTCTTGCCTTCCTGGATCACCGCGTACACGTCTTGCAGCGAAGGCGACGAGTCGCGCGGGTCGGGCAGGGCGATCCGGGCAATGCCGTTTGCATCCGTCTGTGCTGTGCCAACGGGCGAGATGCCCTCCCTGCCGGTGAAGAACTGCACCTTCACGTCGGGAACAGGCTGCCCGCTCTGCAAGTCCGTGACCCAGGCCATCGCGCTGTTCGGCGTCGCCTTGAGCGTGATGTTGGCCGTCGCCACGATCATGACGTGATGAATCTGACGAGCGTTGGAAGGCAGCTGCGGCGACGAGAAGCGCAGCCAGTACACGCCGGGTTTCAGGGCAGGCGCGGATTGATCGGCTGGCTGTGTCGCAACCGGCGTGGGCGCGGGCTGCTCCGCCGGGCCGATGAAGTAGTGCTGTGGATCGCCCTCGGCGGCCCACCCGCTGATCTTGCCGTCGGCGCTGGTCAGTGCCCACCACACGAAGTTATCTGCACACAGCGGCCCACCCACGACGGTGAACTGGACGCCTGGCCTGACCTGCGCCAGGATGGCGGCGTTCAGCCCAGCCGCGCCCCGAATGCGCAGCGGTGTCGGATCGTCCTTGAGCACGATCACCTTGTCGCCGACCTTCAAGCGGCTTGGCGGCGCACCCAAGCACGCCACGTTGCCCGGCTGCGAACCGCTGGGGCCCTGATCACTGATCGCCAGCAGGTCGTAGCGCAGCACGTTGGCCGGGTTGGCGACGGGCACTGTCCACTGCCGCAGGAAGCCCTTATCGGGCGGCACGTAATTGCGCTCGAAGTCGTAGCCGTTCGAACTGGACAGTTGCAGCAAATCCTGGATCGGGATCGACCACAGCGACAGGTCGATCCGGTCAATGTTGCGGTGTGTGGAGTAAACCCGTGTGGAGGGGCGGTAGGCGCTGTACAGGCCGATGTTGCTGCCCGTGCGCAGTGATGCCTCCGGCGAATAGGCTCTGGTGGTGTACTGGATTTGCAGCTTATTGGGGCCGACGATCTTGTACACCGTGCTCTTCGGGTCGGGCGTGATGGGCGTCCCGTACCGATCCACCAGCCCGGCGATGTCAAGGGTGACGGTGTAGCTGGTGCTTGGCTCCGTGCTGAAATTGACAGTGTAGCTGAAGCCGTCCTCGTCGCCGTAATCCGGGAAGGTGAGGCCCGGCTTGGGTTCAACCGTCACGCGCGCGTTGAAGTCTTTCAGCTTCATCGGCGCGGTGAAATCCACCGTAAAGCCGCCGAAGGGATCGGCGGTTTCGCCGTTGTGGGGCCGCGTGGCCTTGATGTCCGGCGGGTCGATAGTCGTGAAGCTGGCCTGGGCGTCCTTGTCGAGCACCGCGCCAGCTTCGCTCAACGCTTTCGTGTGGTCGATCTGGATGTCGTACAGCGCGCCGTAGTCCAGCAGCGCCGACGGCGTGAAGGTCATCGTCAGCTTTTTGTCGTTCCATTTAAACGTGCCCGGAACCACCTTGCCGCCTGCCCCCGTCAGCGAGAAGGCCGATTCGGTGGCAGCGGTGTTCATCGGCTGGCTGAAGGTGACGGTGATCGCCTTATCGCGCAGCACGTTGATCGACTTGTTTTCGGGCAAAATCTCGATGGCACGGGGCGCGAGTGTCGTGAAGGCAAAGACCACGTCGCTTTGCAGCGCCGTGTTGGTGATGTCGGTCAGGCCCTTCTTGACCGTCACTTTGTAGGTTGTGCCGCCCTTGAGCGGCGGCTCAGGCTTGAAGGTATAGATCGACGTATTCAGCCATTCGCCCTTGCCCTGCGCGGCGGGCTCGATGCTGATCGGGGAGGGCAGCTTTGCCATCTCCTCGACGGGCAGCAGCGGCACGACGGGCCGGTTAAAGATGATGGTGATCGTCGGCGTCGCTTCCACGTCCTTCGCACCGTTGGAGGGGATGACCTGCGAGACTTCGAGCGCGCCTGGCGTGCGCAGCTTGAGTGTGTAGGTGTCTTTGATGGGCGTGCCAGTCTTGCTTTTCGCCCCGCTGCCTACCGTAAACGTGTATTCGACAGCCCGCTGCAAGGGTGCGGATGGCTTGAACTGCGCCGTTGCGTCGTTCGGCCAGTTCAGCGTGCCCTTCACCGCCGGGCTGATGGTCAGCGCCGCCTGGACGCTGGCCTGATCCATTGGTTGGTTGAAGTAGAACGTCACCGTGCCGTCGAGCGGCAGTTCTTCGCCACGCGCCGGAGCGGTGTCGATGATCTGGGGCGCGATGTCGCTGCTCGCGCTCTGGACACGGGGGGCAGCCGCAAGTGCCGTGAGCACCATGACGACGACTACCGTAAACCACAGAACTCTGCGTATCATGTGAAATCTCCTGTTGTCAGCCTTAGTATAGAGCAAAGGGAACCACGTAGAAACAGGACGAACTCGACGCTTTCATGACGCTTGCGCCGCGATTAGCCTCCGCCCAGTCACGGGTTATAATTGACAAAAATCACCTCAACATCCTCACCCCCCTCTCTGCTTGCGGAGAGGCCCAGGGAGTGAGGTAAACCGTATTATTAAAGGAAGCGTCCAATATGATCAAAGTGGCAATCATTGGGGCGGGCAGTGCGGTCTTCGCGCACCGCATGATCACCGACATCCTGGCGATTGACGGCCTGGACGGCGGCACGTTCGCGCTGGTCGATATTGACCCGGAGCGCCTTGAACTGGCACACCAGATCGCGGAACTGACCGTGAAACGCAGCGGCAAGCGCTGGACGGTGCAGGCCACGACAGATCGCCGCGCGATCCTGCCCGGCTGCGACTACGTGATCAGCACGATTGAGGTGGCAGGGCTGGCGAACGTCCGGCACGACTACGACATTCCGCTCAAATACGGCGTTGACCAGTGCATCGGTGATACGATTGGCCCCGGCGGAATCTTCAAATATCTGCGCACCGCCCCGGCCTGGCTGGACATCTGCCGCGATGTGGAGGCGCTCTGCCCCAGGGCCATCGTCATCAATTACACCAACCCGATGTCGGCGCTGGTGCTGGCCGCCGTGCGCGCCACCTCGCTCTCGGTGGTCGGGCTGTGCCATTCGGTGCAGGGCACGTCGCGCCAGTTGGCCGGGTATTTGGGCATTGCCTACGACGACCTGCGCTACGTCTGCGGCGGCATCAACCACCTGGCCTGGTTCACGACGCTCGAACTGAACGGCGAGGACCTCTATCCTCGCCTGCGTAAAGCTGCCGCTGATCCGGCCATCTACGAGCAAGACCCGGTGCGCTTCGAGATGATGCTCCATTTCGGCGCATTCGTGACCGAGTCCAGCGGGCACTTCTCCGAGTACGTTCCCTATTTTCGCAAGCGCAGTGACCTGATCGACAAGTACATGCGCCCGCGCTACCTGGGCGAGCGCGGCTTCTACGCCAACAACTGGCCGACCTGGCGCGCCGACCACGACAAAAAGATACGCGAGTGGATCGAGAAGGAACGGCGCGGTGAGCAGGCCATCGACCTGACGCGCAGCCACGAGTACGGCTCGGAGATCATCGAGGCTCACCAGTTGAACCGACCCAAAGTCATCTACGGCAATGTCGCCAACGCCGGGCTGATCGACAACCTGCCCGCCGATGGCTGCGTTGAGGTGGCCTGCCTAGTGGACCGAAACGGCATCCAACCGACGCACTTCGGGCGGCTGCCGACGCAGTTAGCCGCGCTCGATTCGGCCCACATGATGGTGCACGACCTGATGGCCGAGTCGGTGCTGAATCAGGATCGGGAGGCGGCAGTTCACGCACTGATGCTCGATCCGCTCACGGCGGCGGTGTGCTCGCCTGAAGAAATCCGCCAGATGTTCGACGAGATGGCCGAGACCGAGCGCGAATCGCTGCCTGATTGGGTCAACCCGCAGCGCATCCGCGCCGCGACGGCGTGACTGATTTACCTCACCCCCGGCCCCTCTCCGCTTCGCAGAGGCGGGCGTCAAAATCCACAACAGTGCTCACCGGTTCCCCCTCGCCAGTTGGAGAGGGGGTCAGGGGGTGAGGTCAACTCCCGCATTTCAACCCCTGCTGGAACTCCTCGAATGTCTTGGCGTAGAAATTCCCACCACCGCCACACTTCCCGGCGAAATACTGGTACTCCGTCTGCTCCGGGTAGACGGCAGCGCGGATCGCGTCCAGGCCAGGGCTGGCGATGGGCGACGGCGGCAGCCCCGGATAAAGATGCGTGTTGTAGGGCGAGTCGGTATTGATCGCCGCACCGACAATGCGCGGCCACCAGTTGCCACGCCGCCCGAGTGCGTATTGCAGCGACACGGTGGCGGCCATCCCCTTGTTCGCTGCCAATCGGTTGTAGAACACGCTGGCGATCAGGCGCTGCTCGCTCGCCGAATACGATTCGCGCTGTACGATTGAGGCCAGCACGATCACCTGCCAGAAGGTCAGGCCGCGTGCAGCAGAGTCGGCTACAAGCTGTCCGCCCACGTTGGCCGCAAACGCATTGAGCGCCATGTCCCGGAACTGCACCGCCGAGGTGCTGTTGTCGAGCGTATACGTGCCGGGGAACATGAAGCCTTCCAGCGACTTCCCGGCGGGGCGGCTGCGCAGGAACTCCAGGTCGGGGACGGGCGCGCCGGGCGCAGTCGTCGCCAGGAAATCACGCCCGCTGAAGGCAACGGGTGTGCTGTCGATTGCCGCCGCGATCTGTTCCAACCGCCAGCCGGGCCGAATGACCAGCGTACACGGGCAATGCGGCGTGCGGCTCAACCCGGCGGGCAGCGCGCCACCTGACACATCGGCGGGGCCGTCGTCCACTTTGGGCGAGTTCTCGGCCACGCCCGGCGGCAAGTAGACCGTCTGCCCAATCGCCAGCAGCTTGCTCGTCAGGCAGTTGGCAGCCATGATCGCCGCCACGTTGACCTGCCCTTTGGAGCCGAGTTCAAAGCCGAACAGCGTATCGCCCGGCTCGATGGTGTAAGCCACCCACCCTTCCGGCGGCGTGCAGCCCGTTTGGGTAGCATCGGCGGTTGGGACTGTGGGCGATTCAGAAACATCCACCTCGTCAGGATTCGCATCGCCGATGATTGGAGTTGGTGTGGCAGCCGTCGGGATCACAGCAATTGCCGTCGAGAGCGCCATCGTGGGCACTGCGGTGTTAGTCGGCAGGGCAGTGACGGTGGGAACCTCGGTGCGCCGCACGATGATGGATCGCGGGGTGGTAGTTGACACAGCGGCGGGCGTCGGCGTGACTCGCAGTATGTCCACGAGAATGACACCGCTGACCGCCAACCACGCACAGAGTCCGAGCGCCAGCGCCGCACTCACCGCATAGCGCCGGGGGAAAGGGGAGCGGATTCGCAATCGAATATTACAGTCCTAAAGTTTCATCCGACAATTCTTGCAATTGTCGGGCTGTGGTTGCGCTGTCGTAAGGCGACCAGACTGCGTATTCTTTGCCGGGCGTCAGTGCAGGATGCTCTTCAATTGCGACTTCGTGTGCCCAAAGTTCGATTGCCCGAAGTTTATCAGCCCGATCCAGCTTGAGTAGATCAAGTAGTAAATCCTCTAGCGTCATCATTCACCTCGAGGCTGGCAAATATGTGGCTCATTTTACCGCAGACCCATGATCGTCCCCTCTCTGCGAAGCGGAGAGGGGGCTAGGGGCAATACTTCTTAGATAAGCCCTCACCCCACAACTCCTTTCCCGCAGAGCGAGGGGCTTTTCCCCTTCCCCTGGCGGGGGAAGGGGCCAGGGGATGAGGGCTGCAACAGGCTACTCGCCCTTAACGAAGAGGTATTGGCGCTAGGGGGTGAGGTAAATCCTACTGCCCCAACGTGTTTTGCGGCGCCTTGGGCGGCACGATGGTGTAATCGACGGCGATCTCGCTGCCGCCGTCCGCGCTCACCGTCAGCGGCATGACCAGCCGCAGCCGTGCCGGGAAGCACAGATTCTTATTGACCGACTCGCAGTAGTACACGTCCGCGTCCAGTTTGAGCGTCGTTTGCCCTTCCTTCAGCGTGACGGGAACTGAGACGGGCATTTTCGGCTCCGGCATACTCAAATCGTTGTCGGCGGGCGCGACCTTCAGCACGTCGCCGCCCTGGTTGACGTGCAGCGTGAATGGCGCAATATCGTTGAATTCGTAGCCTTCCGGCAGATGAATGTTCAGCACGATCTTGCCCGTGCCGGGGCCGGCCTTCACCGCGCCAAGCTGCACGATGTCGCCCGTGTACTCGTTGTCCGGCACGTCCGGCTGGCTGGCCGTTTGCGCGCTCTGCGCCGAAGGTGCTTTCAGCATCTCCGGGTTGGGGAACTTGACGGTCTGCACCTGGCCTGTTTTCAAGTCGGCCACGCGGATCGCATTGTTGTTCGTGTCGGCAATGTACAGCTTGCCATCGGCATAATTCAGCCCACCGGGCTCGTAGAACTGCGGATCAGTGCCATCACGCAGCCCGCTGTCTTTGCCAAACAGGGTTTTGCTTTCGCGCGTTGCCGGGTCGATCACCTTGATCTTGCTGTTGTAGGTATCGGCCACGTACAGCTTGCCATCCGGCCCAACGGTCACGCCCAGCGCATGTTGCAGCCGCACCGCGTCGCCTGTTCCGTCCATGTCGCCAAAGTCGAACAGGCCCGTCCCGACGATGGTTTTGACCTGGCCGTTCGGGTTGAGGTCGGCGCTGCGAATCGCGCTGGCCTCGGGGTCGGCGAAGTACAGGACTTTGCCGTCGCTGGCAATGCCGCTCGGCTGCGCAAGCTGCGCGTCCGGCAGTGCCCCGTCCTGTAGCCCCTCGCGCCCGCTGCCTGCATAGGGCTTGATCGTTTCCGCTTTAGGATCATAGGCCCACAACTGGTGCGGCCCGGCCATCGCAATATACAGGATGCCGTTGACGAATACCACGTCCCAGGGTGAGTTCAATGGAGTCAGGATCGCCACGCCGCCAGGGTTAGGCCCTCTGGCTTGCGCGCCTGTCCCGGCCACCGTCTTGACGGTTTGCGCCTTGAGATCGACGGCTCGAATGGCGTGGTTCTCGGTATCGGCCACGTACAGCGTGTCGCCGCTCAGTGCCAGGCCCTGCGGGCGAAAGAACGAGGCGGTTGCATAATCGCCGTCTTTGAGCGCTTCCTGGCCGTTGCCGATGACGGCCTTGATCTCATACGTGTCCAGATCGGCCACCACGATTCGGTTGTGGTTGCTATCGCTGATGAACAGGCGCTTGCCTGCCGGGTCGGCCAGCACCTTGCCGGGGAACGACAGCAGCGACTCCGCCCGCTTTTCCAGTTCCGGCGAGAGCTTGATCGGCGTCCGGTCAATCAGCTTCTGGGCGTCGAATTGCCTGATCATGCCCTGGATGATCGGCTGCATGACCTCGTAGACGCCCTCGCCTGCGTACAGGCCGAGCACCTTGCCTGTCGGGTCGATCAACATGGTCGTCGGCCAGGCTTCCGCGCCATAAGCATTCCAGATTTGAAAGTCTTTATCGTTGACGACGGGGTGTTCGATCTCGTAGCGCTGCACGATATAGCGAATATTGCCCGTGTTGCTCTCGTTCTTGAACTTGGCCGAGTGCACGCCAATGATCACCAGTTCGTTCGGGAACTCTTTTTCAAGCCGCTTCAGATCGGGGATGATGTGGATGCAGTTGATACAGCCATACGTCCAGAAATCCAGCAGGACGACTTTGCCGCGCAGCTCGCTGAAGGTCAGTGGATGATCGACGTTGATCCAGTCCAGGCCCGCCGGGAAGTCCGGGGCGGCTACCTTACCCGCATAAGATCGCGTCGGCGTCACTGCTGCCCCTCCTGACTCCGTCGCCGAGGGGCCGTCTTGCGCGCGCATCGGGTGCGTGCCGAGCGCCGCCATTGCCGCGATGATCAAGACCCCTGCTAATACCAGCACTGATTGTTTCATAGCTACTTCCCTCCACCCCCGACCATACACCGCAGTTCTTACTCAATGATTTCGCTTGAACAGAATCAACGCAGCGGACACTGCCGCGATGCCCAACCCGAACAGCAGCGTTTCTTCCGCGTGCTGCCACTCGATGAGGTGTTCCAGGAACGTGATGCCCATCACCAGTATAACCACGTTGACCAGCATCCCCTTGAGTTCGTCCAGGTTGTGGATGACCAGCCACGTCGGCAGGTTCAAGTCGGCGATGAAAAGCTCGTACAGGGCGACGGCAAAGATGTACAGCGCTGCGGCGATCAGGAACGCATCCATCAGTTCGACAAATGCCCCAGCCAACAACGGTTCTTTCCCGGCGGTGACGATCATGCTGGAAATGATTCCGGCTCCTTTGACGATGCCCCACACGAAAGCCGCAATCGCTGCAATCAGGGACATGACCACGCCAATCAAGACCAGATAACGGCTGTTTTCAAGTAGTGACTTCATGGCGGCTCCTCGTGTTGGTTTAGTCTGATGCCTTGCGTGCCATCACCTGCCGATACACGGCCAGCGTCTCGCGGGCCGTGCGCTGCCAGCTAAAGTGTGTGGCGCGGGCCAGCCCCAGGTTGCGCAGGCTTTCACGTAGATCGGGCTGGATCAGCGTGGCGATGATCGCGCCGCCCAGCGCCCGCGAATCGTCGGGGTCGACCAGGTACGCGCCGTCGCCCACCACCTCCGGGATCGACGAGGCTTCGGCGGCGACAGTAGGCGTGCCGCAGGCCATCGCTTCCAGCGGCCCAAGCCCGAAGCCCTCGTACCGGCTTGGAAAGACGGCGGCGTTTGCCATGCGGTAAACGCCCGGCTTATCGGCCTCGTCCACCGGGCCGATCCAGCGCACGTATTCCTCGATGCCCAACTGCGCGATCTCCGCTCGCAGGTCGGGGAAGCGCGCCGTGCCCCATTGGGCAGGTTCCTTACCCGCCAGGATCAGTGGATAGTCACCGCCCGTTGACGGCCCCACATAGGTATACGCGGCCAGCAGCGCCCGCAGATTCTTGCGCACGTCAAAGCCGCCCATATACAGCACGTACTCATCCGGCAGGTTGTACTTCTGCCGGATGGCCGGGTCGCGCTCCGCGCCGATGCGGGGATGGCAGTCGGGTGTCGTCGCCAGCGGGACAGCGGTCACATACTCTGCCGGGACACCGATCCGCGTCACGATTTCTCGGCGCGAGAACTCCGAATCGGTCAGGATGTGCGCCACGCCTTTCGCGCTGGCTGTCACCAGGCTGAAATACAGCCTTGCGCCGACCCCACCCTGGTAGACGGGCATACTCAGCGGAATCACGTCGTGGATGGTGACGATCAGGCGCACCGGGGAACTAAGCGGCGCGGCCCAGTAAGGCACATGCGCAATGTCGGCTTTGATGCCCCCGGCGGCGGCGGGGAAACTGCGCTGCTCGAACAGCACCTTGCCGACCTGCCCGCCGAACGGCACGCGCGCCGGGATCACGTCCACGCCCGCCGGAATGCCTTCCGGTGACCGGATGCGCTCCGGCACGATCAGGCTCAGTTTGAGGCTGCTGTCCTCGCGGAGCAGCGCCGGGACAAGCTGGCGCAGGTATTGACCGCTGCCCGTATAGGGCTGATCCCAGAACCAGGCATTAAAAGCGACGTGCATAATGCTCGCTACGATCCGTCATATCCCTTCGGGTGCGTGCGGTGCCACTCCCACGCGCTGGCGATGATCGTCTTCAAATCCGGGTAGCGCGGCTGCCAGCCCAGTTCGTGGTTGATCTTCTCCGCCGAGGCCACCAGCACCGCCGCATCACCGGGGCGGCGGGCCGTCTCCACCGCCGGGAGCGGGTGGCCCGTCACCTGCCGGGCCGTCTCCACCACCTGCCGCACGCTGTAGCCCTGGCCGTTGCCCAGGTTGTAGGTCATCGCGCCGCGCTCGTCCAGTGCCTCGACGGCCAGCACGTGCGCCGACGCCAGGTCGACGATGTGAATGTAATCGCGCACGCACGTCCCGTCCGCCGTCTCGTAATCCGTGCCGTAGATGTTGATCGCCTCGCGCTGGCCGAGCGGCACTTGCAGCGTGAGTGGGATCAGGTGCGTTTCCGGCGAATGGGCCTCGCCGCGAATGGCCCGGCCCTGGTCGTCCAGCATCGCCCCGCAGGCATTGAAATAGCGCAGCACGCAGTATTTCAGCCCGCACTGGCGGTGATACCAGCGGATCATCTGCTCGATCATCAGCTTGGTTTCACCGTAGACGTTGGCCGGGCGGTACGGATCGTCCTCACTCAGTGGGCCGTTTTTGCTGGCGTAGACCGCCGCCGTCGAAGAAAAGACGAGGCGCTTCACGCCGTGTGCCAGCATCGCGTCCAGCAGATTCTGGCTGTAGACGACGTTGTGCCGGAAGTAGCGGCCCGGCTGTTCCATGCTTTCGCCCGCCTCGATCAACGCGGCGAAGTGTGCCACCGCGTCAAAGCGCGCCATCTGGAAGAGGATGTCGAGCGCGCCCCTATCGGAGATGTCGCCCTGGACAAACTGCGCGCCTTCCGGCACGGCTTCGCGGTGGCCGCGATACAGGTTATCAAAGACCGTGACCTGATGCCCGGCCTTCAAGAACAGAGCCGCCGTCGCCGAGCCGATGTATCCTGCGCCACCCGTCACCAGAATGTGCATCTATCTCGCCCCCGTTTAATACTGCCCCGCGGCATTGTGCGCAAAACGGATCGGCTCCGGCAGCCGGTATCTGGACGTGCAGCGCATCACCAGTTCAACGGAGGTGAGCAGGTCGGCCAGGTGTCCCACCGATATGTAGACAGGCTTGACCCCGGCGCGCGTGCGCAGGATAACCCCAATCACCTCCCCGCGATCCACCAGATCGGTCTGCGCGCCGCGCTCATCTGGCGGCTCCACGTATTTCCCGGTCAGCAGTGTCTTTCCGCAGCCGATAGTCGGCCTTTGCAGCCACAGCCCCATGTGGGTCGCAATCCCGATCCGGCGCGGATGGGCGCGGCCCATGCCGTCAAAAATGAACACGTCCGGCTCGTGCTCCAGCCGCCGGAAGGCTTCTTCCAGCACCGGCCCTTCGCGGAAGCTCAACAGGCCCGGGATATACGGGAAAGGCGTCGGCATTTGCCACAGCACCGTTTCGACAGGTCTGAGATCGGGGAACGAGGCCACGACGACAGCCGCCTGCGACACGTTGTCCTTGACGCTCACGTCCACCCCGGCCACCAGCCGTATCGCGTCCAGGTTGAGAGGTCGGTCATAAATCACTTCTTTGACCAGTTGGCGTTGCAGCGCGATGGCCTCATCCGGCGAGACGTTCCAGTCGTGCCGGTGACTGATGTGCATATGCCAATCCTTCTACCGACCAGCAGACGATTGGCGACGAGTTTACCTCACCCCCTGTCCTGTTGGAGAGGGGAAACCAAGACTCTGACCCGATGCTAAACTGTTCCCCCTCTCTGCTTGCGGAGAGGGGGCCAGGGGGTGAGGTTCCTAAATCTCGCTCACCTTCACCGGGCGGTTTTCCTGCGCGGATTTGCGCGCCGCCAGTCCGATCACGGTGGCCTTGCGCGCGTCCACGCCCGTCACCGAAGGCGCGGTGTTGTTCTTGATGCAGTCGATGAACTCCCGCATCTCGGCGATGTACGAGTCGGTATAGCGTTCCAGGAAGAAGTACAGGGGCAGCGGCCCGTGCACGCCCGCCGCATCGCTGATCACCGCTGTGTGCGCCGCATTGTTGGATGTGCTCACCGCCCCGCCCGATCCGAACACTTCTGCCCGCTGGTCATAGCCGTACACCGCTTTACGGCTGTTGTCGATCACGCCGATGGCCCCGTTGGCGAAGCGGAGTGTGACTGCTGCCGTGTCGATGTCTCCGGCGGCCCCGATCTGCGGATCGATCAGCACGCCGCCCGCCGCGTACACCTCGGTTACTTCGCTGCCCACCAGGTAACGCGCCATGTCGAAGTCGTGGATGGTCATGTCCAGGAAGATGCCGCCCGACACCTTGACGTAGCTGATGGGCGGCGGCGCGGGGTCGCGGCTGGTGATGCGCAGGATGTGCGGCTCCCCGACCTTGCCCGCCTTGACTGCTTCGTGAATGGCGCGGAAATTGGAATCGTAGCGGCGGTTGAAGCCGACTTGCAGCTTGACACCCGCCCTATCGACTGCCGCCAGCGCCTGATCGATACGCTTCAGGTCAAGGTCAATCGGCTTCTCGCAGAAGATGTGTTTGCGCGCTGCCGACGCCTCCTCGATGATCCGCGCGTGCGTATCCGTTGCGGAGCATATGATGACAGCGTCAATATCCTTGTTGTTGAGCAGATCGTGGTAATCGGCGCTGGCTGTCGGAATGTTGAGGCGTGCGGCGGTCTGCTGCGCGGCCTCCGGCTGGATGTCGGCAATGGCAAGGATACGCGCATCGGGGATACGATATGCCAGGTTTTCGGCATGGATTTTCCCGATACGGCCCGCGCCGATCACGCCTACCGTAATAAAATCTCTTTGGGCGGACATGCTGGACTCTCCTTGTGGTGCACAGGCATTTTTCGTTGCAGCAATCTACCTGGACGGCTGCTTTATGCGCATGGTAAAATAGTGGAATTGAAGTCTCAACTGTCACATGTTTAGGGAGGGCTTTCTGGAACCAATCGAATTGGCCCATTTGACTGTGGACTTCATTGCCGATAAGAAGGGCGAGAACATTGTCCTGATGGACCTCCGTGAAGTCTCGCTCATCGCCGACTATTTTGTGATCGCCAGCGCCACCAATGAACGCCAGTTGAATGCCATTACCGACCACATCCGCGACGAACTCAAGAAACGCCAGCAGCTTTTCCCGCTGCGCGTCGAAGGACGCGGCGAGCACGGTTGGGTGCTTATGGACTATGGTGACGTGGTTGTTCACCTGTTCTCGCCCGACGTGCGCAGTTACTACGACCTGGAAGGATTGTGGCGGGACGCCAACGTGCTCGTCCACGTCCAGTAACAGGCTCGACCCTAGCGCCGCTCGAAAATCCAGGGGTCGGTGCTGCGCTCCCAACTGCTGACCAGTTCTTGCGGCTTGAACCAGAGCGCGATTTCCTTTTCCCCATTTTCCACGCTGTCCGAGCCGTGTACCAGATTGCGCCCGATCTCCAGGCCCAGGTCGCCCCGGATGCTGCCTGCGGTGGCGTCGGCAGGGTTCGTTGCGCCTATCGTGTTGCGTGCAGCGGCTACGGCATTCGTCCCTTCGAGCACCATCGCCACGACGGGGCCGGAGATGATGTATTCCACCAGACTCTTATAAAAAGGCCGCTCCTTATGGACGGCATAATGCGCTTCGGCCAGTACCCGCTCCACTTGCATGAATTTCAAGCCGGCGATGCGCAGGCCGCGCTGCTCGAAGCGGCGAATGATCTCGCCCGTCAGACCGCGCTGTACGGCATCGGGCTTGATGATGATGAATGTCCGTTCCACGAAAACGATCCTCCTCAAGGTGAGAGTTCTACGTTGCAGGCACAACAAGCGGGCTGGATAGTGTTTCCGTGCTACCCAGCCCGCCACAGTGCTGAAAGGAAGCGCCCTGATTATAGCTGATCGAGCGCGCTACGGTAAGCGTCGAGCGCTGCTTGCAGGTCACCCAGGCGCATGTGCGTATCGCCGAGCAGACGCCGCAGCTTGGGGTCTGCCGGGTTTTTCTCAACCAGGTCGCGCAGGTCGCCCCGCGTTTCTTCGAGCAGTTGCCCGGAGTCGATCAGCACCTGGTAATGTTCCAGGCTTGCCGCGTACTGGTTAGTCGTGACCAGCTCGCGCGCCTGCTTGAGCCGCGCCGGGTGATCGATGGCTGCTGAAGCCGCTGCGGGCCGGGCCACAGGCTGCGGGACAGGTTGTGGTGCGGGCTGTGATGTAGGCTGTGGCACGGGCGCTGCCTGAACCGGCATAGGCGCGGGGGCAGGTTCCGGCGGCGGAGTTGGGGCTTCGACCACCGTTGGGGGTTGAGGCGGCTCCGCTGGCTCCGGTGCAGGCTGCGCCTGTACCGGTTCGGGTGTTACCTGTGTCTGGGCAGCCGGTTTCAACCAGTCCGGCAGATCGGCCAGATCGTCGGGGGCAAGGTCGGGCAGCCAGTCCGTCGAAGCGGTTGGCGATGGAACGGGGGCCTGTTCGACGGGCTGCGCCATACCACGCAACCAATCCGGTATCTCGCCGGGCAGCGCTGTCGGTTCAGGCGTTTCGTCCAGCCAGTCAATCGGTGGAGCTTCTTCGGCAGTGGCGGTAGGCGCACCGGCCATTTCGCCTGCCGAGACTTCCTCCGGCTCCGCTGGCCCCGCCTCTATTTCGGCCTCGGCACGGGCCAGCGCTTCCAGATACCACTCCGGGACGGATTCATCGCCCGCCAATCGCCGTTCGTATTCCTCGTCCAGCGCTTCAGCCCAGGAGTCCACTTCTTCGGGCGAAGCCGGGCGAACCAGCGCCTCTAGCTCGCTCGTCGCAATCGGCGATGGCGTAGGCTCCTGGACGGGTGGCGTTTCGGGCGCGGCGGCTGGTGTACCTTGTAAAGCGCTCAGGAGTTCCTCCAATGAGGAGTCCGGTTCCGGCTGGGCCAGCCACGATGGCAGATCGCTTGGCGCAACCGGTGTGGCAATTTCGTCCGAGAGCGCCGGGGTAGTCGGGGTCACAGGGGGAGCCTGCGAGATCGATCCGGCCAGCCAGTCCGGTAGCTCGGCAGGTTCGGCGGGCGGCAGTTCGCCCGATTGCGCGTCTTCGGCTTCCAGAGCTTCGCGCGTCATTTCCAGATTCCGGGCCTGTTCAAACAACCACGCCTGAACCTCGGCGATATCCTTTGACGCGCCTCCAGCTTCCGAGGGCGAGCTTTCTTCGGCTGGAACCGCTGGCATCGATCCCGTCTGCTCTTTGGCGAGTTCCTCCAGCCACGACAGCGCCGACTCCGGAGCCATCGCGCCTCCGGGCGCTTCTGCCGCTGCAAAGGGCGAATATTCAGCAGTGCCAGTCGCGCTCTCGACTGGCGGGGTCTCAGGCACGTTCAACGTACCGCCAGTGACCAATTCTTCGGGGTTAGCGCCCTGGCGCGCAGCCAGGCTTTCCAGCCAGGCCAGCGGGTCCATGCCGCCTAGCAGGTCGTCGGTGACATCGGCCACCGGCGCTGGTTCAAGACCAAGCAACTGTGTGGCCTCTTCAATGGACATGGAGGGAACGGCCTCGCCCTCCGCTTCTGGCTCCGGCTGGGAAGGCGCAGTGGCCGACGCTTCAACACTTTCTGTGCTCGCGGCTTCAGCCGCGCTGCCCGCGTCTTCAGGAGTTGCGCCCTCGGTCAGGCTTTCCAGCCAGGCCAGCGGGTCCATGCCGCTTAACAGGTCATCCATGCCCGCAGCCACCGGCTCCGGCGTGGGCGGTGCAGCGGGTTCGGGCGTTCGTGGGGCCTCAGCGCCCCGCGAAACGCCACCGCCAAACGGATCGTAGTCCACGTACCCCGGTTCATCCACCACGGCGTCGGCGGGCGGCAGCGGAATATCCAGGTTGGCCGCCGTAATCAGTTCTTCGGGGTTAGCGCCCTGGCGCGCTGCCAGGCTTT
>JAJPHV010000039.1 GCA_021325095.1 Chloroflexota bacterium | reverse complement strand
CTGCAACTGCTGGCCGGGTATCTGCGGGCGCTGGAAGCTGGTTCCATGCTGCGCGAAGGCGATCCGCAGATCATTGCCGACCAGGGGTCAGCTGTGACCTGGGATGGACGCTACCTGCCCGGCCCCTGGCTGGTGGTCAGGGCTATCGATCTGGCCTGCGAGCGTATCAGAACTCACCCTGTCGTGACGGTGGCGATCCGGCGCAGCCACCACATCGCCTGTCTGGCCGCCTATCCGAAGCGCGCAACGGATAGGGGACTATTTCTGCTGCTGGCAAGCTCCGATCCGAGCGTCAGGGCCGTCGCGCCCTTCGGTGGCCTGGAACCCCTCTACACGCCCAACCCGCTGGCGGCGGGCATCCCGACGCAGGGCGATCCCATCATCCTGGACATCAGCATGTCCACGACCACGATGGGCCTGGTCTCGCGCTATCAGCAGGAGGGCCGGCGCCTTCCGCATCCCTGGCTGCTGGATAGCCAGGGCAACCTGAGCGACAACCCCGCCGATCTGTCCGCCGATCCGCCGGGCACTATCCTGCCATTGGGCGGGCTGGATACGGGCCACAAGGGTTTCGCTCTGGGGCTGCTGGTCGAGGCGCTCACCTCGGCGCTGGCCGGGCAGGGGCGCGCCGAGCAGCCAAAACAATGGGGCGCTTCGGTGTTTCTGCAAATCATCAACCCGGAAGCCTTTGGCGGGCGCGCCAACTTCACCCGCGAGACAACCTGGCTTGCCGAGGCATCACGGAACAACCGGACGAGGCCGGGCGACCCACCGGTACGCCTGCCCGGAAGCCGGGCGCTTCAACTGCGGGCCGAGCAGTTGCAGAACGGCGTCGCGCTGTATCCCACCATACTCCGGGCCTTACAGCCCTGGACGGAAAAGCTCGGCGTCCCGTTTCCCGATCCCCAATAGCGGTTGGATAACGCCCCAATTGGCTATCCGGATCGATTCTGGCACGACCTGGCAGCGGCAAATTGTGCAGGCTCTGAGCTGAATTCGGCTTTCGGTGCCGCAGGGCGTTGGCCTTCGCCGCCACTTGCCCCCACATTTGCCCGAATCGGGTAATATCTCCACCGGACATATCTTCCAATACGTGAATCACCTTTTGAAAAGCACAAGAAGCGCATCTTGATTTCTTCACCTCCTAAGGAGCAATCTACCAGTGGAGACGCGAAAGATCGGCTCACTCAATGTGTCGGTGATCGGACTGGGCTGCAATAATTTCGGGCGTCGCCTCGATTTCGACGGTTCGGCGGCAGTGGTCAGGGCCGCACTGGATGCCGGGATCAACTTTTTCGACACCGCCGATGTCTATGGCAACGGGCAGAGCGAGGAGTATCTTGGGCGTACACTCGGCCAGCGCCGCAAAGAGGTGATCGTCGCCACCAAATTCGGTAGCCAGATGCAAGGGCAGGGACAGGGCGCGAGTCCCGCTTACATCCGGCGGGCGGTTGAGGCCAGCCTGCGCCGCCTGGGAACGGATTACATCGACCTGTACCAGCTTCACTCGCCCGATCCGGACGTACCCATTGCCGAGACGTTGGGTGCGCTCACCGAACTGGTGCAGAGCGGCAAGGTTCGTGAGATCGGCTGTTCAAATTTCTCCGCCGAGCAGATTCGAGAGGCCGCTGCGGTACCCAACGTCGCACACTTCGTCAGTGTCCAGAACGAGTACAGCCTCCTCAAGCGCGATCCCGAAGCGGAAGTTTTGCCGGAATGCCAGCGCCTGGGAATGGCCTTCATCCCCTATTACCCGCTGGCCGTCGGGTTGCTCACGGGCAAGTATCGCCAGGGCCAGCCTATGCCGGGCAAAACGCGCATCACGATGGGTGGGTCAGACTACGCGGCCAAATGGCTCCAGGATCGCAACCTGTCGCTGGTCGAGGCGCTGGTGAGCTTTGCCGAATCGCGCGGCCATACCATCCTGGAACTGGCTTTTAGCTGGTTGCTGTGCCGGCCCGCCGTTGCGTCCGTCATTGCGGGCGCCATGACCCCACAGCAGGTGCAGGCCAATGTTGCCGCGCGGTGGCCGCTGACCGAAGCCGACCTTGCGGAAATAGACCGGATCACGTTGCAGCCAAGCACATAGCCCGGCAGCGATGGGCGTACCGGGCTGGGATGGGCCTTTTCATGACTCTCTCATTTACCGGGATTCTGGCTCCCGCTCTCAGGTTTGTGCCCGATAACGGCCCCGTAACCCATTGACATTCATCACAACTTATCTTACAATTCTTTTAGATTGTTCTGAAAGTTACAATCAATCGGGTGGAGAAGAATAAGTGGGGACTATTCTCAGTCCGGCTGTCAAATCTGATTTGCGTGCAATGCTCCGAGACGGGGCACAAAGGGCGAAACGACAGGGCCAGCCCACGCTGGTCAGTATTACAGACGAAATCGAAGCACTGGACGCCATCGACCTGTACGAACGGGCTGGCCTGAAAGTCTCAGATCGGTTCTTCTGGTCGCATCCTGACGAGGGGTTGACCATCGTCGGGTTGGGCATCACCCAGGCGCTGGATGCCGTTGAGGAGTCCCGATTCCGGCAAGTCGGGACAGCCTGGCGGCTTCTCTCAGACCGGGCGATTGTGGAGGCCCCTGGCAGGTTGCCGGGCCTGGGGCCTCTATTCTTCGGTGGGTTCGCCTTCGACCCACAGCACCCCCACAGCGATCTCTGGCAAGGCTATCCAGATGGACGGATGGTACTGCCGAGCGTGATGCTGACGCTGCGCGATGGCACGGCGTGGCTGACCTGCAATGTCATGGCCGGGCCGGACTCCGATCTCGATGCTGAGATTGCCGCGACGGTGGCGCTCTACGAGGAACTGGCGGCGCCCACGCTGACGCGCTACAGGGCAGGCAGGGTACGGGCCGACCTGCACGAATTGCAGCCGGCAGATGCTTGGCAGGCCCGGATACGCACTACCACGCGCGATATTGCCGAGTCGAAACTTGAAAAAGTTGTGCTGGCCCGCACCGTGCGCCTGCAAGCCTCGGAGCCATTCGACACAGCCCAGGCCCTTGAAAGGCTGTCCAGCCATTACCCGGACTGTTTCATTTTTGCTGTTGCGCGTGGCGAACGGTGCTTTCTGGGCGCAACGCCGGAGCGGATGGCGAAGGTGAACGACGGCCAATTCAGCGCGATGGGTCTGGCAGGTTCGGCACGGCGAGGCACAACGCCAGCCGAAGACAACGCATTGGGCGCGCAACTGCTGAACAGCGCCAAAGATCAGCACGAGCATATGGTCGTCGTGCAGGCCTTGCTCGATGGGCTTGGCGACCTGTGTGAGACGTTGCACGTGCCGCCTTCCCCCACCCTGCTAAAGCTGAAAAACGTGCAGCACCTTCACACGCCGCTGTCGGGCACGCTCCGCCAGGGTGTGACCCTCCTGGACGTGGTGGAGCGTCTGCACCCGACGCCCGCTGTCGGCGGCCACCCGCGTGACGTGGCGCTGGCCCTGATCCGGGAGCGAGAAGGCTTTGACCGGGGCTGGTACGCCGGGCCAATCGGCTGGATCGATGGTCGGGGCAACGGCGAAATGGCGGTTGCCATTCGCTCCGGGCTGGTTCACCAGAACGAGGCATTCCTCTTTGCGGGCTGCGGCATTGTCGCTGGTTCCGATCCTGAGCGTGAATATGCCGAGTCGTGCGCCAAGCTCAGACCGATGCTGCTGGCCCTGACTGGCGAATGAGGATCGGATAAAGCACATGGTGGTCGGCACTCAGGTTCAGCACACGGCGCATCGCTATCTTAGCGCCTTCGTCGATGAACTGGCACGTTCCGGTGTTCATCACGTCTGCATCTGCCCCGGATCGCGTTCCACGCCGCTGGCGATGATTTTCGCCGAAGTGGCGAAGGCTTCTCCCGATTTCAAAGTGTGGATGCACCTGGACGAGCGTTCGGCGGCCTTTTTTGCGCTTGGCCTCGCCAAAGCATCACGCCAGCCTGTAGCCTTGCTCTGCACCTCCGGGACGGCGGCGGCCAATTTCATGCCCGCCATTGTTGAGGCGCATTACGCCCGCGTGCCGCTCATCGTTCTCACGGCGGATCGTCCAGCGGAGTTGCGAGACGTGGGCGCGCCGCAGACTATCGACCAACTGCGTCTGTATGGCCCCTATGTGAAGTGGTTCGTGGAGGTGGCGCTGCCCGAATCGTCGCCGGAGATGTTGCGCTACATTCGGACACTTGCCAATCGCGCTACTGCCGAGTCGCTGGCGGGCACGGCTGGTCCCGTCCATCTGAATTTCCCCTTCCGTGAGCCGCTCGTTCCCTTGCCCGGCGATGAAGCCTCGCCGGATGTAGCCCGGCCTGAACACACGCCTTATACCGTTGTATCGTCCGGGCTGCGCCGCGCCGATGCAAGACTGATCGGCAGGCTGGCTGCCGACCTCGCCAACATTGAGCGCGGGCTGATCGTCTGTGGCGCACAGGACAACCCGGCTTTCCCGGAGGCGGTTGCCCGGCTGTCTGCCGCGCTTGGCTATCCGATCCTGGCCGATCCGCTCTCGCAGGTGCGCTGTGGCCCGCATGACCGCCAGTACGTGATCAGCACCTACGACGCCTTCTTGCGCGACCCGGCCATCGTGGAGTGGGCTGCGCCCCAGGTGGTGCTGCGCTTCGGAGCCGTGCCCACCTCCAAGCCGCTGGCGCAATACCTGACCAGGTACGCCGCCGCGCGCCAAATCCTGATCGACGGCGACAATCCCTGGCGCGACCCGGCCCTGATCGTCTCCGAAGCGATCCGGGCGGATGCGCGGCTGTTCTGCGAAGACCTGGCGCACCAACTCGGCGCGCTGAACGGGACGGGCGCCCACACCTGGCTTGACCACTGGCTGGCGCTCGACCAGGGCGCACGCGCCGTCATTGAGCAGCAGCTTGCCTCGTTCGACGATCTTTTTGAAGGCAGTGTGTTTACTGAACTGGCCGAAGTGCTGCCCGATGGCGCGACGCTCTACGCCAGCAGCAGTATGCCCGTCCGCGATCTGGACACGTTTTTTGCAGGCTGTGAGCGCAGGCTGCGCTTTCTGGCGAATCGCGGCGCGAATGGCATTGACGGCGTGGTGTCGAGCGCCCTGGGGGCCAGCGCGGCGAGTCAGAATGGCGCTCCCCTTGTCCTGGTAATCGGTGACCTGGCCTTCTACCACGACATGAACGGCTTGATGGCTGCCAGACTGCATCGCTTGAACGCCACCATCGTGCTCATCAACAACGATGGTGGCGGGATATTCTCGTTTCTGCCGCAGGCCGCCTACCCGGAACACTTTGAGCAGTTGTTCGGGACGCCGCACGGCCTGGACTTCGGGCAGGCAGCGGCGCTCTACGATGCCGCGTACACCCACGCTGCCGACTGGAACAGCTTCCGGCAGGCCGTGACGCAGGGCATCAATGGCAGTGGGCTACACATCGTCGAAGTGCAGACCAACCGCGAGCGCAACGTCCAGCAGCACCGCGCCGTGTGGAAAGCCGTCTCGGCGGCGCTGGTCGGCATCCTGGATCGGGTGGCATATGGCGTGCCTGACTGTCCATGACGCGCTGATCAACGTCGAAACGTCGGGATCGGGCGCACCGCTGGTCCTGCTGCACGGCTTTATGGGCAGCGCCCGGACGTGGGATGCGCACCTGCCGACCTTCGCCGGGCGCTACCGGGTGATCGCGCCCGACCTGCTCGGTCACGGGCTGTCGGCGGCTCCGGCGGATTCGGCGCGCTACAGGATGGCCTGCTGCATCGCCGATCTGGCTGCCATCCTGGATCATTACCGCCTGGATAGGGTTCACCTGCTCGGCTACTCGCTGGGCGGGCGAGTCGCGCTGTCCTTCGCCGTCGCGCACCCGGAGCGCGTGGCGTCCCTGATCCTGGAAAGCGCCTCGCCGGGCCTTGCCGATTCCGAAGAACGGCGCAAGCGGGTGACGGCGGACGAGGCATTAGCCGAACGGCTGGAACGCGATGGGTTGGCGGCTTTCGTCGATAACTGGGAGCAGCTGCCCCTGTTTGCCAGCCAGCGCCATTTGCCCGCACAGACGCGGGCGGCGCTGCGCTCTCAGCGGATGCAGAACAATGCCGGGGGATTAGCCAATTCGCTGCGTGGCATGGGCACTGGCGCGCAGCCCTCGCTCTGGGATCGGCTGGCCGGGGTTGCCATGCCGACGCTGCTGGTGGTGGGTGCGCTCGACCCAAAATTCGTGGACATCGGGCAGGCGATGGCACAGAGGCTCCCCCAGGCACGCCTTACCATCGTGCCCGGGGCCGGGCACACTGTCCACCTGGAACAGCCTGCTGCCTTTGAGCGGCTGGTGCTGGATCATCTGGCCGAATGTGGCGTATCTGGTCGCCCATAGTGGAGATGAGGTTATCATGTCTGATAGCGGTATAAGCTGGACAAAAGTCGGCGACTACACCGACATCCTCTACGAGGTCGATTCCGGGGGCGAGGGAATCGCCAAAATCACCATCAATCGCCCGGAAGTGCGCAACGCCTTCCGCCCCAAGACGGTCAGTGAACTGCTGAAGGCGTTCTTGTGCGCCAAAGAAGACCCGAACGTCGGCGTCGTGCTGCTCACCGGGGCGGGCGATAAGGCCTTCTGCTCCGGCGGCGATCAGCGCGTGCGTGGACACGGCGGCTACGTCGGCGAGGACGGCGTGCCGCGCCTGAACATCCTCGAAGTGCAGCGCCTGATCCGCCAGATGCCCAAGCCCGTGATCGCGCTGGTGGCGGGCTACGCGATTGGCGGCGGGCACGTGCTGCACGTCGTGTGCGACCTGACCATCGCCGCCGACAACGCCATCTTCGGGCAGACTGGCCCCAAAGTCGGCAGCTTTGACGCGGGCTACGGCATTACCCTGCTGGCGCGCATGGTCGGCGATAAAAGGGCGCGCGAAATCTGGTATCTGTGCCGCCAATACAACGCCCAGGAAGCCTTCCAGATGGGGCTGGTGAACGCCGTCGTGCCGGTGGATCAGCTTGAAGCGACGGGCGTACAGTGGGCGCGCGAAATCCTGGAAAAAAGCCCGATGGCGATCCGCTTCCTCAAGACGGCGCTCAATGCCGACGCCGACGGCGCCATGGGGATGCAGCAGTTTGCCGGGGATGCCACGCTGCTCTATTACCTGACCGACGAGGCCAAAGAGGGACAGAAGGCATTCCTGGAAAAGCGCAAGCCCAACTTCAAAAAATTCCCCCGCTTTCCGTAGAAAGTGCGCTTCCGGTGACGACCCTCCTCCCCGCCTGGCTGAACCAGCGCGCGCAGGCAACGCCGGATCGTCTGGCGCTTGTCGCCGGGCCAGATCGCTTTACGTTTCGTGAACTGGCCGCGCGCGTAGAGCAGACCGCGCGGCGCCTGGGCGCGTTCGGCGTGCGTAAAGATGATCGCGTGGCGCTGTTGATGCGGAACGGCGCGTGCTTTGTCGAACTGATCCACGCCGTCAGCCGCCTGGGTGCAGTGCTCGTGCCGCTCAACACGCGGCTCGCGCCCGCCGAGATCGCCTGGCAGCTTGCCGACGTGCAGGCCACGCACCTGATCTACGACCCGCCCGATGCCGAAACAGCCCGTGCCGCCGCGCGTGACTTTCCCGGCTTGCGGCTCGCCACGAGCGCCGACTATCCGACTGGCGGCGAAACCGCGCTTGCCCAACTGCCTGAAGCTGACTGCCCACTCTGTGACGACGTTGATCCTGGTGCAGCGCACAGCATCATTTACACGTCCGGTACGACGGGCAAGCCCAAAGGCGCTGTGCTCACCTTTGGCAACCACTGGTGGAGCGCGATGGCCTCGGCCCTCAACCTGGGCGTCCATGCCGAGGACAGATGGCTGGCCTGTCTGCCGCTCTTCCACGTTGGCGGGCTGGCAATCGTGCTGCGCGGCGTCATCTACGGCAACGCGATCATCGTCCACGAAGCATTTGATCCGGTAGCTGTCAACCGCGCTATCGACGAGGACGGCGCGACGATGGTTTCTGTGGTCAGCGCCATGCTGCGCCGCATGATCGAGGCGCGCGCCGGGCGGCCCTATCCATCGTCGCTGCGCTGCGTGCTGCTTGGCGGCGGGCCAGCCCCACGCCCACTGCTCGAAAGCTGCGCCGAACTGGGTGTCCCGGTGATGCAGACTTACGGCCTGACCGAAACGGCATCGCAGTTTGCCACGCTGTCGCCGGAAGATGCATCGCGGAAGATCGGATCGGCGGGGAAGCCGCTTTTCCCGAACAGGCTGCGCATCGAAACGGATCATGGCGCAGCTTCGCCCGGCGAGGTGGGCGAGATCGTGGTGCATGGCCCAACCGTGACCTCTGGCTACATGGGCAGCGGCTCCGTCGCAGCGCCCGTCCAGGATGGCTGGTTCCACACCGGCGATCTGGGCTACGTGGACGAGGAAGGCTACCTGTACGTCGTTGCCCGCCGCGACGACCTGATCATCTCCGGCGGCGAGAACATCTACCCCGCCGAGGTTGAAGCCGTGCTGCTCTCGCATCCGCACGTCGAGGAAGCCGCCGTGACCGGGATACCCGATGCGCGCTGGGGACAGGTTCCCGTCGCTGCCGTCAAACTGCGTCCGGACAGCACGCTCACTGCCGATGAACTGCGCGCCTTCTGCACGGCGCGGTTGGGCCGCTACAAAGTGCCGGCGGCATTCCGCTTTGTCGACTCGCTGCCCCGGAATGCGGCTGGCAAGCTGCTGCGGGCTGCCCTTAGCGAGGGTTGGCCGTTGGACGGCGCTCGCTAATCAGCCCGCCAGCCAGAGGTACGGCTGCTCGACAAACTGCCTGATCCGCTGCAAGAAGCGCGCTGACGGCGCGCCGTCCACGATGCGGTGATCAAACGTCAGGCTCAGGAACATCATGTGCCGGATCGCCAGGCGTCCCGCCTCTGCGTCGATCACAACCTGCTTCGGCACGATCCGCCCGACGCCCAGGATGGCACACTCCGGCAAGTTGACGATGGGCGTGAAAGCGTCGATGTCATACATGCCCAGGTTGGTAATGGTGAAGGTGCTGCCCTGCATCTCGTCGGCCTGAAGCACGCCCGTTCGCGCCCGTTCGATCAGTTCCCGCGACTCGTCCGCAATCTGCCGGAGGGGCTTGAGGTGCACATCGCGCAGCACTGGAACCAGCAGGCCGCGCTCCGTATCGACGGCGATCCCGATGTGCACCGCATCGGCCTGGACAATCGCCTCGTCGGTGAATTGGGCATTCAGCGCCGGATGCTCGACCAGGGCCTGTGCGCACAGCTTCACCAGCAAGTCAGTATAGGTTGGAACAGGCCGCGCCTGCCGTTCCGCATCCGTCCTGAGCTGCTTTCGCAGATACACCAGTTCAGTTGCATCGACCTCGGTAGTCAGCGTCACCGGGGCGACAGTGCGCGCGCTGGCGGCCATGCGTTCGGCGGTCAGGCGGCGCACGCCCGAGAGCGGGATTCGTGTGCCCGGTATGGACGGTGGGAGGCTGGCCTGCGAACGAGCCGCTCGCTCCACATCCGCGCGCTGGATACGCTTGCCGTCCGCTTCGGGCGCGACCTGGCTCAGATCGACGTTCAGATCGCGCGCCACCCGTCGCGCCAGGGGCGTAGCCCGTACCAAAGCAGGTGACTCCAACGGTGCCGCAGCAGCCCGCACGTCGCGTTCCACGATACGCCCCGTCCGGCCACTGCCCCGCAGTGTCTGCCAGTCCACGCCTAATTCGCGCGCCACACGCCGCGCGCGCGGGCTGATCGGCGCTGCGTTCCTGATGCCTGCATCGCTGGCCGGAATACGAGCCGGTATTGAGGCAGCCTCTGGAATGGCAGGCGAGGCCGCGATTGGCGCGCCAGCCTGCGCGCCGATCTCGAAAGGAGCAGGCTCGCCAGGCTGTACCAGATAGGCCAGCAGCCCGCCGACCTTGATCGCCGTACCGGGGGGCGGCGAATCGGGCGGGATGCGCAGGATGCCACCCTCAAACGCCTCCACCTCGTTGAGCGCTTTGTCGCTTTCTACGGTGAACAGGATTTCGCCGGGCGACACCGCATCGCCGTCGCGCTTGATCCACTCGACCAGCACGCCCTCTTCCATTGTCCAGCCCAGACGCGGCATCACGATTTCCACAGCCATCACTTGACCTCACATCATTCCGCCAGCAGATCGCGGATGGCTGCCTCGATCCCCGCTGCGTTCGGCACGACGGCGGCTTCGAGAGGCGGGCTGTAGGGCGTGGGCGTATGCAGGCCGTTCAGCCGCTTCACCGGCGCGTCCAGGTCGTCAAAGCTGTGCTCCATGACCTGTGCCGCGATCTCCGCGCCGACGCCGCAGGGCGCAAAGGTTTCGTCCACGACCAGCAGCCGCCCCGTTTTGTGCAGTGATTCCAGGATAGTTTCCATATCCAGTGGAGCGAGCGTGCGCGGATCGATGACCTCGATGGAAAAATCGTCCTTCTCGACGGCGGCGACAGCCTCCAGCGTCTTGCGCAGCATTGAGCCGAATGCCACGACGGTGGCCTGCGTCCCCTGGTGGACGATGGACGCCTGCCCGAACGGGATGAAATATTCTTCTTCCGGCACTGGCCCCTTGTGGTTGAGCAATGCCTTGTGTTCCAGGAACAACACCGGGTCGTTGCAGCGTAATGCCGTTTTGAGCAGGCCTTTTGCGTCGTAGGGTGTGGAGGGCAAGACCACCCTGAAGCCGGGCAGGTGCATGAAGATCGGGTAATAGTTGCCGGAATGGTGCGTGGCAGACGAACCGCTCACGCCGATGCAGCCGCGAAAGAGGATCGGCATCGTCAGCCGCCCGCTGCTCATGTACTGCATCTTGGCGACCTGGTTGATCATCTCGCCCAGGCTGTCCAGGATGAAGTCGAAGAACATGAAGTCCACCACAGGTCGCGCGCCCGTCATGGCCGCGCCCGTACACATGCCGACGAAGCCGCGCTCGGAAATCGGCGTGTCGCACAGGCGCATCGGGCCAAACTGGTCGTACAGGCCAAGCGTCGTGTTGAAGTTGCCGCCGCGCTTGCCAATGCCTTCGCCGACCACAAAGATCGACGGATCGCGGGCCATTTCCTCGGCCAGCGCTTCGCGGGCCGCTACGGTAAAGGTGATTTCACGCATAGGACTCATACTCACTTTTTCACCTCACCCCCTGACCCCCTCTCCGAATTCGGAGAGGGGGAACCGGTTGGCAATACAGCGCGGGATTTCTCCCCTCTCTGCTTGCGGAGAGGGGCCGGGGGTGAGGTTCTGTGTAACATAACTTCACGGCTGGCTGAAAATGTGATCGCTGACTGTCGCCGGGTCGGGATAGGGGCTGCCTATGGCGAACTGGTGTGCCTCCTCAATCAGCGCCCGCACTTCGGTTTCGATAGCCTCAAAGTCGCTATCCGTGCTGATCCCCGCGTCGAGCATCCGCCCGTGCAGCAGCAGGATCGGGTCGCGCTGTTTCCAGGCTTCGATCTCCTCCGGCGAGCGATAGCCGCCGTCGCGCATCCCTTCTGCGTGGGGCCGGGTGCGGTACGTCCTACATTCGATCAAGCTCGGCCCGCCGCCGCTCCGCGCCCACTGTACGGCCTGTCCCGCCGCCTCGTAGACGGCCAGCACGTCGTTGCCGTCCACCGCGACGGCAGCGATGCCGTAGGCCCTGGCGCGCTCGGCCACGTTGGTGTTGCGGGTCGCGTAGGCGAAGGGTACTTCGGTGGCGTACATGTTGTTCTCGCAGACGAACACCACCGGCAGATCCCAGATCGCCGCCAGGTTCAGCCCTTCGTGGAAGGCTCCGTTGTTTACGGCCCCGTCGCCGAAGAAGGCCACGCCGACGGAGTCCGTGCCGCGCAGTTTGAACGAGTACCCGGCGCCTGTTGCCTGCAAAATGCACGGCCCGACGATGCCGCTCGTGCCCATCATGCCGACTTCCGGTGCAAAGAGGTGCATACTGCCACCGCGCCCGCGCGAGCAGCCCGTCACCCGGCCATACAATTCGGCGATCAGTTCCCTGGGCGGGACGCCCTTCGCCAGCGCATGACCGTGCCCGCGATGGGTGCTGAACACGGCATCTGTCGGGCGCAGATGCGCGCATACCCCGGTGGCGACGGCCTCCTCGCCCACGTAGGTGTGGCACGCGCCGGGGATCAAGCCGTTGGCGTAGGACTTGGCAAGCTGTTCCTCGCAGCGCCGGATGACGAGCATCTGACGGTAGAGCGCCAGAACCTGCGACTTATCCAGATCGATGACTTTTTGCGTATCTGCCATTTGTGTGCCATCTTGGGGCCAGGCCGGAAAAATGTTGCGTCGCAAACTGTTTTTTGTTAACAATTTACAGGGAGCATATTACAATGGACAGGGATTACCTGTCAAGTCGTCTTCTTTGCCTAACTTGTGAAAGGATTTGTGCCAGATTATGACTTCGGATCGTTTCCTGGTGACGGGCGCACTGGGCTGTATCGGCGCGTGGACAGTCAAGCGGCTGGTGGACGAGGGCACGCCCGTCTGGGCGTATGACCTGGGCAGCAGCCGTCACCGCCTGCAACTGATCATGGACGACGCGGCTTTGTCCCGTGTGAACTTCCTTTCCGGCGACATCACCGATTTCGATGCGTTTGAGCGCGCCGTCGCCGACAACGGCATCACCCACATCGTCCACCTGGCCGCTTTTCAAGTGCCCTTCGTCCGTGCTGACCCAGTGTTGGGGGCAAAGGTCAATCTGGTCGGCATGGCGGTGGTGCTCGAAGCCGCCAAACGGCACATGGATCAGGTCACGGGGCTGGTTTATGCCAGTTCAGCGGCGGTCTACGGCCCGCCGGGGATGGGCTTTCAGACGTCCTCGTTGTACGGCGTCCACAAGCAGGCCAAAGAGGGCATGGCTCGCATCTATTCCCAGGATTACGGGCTGCACGCTATCGGCCTGCGCCCGCACACCGTTTACGGCCCGGCACGCGATCAGGGTATGACATCCACGCCCACCAAAGCCATGCTGGCCGCCGCCATCGGACGCCCCTACCAGATCACTTTCGGCGGCACAGTGGTCATGGAACACGCCGACGACATGGCTGCCGTATTCATCCAGTCGGCCCGCGCCAGAGCCGAGCGAGCGGCGGCCTATGATGTAGGCGGCAATATCGTCACCGTCGAAGAGATCGTCAGCGCCATCAATGCGGCTGCCCCGGAGATGGCCGGGAAAATCACATACAACCCGACACCACTGCCCGTTTCCGCTTCCCCGGACGAGGGGCCGCTGCAAGGTCTGCTCGGCGCGATCCGGTGGAGGCCGCTTGGCGAAGGTGTCCGTCAGACCATCGAACATTTCCGGGAGGCAGTGCGCAAGGGCCGGATCGACGTAGAACGCGCCATCGCCTGATTTGGCTCACAGCGATAACATTTGCCGCGTCTATCCCCAACTAACCAGAGGAGCCGGGAACTGTATGAAACTCGTCACATTTAGCCGTAACGGCGTCACCCATCTTGGCGCGCTCCATAGCCGTAATGGGGCCGAAGTCGTCGTTGATCTGAGTGCTGCGCTGCCTGCTGAATTTGCGGCGGATATGGTGACATTCCTTGCCGCTGGCGAGCCGGCCCGCCAGCGCGCCCAGGCAGCGCTCACCTCCGCGCCCGCCTATCCCCGCTCGGAGGTCAAGATTCTCGCCCCGATCCCGCGCCCAGGCAAGATCATCTGCATCGGCCTCAACTACAGCGACCACGCGGCGGAGACGGGCCAGGCCATTCCGACCTATCCGGTGGTCTTTGCCAAGTACAACAACACGGTGATTGCGCACGGCGACGCCATCGTCCTGCCCAAAGGCTCCAGCCAGGTGGACTACGAGGCCGAACTGGGCTTCGTGGTGGGCCGCCGCGCCCGCTACGTCTCAGAGGCTGATGGACTGTCCTATGTAGCAGGCTATCTGCCCATCAACGACGTGAGCGCCCGCGATTACCAGAACCGCACCAGCCAGTGGACGATGGGCAAGACCTTCGACACCTTCGCCCCGATGGGGCCAGCGCTCGTCACCGCCGACGAAATCCGCGACCCGCACAATTTGTCCATCCGCCTGAGCATCGGTACCGAGGTTTTGCAGAACTCCAATACGTGCAACCTGATCTTCAGCGTGCCCAAACTCGTGGCCGCACTCAGCGAGGTGATGACCCTGGAGCCAGGCGACATCGTCTCCACCGGCACGCCTCCCGGGGTCGGCATGGCCCGCAAGCCGCAGCGCTTCCTGCGCCCAGGCGACGTGGTGGACATCACCATCGAGGGGTTAGGTACGCTCTCGAACCCGGTGGTGGCCGAAGCGTGAAGCCGGTCAACTTCACCCCCCTGCCTGCCCCTGAACCATCTTGTGGGGAGGGGTTGGGGGTGAGGTCAAGTGTCGGTGCTTGTGCTTTTGCACAAAGCGTGCTATGATCTGAATGCTCTGATTCATCTGATCAATCAGAGTAGAACAGATCGGCTTATGTCCCTCAAATCTCTGGATTCGGATCTCCTCGATTACATTGTCAAAAATCACCTCAAACCTGGCGATCAACTGCCCGCATTGACCGATCTGAGCCAGCAGCTTGAGATCAACGTCGGCAAACTCCGAGAGCAGCTTGAAGTGGCACGTAGCCTGGGGCTGGTTGAAGTGCGCCCTCGTACCGGGATTCGCTGCAAAGAGTACGATTTTCTGCCGGCCATCCGCCTGAGTCTGCTTTTTGCGCTGGCAATGGACAAGAACCGCTTCGAGGCGTTCACTGAATTGCGCAACCACATCGAAGTTGCTTTCTGGCACGAGGCGGCGGCGCAGCTTACGGCAGAGGACAAGCTATACCTGCGTAAGCTGGTGAACGATGCCTGGGCCAAGCTAAACAGTCAGGGCCTGATCCAGATACCACACGCCGAACACCGCCAATTTCACCTCACCATCTTCAAGCATCTGGATAACCCCTTTGTTAAAGGGCTGCTGGAAGCGTACTGGGAAGCCTATGAAGCTGTTGAATTGAATACCTATGCAGATTTGCATTACTGGCAGGAGGCATGGACCTATCACGAGCGCATTCTTGATTGTCTTTGCGAGGGCGATTTCGATGCCGCGCAGGTGGCCTTCATCGAGCATACGAAGTTGCTGCGACACCGGCACGCGCCGGTGTCGGCGATTGGTGCAGCCCCGGATGGGAAGGCACATGAATTCCAGGCTTAATTCTTTCCCCCTCAATTTAGGTAAGGAGAACGTCTGATGAGTGCGATTGGTATCCAGAGTGACCCCCGGTTAGCGGGCGCTGACCAGGTGCTGGTCAACGATTTCGCCATCGTGGCCGCTACCGTCAATGGCTCCGGCAGCCAGACGGCCAACGTCACGTTGATCCGAGCCCTGTTCAAAATGGGAATTCCTGTCAACGGCAAGAACCTGTTCCCGTCGAATATTTCCGGCCTGCCGACCTGGTATACCATCCGCCTGAGCAAAGATGGCTACATCGCCCGTCGGGATGATTATCACGTGCTGGTGGCGATGAACCCGGCCACCCAGGCCGAAGACATCCAGAAACTGGCGCCGGGTGGCATTTGCATCTACCCGCTGGAATGGAAATTGAAGGAATTTCGCCCCGACGTGACGTACTATGGCCTGCCCGTCAAAGAGATGGCAAAAGAATCCGGGGCGGATGCCAACCTGCGCGACTACGTGGCGAACATGGTGTACGTCGGCGCGCTGGCCGAACTGCTGGGCATCGACCTGAACGAGATCAAGGCTGCACTCGGCTACCACTTCAGCGGCAAACCGAAGCCCATTGCCCTCAACTTCGGCGTTGTAGAGAAGGCCGCCGAATACGTTCGCCAGAACTTCCAGCCGGTGTCGCACCTGCGTGTCGAGCGGATGGACGCCACCAAAGGCAAAGTGCTGATCGAAGGCAACTCGGCGGCGGCCCTCGGCGCGATTTTCGGCGGCGTGACCATTGCGGCCTGGTATCCGATCACCCCCTCGACGAGCATGATCGATGCCCTCAAAGAATACGCGACAGAACTGCGCGTTGATCCGGTAACGCACGAATCGACGCTGGCGATTGTCCAGGCCGAAGATGAACTGGCCGCAATCGGCATGGTTGTGGGCGCAGGCTGGGCAGGCGCACGCGCGCTAACCTCGACCTCCGGCCCGGGCATTTCGTTGATGGCGGAATTCGCCGGGCTGGCCTATTTTGCTGAAATCCCGTCGGTGATCTGGGACATCCAGCGTATGGGGCCAAGTACCGGTTTACCAACGCGCGTTTCTCAGGGCGACGTATTGAAAGCCTATTTCCTGAGCCACGGCGACACGCGCCACGTCGTGTTGTTGCCCGCCAATATGAAGGAATGCTTTGAGTTTGGTTGGCGCGCTTTTGATCTGGCCGAGTATCTTCAAACGCTGGTGTTGTGCCTGAGCGACCTCGACCTGGGGATGAATTTATGGATGACCGAACCTTTTGACTACCCTGACAAACCGATGAATCGCGGCAAGGTGCTGTCCGCCGAAGATCTACAGCGATTGGGTGGCTTCGCGCGGTACAAGGATGTGGACAACGACGGCATCGGCTATCGCACATTACCCGGCACAAATCACCCATTGGCGGCCTACTTCACGCGCGGCACGGGCCACGACGAAAACGCGCTCTACAGCGAACGGGCTGATGTGTGGGAAAACAACCTCAAGCGGCTGCGACGTAAACACGACACTGCCCGCAAGATCGTACCGCAACCTGTCGAAGACATTGTGGACGGCGCGCAGTTCGGGATCATCGCCTACGGTTCGAGCGACCCTGGCGTGACCGAAGCCCGTCACCTGCTCCGTGAGGAAGGTCATACGACCAGCTATCACCGGCTGCGGGCGCTGCCGGTTGGCGAGGCCACTCACGACTTTTTGAACAGATATGATCATGTCTACGTGGTTGAGAACAACTTCGACGGCCAGGTGGCCGAACTGCTCCGAATGGAATACCCGGAGTTTGGCTCCCGGATTGTATCGCTGTCTAAGTGTGATGGTTTGCCGCTGACTGCCCGTTGGATCGCTCAGAATATCCTGGAACAGGAGCGTTAACGATGACTGCTGCACCTGCACGTGCTCCCAAAGTTAACCTGATCGGCCTGGAAAAGACCGATTACAAAGGCCGTGAATCGACGCTGTGCAATGGCTGCGGCCACGACTCGATTTCCTCGCAGATCATTTCAGTCTGCTACGATCTGTCGATCCAGCCAACGCAGGTCATCAAACTGAGCGGGATCGGCTGTTCGAGCAAGACGCCTGCCTACTTCTTGAACCGCGCGCATGGCTTCAATGCCATTCACGGGCGGATGCCTTCGGTGGCAACCGGCGCCACACTCGCCAATCGGACCGTTATCGCCATCGGTGTGAGCGGCGACGGGGATACAGGCAGCATTGGCCTGGGCCAATTCAAACACATGGTTCGGCGCAACGTACCGGTGGTCTACATCATCGAGGATAACGGCGTGTACGGCTTGACGAAAGGCCAATTCAGCGCCACTGCCGACGAAGGCCAGAAGCTCAAATATGCGGGCATCAACGAATTGCCGCCCATCGATTTGTGCATGGAAGCCCTGGCCGCGGACTGCTCGTTCGTAGCCCGTTCGTTCTCCGGCGATCCCAAACAGGTACAGGCACTTTTGAAAGCGGCGCTCAGTCACCACGGGACGGCAGTGATCGACATTATCAGCCCGTGTGTCACCTTCAACAACCACGAGGAGTCGACCAAGAGCTACCCGTATGGCCGCGAACACGAAATGCCCCTTCAAGAGATCACCTTCGTGCCCAAACGCGAAGAAATCATGATTGACGACTATGCTGAGGGTGAAACCATCGAGGTTGAGCTGCACGACGGCTCAGTGATCATGCTCAAGAAGATCGGCCCGGATCACGATCCGACAGATAAATATGCGGCGCTGCACTTGCTCGAAGAAGCCAAATCCGAACGCAAGTTTATCACCGGCCTGATCTACATTGACCAGGGACGCGCTACGCTGCCGGAACAGCTTCATCTTCCCCCGGAACCACTTGCCACGCTCCCGGAGAATCGCGTTCGCCCGTCGCGCGAGGCCCTGGCGAAGGTGATGCACGACCTGGAATGGTAGCATAGGACTTGAGCGCCGATAAAATGTTGGTTTGCTGGCACAGTGCCGGCAAACCAACATTCGGCCTGCACCTCACCTTAAGCCATCCCAGTACACCCCACCTTTGCGAGGAGCAGCAGCGATTGAAACTTCCTGGCACTTGTTCACCCAGGCACAACAGGCAAAAGATGAACGATCTGTAGGTTCTGCATATTGACAAAAAATCCCGATCTATATACTCTATCTACAGACACTGGTAATACGCTTTAGTAATCGGTTTTGATGCTTATTAAACAGAAGTATAGAGAATTTATGCCGCGCCGCGTCAAAGTTACAAGCAGGCGAGTTGCTGAACTGGCGGGAGTGTCGCAGACGACAGTCTCTTTCGTCTTGAACAATGTCGACAGCGCCAACATCAGCGAGGAAACGAGGCAGCGTGTTCTGGAAGCGGCGCGTTCGGTTGGATATGTTCCCGACGTATCGGCGCGTACCCTGGCACGGGGCAGAAGCACCAATATCGGTCTGGTCATTTCGCCAACTTTCGAGCAGGTCTTTATCAACGAATATATACCCAACATCATCTCTGGCTTAAGCAAAGTAACGCGCAAGCACGGTTACCGCATCCTGGTCGAACTGCTCGAAGACGGCAGCCACCCGAACACTTACCTGAACTTGATACGGGGGAAAGAGGTGGCTGGGCTTGTCGTCAACCTGGTAACCCCAACCGAGCTGGACATACAAGCTCTGGTCGCCAGCGTCGCCGAAGGCTTTCCCATCGTTTCGCTCCACCATTTGCATGATGCGGTGCATTCCGTGACGATAGACAAACTGGAAGGTGTTCGGCGCGTGCTTAGGCATTTGTTGGGAATGGGGCATCGGCGCATCGCCTGTATCACCTACGCGGCCATTCAGAAGGAGCCTCACGCCTACCGACGGCTTGTCACCTATAGAGAAGTTTTGGAGGAGGCAGGTATCGACTACGACGAAGCGCTCGTGCGTTATGGCTGCTACGATCCCGAAACCGGTTATGAAGCGATGAAGTCGCTGCTTGAAGTTTGGCCGATGCCGACTGCGCTCTACGCCATGAACGATGACATGGCGATTGGCGCCATGACGGCCATCCACGAATCCGGGCTGCGTATTCCGCAGGATATTGCGGTGGTGGGCTTCGATGACGTTCGCCTGGCACGCTACAGTACCCCGGCGCTGACCACGGTCCACGGGCCGGCCATCGAAAATGGCCGGGTGGCCGGACAGATGCTTATCGACCTGATCAATAACAGACCGTTGGAACAAAAGCATATTGTGCTGCAAACTGAACTTAAGATTCGAGATTCGTGTGGTTTTCGCCTTCACCAGGCCGGCAATCTATCTTGAGCGGTTCGTAGTTGTTGGGTGCGCTGGCAAATAGCTCGTCTCGACAACAATCGCTGTAATTAGTCGAAAGATTTAGAGGGAAAGTTGAGCACAGCCCAGACACCGGCAACGCCGACCACCCCGACGATACCGACGACACCGATCCTGGAAATCAAGAACCTGAAGACCTACTTTTTCCTGGAAAAAAGTACCGTTCGCGCGCTGGATGGCGTAGACCTGTCTCTTGCACGCCAGAGCACGTTGGGGTTGGTGGGCGAAAGCGGCTGCGGCAAGAGCGTCATGGCGATGTCCGTGATGCGGCTCATCCAATCGCCGCCCGGCAAAATCGTTGAGGGCCAGATCAATCTTCACCGCAAGGAGACCGACAAAATCATCGACATTGCCAAGCTCGATCCGCGCGGTCAGGAGATGCGCAGCATCCGGGGCGGGGAGATCGCCATTGTCTTTCAGGAACCGATGATGTCTCTCAACCCGCTGTATACGATTGGGGATCAAATTGCCGAGGCGGTCCAGATACATCAGAAAGTCGGGCGCAAGGAGGCGCTGGCGCGCGCGCTCGAAATGCTCACCAAAGTGCAGATCAGCGCCCCCAAGCAGCGCCTGTACGAATACCCGCACCAGTTGAGCGGCGGGATGCGCCAGCGCGTCATGATTGCCCTGGCGCTTTCCTGTAATCCGTCAATCCTGATTGCCGATGAGCCAACGACAGCCCTGGATGTCACTGTTCAGTCGCAAATCCTGGATTTGATGAACCAGCTTCAGGCCGACTTTGGCGCTTCGATCATCATCATCTCGCACAACCTGGGCGTCGTTTCACAGATGGCGAAGCAGGTGGCTGTCATGTATCTTGGCAAGATTGTCGAATTCGCCGAGACGCGCGAGTTGTTCCATAACCCGCTGCATCCGTATACCGTCGGCCTGTTGAACTCGGTGCCGGTGCTGGGACGTAAGGGCCAGAAGGTCCTGGTTCCGATCAAGGGCATGGTCCCCACGCCGACGGAGAAGATTCGCGGCTGTGCGTTTGCGCCGCGCTGTCCACAGGCCATGAAGATTTGCCACGAGCAACAACCTGCGTTGCGCGAGGTGCAGCCAGGTCACCAGACAGCGTGCTGGTTGTACGAAGGCACATAAGCACCGCGTTGAGTGAGGGCGAGAATGTCTCGCGTCTATCTGCAAGGGGGTGAGGCATATCATCAGATCAGGGTAAAACTTTGTTCGCGCTGCACGCCGTGTCCGCACCGTGTATTCACCTGCCGCTTGAAAATGGCGTCGTGTGGACACACATAGAATGTTTTTCGGTCTAAATTTTGGAGGAAAAATAATGAAACTCCGCCAAGCACTATGGTACGTCTTTGGCATGTTCGTCTGCGTGATGTTGATCGTAACGACTACATCAGTGCCGACAGCCAACGCCCAGGCTCAGGTTAAACCACCTATTCCCTACCCTGATCCACCGAAGCTCGAAGTGGGCGGCGCTCCAGTCAAGCGATTGCCCATCAGCCAGATCGTCACCTACAAGAAACTGCCTCAATACCACCAGGCTCCCTGGCTGGACAAGTTTGTTAAGGACGGCACGCTGCCGCCCGTCGAGCAGCGTCTGCCCAAAGAGCCGGCCGTCTATCTGAAGTCCGGTATGAAGGATGGCATCGGCGTCTACGGCGACCTGTGGCGCGCTTTCTCCGCCTGCCCCACCGCCGGTTATAACGACCTGGCCGGAACAACGATGGGTTGGTTCGGCATCGAATCCTACAGCTCGCGCTATGGCTCCCTGGTCAAGACTGGCCCGCTCTTCCGTGCTGACCAGGACATCGAACCCATGCCGGAAATTGCCAAAAGCTGGGACTGGTCTGCCGACGGTAAGGTCATGACCCTGCACCTGATCGAAGGGGCCAAGTGGTCGGACGGTGTGCCCTTCACTGCCGACGACGTGATGTTCACCTGGGAAGGCTACATCCTCGACGACAACGTCAATGCCCCGCGTCACCTGGACGCCTGGTCGTGGGACGGTAAGCCGGCCAAGATGGAAAAGGTGGACGACTATACCATCAAGATCACGTTCCCCATCGCCAAACCGTTGGATGTCTTCTACCTGATGAACGAAGACAACTTCCACGTCATGCCCGCTCACCAGCTTAAGCCCTTGCATCCGAAGTGGAGCGAGAAGACGCCCAAGCCGACCTACAAGGACTTTGCCAACGCGCTGCCCCCGGACGCGCTGCCGCTGGTGACAATGGGTCCCTGGGTCATCACCGAATACAAGACCGACGAACTGATGATCATGCGCCGTAACCCGTACTACTGGAAGGTGGACGAGGACGGCAACCAGTTGCCGTACATGGACGAGATTCAATATCGCAAAGGCCCCAGCGGTATCGGGCGCGACCTGTGCACCATCGCAGGTGACTGCGACCACACGAACCTGGAGAACCCCAGTTCCTTCGTGGAGTCCATGACAAAAGCTCAATCGCCGGATGCCAAGTACAGCATCTCCTGGGGGCCTGAAACCCTGGGCTACGACATCGAATTCAACTTCTCGCTGGACGTTGGCGCGAAGGATGACCGCGACAAGGCCGTCCGCACGCTGTTCCGCGATCTGCGCTTCCGCCAGGCATTGAGCTACGCTACGGATCGTGACGGCATTGCTCAGTCGATCATGAAAGGCCCCTTCCTGCGCGGTTGGGCAGGCGGCCTGTATCCGGGCGCTCCCGATTTCGACAAGAACTCGGTAGTATACTACCCGTATGATCCGCCATCGGCCAACGCGCTCCTCGACGAAATGGGCTTGAAGAAGGGCAGCGACGGCATTCGCACATGGACGTCAGGGCCGATGTCCGGGCAGCCTGTGGTCATCCAACTCATGGCCTCACAGGACCAGAAGGAAACGCAGAGCGTAGCTGAGGCTGTGGTCAATCAGTGGAGCGCAGTCGGTATCAAGGTCAACATGAAAATCTGGGATAGCCAGACCCAGACCGATGCAATGGCTGCCGGCAACTGGGACATGCGAGTGTACCGCCAGGATCAGGCATTCGCTCTGCCGTTTGTGAACGTCACGGCCCTGGCCCCCATCACCAAGAACTTCCGGTGGCACCTCGAAGGCGACAAGCCGCGCCAGATGATGGACTTCGAGAAGGACCTGGTGGACATCGTCAACAAGTACCGCGTAACCTTCGATCCCGCTGGTCGTAAGAAGTTGATGTTCGACTACAACAACATCTTCACCAAGAACGTCTACGACCTGGGTGTCTTTGTCGGGCGCTATGGCCTGGGCACGGCCAAGCGTGTCAAGAATATTCCGGATGGGACGCCCGTATTCCTGTACACCTGGGTGGAAGATGCAGTTCTGCTCGATCAGGTCTGGACACCACTGGACCAGCAGTTGAAACAGAATCGTCCGGAGACCATCCCGATCTACAAGAAATAACGGTTTCTCACCACAGGTGGGCCGGAGGCATCCCCTTCAGCCCACCTCCTAATTGGGAAGAGCCTTGCGGCCCACCTGTTTGAATACGGCAGCAAGGCTTCCATCCAGTTTGTCGGGGAGGCGGCATGTTAAACTACATTCTTCGCCGAATTGTTATCGCTTTTTTCATGCTCATCGGCATCGGCATCGTTTCATTCATCGTCATCAAGCTGCCCCCTGGCGACTACGCCAGCCGCTACGAAGGATATTTGCTCGCTCGCGGCATGTCACAGGAGGATGCTGACCGGGCCGCCAATCTCCTGCGCCAACAATACGATCTGGATAAGCCAGTGCCCACCCAGTTCGTCCTGTGGGTGAAGGGGATGGTGACCGAAGGCAAGTTCGGTTACTCCTTTGCCTATGGCAAAGATGTCGGGGTGCTAATCGCCGAACGCCTACCCATGACACTCCTGATTGCCCTCTTGTGCCACGCCATTTCAACCATCGTCGGGGTGGGCCTGGGTATTTACGTTGCGCCCCGCAAATATGGCTTTATGGACAATTTGTGGGCGATCCTTGCCTTTATTTTCACTTCCGTGCCCCGCTTTTCGCTGGCAATCATTATCCTGTTTGTGCTGGTTTTTACTTTTAACCAGCCCAGTCTGCTGTCCTTCTTTTCGCCCGAATACGTTTTTGCGCCCTGGAGTTTCGCCAAGGTTGTCGATCTGTTCAAGCATATCTGGCCGGTGCTGGTCATTGCCGGCCTCGGCGGCGTGGCACGCAATTTGCGCGTCATGCGTGGCAATTTGCTGGACGTACTCGGCGCGCAATATGTCCAGACCGCTCGCGCCAAGGGTCTGACGGAAAGCAAGGTCATTTTGAAGCACGCCGTGCCGAATGCCCTGCACACCATCGTCGCCTACCAGGGCACAGTGCTGCCCTATATGATGCAGGGCGAACTGGAAGCGGCCATTATTCTGGGCTTACCAACACTGGGGCCGCTTTTCTACGAGTCGCTGGTCAACCAGGATATTTACATCTCCGGCTCGTTACTCCTGATCTATGGCGTATTGATCCTGGCTGGCAATCTGCTGGCTGATCTTTCCCTGGCCGTGCTGGACCCACGTATCCGTTACAGTTAGCACAGGGAGCGCAAATCGCATGACCGCTGAAAGTGCAGAGATTTTGACGGGTCAACCCATCGCCGGGGTCGCGCAGCCTATCGTGCTGGATGAGGCGCACGAAAGCTACTTCCAGCTTGTCTGGCGGCGCTTTCGGCGCAGCCGGGTCTCCATCATTGGCGGGCTGATGGTTCTGATCCTGGTCATCCTGGCGATTTTTGCGGATTTTTTCAGCCCGACTGACATTTCTCAGATCGATCTTAAATCTTCTTTTATTCCTCCCCAGCAGGTGCACTTTATTGACCACGAGGGCAATTTTCACCTGCGGCCTTTTGTCTACAACTACGTGTATGAATTGGACCCCAAAACATTCAGAGCCATCTGGGCCGAGGACACGAGCAAGATTTATGAGATTCATTTCTTCGTGCAGGGGCCGGAATATAAGCTCCTGGGGCTGTTTCCCAGCAGGCTGCATCTCTATGGGGTGGAAGAGGGTGGCACGGTCTATCTGCTTGGCACGGACAAATTGGGGCGTGACCTGTGGGGGAAAGCCTGCGAGGCCGGGCGCATTTCGTTGAGCATGAGCCTGTTCGGGACGATCATCAGTATCCTCTTTGGCTCGATCCTGGGCATCGCTTCCGGCTATTACGGCGGCTGGATCGATAATGTCTTGCAGCGCTTCACCGAATTTGTGGCCGCTTTCCCGAATTTGCCGTTGTGGATGGCTCTGGCCGCCCTCGTGCCCAAGACGGCTGATTCCTTCACAGTTTTTGTGGGAATGGCCTGCATCTTTGCCTTGCTGACCTGGACAACGCTGGCCCGTGAAGTGCGCGGCAAGGTGCTCTCGCTGCGCGAGACCGATTTCATCATGGCGGCCAAAGAAATGGGCGCTTCGGATGCCCGAATCATCTTCCGCCACCTGTTTCCAAACACCCTGAGCCACGTCATCGTGATCCTGACCCTGACGATCCCCGGTGTGATTCTGGCCGAATCTTTCCTGAGCTTCCTGGGAATCGGCATCACGGAGCCGCTGATCAGTTGGGGCTTGATGATGCGAAATACCCAGGACATTCAGGCACTGGGCCAGAATGCCTGGATATTGACGCCCATTGCCTTTATCGTCGTGGCGGTGCTGGGCTTCAACTTCCTGGGCGACGGTCTGCGTGACGCCGCCGATCCGTATGCCGCAAAATAGTTAAGAAAGCAGAGCATGAACAGGACAAAATATCTGGTTATTGCCGGTTCCTTATTGATGCTGTTCGGGCTGGTCAACCTGTACGTGTTGAGCGAAGGGACGCCCACCGCGCCGACGAGCACACCGCCCGTTGCCGCCACGCCTGTCAACACCACGCCGTTGCCACCCACCCTGTCCGGCGTCGTCTCGAACGCACAGGGGCCTGTGGCGGGGGCTGTCGTCCAGATTCAGGGCAAACCGATCCAGGTTCAAACCGATCAGCACGGCGCGTATACGTTTACGGGCATATCTGGCACAACACCGCTCATCCTCACGGCCTGGTCAGCCGGGCATTACGTGGGCTGGATCAACGTTAATCCGAGCGCACCGAACTGGACGGGCGGCAGCGGCCTCAACATTATGCTGAAACCCCTCCCCGAAGAGGACAACCCCAAGTACGACTGGTTCACGTTTGAAGGGGTACATGGCTCGGCCAGTTGCGGCCTGTGTCACCGGGAATACAAAGAATGGCTGCTCGATGCCCACGCGCAGGCCGCCACCAATCCGCGCTTTCTTACGATGTACACGGGGACGGATGTGAATGGGCGGGAAGGCCAGCCCGTTCAGTATGGCAGCAACGGCTTGCCTCTGCCGCCAGACCCGAATAAACCCTACTATGGGCCGGGCCTTCAGCGCGACACTCCTGACCGGGCCGGAAACTGCGCCACCTGCCATACGCCCCTCGCCTCGAAAATCTCGAACCAGCAGAACTGTGCCTGGTCGGGCTGCCACACCAGCCTGACGGTTGAACGCTCGCGCGGCCTCATTGACCGGCCTCCTCTGCCCATCAACCTGCATGGCGATGCCGCCGAAGGCATCACTTGCGATTTTTGCCACAAGATCGGCGACGTGATCATTGACCCGAAGACCGGGCTGCCTCATCCCGATATGCCAGGCATCCTCTCCCTGCGGCTGTACCGCCCGATGGACGACAGCCAGCAGGTCTTCTTTGGGACGCTGATCGACGTGAACCGCAAGGATACCTATCTGCCCCTGCAGACCAGGAGCGAATTCTGTGCGGGCTGTCACTTTGGTGTCTTTGGCGGCGTGGTCGGTAACGGGGACGTGAAGGGCGGCACTGTCATCTACAATTCTTACGGCGAATGGCTGAACAGCCCCTACAGCGATCCCAAGACGGGCGCGACCTGCCAGCAATGCCACATGGCCCCGTCGAGCGCAAAGTGGTTTGTGTTCCCGGAACGCGGTGGGCTGACGCGCGACTACGTCACGCTGCATGATCACACGATGCTGGGTGCGACCAACGAACACCTGCTGCAAAACTCGGTGACGATGAAGAGCCGCGCGAAGCGCAGCGGCGACAAACTACAGGTGGAAGTCAGCATCACCAACGACAAGACGGGCCACGACGTACCCACCGATGCGCCGATCCGGTCAATGATCCTGGTTGTTGAGGCGCTGGACGCGGATGGCAAAGCGATTGCACTCAGCCAGGGGCCAGTCAACCCGGCCTATTCGGGCAACTACGGTGGGCTGCCGGGCAAGACCTTCGCCAAAATTCTGAAAGACGACTGGACTGGCGAAACGCCCACCGCAGCCTTCTGGCGGCCCGTCAGCATTGTCGAGGACACCCGGCTGCCCGCAATGGCAACCGATACCACCCGTTACACGTTCGACGTGCCCGCCGGGAAAGCGGTCACCGTCAACGTCCGGCTGGTCTACCGCCGTGCCTTTGCCGAACTGGCGAAGCAAAAGGGCTGGAACGATCCGGACATCCTGATGGAACACGAGACGCTTCAGGTCGCCGCCGAGTAATGGATGCAGCTCATGAATGGTAAAAACAACGTTATCCTGGAAGTCAAAGACCTCAAACTCCATTTCCCGATCTACCGGGGGCTGATCCAGCGTCTCGTGGGCTACGTCAAAGCGGTGGATGGCGTCAGTTTCACACTGCGCGACGGCGAAGTATTGGGCCTGGTGGGCGAAAGCGGCTGCGGCAAGACAACGGTAGGCCGCACTATCCTTCGCCTTTACGACCCGACCTCTGGCGAAATCTGGTATCACAAAAAATCTGGCGAGAAGGTCAACCTGGCGACGATCAGCCAGAGACAGATGAAGCCGCTGCGCCGCGAGTTGCGCATGATCTTTCAGGACCCGTTTAGCTCGCTCAATCCCCGGCTGACGGTCAGGGACATCATCGGCGAACCGCTGGAAATTCACGGCGTAGCACGCGGCAAGCAGGCCGAGCAGCGCGTCGCCGAGTTGATGCAGGCGGTGGGCCTGAACCCGGCCCTGATGCGGCGCTACCCGCACGAGTTCTCCGGCGGGCAGCGGCAGCGCATCGGTCTGGCACGCACGCTGTCGCTCAACCCGCGCCTGGTCATCGCGGACGAACCGGTATCCGCTCTGGATGTATCGGTTCAGGCACAGGTCTTGAATCTGCTGCAAGAGTTGCAGAGGCGACTGGGGCTGACGCTGATCTTCATTGCCCACGATCTCTCGGTGGTGGAACACATCTCAGATCGCATTGCGGTCATGTATGTCGGCAAGATCGTCGAGATGGCCGAAACCACCGAGTTGCTGCACCGTCCGCTGCATCCCTACACCGAAGCGCTGCTCTCCGCCATTCCACCCGCCGACCCCGACATCCACCCGGATCGGATACAATTGCAGGGCGAAGTGCCCAGCCCGGCCAACCCGCCTTCGGGCTGCATCTTCCACCCTCGCTGCCGCTACGCCAAGCTGGAATGCAGCCAGCAGGAACCGCAGCTCACCGAAGCTGCACCCGGCCACTTCGTCAGTTGCCACTTTGCCAAAGAGCTACATCTGAAAGGTATTGGAGCACCAGCGTGAGCAGACTGTCGCGTCTTCCGGCTGTGCTGGCCTATCTGGTCCCGGTCATCGGCTGGTTGTACGTTTTTTTCTTTCACCGCAAGAACGTGTTGGCCGTTTATCATCTGCGGCAGGCCATCGGCCTCGTCCTATTTCTGCTCGGTGTGGTGGCAGGCTGGGCCGTGATCGCCTGGGTATTGGCCTGGATTCCCTACATGGCCGTCGTCAGTGTGGCCCTGTTCGCCCTTGTGATTGCGGCTTACCTCTATGGTGTCGTGCTGTGGATCATGGGCCTGACTAACGCCCTGAGCAATCGTTTAGCGCCTTTGCCCTTGTTTGGGCGGTGGGCCAACCGCCTGCCCATCCGGTAAAGTTCAAACTCGAAAGGGATCATCTTCATCATGTCAAAAGTCACGTTTATTGGCGCGGGCAGCATCGTCTTCACGCGCAATTTGTGCAGCGACATCCTGCTTACTCCGGCGCTTCAGGACTGCACCATCTCGCTCATGGACATTGACCCGGTGCGGCTGGAACGCAGCCGCAAACTGGTGCAGGCCATCATTGACCGGCGCGGCCTGAAGGCGTGCGTCGAAGCCACGACGGATCGGCGCCAGGCAGTCAGGGATGCACGATATGTCATCACCACCTTTCAGCAGGGTGGGCTGGATGCCTACGCACTGGACATCGACATTCCGCGCAAGTATGGCGTCGAGCAGTGCGTGGGCGACACACTCGGCCCTGGCGGGGTCTTTCGCGGCCTGCGGACGATCCCAGTGCTTCTGGATTTATGCGACGAGATGGATGAGCTTGCGCCCGATGCACTGCTGCTCAACTACGTGAACCCGATGGCGATCAACTGCTGGGCGGTGGCCGATGGATCGGGCCGTCCCCACGTGGGCCTATGCCACAGCGTGCAGGGCACATCCGAAATGCTGGCGCGCTGGATTGGCGTGCCCTACGACGAGATTTCTTTCCTGTGTGCGGGCATCAATCACCAGGCGTTTTTCCTCGAATTTCGCCGGGGGACGGAAGACCTGTATCCGCTCATCTGGGAAGCGATAGAGCGCCAGGAGGTCATCGACGAAGAACCGGTGCGCACCGACCTGATGAAGTACTTCGGTTATTTCGTAACCGAATCGTCCGGCCACGCCAGCGAGTACGTGCCCTATTTCCGCAAGACGGCCAGCATGGTCGCCAACGAATTGTCGCCGCGCTTCAAGAACAAGGCCGACGCCTGGTTCGATTTCGCCCGCACCGGCGGCTATCTGCGCGAGTGCCAGAACCGGGTGACGAGGGCCGATCAGGAGTTCCGCGAGCTGACGGAAGGCGGCAAGGAACTGCCCACGCAGCGCACGCACGAATACGGCTCGCACATCCTCGAAGCCGTCGAAACCAATCGCCCGGCGCGTATCAACGGCAACGTGCCCAATGACGGCCTCATCACCAACCTGCCGGAGGGATGCTGCGTTGAAGTGCCGTGTCTGGTGGACGGCAACGGCGTACAGGGCGTCTTTGTGGGCGATGTGCCGACCCAACTGGCGACGCTCAACCGCACCAACATCAACGTGCAAGAATTGACTGTCGAAGCCGCGCTAACCGGTGACAAAGACGCTGTACACTATGCGGTCATGATGGACCCGCTGACGGCTGCTGTGTGCACTTTGCCGCAAATCCACGCAATGGTGGACGAAATGTTCGAGGCGCAGGCTCAGTGGCTCCCTCAATTCGCCAGTTAGACTTCAAACTGCGCTGCTTGGAAGAGGCCGACAGGCTACGTGCCGGCCTCTTCGCTCTCTATCCCCAATCTTGTTTCAACGCGATGTTACCTTGACGACCAGCCTGCCCTGACATAAGTTCACCTGCCGCGGCCAGCTACCTTGCCGGTGGGAACGGCCATGCGGACGATCTCGCCCCGTCCCGGCCCATACCCGAACCCGTAGTTCGAGACGTACAACATTCCATCCGGGCCGAAGGTCATGGCTGTCGGGAACGTCAGACCGGTAGCAATAGCTTCAATCTCTGTAGAGTCTGGCTTGATACGCACTACGTCGCCCCAGCGAGGCGTGGGGAATGCATTGTCCTTCGTGCTCGTCTCCAGCGCATACATCTGTCCCTGTTGGTCGAAGGCGATGCCTAACACCGCGCTCAGGGGAGGGGCCAGCACCGTCACTTCCGTCACTTCACCCTTGGGGGTAATTTTGTAGGCGCGCGCCGAGCCGGTGTGTACCGGAAAGACGGACAGGCTGCCCACGTAGAAATTACCGTCGTGGTAAGCCACTGAGGTCGGCACGACGTGTCCCTGGCTGGCAGAGATGTCGCTTATCCGCGTGATTTTACCGTCGGGCGTCACTTCTTCTAACACCCCATGATTGGCCTCGACCACGTAGAAATTCCCCTCGACGGCGACCATGCTGTAAAAGTCGCCGTCCGGCTCGAAGTCATCGGGGTCGATGTTTTTGACAGGATTTGCTTTCAGGAAGCTGCTCAGGTCTGCAACCTGGGTCGCTTTGCCGTCGGCGGTGATACGCAGCAGCGCGTTCACCGTGCCCTCGTTGCCATGCGAGCAGCCCGCGCCTGCGATGAGGGCATACAACGTATCGCCCAGGAAGGCGACGTCCGCCACCCCGCTGACACTGCCGCCGGACTGCGGCGCGGTCTGCGTTGAAGGCAGGCCATCGATCACAGTCGTCCGCTTACCGTTGGCGTCGATTTTGGAGATGCGGCCTGTCATGCCGCCCCGGTACGGCCCGGATGGTTCTGGAACCTGCTCGCAATCCTGCCGGGTTGTGAGCTTCGTGCCGCCCCGCCCACCTTCCGCCACGTAGAGCGCGCCATCGGGGCCAAAATGAAGGCCGCGCGGGTTGTCCAGCCCTCTGGCGAACACTTCCCAGGGAACGGCCCTCCGGGTGGCCTGGGCCGCCAGGGGAAAATCGGGCCTGCTGAACGTAGCAAGCCCAAAGATGGTAACGATGGCAACCAGCGCCGCAAACCTCAAAGAATGGGATTGCATCCTGCTTTCCTTGTACGGTTAGCCAGAGTGAACGAAGTCTACTTGACCATCACCTTGACCTGCCCCGGCAGGCTGAAGGACGTGGTATAGCCATCGCTCCGCTTCATCGTCACCAGATACCAACCCGGCCTGCGTTCCGGCTTATCCACGAAGCTGATCTCGTAATATTCATCGTCGGCGTCACCCTGAAAATAGATGGCCTGCCCCATCGCTTTGATCTGGGAGCGCCGGGCGAAGGCTTCACTGAGCGAAATCTTGCGCAAATTGCGACTCCAATTCTGGCGCAGTGTGATCCTGACGGGCGTGGCATAGACAATGAGCGGGCCCTCCACGTGATGCGCCTGCCGTGTCCAGCGCGTTAAATTGGGTTAGCGTGTAGTTCACCAGAATATTGAGAAATGTGCAAGTCGGCGCTACCATAAGGCCATTTCTACGTCAAAACGATCAGGAAATTCTTCAATGGGCGTCATTCACCGTTGCATAGACGATGGCAAGACCCGGCGCTGGGAAGGCGTTGAGGTGGAGCTTTACACCTCGAACCAGGCCACCAAACAGGTGCTGGTCGGGCGCAAGGACGGCGCGAACCACTTTGCTATCCGCTATTTCACGATCCCCCCACACGGCTTTTCCAGCCTGGATCAGCACTCACACGATCACGGCGTGATGGTCATGAGCGGGCGGGCGCGCGTCATGCTCGGCGAACAGTTCGAGGAGGTGGGACCGGGCGACGTGATCTACATCCCCTGTTGGGAACGCCACCAGTTTGAAAACCTGACCGATGAGCCGTTTACGTTCCTGTGCGTCATCCCGCCCAAGCCTATCCAGCTAGACCAACCGCAAGGTTAGCCGCCGGATTTCAGTCAGCGCGCCGGAGTGCCCCAACGCCGCTAGAAGTATCGCCGTCCACGCCGCGCGCTGATGATCTCCGTGTTCATGCCGACCCAGTGCAGCGATCCGCTGTATCGCCCATGTTCGATCTTGAGGCAGCGATCCATGATCACCTTTAGCCCGCCTTCCTCGGCAATGCGCGCTGCTTCCAGGTTGACGATCCGCAGTTGAAGCCAGAGCGTCTTTGCGCCGATCTGGACGGCCTGCCTGGCGATCTCGACGCACTCTTGCGGGCGGCGGAACACGTCCACTACATCGACGGGATCGGGGATGCTCAGTAAGTCCGGGTAGGCCCGCTCGCCGAAGATTTCCGTCGCCTGCGGGTTAACCGGGATGACGCGGTAGCCTTCGGCGTGCAGATACGATCCGACAAAGTGGCTCGGCCTTTCGCTCCTGGGGGAGAGACCAACGATGGCGATAGTTTTGGCAGTGCTCAGGATGGTGCGGATTGTGCCCGGGTCCTGGTACTTATGGCGCTGTTCCTCAGTCAAGATGCTGTTCATGCTGACGTCGCCAGCAAGGCTTGATCCAGATCCCATATCAAATCCTCTGTAGTTTCCAGGCCAATTGACAAACGAATCATGCCAGCGTCCACCCCGGCTGCCGCTAACTCCGCATCCGACAGTTGCTGGTGGGTGGTCGAAGCCGGGTGAATGACCAGGCTGCGGACATCGCCCACGTTGGCAAGATGAGAGAAAAGATGCAGCGACTCGATGAATTCCTTACCGGCCAGCCGGGGATTTTTGGCCGCAATGCCGAAGGTAAAGATGGCCCCCGGCCCTTTCGGGGTATATTTGCGGGCCAGAGCGTGGTAGGGATTATCTGGCAGCCCTGCGTAGGCGACCCAGGCCACCCTCGGATGCTGGCTCAAGAACTCGGCGACGGCCTGCGCGTTCTGCACATGGCGCTCCATTCGCACCGACAGAGTCTCCAGCCCCTGGATGAGCAAGAAGGCGTTGAACGGCGAGAGGGCCGCACCCGTATCCCGCAACGTCACAGCACGCGCTTTCATCAGGAACCCGTAATGGCCGAATGTTTCATAAAACCGGAGTTCATGGTAGGCCGGATCGGGCGCCGAAATGGTGGGAAAGGTGCTGAAATCGAATTTCCCCGAATCGATCAGCACACCAGCAATGGAATTGCCGTGTCCGCCGATGAATTTGGTGGCCGAGTGGACGACAATGTCTGCGCCCCAATCCAGCGGGCGGCATAGATAGGGCGTGGCAAAGGTGCTGTCCACGATCAGCGGGATGTGATGAGCGTGGGCCAGGTCGGCCAGTGCCTCGATGTCCAGGACGCTGCCCTTCGGGTTGCCGATGGTTTCGCCATACAGCGCCTTCGTCTTCGGCGTGATGGCTTCGGCCCAGTTCTCTATGTCTGTCGGATCGACAAAGTGTGCCTTGATGCCCAGTTTTTTGAAGGTGTGGGTGAACTGCGTCATCGTCCCGCCGTACAGGTGCGACGACGAGACGATCTCATCCCCCGGTTCCAGCAGGGTCATCATTGTCACAAACTGGGCAGCCATGCCGCTGGCCGTCGCCACCGCGCCTGTTCCGTTTTCCAGCGAGGCGATGCGTTCCTCGAAGACGGCGTTGGTCGGGTTGTTGATGCGCGTGTAGATGTTGCCGTACTGCTTGAGTTCAAAGAGCTGTGCCGCTTTATCGGTATCCTCGAAGACGTAGGAGGTCGTCTGGTAAATGGGCACGGCGCGAGCGCCCGTGACCGGATCGGGCACGTGCCCCGCATGGAGCATCCGGGTTTCAAAGCCGAATTTGCGTTTCTCTTGAGCCATTCGCCTGTTTCCCTTTGCGCGGTGAGACAAGTGTTTACCAGGGTCTATTGCTACATCTCGCTATTGTAGCGCGATCTTGTCAAGATACGGTTTGGCCGCCGGGCCATCGGATATAATAGATTGAAGGTTCGAGTACTCCACCGCCTGATGCACCGCCCTCGTCAAGCACCTGAGCGCGCACGGCGTAAACTGTTGCATGGGGGCAGTTGCCTCTCCACCTGATGAAATCGAACTTCAGTGTGATATACCATAAGTGCAGGAATAGATGAGATGAGCGATGTCGAGATTACCATCAAGCTACCGGAAGAACTGGTTGAACGAGCCCGTGCGGAAGGAGTACGGCTAGACAATGTAACTGAGGATGTGATCGAGTTGCTTGAAAATCGTATTGAGCGTAAAGCGGCTTTGCGGCGTCTGCTCGATCTGGCCGATCAGATCGATAGACTTCCTAATGACCTGAAACCAACACCCGAAGAAATCGAGGCTGAAATTCGTGCAGCCAGGGCGGAAAGAGCCGATCTAGATGAGCGCTGGTCAATTTCTGGCGATGCGAGAATGCGATAATATCTTCCTCTACCCCTTCAGCCCCGTCGTAGCGATGCCGCGCGTGAAGTAACGCTGCGTAAGGAAATACAAGATCAGCACCGGAACGAGCGCGATCGTGGCGGCGGCCATCAGCAAATTGGTATTATTCCCCGCCTCCATTGAGCGATACTGCTGCAACGCCACCGAGATAGGCCGCCAGGAATCGTCCGTTGTGACCAGAATCGGCCATTGCAGGGCGCTCCATGCTCCGACGAAGGCGAGCAGCATGGTGGTCAGGACGGCTGGCCGCGAAATCGGCACGACCACTTGAAACAGGAAGCGCAAATGTCCGGCTCCGTCGATGCGCGCTGCGTCCCACAGTTCATCCGGAATCTGGCGGAAGAACTGGCGCAGCAGGAAGATGCTGAAGGTGCTGGACAGGTAGGGAATGATCAGCGCGGGCCAGTTGTTCAGCCACTTGAGAGCGGGATTGATCGCCTCGAAGGCCAGGCTGATACGGGTTACAGTCACCAGATTCGGCACGAGGACGACGGTTTCCGGCACAAAGATGGTGAGCAAGAAGATGCCGAAGATCAGGTCGCGGCCAGGAAAGTTCATGCGGGCGAAGGCATACGCGGCCAGAACAGCGACCAGCGTTTGCCCGGTCACTGAGAGGAACACGATCCGTACCGAGTTCCAGAAGTACTGGCCGAAATGCGAATCGACGATGGCAGTCGAATAATTCTCCAGGTGCACGGCGCTGGGAATGATCGACGTGCTGTTGGCCTCAAAGGCATTCATCACGGACTTGCTCGCCATCCACACGAACGGCGCAAGGTAAAAGATGGCGGCGATGGACAGGAAAACATACGTTGCGGCGCGAAAGCAGCCGCCTTTTTGTGGCTGCCGCATCGCCACCGCAGTCGTTTGTGTAGGCAGGGCTGGCGCGAGTACGCCAGTTGCATTCGTGATGTCAGCCATAGAACACCCGATCCTGTGAAAGCCGGTTCTGAACGAGCGTCAAGATCAAGATAATGCCGAACAGCACAAATGCCGCCGAAGACGCATACGACCACGACTTGCTGCCCGTGCGGATCAATTCAAAAATGTAGACGGTGGCCGTATCCATCGCTCCGCGCGCATTTTCCTGGCGCAGCACGTAGATGTAGTCGAAGGCTTTGAATGTCCCGATGATCGCCAGCATGGTCAGGAAAAACGTGGTCGGGGAAACCAGTGGGAAGATGATGTGCCGGAACACGGGCCAGCGGCCCGCACCATCGACCTGGGCCGCTTCGATCAGCTCATACGGCACGTTTCCAAGCCCGGCCAGGAAGATCACCGAGTCGTAGCCGCTGAAGACCCAGATACTGTAGATGATGGCGGAGAGCAGTGGCAGCGACGGGCCGACCAGGAAGCTCGGCAGATGAACCTGCCGCCCGCCAATAAGCTGTGCGGCGATCTCAAAGATGCCGCGCGTGTCACGTAGCCATTGCTGCGGTGGAATGCCGAAAAACTGGACGATCTGGTTGGCCGGGCTTTGCGGATCAAGCGAGAAAAGGACGGCGAAAACCGCAGCGGTAGCCACCGTCGGCGCAACATAAGGGATGAAAAAGACGACCCGGTACAGAGACTTGCCCCGCCGAACCTCGTAAAAGAGCAGGTAGGCGAGCAGCAGCCCCAGGCTGAGTTGCACCGGGACTGTCATCAGGGCATAGGTCGCCGTGCGCAGCAGCGCCTGGTAAAACTGCGGATCGCCGCGCGCGGCAGCCTCCGGCAGTTGCCCGATAAACAGCCAACCGCCGACCATGAGCAGGATCGCCGTACCGATTGAGGTCAACGTACCAGGCGTCGTTTCGCGGCGTGTGGCTGTCGTCCAGAGCAAGAACGCCAGGCCGAGCAGCGTTGTTCCAAGAATCACTGTAAAGACCTGCGGCCAGACCAGCACGCGCCGGACAAGGTCGGCGGCACTCAGCGACGTGAGCGAAGCCAGCCGCGCCGGGTCGGCTCGATCCAGTCGGGCGATGCTCTCCCGGAGCAGTTCGATGTTGGCGATGATGTAGATCACGAACAATACCGTCAAAGTCAGCGTGATCCAGCGCAGCACGGCCCAGGTCGCCGCCAGCCTGGGTTGCGTGTGCGGATCGAGTTTGGCGTGAACGGCGGAGATAGCGAAGACAACGCCCAGGCTCGCGGTTGCGCCAAGCAGCGCCACGAATTGCGGAGCCAGCGGCGGCACAAAGCCGTTTGTGGCCTGACCGAGGACGGCCAGTGGCTGGCTCAGTGCTGAATCCAGTTCGGAAAAGGTGAACAGGATGAGCACCACCGCACAGAATGTAAACAGCATGCTGCCCCACGAACGCAGGATGTCCATCGCGCTGACCGGGCAGCGCGCGGCCAGGATCGCGTAAAGGGCTGCGGCCAGCGCAAGCAATAGCAACAGGACAATATCCAACTGGTGCAAGCCAGTAAAGAGCACACCGAGCAGGGCCAGAGTCGCCAGCGCGGCCAGCAGGCTGGGCGCAAGCAATGGATAGAACTGCTCGTGAAGAACAAGAAAGGCAGAACGGAAGAGTCGAAAGGCGATGACCAGGAAGGCTGACGCCAGAACCAGCGCCAGTAAATACGACAGGCTGCCGAGCGCGGCGACATAGTTGCTCAGGCCGACAAAGCCCTCCGGCAGGACAACACCCCCTTGCAGGCTGATGGCAAAGCCAGAAACCACCGGGTAAAGGCCAAATATCGCCGTGACAAGAACCGCTGGCGCGATCAGCAGGAAGCCGAGTAACGCTTCACGCCGCCTCAGGCTCCGCTGCGAAGGTCCGGCGCGGCCAGTTATCGAATCACTCATCGCCTATATCCGCACTTTACATTGGGGCGCTTCGCATCGTTGTAGCCGCAGTGTTTGTAGTGAACGAGCGTAAGTTTGAATATATTTGCCTGCCCGCCAGGGCGAGCAGGCCGGGACAGTATCGTGAGATGGGCGAAAGGTTACTTGGCCTGTGTAGCGGCAGCCGTCGGGACTTTGGTTGGAAGCGGGGTGGGCAGTGGCGCGCCCGGCGGGTTCTTGGCGACTTCTGCGTTCGCGTCGGCGTTCAGGGCGCTGAACGTGTCCTCAACCGGTTTATTGTCCAGAATGTCGTTGAAGGCGTTGCTTGCCAGGTCGCGCACGCGCGAGTAAGCGGCAATCGGCGGTTCGGCTTTGGTGTCTGCCAGCAGGTCAAAGGCGTGTTTGTATTGGGGGTTGGCGGTGAAGAACGCTTCCATGCCAGAGGCCGCCGAACGGCGTACCGGGAAGTAATTCGTCGCCTGCGCCCAGGTGACTTGCTGCTCCGGCTCGATAAACCAGCGAATGAACAGCCACGCTGCCAGTTCTTGCTGTTTGGTCGTCTTGGGAATCGATACGCTGGCCCCATAAACGTTGGCGACGGGCTTGTCCTTGTACGGGATCGGCGCAATGTCCCAGGCGAACGGCTTGCCGGATTTGTCAATCGCATCGCGGATGAAGTTTATACCGGCTGTCGAGTTGATGTAGAACAATGTCGTCTGTTTGGCGAATTCATTCTGATCGCTGAAAGCGGCGGGGTTGGCAATGAGCGCGGCACAGCCCTGCGCCAGCAAGTCTTGCATCACCTTCGGGGCGACCTGCACCGCCGGATTGTCATAAGTGAATTTGTTTGTGGTGTAATCGTAAATGTCCGCGCCCTGCGCGAAAGCCGCCGCCGCGATGAACGAGGCATCGGTGCGAATCTGATAGCCGACGCGGTTTGGCCCAGAAGCCTTGTACTTACAGGACATGTCTTTGAATTCGTCCCAGTTCTTGGGCGGCGCGCTGTATCCTAATGCGGTCAGCGCATCTTTGTTGTAATACAGGACCTCCATCGAACGGAACATGCCCATGCCGAGCCGCTGGTTATTGTGCTGAGGGTTCAGGTCAGACTGGAGGAAAGCATTGGGAATATCGTCAGTCACGCTCTTGGTCAGGCCATAAGTCTTGTCATTGAAAAAGTCATTCAGATCGACCAGCGCCTTGACGTTCTGGTACTGCGCGGCTTGATTGGGGTACGCCACCGTCAGATTCGGCAACTGCTTGGTTTGGAGTGCCGCAAGCATGGCCTGGAAGACCGTATTATAGTTACCTTTATTCTGTGGTTGAATCGTAATCTTCCAGGGATTACCCTTGTTGAACTGGTCGGCCAGCGCTTGCAAGGTGGCTTCGTTCTTGCCGGTCTGGGAGTGCCAGAACACGACCTGAGCGCCAGTTGCATCCACACCCGCATACGCGCCTTCGGAGGTCGGCTTGGTTGGCAGGTCGAAGGTCTTGACGTAGTCGCTGGTCTGGGCATCAGTACGCACTATCGCGCTGAACAAAAATGCCGCACTGACTGCTAAAGCTAATGATCTCAGCTTGTGAGAAAGCATCGTATCCTCCTGACATAGCTGGGTAAACGCCAACAAATATATCCCAGAGTTGTTAAGTTGAGGTTATGCGGATGAGCATGAAAAGCTACGATTACACGAACCGCAAGGGATCAAGACCGATCTCGTGGGACGAATTCGCTGCGCTGTCCCGGCAGCTTGCCGAACGGCTCACTGATGCCGAGATCATCATCGGCATTGCGCGTGCGGGGCTGTTCCCGGCGACGGCAGTGGCGTGCAGTCTGCGCCGGGAGCTATATCCCGTTCGGGTTACACGGCGCGTGAACGACGAGGTGCGTTATTCGACCCCGATCTGGCGCGTCCCGGTCACGGGCGAGGTCGCCGGGAAGCGTGTGGCCGTGGTGGACGAAATTGCCGACACCGGCGAAACGCTGGCACTGGTGGCGGCGCGTGCCCGCGCACTAGGCGCAACGCAAGTCAGGACAGCCTGCCTGGTCAGCCATAGCTGGGCCAACCCAGCGCCCGACGTGTGCACCCTGGTCAGCGATGCGCTCGTGATTTTCCCCTGGGATCAGCAGGTGTTTATAGAGGGGCGCTGGCAATCACACCCGGAGATTGTGGCTGGCCTGAACGCTCAGGACAAAGACGCGGAATCTTAGTAAATGCTGTGTAATGCCCTGCCCGCCTTGACGGAGTTGCAAGGCAGGCGTTAACATGGCCCTTATCTATTTACCCTTTGCATCACGGCTCAAAAGGTTGTGGAGGTTTGCGAATGAAGTCGTCCAGCTTTGTTAAGTTGAGCGGTGTCATCATGATTCTGACGTTCGTGGCGCTGGGTGGGGTTGGTGGCAGCATTCTGGCCGGGCCGCAGCCCCAGGCAACAGCGGCAGCCACGATGGCGGTAGGGACGACCAGTCCTGCCGGTGCGGGCGCAACGATGGCCGCCACGATGAGTTTTCCGCCCTGCCCACCACCCGCTGGCGCAGCGGCAGCCACCATGGCCGCCACGACGAGTGGCACGGCGGAAACAGGCATGGCAGCCACCATGGCGGCGACCATGCCCGCCAATCCGGGCTTCATCGGCATTCGAGTCGAAGCCGTCGATAACTGCGGCGTGCGCGTGATCGAGGTGCTGGCGGGCAGCCCGGCGGTCACCGCGCAGATTCAGGTCGGCGACGTGATCGTGGCCGTCAACGGTAAAGCAGTGACCGGCCTGGACTCGATGCGCAATGCGGTGGGCTTCCTTCCGGCAGGCGAGCAGGTACAGTTGACCATCCAGCGCAGTGGGCAGGAAATGACGGTCAGTGTGACGCTTGCCCCGCGCCCTGCGGAAATACCGGCTACGGCCCCGGCGAGCGCGGGCGGCGGCGCAGCCGGGACAATGGCGGCAACAATGGCAGCAACGCCGTAAGCCGTGATGACCAGCACCACGACGGGTTCCTGATCAGGAACCCGTTTTTATTCTGGCCTGGCGTGGTCTATGATCGTGCATGGTAGAACTGATGTCGGGGGAAGTTCTATGCCATCTGTGCAATCCGTCTTATGGGAACGACCTGAAGCGCACAGCCTTGAATACTTCAAACTCGTGACCTTGCCTGACCGGTATATGCTAGAGGGCACTGTCGTTCTGCCATTGGAGAAGTTCCCTACCCGGATCACTTATAAAGTCGAGTGCGATCCCGGCTGGAAAACCAGGTCGGTTGACATCCACCAGGAACGGGCCAGCGAGGTCAAGCGCCTGACCCTGGAAGTCGGTCAGGATCAGGTCTGGCGTGTGGCGGGGTCGGTAGTGCCTTTTGCGACAGGATTTTTTGACGTTGACCTGGAAATCACGCCGGCCACAAATACGCTTCCGATTCGACGGCTCGCCTTGCAGGAAGGCCAGTCAGCCCAGGTCGAAGCGGTTTGGGTGCGCTTCCCAAGCCTATCGGTGGAACGACTGCAACAGCGTTATACCCGCATTGAACACCATCGTTACCAGTATGAGGGATTGTCGTCTGGTTACCAGACGCAGCTCGAGGTGGACGAATCGGGAATCGTTATCAGTTACTTTGGGGTGTGGCGGCAAGTGAACGTTTAGCCCGTTCACCGAGGCTGCCAGCGGCTGTGCCCGCATCCCATTGCGTCCCACTGATGACCATCCCCTGGACAATGGTAGCGGACGGGCCGCTAAATGGGTTATTCTTACAGCTGTTCCTCACATCACACCTGAATGACATACCCCGGGAAAAGTGAGTATAAGCGACGGGAGCCACCTGTTTTGGTGACGGTTCTGGTTGTCGAAGACGATGAGCATATCCAGCAGTTTATCCGCAAAGCGCTGACCAAAGAGGGCTATCAGGTCGTGTCGGCGGCAGATGGAGCCGCCGCGCTGCCACTCATCGGGCAGCATCGGCCCGCGCTGATTCTGCTCGACATGTGGATGCCCACGATGGACGGTTACGCCTTCATCCACGCCTACCTGACCAGCTATACCGAACGTATCCCGATTGTCGTAATGACGGCGGATCACTTTACCGCTTCAAACAAGGAGGCCGCAGCGGCCATTTCGGGCATCCTGATCAAGCCTTTCGGATTCGATACCTTGCTCAGTACCGTGCAGAAATACGCGCAGCCCGGGTAGATCGACCACGCCAATCCATCATTGCGGCGCAAAACCCCCGAGGCACTCCCACTGTTTGCCACGTTCGGTATTCACCCACAGAGGTAAGCTGAGATAGTCGTGCTTTTCCTTGTGCCAGCCGGGGCCGCGCCTCACCTCCGAGGTCAGTAAGTTGCGCCATTCCCCTTCGGGCAGATAGTAGGACACTTCACTATTGGCGCTGAAGATGGGCGCAACCAGCAGCGCCGCACCCAACATATACTGCATGTCCAGGTAGCGGCAGGTCAGATCGTCCGGGAATTCCAGGATCATCGCCCGCAGCATGGGCCAGCCGTGCTCGTGGGCTTCTTTCGCCGTGTCGAGCAGGTAGGGCATCAGGTGAGTTTTTAGCTGGTTGAAGAAACGCAGCACGTCAATCGCTTCTTCGTCAAAGAACCAGGGCATCCGCACGCTGTTCATGCCGTGCAGGCGGCTATGCGACGAGAGCAGGCCGAAGGCAACCCAGCGTTTATACAGATCGGGCGTCGCCGTGCCGATGAAGCCGCTGATGTCATGGCTCCAGAAGCCAAACCCACTCAGACCAAGCGACAGCCCGCCGCGCAGTGTCTCGGCCATCGACGGGTAGGTTGAGCTGTTATCGCCGCCCCAGTGCACCGGGAACTTCTGGCTGCCGGTGGTGGCGGAGCGGGCAAAGACTACCGCTTCGCCCTCGCCCTTGACCTTGCGCAGCAGTTCAAACACCGTCTGGTTGTAGAGATACGTGTAATAGTTATGCATCCGCTCCGGGTCAGCGTCGCTGTGATAACGCACTTCGGTAGGGATGCGCTCGCCAAAGTCGGTTTTGAAGGTGTCCACGCCCATCTCAAGCAGTGCCCGGAGTTTGCTCGCGTACCACTCGCGCGCGGCAGGGTTCGTGAAATCCACGAAGGCCAGGCCGGGCTGCCACTCATCAACCTGATATACGTTCCCCTCGCGGTCCTGTAGCAAGAAGGACTGGGCCGCGCCTTCGGCAAAGAGCGGCGACGCCTCCGCAATATAGGGATTGATCCACACGCAAATCTTGATCCCTTTCGCTTTGATGCGCCGCAGCATCCCTTCCGGGTCGGGGAAGTTCCGCCGATCCCACAGGAAGCTGCACCACGTCAATTCTTTCATCCAGAAGCAATCGAAGTGGAATACGCTGATCGGGATGCCCAACGTCTCCATCCGATCCACATTGGCGAGGATGTCCTGCTCGTTGTAGTTGGTGGTGAAGGACGTGGACAGCCACAGCCCGAACGACCATTCCGGCGGCAAGGCCGGGCGTCCGCTGAGGGCTGTGTACTGCTCCAGTGCATCTTTCATGGTCGGCCCGCCGAAGACGTAGTAATCCAGGCTGTGCCCGGCGGCGCTGAACTGCACGCGGCTGACGTGGTGCGAGCCGACCTCGAACGAGACGCGGCCCGGATGGTTGACCAGGACGCCGTAGCCGTTGCTGGTCAGGTAAAAAGGCACGTTCTTGTAAGCCAATTCAGAGTTTGTGCCGCCGTCGTCGTTCCAGGAGTCAATGATCTGCCCGTTCTTGACAAATGGCCCGAAGTGTTCGCCCAGGCCGTAGACCGTCTCGCCCGCTTGCAGCGAGAGCTGCTCGCGCAGGTATGTCTTTCCGTTCTGTATGAAAAGGCCGACAGCGTGGGGTTCGCTCTGCGTCATGGGGTTGCCATCACGTTGAAAGGCGACGCGCCACTCGCCCGCCGTCGGCACGAGCACCGACAGACGGCCCGCCTTCAGCCACGCCTGATGTTCGTTGCGCCCCGTTGTCGCATTCGGGTTGGTGGCGCTGTAATCCAGATCGAACACTGGCAGCCGCTCACGCCGCCCTTTGAAGTGCGAGAGTTGGACGCGAATCACGTCGGGCAGCGGAGAGGTAAAACGCGCCGTAATGATCGACCCTTCCAGGTAATCGCCGCGGGAATGGATGACGTGGTCGTAGCCAGTGATGGTGAGCGCATCCGGCTCCAATTGCACGTCGACAACCGTCGCCGGGAAGATGGCCTTTGTTCCTGGAAGCTGCCGCCACTGACCATCATCAAACTTCATCGTTGTACCTCCGGTTGAAACAGGCTATCTTGCGCCTGCAAAGGAAGATCGAATTCGAATAGAGCTACTTGATGGCCCCCGCCGTAATGCCCCTGGTCAGCGTTCGCTGGAAAAGCAAAAAGAAGAGGATGCACGGCAGGATGCCGAGCAGCGCCGATGCGCTGGTCGTCGTGGCATCCATGTTATGCTGTCCTTGAAGAATCGCAATTGCCAGTGGAACGGTTTGCTTGGAATTGGAGATGAGCATGATCAGCGGTAGGAAGAATTCGTTCCATGTCCAGATAAAAAAGAAGGTGAACAGGACGGACAGAGACGGCAAACTGACGGGCGCCACTATCCGAACCAGGAGTTGCAGCTTGTTGCAGCCATCCACCGTCGCCGCCTCGATCATTTCTCTGGGGAAGGTACTGAATACCGAACTGAGCAGGTACGTCCCGAAGGCGCTCTGGATGACGGTGAAGATCAGAATGATCGAAAACTGCGTGTCGTAGAGCTTGACAAACTTGGCAAAGTAATAGAGCGGATAGGCCAGCGACTCGTGGGGAAGTGTGCTGGCAACCATGAAGAAGATCAGAAACAAGACCCGGCCCCTGACCCTGCCAATGCCCAGCGCGAAGGCGTTCAACAGCGACACGACGACGGCCAGGATCGCCACCGAGAGACTGATCAGCGTGCTGTTGACCAGCTTATTGGTGAAATCTACCCGGTTCCAGAAATCCACCAGCCCTTGCAGGTAAAGGCCACCGGGCAGACTGATCGGGCCGTTGCTGGCGTATTCGGTAGGCGTCTTGAAGGCATTGATCACGACCAAGCCGAACGGCGCGAGCATGAGCAGCAGCAGCGCCAACAGCGCGATCAGGGTGACGTACTGGCCTATTCCTTGAGCAAGCCGGGGTGTGCGCGTCATGTCCACGCCTCGCTGCCAACTTCCTGCCTGGACTGGGCGAAGATAAAGGCAGCAGTCAGCAGCAGGATAATGAAGGCCATGACCGTCGAAATGGCCGCGCCATAGCCCACGTTGAACTTCTCAAAAAAGTTCTGGTACGCGAAATAGGCCGGGACCATCGTGGCCGTACCCGGCCCGCCCCTGGTCAGAACAAAAATCTGGCCGAAGATTTTCAAGGCGTAGATGGTCGTCGTCAGGATGACCACTGCGATTTCGGGCCGGATGAGTGGCAGGGTAATGTGAATAAATCCCTGGAAACCGGATGCCCCATCAATCGCAGCGGCTTCCAGCAGTTCCGGGTCGATGCGCTGCAAGGCGGCCATAAAGATGACCAGCGGGTAGCCGATCTGGAACCAGACCATGATGACCATCACCGTCGGCAGGGCAGTGGTGGCATCGCCAAGCCAGTTGTGCGCCAGTGCATTCAGGCCCACCGAATTCAAGACCCAGTTCACAGCGCCATCGGGTTTCAACAGCCAGCCCCAGACCACGCCCGCAATCGCCACCGGCAAAATCTGCGGCAGGTAAAACCCGGCGCGGAAGAAATTCGAGACGGACTTGCCAAACCGCCTAGCAACGTAGTCAAAAAGCAGCGACGACAACAGCAGCCCGACAATCGTCGGGACGACGGTAATGGCAATGATCAGAATCAGATTGTTTCTGAAGGATGCCCAGAAGGTCGTATCGGTAAAGGCTTGTTGATAATTGGCGAGTCCGATCCATCGGGGCGTGCCGACGCCCTGCCACCGGGTAAAGCTGACCCCCACGTTGACCAGGAACGGGAGAATGATGACCAACAAGAACAGGATCACGCCGGGGAGCAGGAAGATGGCATAGCCTCGATTCAGCGAGGTACGTTCGTGCGTTGCCGCTCTTGCGCCGTGCAGTTCTACAGCGATCAGTGTTTGATTGGCCGAAGCCGATTTGTTTGCCATGCCGTTGACTATGCGCTTGGACTATGCGATTGACAGACTCTTCCACCGTCGAGCGGTCAGACCACCTGATTGTACCAGATGGTCTGGCTCACTCTCTTGCCCGGTGCCCTCTTGCCCTACGTCAGCCTTGCTTACGACGTGGGCTTATTTTGCTTGTAATTCTCGGCAATAGCATCCAGGAACTGGCTCGGTGTTTTTGTGCCCGCGATCAGTTCCTGCACGTTTGAGACCAGCACGTCATAGTAACCCGGCACGGGCCAGTCGGGATAGAAGGCCAGCCCATCATTCTGGATGATGTCGGCAAAGTTCTGGTTGAGCGTTTTGACCTTCGGATCGGTGATCTTCGACAGATCGGCATTGACCGGCACGCCGCCCGCGTTAGCCAGCAGGGTCTGGTTTTCTTGCTGCATCGTGATGTCAATGAAGTCGTAGGCCAGTTCTTTGTTCTTCGAGCCGGCAGGCACGACCCAGATATTGCCGCCGGAACCGGGGTGCAGTTTGTTGCCGGGGAAGAGGAACGTATCCCACTCGAAGTTCTTGACTTCGGTCATGAAGCGCCCATACCACCAGCTACCGGAGATCAGGAGCGGCGCTTTGCCGTTCTCCCAGGCCACGCCCATATCTTCGGCTTTCAGGCCCGTCGAATCCTTGCTAATGTAGCCCTTCTGAACCCACTGGACGAGACGTTCCGCGCCGAAAGTGAACTCCGGCCCATGAAAGTCGACGTCTCCCTGGTAAAGCTGGTAGGCGTTGATAAACTTCCGATCCGCCTTGCTGAGGGCCAGTTCGTAGAAGACCTGTTGAGCCGGGTATTCCGCGCCCGCCACGACCAGCGGCGTGATACCCGCCTTGACAAATTTATCCATGACCGCTTCAAATTCGTCCAGGGTCTTCGGTACTTCTGCACCGACCTTCTTGAACAGGTCCTTGTTGTAGTAGACCATCACGTACTCGCCGTAATTTGTGACCCCGTACCATTTGCCGTCGCCCATGATGCCATTTTCATTGTAACGGCAAACGGTAGCCAGGCTTGGACTCAGGATTTTGTCCCAACCGCGCTTGGTGACGACATCCGTCAGGTCGGTCAGCAAGCCTTGCTTCGAGAGGAACCCTGCCGTTGCATTGCCCTTCGGGGACTCCATCACGTCGGGGGCGCTATCCGAGTTCAAGATCATCTGTGCCGTCTGGCGAATCTGCTCGAAGCCCTTTTGCTCGTACTCGATCTTGACGCCGGGATGGGTGGCCTCAAACTTCTTCATCGCCGCATCCCAGGCACTACCCATTGCGCCGTTAGCTGACTCGTAATGCCACACCTTCAGGACGGTTCCCTGCGCTGCTGTGGGCCGGGTCGCTCCGAGTGTCATCAACGTCAGGAACGCCAGCAGCACTAACACGACTCTCGACAGTTTATTGTGCATCTTAACTCTCCTTTTCGATATACATTTCGATATGCACGCGGAATAAGTGAACGTGACAACTGGTTTTCCGAAGCCATCATCTCCTTTCCGATGCCAGCCATCATCGCAGCGGCATGGTGCTGTCTCTGATTACCAGTTGGGGCGGAAGCAGGATTTGCTCAGGCTCCTTGAGTTCGCCTTCCAGCTTTCGCAGAAGCATCTCAACGGCCCGGTAGCCCATTGTGTGCGAGGGGAAGTCCAGATGTGTCGTGGGCGGCATACTGAGCGCGGCGATTCGTTCGGTCATCAGCGCGACCAGCGAGCAGTCATCGGGCACACTGCGACCTCGCAGTTTTAGCGCCTGGATGATGCTCAAAGCTGCAAATTCGTGGGTGGTGACGATAGCGGTCAGGCCGGGTTGCTCGTCCAGCAGTTCCAGCGTGGCCGCGAAAATGTCCGACGCTTCATAGCCCACCTCCCGGTAGAGCGGGCTGAGGCGGTGGTGTTTTAGTGCCTTTTCGTAGCCTTCCCAGGCGCGTACTGCCGGGCCAAAGCCCCGCAGACGCATTTCTGCGGGAAGCGCGAGGAAGCCGATGCGCTGGTGGCCTAACTCGATGACGTGATCGAAGGCAGTTTGTACCACAGCCTCAAAGTCCAGGTCGATGAAATTCAGCCCGGTATTGTCGGCACAATGGCCGATCATCACGAAAGGATAGTTCTTGTGGCGCAAGAGATCGACGCGCCAGTCCTGGGTATGGATGTGCATCAGCACCAGCCCATCGATCTGTGCGCTGCGATAAAGACCGATCAGGCTGTCCTTCGTGACCTGCGTCGTCACCAGGCTGAAGAAATAATTCCTGTCGGCAGCAGCGGCGGCGGCGCCGATGATAAAGTCTGTTTCGAGCGAATTGTAGGGGAGCGTTCCGGGGTATTTGAGCGGAAAGAGGAGCGCGATATTGCGCGTCCTGCCAGCGCGCAATCCCTGCGCCTGCGCGTGCGGGCTGTAGCCTAGCTCGGCGATGACCTGCTGGACGCGCTCACGGGTGGCCTGGGCAACGTCCTGCTTGCCATTGAGAATGCGGGAGACGGTAGAGACGGAAACGCCAGCGGCCCTGGCTACGTCGGCAATTGTATAAGTTGTCGATTCGCTCATCAATTCAGCAGCCATTCCCAACAGGAAGAACCCGGTATCGTTACCGGTAACGATACCGGCAATACTAACGCACATCGCCACACGCTGTCAAACGGTAACAAAGGGTATCTTGGGAAATGGGGGCAGACGTGAGGCCGCCGCGCACGTTGACCATCCGCCTCCAGACTAACAGCGCGCCAACAGTCCTCCGCCGTCTGAAAGCGTAGGAAAGGGTCAATCGAAATGAAAGCGCGGTGCTGGTACGGAGCCAGCAATGTACGCGTTGAGAACGTGCCCGATCCACAGCTTATCAATCCACACAACATTTCCGTCTATATGAACACCAGCAGCGCACCCAGCCCCTGGCGTTGTCCCAAGCACCCCACTGACAAGCACCCCACTGATCTGTCACTTCGCTCAATGCTTTGGCTGGACTTCTCAGGGCTACCTCCTTCTACTTTGCCATGAGAGTGGATTGGCCCTGAACTTCCCCTCGGCTGTGTTTCATTTTGCGCATTACCGCCTATAATATGCGTATCCAAGATTGATTTAATTAAGCACAGGAGATGGGATCGATGGCCGAGGCGGTGGCGACCACCAACACGCAGGAATGGTATTACCCTTCCGAAGAAATCGTTAAAAATGCTTACATCCCCGATTACGATGCGGTTTACAAGAAAGCCCAACAAGACCCCGAAGCGTTCTGGGCCGAGCAGGCTGAAAAACTGCACTGGTTCCGCAAATGGGACAAGGTGCTGGACAGCTCCAATGCGCCATTCTACAAGTGGTTCGTGGGCGGCAAGACCAATATCGCCTACAATGCGCTGGATCGGCACGTCAAGACGGCGCACAAAAACAAACTGGCGCTGATCTGGGAAGGCGAGAACGGCGACCAGCATACTTACAGCTACTATCGGCTGACCCAGGAAGTCAACAAATTCGCCAACGTGCTCAAGAGTATGGGCGTCCAGAAGGGCGACAGGGTCACGATCTACATGGGCCGCGTGCCAGAGTTGGTGATTGCCATGCTGGCCTGTGCCAAGATCGGGGCCGTGCACAGCGTCGTGTATGGTGGTTTCTCCGAGCAATCGCTGGCCGACCGGATCGAGGACGCCCAGAGCCGTGTACTCGTCACGCAGGACGGCGCGTGGCTGCGCGGCCAGATCGTCGAACTGAAGAAGATCGCGGATGCTGCCGTTCGCCGCAGCCCGGTGGTGGAACACGTCGTCGTCTTCAAGCGAACGGGCCACGCTGTGGAGATGGAACCGGATCGCGATTACTGGTGGCACGACCTGATGGCGCTGCCCATCGCTTCCACTAAGTGCGAGGCCGAAGTAATGGACGCCGAAGACCCGCTGTTCATCCTCTACACCTCCGGCACAACGGGCAAGCCGAAGGGCATCCTGCACACACACGGCGGCTACCAGGTTTACACCAGCACGACGCTGCAATGGGTCTTTGACCTCAAGGAAGAAGATCGCTGGTGGTGCGCCGCCGACCCCGGCTGGATCACCGGGCACAGCTACATTGTCTACGCCCCGCTGATCCTGGGCGTGACCAGCTTCATGTACGAGGGCGCGCCGACGCATCCCTACCCGAATCGCTGGTGGAAACTGGTTGAGTACTACGGAATCACCGTCATGTACACCGCGCCGACGGCCATTCGCGGCCTGATGCGTTTTGGCGCAGCCTGGCCCAACCGTCACGATCTATCCTCGCTGCGTCTGCTCGGCTCGGTGGGCGAGCCGATCAACCCGGAGGCGTGGAAGTGGTATTACGAGGTCATCGGCAAAGGCCGCTGCCCAATCATGGATACCTGGTGGCAGACGGAAACGGGCGGTTTCATGATCACGCCCCTACCGGTGACGCCGCTCAAGCCGGGCAGCGCCACGAAGCCTTTCCCCGGTATCGAGGTGGACGTCGTGGACGAAGACGGCCATCCCGTCCCGCCCGGTCAGGATGGCCTGCTGGTTATCAAGAAGCCCTGGCCGGGGATGCTGCGCACGGTTTACGGCGACCCGGAGCGTTACAAGAACCAGTATTGGAGCAAATTCCCCGGTATGTACCTGGCCGGCGATTCGGCGCGCAAGGATGAGGATGGCTACATCTGGGTCATCGGGCGTGTGGACGACGTGATCAAAGTCAGCGGCTACCGCCTGGGCACGGCAGAAGTCGAAAGCGGCCTGGTCAGCCACCCGGCAGTGGCCGAGGCTGCCGCCATCGGCTTGCCGGACGAGTTGAAGGGCAACATCATCTACGCCTACTGTCTGCTACGCCAGGGATACGAGGGCAGTCCACAGCTTGAGGAACAGCTCAAGGATCACGTCCGGCACGAGATTGGCCCCATCGCCGTGCCCGCCAAGATCGAGTTCGTCAAGCAGTTGCCCAAGACCCGCAGCGGCAAGATCATGCGGCGTGTCCTCAAGGCGCGGGCGCTCGGCCAGCCAGAAGGCGACATCAGCACGCTGGAAGAATAGACAGGCAAGCCAATCCCAACAGCAAGAGGCGATCCAGGGTACAGATCGCCTCTTGATTTGTCCTCAAGGTTTTGGCTGGTGTTTCGGCTCGACCTCCAGTGCTTCTTCACCGGGGAGTGCTCCGGCCAGCGTGCCGCTCAAATCCAGCTGCACGCTGGCCGTCAGCGGAAGCGTAAACGTCACCTCTGTGCCGCGCCCCGGTGTGCTGGTCAGTGTAATCGACCCGCCGTGTGCCTCGATCACCCGTCTGGCGACGAACAGGCCCTGGCCGCTGCCTGGCGTCTGAATGATCTGCCCGTTGCGCGCCAGCGGTTTGCCCCGATAGAAACGGGTAAACACGTGGGGTAAATCCTGGGCGCTGATGCCGACGCCGGTGTCGGTGATCGAGAATTGCGCATATTTCTCGTCTTCGGTGGCCGTCAGCATGAGCGTCACGTGGCCGCGCGCCTGGGTGTATTTCACGGCATTATCGACCAGGTTGCCAATGGCCCAGCGCAGCCGCCGCTCTTCGCCCAACACCAGCAGACCGCGCCGCAGCACCACCACGTGCAGGCCGATTCGCGCTGCCTGAGCGGTGGGCTGCCACTCACTCGCCACATGCCAGATCAGGCTTTCGGCGGAGAGCGCCTGCTGGCTCTGCTGCACGGAACGCGCGTCAAACGTCGAGAGTTCCCGAATCTCGGTGATCATACGCTGCAAGGCAATGGCGTTCCGGTTGATTTCCTGGACGAATAGTTGCAGGGTGTCTTCCGGGTGTTTCGATGCAGCCGGCAGCGGTGGATGGGATTCGCGGGCCACCTGCGCCAGCAGCGCCTCTCGTGCCTGTTCGCGCTGCACCTCCTCCGTGATGTCGCGCAGCACGATCACCGTGCCGATCCGCACATTGATGGTGGACAGGATCGCGGCAGCCTGCGCGTACAGCACCTTGCCGTCAAGCGGCACCCGCTGCGGATCGCCGAGCGAATAGATGCCCGGCGCCAGGGCCGCGCCCAATGCATCAGTCACAATCGCCGTCAGTTCGTTGAGCGGGCTACTGCGGAACACGCGCTGGCTGCCGAGCAGGGTCAGCGCATGGTCGTTCATCAACACCACCCGGCCATCCAGGTCTTGCACGATGATCCCGTCTGGAATAGCTTCCAGCACCGCTATCAGCCGCGCCGCCTCGCCGCGCTGCTCACGCAACAAGGCTTCCAGCGCATCGTGGCGCTTCTGGACGCGCTGCGCGTAAATATCGATGGCCTTGCCGAGTTCGCTCACCTCGTCACCGGCGTCCAGCCCTGTGCGGGCGTGTGGGTCACCCGCTGCCAGTGCCCTGGCCGTGCGTGTGATATGTTCCAGGCGACGGCCAGTCAGGCTGACGCCGATGAAAGCCGCGATCAGAACGCCGCCCAGCGCAGCGCTGAAGGCCAGACTGAGCGTCTGGCGGCTGCCGTCGGTAGCTGCCCAGAGCGTGCTGGGGCGCAGCAGTGCCAGGACGCCCAGGGTTTGACCGTCCACCATAAAGGGCAGGTAAGCCGCCTGGTACTGCGCCTCGCCGCTTTCCAGATTGATCACCGGGATGCTGCCAGCACCCGTCAGCAGTTGCGGCCCGATGTCCTTGAGGGCTGCCATCACGCCCGCCTGATCCGCCGCGAAGGTTGTTGCCAGCAGTTCGCCCTTCGGCCCAAAGAGGGTTACTTGCGACAGGTCGGTGTCGCGCAGCGTACCGAGCGCCCGCGCCAGCCGAATGCCCACCACAGCGACACCGACCAGCGGATTGTCTGCGCCCCGCCGCTGCACCGGAACCGCCACGAAGAGGGCGTAGCCATCTTTGGTGCGGACAATGCCGGGTGCGCTGGCCTGCCCGCCGGAGAGAACACCATCCCCGAATCCAAGCTGATTCAGCAGCGTGCTCTGGCTCATCCTGTAAAGATTGCCGCTGCGTTCCAGGCCGACCACTTCCCGGCCACTGGCGTTGCCCACGATCAGGTAGTCGAGGTCACCCGCCGCTGCCAATGGGCGCAGCAGGGCAGCCAGCGCCGCGCTGTTATTGGCCTGGATAAATGAAGCGACGCCCTGTGTAAAGGCGGCGCGTTCAGCTTCGCGGCGCAGGGTACTGCCCAGTGTCACTGCTCGTTCATTCAGAGCATGGGTCGCCGCGATCAGTTCGTTAACCTGGCTGTCGCGGATACCACGCGCCACACTGTCGGTTACGGCGTAGGTGGACAGCATGGCTACCGGAAGCAGCACCACCAGCAAAGGCAGTGTCAACTTCCAGCGCAGGGAGGTGAAATGGCGCGGACGGCGTGACGATCTGGCTACATCTGAGTGTGGAGTGCTCACGAACGGATCACGGCTCAACTGGCACTTAGCCAGAATGATAGGCCGAAGCGGGCCATGCTGCAAGCAAGGGTAAAATGAGTTGTCCGGGCAATCTGAGGGAAAGATGGCGACTGCCCATCAGTTCCCGGATTTGACTGCGGCTTTCTGCTGATCTTCCAGATAGGCGTCTTTGTCCACGAACGTTCCGCCACTGACCCTGGAATCCCGCAGCTTACGGTTGGAGTCAAAGCTAAATTCGGCTTCCATCCGGTTGTAGCAGCGCCGCCCGACGATGATCTTGCGCGCAAATAGGCCATCCTCACCATCGGCGGCAGACAGATCGTTCATCGGGTCGATGCGCACCTGAACGACCTCGCCACAGCGGTTGCACCGGACGTAATAGTACAATCCTCTATCACCGGATGTGCCCGACATCCCCCCGCCTGCCAACATTTTGCCAAGCTGCCGGAGCAGATTCATATGCGGCCTCCTGCTATATCTGCGTCGTCAGGTAGCTCAACAGATCGATCTTGGTCAGAATACCCACCGGACGGCGCTCCTGCTCATTACCCGTAGAATCCACGACCACCGCGACCGGGCTGGTCGTGAACAGGCTCATGACCGCCTCAAGCGGCGTATCGGGCGTGACGGTGGCGACGCTGCGATCCACCACGTCCAGGTCAGCAATCGCCTGATCGGCGGCGTCGCCGCTCTGGGCGTTGAGCAAGTGCTTCAACAGACTGACCTCGGTCACCAGGCCGATCAGTTCGCCGTTGTCGCCGATGACAGGCAACTGCGAGACGTTGTAGTCCTTCATGCGCGCCACGACCTCGCCAACCTTGCTGTCGCAGTGGACGGTGATCAGTTCCTGCTGCGGCCTGCTCGCCAGCACATTCTGAACGCGAGCGTCAGCGATGGACGAGTCCAGGAAGCGATTCTCGCGCATCCACTCGTCGTCAAAGATTTTACCCAGGTTGCGGTAGCCGGAATCCGGCAGCAGGACCACGACCAGCTTGTCGGAGCCGAGGTTCTGCTCGACGGCGTAATGCAGCGCGCCGACGACGGCACTGCCCGACGACCCGCCACAGAAAATGCCCTCCTCACGAACCAGACGGCGCGCCATGAGGAAAGACTCCTTATCGGTCACTTTCACCATGTCGTCGATGACGCCGAAGTCGTAGATGGAAGGGATAAAGTCCTCGCCGATGCCCTCGACTTTGTAGGAATGGGCCTCGGTGATCCGGCCTGTCTTGAAGTAGTCCATGATGATCGAGCCAACCGGGTCCACGCCGACGATCTTGACTTTGGGATTTTGCTCTTTGAGATAGCGGCCCACGCCTGTGATCGTACCACCCGTGCCCATACCGCACACCACCACATCCACCTTGCCTGCCGTTTGCCGCCAGATTTCCGGCCCGGTAGTGCGGTAGTGCGTGTCTGGGTTCACCGGGTTATGATACTGGTTTGCCAGGATGGCGTTAGGTGTCTCCTCGACGATCTGCCTGGCAACGCTGTAGTAGCTGCGCGGGTCGTCGGGGGCGACGTTGGTGGGCGTGACGACCACTCGCGCTCCGAAGGCGCGCAACTGCCGAATCTTTTCAACTGATTGCTTGTCGGGCAGGACGAAGACACACTTATAGCCTTTGATAGCAGCCGCAATCGCCAGCCCAACTCCGGTGTTACCTGACGTGGACTCGACAATCGTGCCACCTGGTTTGAGCCTGCCTTGGCGCTCGGCATCTTCGATGATGGTGATTCCGATTCGATCTTTGATCGAGCCGCCGGGGTTGAAAAACTCGACTTTCGCCACCAGGTCGCAGGCCACACCACGCGCCACCCGGTGCAGGCGCACCAGCGGCGTGTTGCCCAACGTCCCCAGGATGTTGTCGTGAATCTGGGGTTCGCTCGGCATGACTTCTGTAGCCGGGGATAGATTCGTTATTGCCATCGCCTTCTCTCCCTCGTCGTGGCCCAAGAATGTAACACGCGGGCGGGCACGCTTCAATGGTGCTTCAACAGAAGTGGGAGAACACTGGCGGACACGCACAACCATCTGGCCGAGAAAGGAACCAATATGATTCAGTCCCTTGATGCTTTCACGCATTACTTTGGCAGTATCCGCCGCCGCACCATCACTTACATCCAAACGATCCCCGCCGATCACATCGATTGGGCGCCCAAAGCGGGCGAGTTCACCTTTGCCGACCTGGTGCGGCACATCGCGGCTGGCGAGCGCATGTTTGTCGGCTCAGTGGTGGCGGGGCGCTGGTACTACATCGGGCACGACCAGCCCAAACTGGACAGCGTTCCAGCCCTGCTCGCCTACCTGGAAAGCCACCATGAGGCCGCTATGCGCGATCTGAGCAGCATTGACGATGCCGTGCTCACTCAGGATCGTCCGGCGTTGAAGGGCACGATGATCAAGGGCTGGCGCTTGTTGATGGCAATGATCGAACACGAAGTCCACCATCGCAGCCAACTGGCAATGTACCTGACACTGATCGGCGTCACCCCGCCCCAGATTTACGGGCTGACCGTTGAAGAGGTCATTGCGCTGGCAACCGGGTAGGACGTGCCCACGCGCACATGGCCTGGTGCGCGTAGCCTGACGCGCCAGCGGCAACGGTTTAGCTACCGTCGAAGCGCGCGTAGGTGAATTTAAGCTCCTGACAGGCCGCGTTGATGGCGTTGACCGTCGCTTCGTCAAAGCCAGCGCTGGCCCGGCCATCAATTTCCAGTACCAGTTGGACCGAGCAACCCTGCATACTTTGCAACTGCCGGAGTATCTTCTCTGCGATAGCGCCCGATTGACTGAAAACGCGCGCCGGGTCAATCGAAACGGTTGCCCGGAAACGAGTTGGCGTCGGCGGCTTGGAGGTATCCGGCAAGACGTTTGTGACCAACGAACTGGAAGGGGCAGGCTGCTCCTGTCCGGCGGGCGGTGCAGCGCTCACCGGCAGCGCTTCTGGTTCCTTGATGACTGCTTCCCGGTGGATCGAGAAAAGCTCCGCTTCGGTGAGCTGATCTTTCGCTGTGGAGGAACCGGTAATGTCGCCAAAGTAGATTTCTACCGCGAGCTTCCCCAGGCGCATCACATCGCCCGATTTCAGGCGGGTTGGCACAAACGCGGCCAGCCGCGTCTCACCCAGGAACGTCCCGTTGGCGCTGCCCTGGTCGATGAGCATCAATTCACCGGCCTCAGTGCGGCGGATCGTCGCGTGCAGGCGCGAGACGCCTTTCTCGTATCCACCGTGCGCGGTCAGGTCGATGGTCGGCTGCATGTTGCTGGACGGTGAGGCACGCCCCAGGACGATCCCCTGGCTGATGTCCACGATTTGCGGCTCGTCGCTCTCGTTCAGATACAGGGCAACCTGATTGGTGCTGATCTTATCGAGATGGGCAGTGCGTGGCGTCGTCGGGCGAGGGCTGGGAGACTCCTCACCTGATAGCTGAACAGTACTTTCGGACATAGTGCTTTTCCAATCCGGTTCAGAAACCTTTGTTCAAGTGTAGACGATTTTTACGGCAAAACGAATCGTATCGGACACCCAGTCTTCTGGCTTTCAGGCGCGGACACTGACAAGCGCAGCCAGCACGAAAAACAAGCCAAAGAAGGCTCGCGTCACGATAGCGGACTGGGTGGATTGAGCAAAGGCGCGCACCAGGCTCATCGCCAGCGCCATCAGGCAAGGCTGGATGACCCCATACCATACGCCCCCACCAGCCGAAAGCACTGCCAGGCTGACCAGCGTATACACCCCAGCCGTGATCGCAGCCGCGAGCAGGTTACTGTTGACAGCACGGGCCAGTGCCGGGTACAGAATTCCGGCAAAGACCAGCCCCTCTGCAACGGGCTGAACCAACAGCGCCAATGAGAGCGCCACGCCCCACGAGAGGTCAGGCGGGGTGCGCAGTACGTCCAGGACGGGAGGCAGGACCTGATCGCCCTTGAGTCTGAGCAGCACACCTACCAGGTCGATGGCCCAGGCTGTGCCCAGCCCGAACAGCGCTACCAGGGCTACGGGTGGCTGCACCGGCTGTCGCAGACGTAGGCTGTCGATCCAGGCAGCCTGGGCACGCCGGCGCGCCCACTGGACGATCCCGGCGATAGTTGCCAACCCGCCGAGCAAAGCGCCCAGGGCCAGCACGAGCGGCGTCAGGCTGTTAAAACCGCCACCGCTGACGGTCACGGCAAAGGCTTGTCCTGCTATCAGCAGCACGGCATAGGCGACGACAAAGAACAGCGCCGTCAGGAACGGCCACTGCGGAGGCGCTTCCCGCGCCTGGAGGCGCCGCATGAACGACGGTTGGTTCTGAACACCTTGCATTCAGCTTCTCGCTTCTTATTGATTTAAGCGACTTTACGGCAGTCCCAGTGCCTTCAGCGTGGGTTCAGCCGGGATCAATGCCGGCCAGTTATCGACGATCTGCACGTTGGCCTTGTCCCGTGCCTGCTGTAGCCACAGGCGGTAAACGGCATCCCGTTCGCGGATCAAGTCGGCCTCCGTCAGCGGTCTGACCTCTCGGCCTTCAACCAGGATCAGGTGAAAGCCAACAGGAGTCTTGATGGGGCCGATCAGCGTGCCGGGCGCGACCTTCCAGATCGCGTCCTCAAATTCAGGAAAGTAGACGCCGTGCGGCGACCAACCCAGGTCTCCACCGTTCGCGGCGCTGGTTGCGTCCTGCGAATTGGCCTTTGCCACGTCGGCGAAGGATGCGCCACCCTGAATCTGCGCCAGCAGGGCGTTGGCTTTTTCCAGGCTATCCACCAGAATGTGCCGCACCTTGACCTGCTGCCCTTGCGTCGGGACATTTTTGGTCAGCGCTTCGTAGACCTTGATTTGCAAGGCTTGTTCGGCAAAGGTGGCGATGACTTCCGCCTGGCTCATCCGCGCAATATCGCCCGCCTGCCCGAAGTAATTATCGCGCTCCTCCTGGAACGCCTGGGCCATCTCGGTAGGGTTCAAAGATGGCTGCGGCGTTTCCCCCGGTTGAGGCGGCTGCGGCGTGGCGTTGGGGGCGTAACCGAAGAAGGCGTTGATCTGATTCTGCACGTCATCGTCCGTGACAGTGATGCCGCGTGCTGCCGCCTCGCGCTGGACAAGTTTCACAGTGATCAGGCTGTCCAGCACCTGCTGCGCGAAGGTCACACTGTCGTTGAGATTTTTGTATTGCCCATTGTACGGGCTACCGGGATCAGTCAGTGCGTTGGGGCCATAGGTCTGCATCACCTGGAGAAGCTGCTGTGCCGTTGTCCATCGCGCCAGCCGCACCCGCTGCTGGAACAGTGCTGTGGGGATCGGGTCGCCGCCGACTACCGCTACATGGTCGGGCAGCTGCTGAAAGGCGGTGGTCAGGGCGAAAGCCAGCAGGATGAAAAGTTGACCGGCACTCCTGAGTAGGTTGAGTTCCATGCGAAAGATGATCCTGTGTCGTTTTTCCAGCACGCTTGCTCAGGTTCCCACACCCAGCCCCGCTCATGGTGGCCGGTTCCCGGCTCGCGCTGATCAGCACTTAGCACTTCGATGTAGGCTGCACCCCTGCCCATTGTTGCCGAGCCGCGTGAAACTGCACACTTCACAGTCAGGGCGTATATACGGCCACACTCAGGCCTCGCGCCAGGCAGTGATACTCACGGTGAACGATATTTCCCCACCGTCGTGCTTGAGTATACAGCTTTCGGTGCGGTCCTGCCGCTAACCCGTCCATGCCAGGTGGCTGAACAATCTCGAAACAACGCTCAGTTTCCCTGAAAGTCTGGCCCCACCGATACCAGATTGCAACACGTTCGTCACGCAAAATTGATGAGTACGGCGCAGTGATCCGGCATATAATAATTCTAGTGATAATAACACATCTACAGGGTGAGCCTGAGACAGACAACATGCAAGGCAGCAGGCCAATCCAGAGGGAGATTTTATGTCGCGCTTGCTGTTTGTCTTCGTTGCCATAGCCCTGGTAGCGCTATCAGTTGTCCCACTGAGGGCGCAGGGTTCAACGACTTATGTCGTCCAACCTGGAGATAACCTCTACCGAATCGCAGCGCGATTCGGCGTTTCAGTAGCAGCCCTGCAACAGGCGAATGGCATCGCCAACCCCAATCTGATCTTCGTCGGCCAGGTGTTGTTGATCCCCACTGCTGCCAACACCTTATCCTCAGCGCCAATCTCCATCAGGATAACCCCCGGCGCAAATAATCGCCCGCCAAGCTCTGGTGACGGGCGTATCAACCTCATCCCCTGGGTAAACTCTTTCGGCGCGATTGCCGTCTATTGCGTGGATGAGTTTGACATGCCCGGCGGCGCTTTCAACAAAGGAGGCATCAAGGTACTCAGCAACACCGGGCAGCGCCTGTTCTTCGCGCCGGAACTGACAATCATTCCTGCCCGAATCAAGGCCAACCAATCGCGTGTCCCCGTCCTGATCCTGAGCGGGCCAATCTACACGTTGTACGCCCTGCCGGGCGGTTACTTCCAGTTGAACAGCCGACCTGATGCGGAGGGCAAGGTCTTTCTTGGTAGGTGGAAGGACTGCATCCCGGTTGGCCCCGGCCCTGCCACACAGCCGACGCCGGTTCCTACGCCCACATCCCCGAACTGTATCGACTGCATCGCCAATCTTGTTCGCGGACCAGGTTGATAGATGGCGTTCGGACAAAACGAAGAACAGCATGAGCACTCCGGTGTGGAGCGCTCATGTTTCCCAGCGTCGTAACGACGGGGCGTGTTCGACCCCAGGCAGAATTCCCCGATCTTTTGCCTAGCCCGGCGTGATCTTCAGCGTCCTGCACAACGACCCCTTATCTCGCAGCGCGAAACCGCTCCTGCACGCCGGCGGGTTCTAACACAAAATTATCGCGCGATGCGGTATCATAGGCCATCAGCTATGCTATAATCCGAGACGCATCGCATCAACGTAATAGTTACAATGGGCTTGAGGCTTCTTCAATCCCGGTAGCGACAAGGGTGAGTATGGTATTCCGAAATCTGATCAAGAAGGTGATCGGCGACCCAAACGAGCGTGACGTGCGGCGTCACCTTGAAACCGTCGAAGAAATCAATGCGCTTGAACCGGAGATGAAGGCGCTCAGTAACGAACAGTTGCGGGCCAAAACTGCCGAGTTCAAGAGACGACTGGAAGAAGGCGAAACGCTGGACGATATTTTGCCCGAAGCCTACGCTGTCGTGCGCGAGGCGTCGGTGCGCACCATCGGGCTGCGTCACTTTGATGTGCAGTTGATCGGCGGAATTGTGCTGCACCAGGGCAAGATCGCCGAAATGAAGACCGGCGAGGGCAAAACGCTGGTCGCCACGCTGCCGCTGTACCTGAATGCGCTCGAAGGCAAAGGCGTTCACCTGGTGACGCCCAACGATTACCTGAGCAAAGTCGGCCTGCAAACGATGGGGCCGATCTACCATCTGCTGGGTCTGTCGGCTGCTGTGATCCAGAATGCGGCTGCCGATCCGTCGCGCGGTTCGTTCCTGTTTGATCCGAATTTCCCAAGCGACGACGAGCGCTACCAGAACCTGCGCCCGATCAGCCGCCGCGAAGCCTACGAAGCGGACATCACCTACGGCACGAACAACGAGTTCGGCTTTGACTATCTGCGCGACAACATGGTGCGCTCCAAAGAGGAGATGGTGCAGCGCGGACACCATTACGCCATCGTGGACGAGGTGGACAACATCCTGATCGACGAGGCGCGCACGCCGCTGATTATCTCTGGCACGGCGGATAAGCCGAGTGATTATTACGGTTTGTTTGCCCGGATGGTGCGCAACCTGAAGCCGAGCAGCGAGGAAAGTGTTGATAATGAAGCGCCGGACGGCGATTATGTCGAAGATCTGAAAACCAAATCCGTTTACCTGACCGAAGCCGGAGTCGAGAAGATCGAGCGCGGGCTGCGCAGCGCCGGGCTGCTGCAAGGCGACAGCCTGTACAGCCCGGAAAACTCGGAGATGATCCCGTACCTGGATAACAGCCTGCGGGCGAAGGTCGTCTACCATCTCGACAAGGATTACATGATCGAGAACGGCCAGGTGATCATCGTGGACGAGTTCACCGGACGGCCCATGTACGGGCGGCGCTTTTCGGAGGGGCTGCACCAGGCTATCGAGGCCAAAGAGGGCGTGCAGGTTCAGCGCGAAAACCTGACGCTGGCGACGATCACCTTCCAGAACTATTTCCGTATGTACGAAAAGCTGGCAGGCATGACTGGCACGGCCATGACCGAGGCGGATGAGTTCGAGGAAATCTACAAGCTGGATGTGACGGCTATTCCTACCCATCTGCCGTGCATCCGCAATGACATGGAAGACCTGGTGTACATGACGGAACGGGCCAAGTGGGAGGCCGTCGTCAACGAGATCAAGACCCGCAGCCAGGCCGGGCAGCCGATCCTGGTCGGTACAGTCGCCATTGAGACCACTGAACGCCTGAGCAAGCTACTGGAAAAAGCCGGAGTGCCGCACAAAGTGCTGAACGCCAAGCATCACGAAAAAGAGGCGATCATCATTGCCCAGGCGGGACGGCCCGGCGCGGTCACGATTGCCACCAACATGGCCGGGCGCGGCGTCGATATTCTGCTCGGCGGCAACCCCGAAGGGCTGGCCCGTGAGAAGCTGCGCAGTCAGGGCATCGAGATCACTGAAGCGACGCCGGAGCAGTGGAAAGCGGCGCTGGAAGAAGCCAAAGCCGAGTGCGCCCGTGACCGCGAGATCGTGATCAAGGCGGGTGGTCTGCACGTCATCGGCACGGAACGGCACGAGGCCCGCCGCATCGATAACCAGTTGCGCGGGCGTTCAGGCCGCCAGGGCGATCCCGGTTCGTCGCGCTTCTACCTATCGCTGGAAGACGATCTGATGAAGCGCTTCGGCGGAGATCGAGTCAAGGGCTTCATGAAGACCTTCAACATGCCCGAAAATGAACCCATCGAGCATGGCCTGATCACCAAGTCGATCCAGCAGGCCCAGGTCAAGGTCGAGGGTTACAACTTCGACATCCGCAAGAAGGTGCTCGAATACGACGATGTGGTCAACAAGCAGCGCGAGGTGATCTACAAACAGCGCCAGCAGACGCTCGAAGCCGACAATCTGCGCGAACAGATCGAGCGCATGACCTCCGAGGAAATCCACGATCTGATCGAGCAGTACCTGCCAGATGACCGCGAAGCCTGGGAACTGGAAGAACTGTACCGCGCAGCGCTGGCTCTGTATCCCGTTCCGGATCATATCAAGCCCGAATCGTGGGCAAACAAGACGCCCGACGAAATCGAGCTGGAGCTGGTCAAGGGCGCTATCGAAGTCTACGATGCGGTAGAGGCCAGGCTGACGCCCGAAATTATGCGCATCGCCGAGCGCCAGATTATGCTGCGCGCCATTGACCAGTTCTGGGTGCGCCACCTGACCGACCTGGACATCCTGCGCGAAGGCATCGGGCTGGTCGCCATCGGGCAGCGCGATCCGCTGGTTGAATACAAGCGCGAAGCCTTCGCCATGTGGGAGGAGCTGCAGGCGCAGATTCAGCACCAGATCGTGCAGACGATCTACCGCGTCGAAGTGGCCCCGCAGCCGCAGCAAGCCCTGATCGCCCGCAACGTGCGGGAGGGCCTGCGCGCGATAGGCGGCAATGGGCCGACCAACATTCGCCCGCAGGCCGTCCGGGAAAGCGCGCCGGAGCCGACCCGCGCCGACGTCTGGGACAAGACGGGTCGCAACGATCCCTGCCCGTGTGGAAGCGGCAAGAAGTACAAGAACTGCCATTACCGCCAGATTCAGGAACAGCGTCAGGCCGCTGCCCCCACCGGGAGACCCATTAGCGCAGATCACCGAAAGCGCCGAAAATAGTTGTACTGCCGTCGGTGGGTGCAGCCTGGCTTGATCGATCCCGAACAGGCTGCACCCCGGGACAAGGAGCCTGCGTAGATGAGCAATGATGACCTGGCGACGCGGTTGATGGACGATATGGATCCGCGCCTTCTTGAATTTATTCGCACCAAAGTCAATTCATTTATCAAGTGGGACCTGGTTCGCTTCTTTCACGATAACCCGCATACAACCGATACGGCGGAAGGCATTGCGCGCTACACCGGGCGCGATGTGCGCACCATTGAGCCGGAACTGCAACAGCTTGTCAACGCAGGCATCCTCCAGACCTCGCCCCTCAACGACCTGACCGTCTATACCCTGGCGACGGACACAGACACCCGCAAACTGATCAACACCTTCATCCTGGCCTGCGATGATCGCCAGTTCCGCGTCAAGGCCATCTACCACGTGATCCGGGGAATGCGCTGACTGTCGGGGATGACGGCGGCGCCACAGGGGGGACTATGACCGTTGAACGAGTGACCACCGGGATCGCGGGCCTGGACGACATGCTGCGGGGTGGTCTGCTGCGTGGCTCGGCCACCCTGGTCGAGGGCGCACCCGGCACAGGCAAGAGCACGCTTGGGATGCAGTTCATCTATCACGGCGCGGCAGAAGCCGACGAGCCGGGCCTGATCTTGACTTTTGAAACCTTTCCTCGTCAATACTACCGGGATGCTGACAATTTCGGCTGGGACTTCAAAGCGCTGGAAGCGGCCAACAAACTGCGCGTGGTGATGACCAGCCCGGAAGTCAGCCGGGCCGACTTGCAGCACGTCAACGGGCAGATCGAGGACATGGCGCAGCAGATCGGGGCACGGCGCGTGCTGGTGGACAGCCTGAGCCACTTCGAGCGATTGGCTGCCGACCCGATTGAACTGCGACAAGTCGTCTACGAGTTCATTAACGGCCTGAAACGCATGGGTCTGACGGCCATGTTGACGCGGGAAAACGCCACACTGCTCGGCGAAACACCCGATATCGAGGAAGACCTGGCCTTCGTGGTCGATGGTTACATCCTGCTGCGCTACGTCGAACTCTCCAGCGCGGTGCGGCGGGCATTGCTTGTCCTCAAGCTGCGCGGCTCCGACCACGCCAAGGACATTCGCCAGTACGAGATCACCGGGCGGGGTTTTGAAGTGCGGGCCAAGTTCGAGGGCCAGCAGGGAATCATGAGCGGCAGCCCGGTCAGCACCGCTGCCGAAGCATTTGTGCAAGCCTTCGGGCGGAAGAAATAGCAACCTTTCATGCGCGGGATTTTGGCATCCTCCAAAACAATGGCAGCGAATGACGGCAATTACTACTCATCAGGCTTTGACGATTTTGGCGTGGTTTATCATCGCCATCATCCTGACCATCTTGCTGCTCATCGCCCGTTTCTACCAGAACGTGTCGGGCGAGCGGACTTATTTCTGGGGATTCGGCCTGTCGATCCTGATCTTCGGGATGGCGTCGGCACGCTACGCTTTCATCGACCGGATTAGCGGCGATCCACTTGGTGATATACTATGGTTACTCGGCGGACTGCTGCTCACAGGCATGTGCATTTACCTGTACAATTTGATGACGGCAGGGCGCTGAGGATGGCAGGATGAATAACCTGCTGACCCTGTTCGGCCTGTGCGGGCCGGTCTCGATCCTGATCGCGCTGGTGGTGCTGGCCTTACTCAGCCAGCGGTTGGGCGCCGTGACCAAACGCGCGCCGCTGTACCGCTGGCTGTTCGTGAGTGTCGTGCTGGTCGGCGTGAGCATCGTCGGGCGGTTTATCAGTGCCGTCGCGCCAGGTGGCGACCCGGCTTACGCGGCCACCATGTTATTTGACGTGCTATTTGTGTTGGGGTTGCTGCTGGCTGTCGTCGTCGCGTGGCGCTATTGGAGTTGGCTGTTGCACGAACGTGGCACAGACACGCACAACGGGTAACCCGACCTGAAATGTCGACGCACGGCAACCGGAACATTGATTCGTTGAGCGGAGGACTGCAACGGTGAACGCAGCGACCACGAACCAACATCGCGCCTTGTATGCTGCGCTTCCGAAGATTGAGCTGCACCGCCACCTGGAAGGCTCCATCCGGCTCAGTACGTTGATCGACGTGGCGCGGGAATACCAGATCGACCTGCCTGCCTACGACATGGAAGCGCTGCGCCAATACGTTCAGATTACGCCGGGTTCGCCCGCCAACTCCGCGCATTTCCTCTCCAAGTTCGCAGTGATCCGCCGTTTTTTCTGTGCGCCGGAGGTCATCCAGCGCATCGCACGGGAAGCCGTCGAGGACGCTGCCGCCGACAATGTGAAGTACATGGAACTGCGGTTCACCCCCAAAGCCCTGACCAACCTCAAGCATTTCTCGTTTGGCGAGGTGGTGCGCTGGGTGTGTGCGGGGGTGCAGGAAGGGCAGGCCGGACGCGACATCCGCGTGCGGCTGATCCTGTCCATGAATCGCCACGAGAGCGTGATCGAAGGCGAACGAACGCTGCGCGTTGCCCTCGAATTCCGTGATAAAGGCGTGGTGGCGCTTGACCTGGCCGGGCAGGAAGCAGGCTACTCAGCAGAGCCGTTCTACAGCCTGTTCAAGGAAGGCCGGCAGAGCGGGTTGGAACTGACTGTCCACGCCGGGGAATGGTTCGGGCCGCGCAACATCCGTGAGGCCATTGAGAAGATGGGCACGAAGCGTGTCGGACACGGCGTTCGTATCGTCGAGGACAGCACCGTCGTTCAGATAGCACGTGAAGCCGGAACGACCTTCGAGGTGTGCCCGACCAGCAATGTGCAGAGCGGCGTGGTCAAATCGGCCATGCACCACCCGCTGCGAGACATGAACCAGTTGGGCCTCAAGACGACCATCAACACCGATGATCCCTCGATCAGCAACATTACGCTGACCGATGAATTGACGCTGGCGACCGGTGCACTCGGCCTGACGCTGGATGACGTAAAGCAGTCTATTCTCACGGCGGCGGCCAGCACCTTTCTACCGGACTCCGAGCGGGCAGCGCTGGTCAATTACTTCACCGATGCGCTGGCGCTGGCTGACCCCCACGGCGAACCGAACCCGGTGAAGCCTGAATGATCCAGCTTGGCGACATCCAGATCGCACTGGTCACGGACGGCGTGATGCACGTGGACGCGGGCGGGGCGTTCGGCCTGACGCCGCGCCCGTTGTACCGACCTTACTTCGAGCCGGATGCGCATAACCTGATTCCGATGGCACTGCACTGTCTTGTGGTGAGGGCGGCGGGCAAGACGGTGGTGGTCGATACCGGCCTGGGCCTGAAGCTCACCGAACGGCAGCGACGAAACTGGGGCGTCGTGCGGGACAGCGGCAATCTGATCGACTGGCTGGCACGGCTGGGCGTGCGCCCCGAAAGCGTCGATCTGGTCATCAATACGCACCTGCACGCCGACCACGCGGCGGGCGATACGAAGTTCGGTGTGGATGAACATGACATTGTACCGACCTTCCCCAACGCAGAGTACGTCGTCCAGCGGCGCGAATACGAGGATGCCGTCCACCCCAATGAACGCACTGCCGCTTCCTATTTGCCGATCAACTATCAACCGCTCGTCGAGTCGGGACGAATGCGCTTGCTGGACGGAGACACCGAGATTTTGCCGGGCATTCACGGCGTCATCACGCGCGGGCATACCCCGGCGCACATGTCGATCCGCTTCGAGAGCCAGGGCCAGCACGCACTGTTTGTGGCCGACATGGCGAGCTATGCCGTCCACTTCGAGAAGTTAGGCTGGATGACGGCCTACGATGTGGAGCCTTTGCAAACGCTCGAAACCAAGCGGCGCTGGCAGCAATGGGCGTTGGATACCGGTGCGCTGCTCATCTTTCAGCACGATCCCACGCGGCGGGCCGGGCGTCTGGTTCAGGACGGCGACAGGCGCGTGCTGGAAGTGGTTGAGCTGGCGTATGGCGATTAAGGTGCCTTGCCGGCAGCAAACGCCCGACGCGCGCCTGGCGTAACAGTCCCCAGGTCCGCGCAGATATTGTAGTCACGAGAAGAATCCAAAGGTTTTGTCCGCCGGCCTCAGCCGGTATGATGAGGTCCTGGTCAGTAGCAGCGTCGGCGTGACTTGTCTCGCCACCATTGCCCCGCTGCTCACGCGCAGACCTACATTTCCCCCTCGATGATCCTAACCAACTTCGACAGGTCGAGGTTGCCGCCCGATACGACACACACCACTTTCCCGCTGCCCGCCTTGCCGGACAGCGCTGCCGCAACCGGAGTCGCGCCTGCACCCTCGGCAAGCACCCGGTTGCGTTCCAGAAGCAGGCGTAGCGCTGCCGAGACTTCGGCCAGCGACGACACCAGCGAGCCATCCAACAGGGATTGAACGAGCGGCCACATTTCCGCCAGGACGCTCGTGCTGCCGATACCATCCACAAACGATGGCGTGTACTGGATCGACTGGATGCTGCCCGCCGCGAGCGCTGCGGCCAGCGCCGCCGACGTTTCCACCTCGCAGGCGTAGAGGCGTGTATCTGGCTTGAGAGCACGCACTGCCGACGCAATGCCGCAGCTCAAGCCGCCGCCGCCATACGGGATCAGGATCGTGTCCACGTCCGGCAAGTCTTCGAGGATTTCCAGCCCTATCGTGCCGTTGCCCGCCATGACCGCCGGATCGCTGACCGGGTGGATGAACAGCCCTTCCAGTCCTTCGTAGCGATGCGTCACCACCACATTCCACCACTCGTCGCGGGGCACTTTGATGATCTGCCCACCCAGGCGTGTGATGGCGGCCAGTTTGGTTTCGGGCGCATTGTCGGGCACGACCACCGTGCAGGGGATTCCCAACCGCCGCGCATTCCAGGCCACACCCTGCGCCATGTTGCCCGCGCTGGCCGTATAGACCCCCTTCGCCAACTGATCCGCTGCGGCCAGCGCAATAGCATTGCCCGCGCCGCGCAGCTTGAAGGAGCCAATCGGTTGCAGATTTTCGAGTTTCAGGTAAATCTGGGCAGGCGCGTCCTCTACGTTGAGCCGGACGAGTGGCGTTCGGATAGCAGAACCCGCAATGCGCGCCCGCGCTGCCTGGATGTCTTCGAGCGCTATCGGCTTAAGCGTGGCTGGCATGGCGGCTGCCTCCCAGTTCGACCCACGTGCCCCGGCCCTGCGCGACAGCTTTCTGATAGACGTGGCGAGCGGCGGCCACGTCCTCGACGGCCAGCCCCAGCGACTTGAACAGCGTGACTTCCTGCGGCGACTGCCGCCCGGCCACTTTGCCGATCAGTACCTCGCCCACCTCGCCCAGGATGTGGTCATCGCTGATCGCGCCCTCCTGCTTCGGAAAGAGGAAATCGCCCGCCTCGTTGAGCGTCGACTCGCGGCGATCCACGAACAGACGCGACTTGACGACGGCAGCCGTGTCCAGTTCGCGGGTGAACGGCACGCTTGAGCCGACGGCATTGACGTGCGCCCCCGCAGCGATCCATTCGCCTCGCAAGATCGGCTCCGGCGCGGCGGTGGTCGTACAGATAATATCCGCGCCAGACACCGCTTCCTGTGCTGTCGGCACCGGTTCAATGCCTACGCTGTGGCGGCGCGACTCGGCCTCGGCAAACTGGATGGCATGATCGTAGTTGCGGCTCCAGACTCGAATCCGGCGGATGCGACGCACGGCCAGCATGGCCTCAAGGTGCGAACGGGCCTGCACGCCCGACCCCAGGATCGCCAGATCACCTGCGTCCTCACGCGCCAGCAGCCGCGTTGCTGCGCCCGTCACGCCTGCCGTGCGTGTGGCCGTGATCTGGCTGGCGTCAAGAATGGCCTGCAACTGTCCGTGCGTGGTTTCAAAAAGCAAGACCGTGCCCATGTGGGAGTCGTATTCCGTGCCGTGATTGCCCGGGAAAACGCTGACCACCTTGACGCCCATCGTCGCCACGTCGCCCAAGTAACCGGGCATCATGCCCAGCGCCCCAACTTTCTCCGGCAGCCACATCACCGGGCGCAGCGGCAGGATCACGTTGCCGCGTGCCAGCGCTTTAAGGGCCTCGGCCATCACGTCGATGCACTCGGTCATCGGCAGCAGTTCCGTTACTCCACGCTGGTTAATAATCAGAACTTCCATGAAACGCTCCGTAATTTAGCGACCCCACCGCGCGCGGTGGGGTAGGCGACGAGTAGTTTAACAAAGGAAGGCCCTGATTATATCCAGATGTATGGCCGACGCCCGATGGTGAAGCACCGGGCGCGATTTCACTGCACCGTGAACTGCACGGGCGTGGCGCTCAGGTTGGGTGCACCGAACGTCACTGTGTACTCTCCAGGCTTGAGGGCCAGCGTTTTCGGCTCGATGTAGAAGTAGATGCACAACTGGGCGCTGTCACGTTTGGCCGTCCAACTGTTTTCGCGGGTGAAGTCGGCACCGGCCCAACTGGCCTTGAAGCTCGTGCCGCCTTTCAGGTTGCGTACATCGGCCACCACGAAGATGCGGTTGTCGTTCACCGAAAAAGTGCTGCTCCTGGCGCTGGCGCAGCCGGTGGCATCGTCGATACTTTTGGCCGTGACGACTTCCGCAAAGGCGAAGCCGTTGTAGGTGGCCTGTTGAGTTCCAGGGGCGCCCGGTGTGATCGGGTCTTGGGCCGCCGGATTGTTTGCGCCCGCAATGAGCGTTGGCTGTAGTTGGGGCTGTCCGCCCCCGGTGTTCAGTTTGGCCGTCAGATCGCGCACCTGGGCACGCGCCGTCGTCAGATCGGTTTGCAGAGTTGCCAACCGCTGTGAAGCAAGGGTGGCCTGTGCCGTCATGGTCGGGCCAGTGCTCTGGTAGGCGGCAACGGTGGCGCGCAAAGAAGTGTTTTCGGTTTCCAGGACTCGGACGGCATCCGAATTGGCGTTACAAGCCGCCGCCACAATCACGAACAAAATTCCTGGAATATACTTGAATATCTGCTGCATGAGAATGGATCTCCGATGCCTGTTTCACCCCGTTTTCAGGGGCGGTTTATCATGCCGATAGATATACCATTGGGCAATACTTTCTCACCAATGGCTCATGAATCGTTCACGGATTCTTTACATTTTTCAGTTCCCGCTTGTTTTTCCCAGAATTTCATCCAGCACCGCCGACAGTCGATCCAGTTCGGCGCTGCGCCGGGGGCGCGGATCAAAGACCACGACGCGCGCTGTTTGCCCATCGACATTGGCCGTCCAGATGGCCGTGCCGGGGTCTTCCTTGCAGTAATTGATCAGCATGACGGGCGGCAGAGCAAAAAAGCCTACCTGCCGGATCGCTTCCTGCACCGCTTCGATCTGGCTTCTGCTCAACCGTCTATCGTCCTCCCATCTCAAATCTCGATCCTTATCCAGCCGTTCCGTCGCGGCAGGCAGCGGATTGTCAGCGGCGGGGCGCTGCACCAGCCCGTCCGACCAGATGCGCAGCCCCACCGGGGGTTGCGTGCGCTGGCTAATCACCTTTTGAAGGACGATAATACGATCCGACATACTGTGCTCCCTGTCATTGGACTGTATTCGGGCGCAAGTATACCCCTTGCGGAAAGCGCCGTCCTGTTGCATGATGCACCGTGAAGGTTTCGTGATAAGGACAAGGATTATCGATGGCTTCCCGGAAACCCTGGCATGAAGTCTCCAAACAGTTGGTCGATGTAGCGATGGGCCGTGCTCCTGCCGATCTGGTCATTCGCGGCGGGCGCTGGGTCAACGTCCATACCCGTGAGATCGTTCCAGATACGGACATTGCGGTCAGTGCAGGCCGGATCGCATACTGTGGCCCCGACGCCGGGTATTGCATCGGGCCACAGACCCGAGTCATCAACGCCGCGGGGCGCTACCTTGTGCCTGGATTGCTGGACGCACACATGCACGTTGAGAGCAGTATGCTCACGGTCACAGAGTACGTCCGCGCCGTGATCCCACACGGCACAACCGGCGTCTTCGCCGATCCGCACGAGATCGCCAACGTCTTTGGCATCAAGGGCGTGCGCCTGATGGTGGACGAGGCCAGCGCACTGCCCATCAACGTGTTCGTGCAAATGCCGTCCTGCGTGCCATCTGCGCCCGGCCTGGAACGGCCCGGCGCGTCGATCACGCCCGCCGACGTGGCGGAGGCCATGCAGTGGCCGGACATCATCGGCCTGGGCGAGATGATGAACTTCCCCGGCGTGTTCGGCAGCGACCCCAACATGCACGCCGAGATGGCCGAGACAATGAAAGCCCACAAAACCGTCGGCGGCCATTACGCCAGCCCCGACCTGGGCAGGCCGTTCCACGCTTACGTGGCGGGTGGCCCTGCGGACGATCACGAGGGCACGCGCGAGATCGACGCCGTAGAGCGGGCGCGGCGTGGAATGCGCCCCATGCTGCGCCTCGGTTCGGCCTGGTACGATGTCGAGTCGCAAATCACGGCCATCACGCAGCGCGGCCTTGATCCGCGCCAGTTCATTCTCTGTACCGACGATGTGCACGCCGGGACGCTGGTGCAGGAAGGGCACATGGATCGCGTGTTGCGCCACGCCGTCGGCCTCGGCCTCGATCCGCTGATCGCCATCCAGATGATGACGTTGAACACAGCGCAGCATTTCGGCGTGGAACGTGACCTGGGCAGCCTTGCACCGGGGCGTTATGCCGACATTGTGCTCGCCGCCGATCTGCGTGACTTTGCCGCCGAGATCGTGATCGGCGCGGGCGAAGTGCTGGCCGAAAACGGCAGGCTGGTGGTCGATCTGCCGCCGTATGCCTATCCCGCCGACGTGCAAAATTCGGTGAAATTGGCCCGCCCCGTGACTGCCGCCGATTTTTATGTGCCAGCCCCCGGCCATAACTCGACGGTCAATGCGCACGTGATCGGCGTGATCGAAAACCAGGCTCCGACACGGCACGTCATCGCGCCGCTGAATGCCAGCAATGGCGAGGTCTTTCCCGATCCAGCCCAGAATATCGCCTGGGCAGCCCTGGTAGAACGCCATCGGGCGACGGGCGAGGTGGTCAGCGGCTTCGTACAGGGCTTCGGCTTTAACGTGCCCTGTGCCGTCGCCGCCACCGTCGCGCACGACAGTCATCATCTGCTGGTGGTCGGCACGAATAAGGACGATATGGCACTGGCGGCCAATACACTGGCGAAGGTCGGCGGCGGCGTGGTCGTGATCCGCGAGGGCAAACAGTTGGCGCTGGTCGAACTGCCCATTGCCGGGCTGATGTCCTCAGAACGGGCCGAGATCGTGGCCGAGAAGTCGGCACGGATGGTACAGGCCATGCAGGACTGCGGCTGCAAGCTGCACAACGCCTACATGCAGTTGAGCCTGCTGGCGCTGGTCGTGATCCCGGAACTGCGCATTTCTGACCTGGGGCTGGTGGACGTGACGCAATTCAAGCACATCGCCGTCGTGGATGGCTAGAGCCAATACCTCTTCGTTAAGGGCGAGTAGGCTGTTGCAGCCCTCATCCCCTGGCCCCTTCCCCCGCCAGGGGAAGGGGAAAAGCCCCTCGCTCTGCGGGAGAGGGGTTGGGGGTGAGGGCTTATCTAAGCAGTATTG
>JAJPHV010000044.1 GCA_021325095.1 Chloroflexota bacterium | reverse complement strand
TTTCAAGTCTTGCGTACAGGACTACCCTGCACAGCCGCCAAACTTGAAGTTGGTCAAGGACGTTGTGACCATGCCCGTAAGGGCAATCGATGAGGTCGATGCTAGCAAAGAAAGGAGAGATGCGCAATTCCGCTGCTGTCGCGTCAACGCGACAGTCCCCTTGCGCTAAATTACCTATGGCAAAAGATTTGGCAGGAACGACGCTCGGCAAATATCAGGTCATGGAGCGCCTGGGGCGTGGCGGTATGGCCGACGTGTATCGCGCTTACCAGCCGGGCCTGGATCGTTACGTTGCGATCAAGGTCATGCACGGGCATCTGACCGAAGACCCCAGTTTCATCACGCGCTTCAAGCGTGAAGCCCAGAGCGTTGCCGGCCTGCGCCACCCCAACATCGTGCAGGTCATCGACTTTGACGTGCAGGATGACGAGTATTACATGGTCATGGAGTACGTCCAGGGCCAGACGCTCAAGGCGCTGCTTCAGCAACAGGGTGCGCTGCCCGTCGCGCAGGCGCTCGACATCGCCATCCGGCTGGCCGATGCGCTGGCCTACGCCCACAGCCAGGGCATGATTCACCGCGACATCAAGCCTGCCAATATCCTCTTTTCCAAAGATAACACGCCGATCCTGGCCGATTTTGGCATCGCGCGACTGATGGACTTGTCGGGCCTGACGGCGGGCAGCGCGGTGATCGGCACGCCTGCTTACATCAGCCCGGAAGCCGGGCGCGGCGAGAAAGTGGACGAGCGCGCCGACATCTATGGCCTGGGCATTGTGCTGTACGAGATGCTAACCGGCAAAGTGCCTTATGACGCTGATACGCCTTACGCCGTGATTCTCAAGCACATCAATGACCCCTTGCCGCTGCCCCGCCAGTTCGTGGAAAGTCTGCCGGAGTCCGTCGAGCGGATTGTGTTGAAGGCGCTTGCCAAGAACAAAGAAGATCGCTTCCAGACGGCGGCGGAATTCAAGACCGCGCTTGAGAACGCCAGGGCGGGTGTTGCCTCGGAGCTTCCAACGCAGACCGAGATGAAACGAACCCGATCTGCCCAGGAGACGGCGGGCACGCTCGTGGAAGCGCCAGCCCCACGCCCGGCCAGCCGATCCCTGCCTTTTGCAGTTGTGGCTGTAATCATTGTCGTGGTTGTCCTGGGCGGTGTTGTCCTGCTGGCTTCACGCCCAACCACGACACCGCCAGCCGCAACGAGCACTGCCATTCTGCAAGCGCCCGCCATCGCTGCTACGTCTACGTCCGCGCCGACGGCGACCCCTGTAATTGTCGGGACCAGTCCAACCGCAGCCACGACGGCCACCAGTACGGCAGTCGCAACGTCTATCTCAATGCCCGCTACATCCGGCGCGGCGATGCAGACTGGCGCGGGCAAGTACGCTCAACTGACCGCCGACGTCATGCGTTCCCTCATAGCGGAGTCGCCTGAGCGCGAGCTTGAGCGCGTCGAGGAGGCGCTGAAAGCCGATCCGCAGTCCTACGATCTGCTGGTGCTGCGTGCACGCATCCGAGTCGAGATTCCCGACCTGCGCAATAAGTCCGGTGAAGATGCCGAGGCCGCCATCAAGATCGATCCCAATCGCCCGGAAGCCTACATTCCGCTGGCGGCGTACTATCAGTTTAGAGACAAACCCCAGGACAATTCCGGGGCTGCAGTTGATGATAACAAAAAGGCCGTGACGTATTACACGCAGGCCATAGACAAAGGCAGCAACGATTATTATGCCTACTGGCTGCGGGGGTGGGCCAACAACAACATCAATGGCTATGTCGGGAGCGACAACGGCGTATCGCAGGCCGACATCCTCAAGGACCTGGAGCGCGCGGCCAGTTTTGCGCCACAGGATGCCAGGTTCTACCAATACCTCGGCGAGTATTATTTCGGCGTGAGGATGTACCCGGAGGCGCAGAATGCTCTTGAGAAAGCCGTTGCACTGCGGCCTGACGACACGTCCCTCCACGCGCGCCTGGGGCCGACGTATCTGGTGCTCAACCAGAAGCAGAAGGCTTTCGATTTGTACCTGAACGGCATCGACAAGCAGCATAGCCGCGACCCGAAGTACATTGCAGACGGCGCCTTCGTCGCCTGGACAAACGGTCAGGCGACGAAGGCCAATGAGTGGATAGACCTGGCACTCACCCTTGAACCGAAGACGCCTGCGGCAGTGTACGTACAGGCCCTCCTGGAAATCGACAACAAGAACGATGAGAAGGCCCTGGCGAAACTTGATCTGGTGAAGGCTGTCGAGGACACCAGCACTTACGAGTATCCCTACCTGAACCGGCTGCTGGGCCGCGACATCAATGCAGATCGGGCACGTGTCCTGGCGGCACTGGGACGGATCGACGATGCACTCAAAGCCTACGACGACGCCATTCAGGTCAGTAATAACTGGGCGATTTTGTGGATGGAGAAGGCCAAACTGCTTCAACAGCAGGGTAAAATCCCCGAAGCGCGGGCCGCGCTTCGGCAGGCACTTGACCAGGCGGATCAGTATCAAGATGACAAGGCAGCGGCGGAAATCCTGGCCTTGTTGAAGCAGTTGGGGCCAGAGCCGCCCACGCCCACCGGGACGCCGGAATCCTGACTGGGAACGGCCTACTAAAATTCATGAATGTTTCGGCCCTGCGAGCGTTGTCCTTTCCATACGCCATTGGTGTACAATGGGCCTATTATCTGGTGCGCGATGTGCGGCCTTGCCAATGACACTACCAAATTCGTCTGCTGGCACACTGCTTGTGATCGATCATGAAGTCGATAGACTCCAGGCGCTCAGGACTTACCTTGAGCAGCATCATTACCGCGTTTGTACGGAGCGGGAGGATCGGGCTGCGATTGAGCTGATCCCGACCATGCAGCCCGACCTGGTGCTGCTGGGGATGAACCTGCCGGGTAAGGACTGCCGGGAGGTGTGTCGCGCCATCAAAAGCACCAGAGCACCCGCCTTCCTGCCCGTCGTCCTGCTGGCGGATCGCAGCCTCGATGAGCAGACGCTCGAAGCGGAGCAGGACGCCGACGGCCTGCTGGTCAAGCCCGTCCGTGAGGCAGACGCCCTGATGCAAGTGGGAGCGCTCCTGCGCATCAAGCGCCAGGTCGATGCGCTGTGGAGCAAGAATCAGGCGCTTGTTTCGGAACTGGAAAAGCGCAATACCGAACTGGAAAAAGCCGTCCGCGAATCCAGGGAAGCCTCTCTGCTCAAGGACAGCATCGTCAAGAATGTGTCCCACGAGCTGAAGACCCCGCTGGTGCAGGTGAAGGCCGCCGTAGCGCTGATGGCTGAGGATGCCCGCGCTGGCGTGCCGAGCACCATTGCGCTGTCCGACATGGCAACGGCGGCGACGGCCAAACTGGAAAGTGTTGTCCAAAACATCACCCAGTTGGCGGCGACGTTCGACGTCAAGCTGGAAGCCTTCCGGCTGGCCGATGCGCTCAGTGTGGCGGTACGTCAGACCGGGCGACAATGGCTATCGTCGGGCGCGGTGGATCGCATCAAGGCTTCTGTGGATGACGTGCCGCTGCTGATGGGAGACCGGGGCGGCGTGGCCCAGGTGCTGCAACAGCTTATCGACAACGCCATCAAGTTCAGCCCGAACGGTGGCGACGTGGAAATCACGGGCAGGCCGGAAGCCAATGGTATTCGCATCGCCGTGAGCGATCATGGCATCGGCATTGCCGGCGACCAGCTTGAACGCATCTTCCAGGCGTTTTACCAGGTGGACAGCAGCTCGACACGGCCCTTCGGCGGCGCGGGCGTGGGCCTCGCCATCGTCAAACTGCTGCTGGACAAAATGGGCACGGCGATTGACGTTCAAAGCACGCCCGGTGTGGGCAGTACTTTCAGTTTTCTGCTGCCGGCTGCCCCGCCGGAAAAACCACCGGAATCCTCGCAAGTTGCTGCTGTACCCTCAACGGAAAGTGGCAACCAGCCTGCCCAGAGTGGCACTCTCGGCTGAAGCCCTTCGTCGCCTCTCAACGATTTGCGATTGCGCACGTCTGGGGGTAGTATGCCGGGCGGATCGCGTGCATCAAGGAGCGGCCTAGCCGATGCCCACCCCCTACGACGGCAAAATCTTCGTCTGGCACGTGTATGGCGGCATGATCGGGGAAGTGACCATCGACGACATCGCCAATACGCTCCGGCAGTATGCGCCCGCCGTGAGCGGCATTTTCGTCAAGGTGCTGGATGGCACAGATTGGATAGGAACGTTTGAGCCGGGCAACAAGCCTGACCTGGCAATCAATGGCCCTGGCGATATCAACCGCTGGGTCTCCAAACTCGCCCGTTACAACCTGGAATTCCACGCCTGGGCACTGCCCAAAGGAATCGATCCTGCTGCCGAAGCGAATCTGATGCTGCAAGTCGCGCAGCAGCCCGGTGTCAGATCGCTGATCCTGGATGTGGAAGCGGGCACAGGCTTTTACCGAGGAAGCCGCGAGACCGTCCGCCCGATGATGGCAAGGCTGCGCGGCAGCTTGCCGGGCACGTTCCATATCGGCCTGAGCATTGACCCGCGCCCGAATCACTACGATGAGATTTTTCCCGAGGAATGGTCGCCCTTCGTCGGCAGCATCCATCCCCAGGTCTACTGGGGGGAGTTTGGTCAGTCGCCCGATGGGGCGCTCCGCGTCGCCTACTCGACCTGGGGCCAGTACGGAAAGCCGATTATCCCGGTGCTGCAAGCCTACAACATCGACAGGGCCAGCATGGATCGGGCGCGAAGCATTGCCGTCCACACGTACAATGCGCCTGCCCTGAGCTGGTACACGTTGGGCGGCATCGGCCCATCCCAGTTCGAGGCTGTCAATGTCAATCTGGCGGGCGTCGAAGTGCCCTCACCGGACGAGATCGCCTCGGCCCCCATGTTCAGCGGCACTTATGGCACAGACATCCTGGTGACGCCCGACAGCCCGGCCTACCGGGACGGCGTGTTCAATGCGAATGACAATGCGTTCCAATCGTTCCGCAACGAAGAAGGCTGGACGACCAAATACGTGCCGACCCAGCCGGTTGCCAGCCAGGTCTGGGCACGCTGGGACCCACAGTTGCCAACGGGCGGGTTCTGGGAAATCCTGGCCCGCGTGCCATCGCAGCACGCGACAACCAACAACGCCCGTTTCAAGATTCATGGCATCGTCGGCATCGGTTCGGATTACGAAGTGCCGATCCGCCAGGCCCCGGTTGATGATCTGTGGGTGTCGCTTGGTGTCTTTAACTTTGCGACGGGCGACCCGACGGCGGGGGTGGTCTTCCTGAACGACCTGACGGGCGAAAACAAGCTGGAGATCGCCTTTGATGCGCTGCGCTGGCGGCAGATTATCGGCATTGCGGAGCCGCCGCCCTATCTGGCAGATGGCTTTGATTCGCCGCTCGGCACGGCGGCTGACCGCAAGCTGGCGAAGCTGTGGCCGCCCATCTGGTACACGACCAACCCCTTCGAGAATTTCTATTATCTCGGCCCCGGCAAGACCAATGCAGCGCTCCACACGGGCAACGACATGATTCTATACAACCCCGACACGGGCGAGCGCCAGGATTGTGCGCACCAGCCGATCTACGCCATCGCCAGCGGCGTGGTGACGTACAGCGAGCGAGCTACCGGTAGTTGGGGCAACGTGATCGTCATCCAGCACGATCCCTACATCAATACCGGGCAGGTGTTTTACTCGCGCTACGGCCATATCGAAAACCCGCAGGTCAGGGCCGGGGATCGGGTGTCGCGCGGGCAGCATATCGCCAACATCGGCAATGCCTACGGGCGATTTATCTATCACATGCATCTGGATATCAGCCCGACGCGCGTCCTGCTCACCCGTCCCTGGGATTGGCCGGGCCTGAACAAGAAACGGCTCGAAGCCAACTATATCGATCCCTACCCGTTCATTCTGAAGAACCGCCCGGCGAAACCGTAAGATGGAGAATCTCACCCCCCGGCCCCCTCTCCGCCCTGTGGAGAGGGGGAGTCAGGCGCAGCAGCGGATGCTCTACGTGGCAGTCTTTGCCAGCGGCATGACAACGCTGGCCGTCGAGCTATCAGCGTCGCGGCTGCTCGGCAACATCTTCGGGACGAGCAACCTGGTCTGGGCCAACATCATCGGCCTGATCCTGATCTACCTGACAGTGGGCTATTTCGTCGGCGGGCGGCTGGCGGATCGCTCTCCGTACCACGTCACGCTGTACCGCCTGATCGTCTGGGGAGCATTCTTCAGCGGGCTGGTTCCACTGGCGGCGCGCCCCGTGCTCAGTGCGGCAGCGCAGGCCGTAGCAGGCTTCGATGCCGGTGTGGCCGTCGGGTCGCTGATCGCTGTGCTGGTGCTGTTTTCAGTCCCGGTGACGCTGCTCGGTTGCGTCTCGCCTTTTGCCATCCGGCTGGCACTCCGTGAGGTAGCCGATGCCGGGCAGACTTCCGGGCGCATGTATGCTATCTCGACTCTGGGCAGCATTCTGGGGACGTTCCTGCCGGTGCTGTGGCTGATCCCGGAGGCGGGCACTTCGCGCACGTTCCTGTACTTTTCGGAATTTCTGATGCTGGTCGGGCTGGTCGGGCTTGCGCTGCACAGCCGCCGCGCCGCCCTGCAACTGGCCTGGATGCCACCCGTGCTGCTGATCGTCTCGCTGCTGGCGATCAATGGCCCGCTGCGCCCGGCCCCGGCCAACATGAATCTGCTGTACGACAAAGATTCGGCTTACAATTACATCCAGGTCACGGAACTGAAAGCGCCGCAGGGTCGCTTCGTGGCGGGGACGCGCCTGTTGCTGCTGAACGAAGGGCAGGGCATTCACTCAGTCTGGAGTCCAGGATCGACTTTCTACGGCGGCACATGGGATATGTTCCTGGTTGCGCCGTTTTTCAACAAGCCGCCCTACCGCCCGCAAAACATTCGGAGTCTGTGCATCGTCGGGCTGGCCGCCGGAACCATCGCCCACCAGTACACGGACGTGTTCGGCCCGGCGGTGCAGATCGATGGCATCGAAATCGATCCGGATATTGTCGAGGTGGGGCGGCGCTATTTCGAGATGCGGCAGCCCAACCTGCATGTCATCATCGAGGACGGGCGGCTGGCCCTGCATCGCTCCACCAAACGTTATAATGTGGTCGGCATTGACGCCTACCGGGTTCCCTACGTGCCCTGGAACCTGACCACTGTCGAGTTCTTTGCCGATGTGCGCGATCATCTGACCGCCGATGGCGTGGTCGTGATCAACGTCAGCCGGACGGTCAATACCATCACCAAACAGCAGGATCGGCGGCTGATCGAGGCGATGAGCCACACCATGCAGCAGATCTTTCCGAGCGTGCACACTATCGACGTGCCTTCTTCGTTCAATACGATCCTGGTCGGGACCGTGACGCGCACTGATGCCGCGAATCTGGCGGAGAACCGGGCTGCACTGCCTGCCGAAAGCAACGCCCTGCTCAAGACCGCGCTGGACACCGCAATCCGGGCTGTCGTGCCAACGGCAGCCTCGAACGTGCTGTTTACCGATGACCGCGCACCGGTAGAGACAATCATTAACTCCATGGTGGTAGACTTCCTGGTGAGTGGCGGTACAAGCCAGTTCAGTCATTAAGGACGAATTTAAACGATGGACAATTTGCCACCTGAGCCAATTGGCGAAGAACCTAAACCGATAGAGGCCGAACCTAAAGAGCAGCCTGCCTGTGCTTTTTGTGGCGGGACGACCTTTGAGTGGGGCTACTTGATCGACGTGGGAATGGGCCAGTCGTCGAAGCCGGGGCCTCTCAAGTTTGTGGAGGAGGAATTCCGGTGGCGCGATCAGGTCTACAGCCCGCGCGGCAGGTCGGTGGATGCCCGCGTCTGCAAGACCTGCGGCAATACACAGTTGTTTGTGGACGTAAACAAGCCCAAGTGATGGCTGCGGCTGCGTAATGCCAACTTCTGTCCGGCGTCGGCGTGGATGGCTGACGGCGCTTTCGATCCTTGTCACGCTCCTTGTGCCCGTCGCGCTGGTGTTGGTCAGCGTGCGGCTGGTCATGACCGAGACGTATCTCGTGTTGGAATACAACAAGCCGGACTTCCCGCCTGATTTTTATGGTTTCACACTCGCGGATCGGCTGCACTATGCGCCCTACGCCGTCCAGTACCTTCTGAGCAACGCGGGCATCGATTACCTGGGCGACCTCAAGCTGCCCGACGGGGGCCGCTTTTACAATGGGCGTGAACTGGCCCACATGGAAGACGTGAAAAAGGTGACACAGGCCGCGCTCGGCCTATTGGGTGTAGCGCTCGTGCTGCTGGCCCTGGTCGGCGCGGTGCTGGCGCGCTCGGCAGATGGCCGCCGGGCACTGCGACAGGGTTTGTTCGGCGGCGGACTGCTGATGCTGGCGATTCTGGCCGGGCTGCTGCTGTTTATCGTCGTGAACTGGGACAGCTTTTTCACCGACTTCCACGAGTTGTTCTTTGCCAACGGCACATGGGTTTTCGACTACTCCGACAGCCTGATCCGCCTGTTCCCGGTACGTTTCTGGCAGGATACAGCGCTGACTGTCGGCGGCCTGAGCGCGTTCGGTGCACTGCTGCTCATGGCGGCGGCATGGTGGTGGGCGCGGCGCGAGCGAGGGTAGGATTGGTCGTCCGCCCTGCTCACGATTACCCCTTGACTTAGAGCGCGCTCAAAGCGCTACACTGCGAATCGTTGTCCGATGGTTCGCAAGAACCAGCCAAAGAACAGGAAAGAGCGATTATGTTTACACGAACACTTGGTCACAGCGGTATTGAAGTCAGCGCGATGGGCCTGGGCTGCTGGGCCATCGGCGGCCCGTTCAACCATGAAGGCCGCCCCGCCGGATGGAGCCAGGTTGACGACAACGAATCGATCCGTGCCCTGCACCGCGCCCTGGACCTGGGCGTCAATTTCTACGACACGGCCAATGTCTACGGCTGCGGGCACAGCGAGGAGGTGCTCGGCAAGGCATTCGCAGGCAAGCGCGACAAGGTTGTGATCGCCACCAAGTTTGGCAATACCTGGCCTGCTGGCACGCGCGATGCCGGCCCTGCCCCGTCGCTGACGCCGGCGGAGATTCGCAAGCAGCTTGAGGACAGCCTGCGCCGTTTGAATACAGATTACATCGATCTATACCAGTTCCACCTGTGGGGCTTCCCGGCCTCGGAAGCGGTTCCGGTGCGGGAGACGCTCGAAGCGCTGGTCAAAGAGGGCAAGATACGCGGCTATGGGTGGAGCACAGATTTGCTGGAAAGCGTGAAGGTGTTCGCCGAGGGGCCGCACTGCATTGCCGTCCAGCAGCAGTTGAACGTCATCGAGGGCCACCCGGAGGGCGATTCGGACGGCATTCTGGCCCTGTGCGAAGCCAAAAACCTGGCGAGCCTCAACCGTGCCCCGCTGGCAATGGGCATTCTCACCGGCAAGTTCTCGCCCAACACCACATTCCCGAACGACGACGTGCGCAGCAAAGTTCAGTGGTTCGGCGGCTTCCAGGACGGCAAGCCCAACCCCGAATGGTTGAAGCGCCTGGAAGCGCTGCGCGACGTGCTCACCAGCGGAGGTCGCTCGCTGGCGCAGGGCGCGTTGGCCTGGCTGTGGGCACGCAGCCCGAAGACGATCCCGATTCCGGGCTTCAAGACGGTGCAGCAGGCCGAGGAAAATGCCCGCGCAATGGACTTCGGGCCGCTCACGCCGGAGCAGATGCGCCAGATCGATACCATCCTCGGACGGCAAGTTGCGGTGTAGTGCCGAACCTCACCCCCGGCCCCTCTCCACGCAGGTGGAGAGGGGCGTCCTGGCCCACCGCTGCCCGCTCGCCCGTTGGAGAAGGGGGCAGCGGGTGAGGCAAAGTCTATCGCGCTGCCTGAACGTCAACGGCTTCTTTTTCTTTGAGCAGTTCCGAGTAGAACTCGATCTTGTAGCTGATGAGTTTTAGATGCTCGTGCAGTTCGTTCATGCGCGCCTCGACGTTGCAGCGGTGCGCTTTCAGCATCTCGATGCGCTGTGCCAACGTGGCGTCTCCTTGTCGCTGCAACTCGGCGTATTGTTGCATCTGCCGGATGGACATGCCCGTTGCACGCAGTTTGGTCAGGAAGTCAATCCAACCGATATCATTGGTCGAATAGCGGCGATGGCCGTTTTCCGCCCGCTCAATCGGGTGGATGAGTCCGATCCGCTCATAGTAACGCAGGGTATGGCCGCTCAATCGGGTCGCCTCGGCGACTTGCTGGATGGTCAGGGTATTGTTGTTGTCCATAAGTCCATTCTCTCAAACCCGCCAGACAGCGCAAATCTATAACTTGGAGCATACTCCAAGTCAAGTCCGAGCTACCCGGGGTGCTATCGCTACAGTCATCACGATTTTGACATCCCTGTGCGGTGGCGGTAAGCTAACCACCCAGATGAAGTGCGGTAAAGGGCATGGTGCAACTCTGGCAACTCTTCCGAAAATGGCTGACGGTTGGCCTGGGTGTCAAGCGCTGGCTGGTGCTGCTGCTGGTCGGAATCACGATCATCAGTCTGAGCGTTGCCTATGCGATTGCTGAGACCTACCGCACACAGCCGCTGCCGGGCTTCGTACATTTGCTGGCCCTTCAGTTCCTGCCAGCGCCATTGCGTGTGGCGGTGGGTCTTTCAGCAGGCCTGGTGGCGATCTCCGCTGCCGTGCTTGGTCTGAACCGCTCCATCCTGGCTCCGTACATGGGGCGAGGACGGCTAATCGATACCCTGGTCAGCCATAGCCGCCGACAGAAAGGCATCAAGCTGGTGGCAATCGGCGGCGGGACGGGTTTGCCGTCCGTGCTGCGCGGCTTCAAGGCCCTGTCAACAAACATCACGGCAATTGTGACGATGGCCGACGACGGCGGTAGCTCCGGCAAGCTGCGCCGGGAAATGGGCGTGCAGCCGCCCGGCGATCTCCGCAATAACCTTGCTGCGCTGGCGGATGACGAAGACCTGATGACGCAGCTTTTCCAGTACCGCTTCGCAGGCGGTGGCCTGGAAGGCCATAGTTTCGGCAACCTGTTTCTCACCGCGCTGGCAGGCATTACGGGTGGTATGGATGCGGCGGCGGTAGAAGCGGGGCGTGTCCTGGCGATCCAGGGCCAGGTGCTGCCCTCAACCATGCAGGACGTGACGTTGATGGCCGAAGTCCGCCTGCCCGACGGGGTGGGCTTGAGGCGCGTGGTCGGCGAATCGAAGATCACGGAAGCGGGCGGGATCATCGAGCGCGTCTTTATCTCGCCGGAGAATGCGCGTGCCTACCCGGAAGCGATACGGGCTATCCTCAGCGCGGAATTGATCGTGATTGGGCCGGGCAGCCTGTACACGAGTATCATTCCCAATCTGCTGGTCGGCGGCATTGTGGAGGCCCTCCGGGCAAGCAGCGCCCTTCGCATCTACGTGTGCAACGTCGCCACGCAGAAAGGCGAAACCGATGGCTTCACAGTCGCCGATCACGTCCTGGCCGTCGAGCGCAATGTGGGGCGGGGCATTTTCCAGGTGGTGCTCGCCAATAACTGCTACCCAATGGAAAACGCTGGGCCGAACACCCACTTCGTCCTGCCTGCGCCCGCCGATCACGAGATACGCAAGCGCTATGAAATCTTTGAGGCCGATCTGGCCGATCCGAATTTTCCCTGGCGACATAGCTCGCAGAAATTGCGGCGCGCGATCCTCGACCTGGCGGGACAGCGCATCAATCGTGCCGAGGCTGTAGCGGCGACCTGACGTATATCACCCCCAAGTTATGCGATCTTACCTTGACCTGTACGGCAAGGACGATAAAGTTGATTGCGGTTTCTCGAATAGAAAGGCATTAGGAGGCATGCTCTCATGGCAATCCGCGTAGGCATTAATGGTTTCGGACGCATCGGACGCCAGGTTTTACGGGCTATCCGTGAAAAGTATCCGAACGACATCGATGTCGTGGCGTTCAACGATCTGGGCGACCTGGACACGATGGCACATCTGTTCCGCCACGATAGCAACTACGGGAACTATCACGGCAAGGTTGAAGTCAGGAACGGCAATCTGATCGTAGACGGCGATGAGATCAAGGCGCTGGCCGAAAAAGACCCGGCCAAACTGCCCTGGAAAGACCTGGGCGTGTCCATCGTGCTGGAAAGTACGGGCTTCTTCACCGACGCCGAAAAAGCGAGCGCGCACCTGGCTGGCGGAGCCAAAAAAGTCATCATCAGCGCCCCGGCCAAGAAAGAAGACATCACCATCTGCCTGGGTGTGAATGAAGACAAGTACGACCCGGCCAAGCACAACATCATCTCCAACGCTTCCTGCACGACCAACTGCCTTGCGCCTGCTGCCAAAGTCGTCAACGACAACTTCACCATCAAACGCGCGTTGATGACGACGGTTCACTCGTACACTAACGACCAGAATATCCTCGACCTGCCGCACCGCGACCTGCGCCGGGCACGTGCCGCTGCGCTGAGCATTATCCCGACCAGCACGGGCGCAGCAAAGGCCGTCTCCCTGGTCATCCCGGAGTTGAAGGGCAAGTTCGACGGCATCGCGCTGCGTGTTCCGACCCCCACTGTGTCCCTGGTGGACTTCGTGGCCGACCTGGAAAAGCCAACCAGCAAGGACGACCTGCTTGGCTGCTTCCGCGAGGCTGCCAATGGCCGCATGAAAGGCATCCTGGCCGTCTCCGACGAGCCGCTGGTGTCGATGGACTTCAAGGGCAACCCTTATTCCAGCATTATCGACGCCGAGTTCACTCAGGTCATGAGCGAGACGATGGTCAAGGTCATGACCTGGTACGACAACGAGTGGGGCTACTCGGTGCGCTGTGCCGACTTGATGATGCTGATCGGCAAGAAGATGTAGATAATTGACCTCACCCCCTGACCCCCTCTCCAACTGGCGAGGGGGAACCGGCTGGCATTGCCGCCGGGCTTTGCGCCACTCTCTACTTGCGGCGAGGGGTTGGGGGTGAGGTTTCATCCGCCCCGTCATCTCCCTCGCAAGGAGTCTCAGCCTTGAATAAACAGACTATTCGTGACATCGATCTCAAAGGCAAGCGCGTCCTGGTGCGTGTGGATTTCAATGTGCCTATCGAGAACGGCAAAATCACCGATGATACCCGCATCACGGCAGCGCTGCCCACCCTGAAAGCGATCCTGGACAAGCGTCCGCGCGCCGTCGTGCTGATGTCGCACCTGGGCCGCCCGAAGGACGGCGTGCCCGATCCCAAGTTTTCGCTGCGCCCGGTGGCCGACGAACTCTCCAAGTTGTTGGGCAAACCCGTTGCCTTTGCGGAGGACGCTACCTCCGAGGCAGCAGTGCAGCAGGCGAACAGCCTGCCCGATGGCGGCGTGCTGGTGCTCGAAAATACGCGCTTCTACCCCGGCGAAACCAAGAACGATCCCGAACTGGCGAAGAAGTTTGCCCGCTTCGGCGAAGTGTTCGTCAACGATGCCTTTGGATCGGCGCACCGCGCACACTCCTCCACCGAGGCCGTCGCGCACCTGATGCCTGCCGTCGCCGGGCTGCTGATGGAGAAAGAACTCGACTACCTGGCAACCGCGCTCGAAAATCCCAAGCGTCCCTTTGTCGCCATCCTGGGCGGCGCGAAAGTTTCCGACAAGATCAAGGTCATCGAGAGCCTGCTCGCCAAAGCCGACAAAGTGTTGATCGGCGGCGGTATGGCGAATACCTTCTTCCGCGCACAGGGCCGCAAGACGGGCGCGTCACTGGTCGAAGAAACGGCGCTCGACACGGCGAAGGGGCTGCTGGCGAAGGCGGGCGGCAAGCTCGTCTTGCCCGTCGATGGCGTGATCGCCGACGCCTTCAAGAACGACGCCAGCACCAAAACGATCAGCCTGTCGGAAGACGTGCCGGAAGGCTGGCAAATCCTGGACATTGGCCCCAAGACGGTGGAGGAATACCGGAAGATTCTGAACGACGCCAAAACAGTCGTCTGGAACGGGCCGATGGGCGTGTTCGAGATGGAGAACTTCGCCAAAGGCACGAATGCCATCGCCCAAATTCTGGCCGATCTGACGAGCAAAGGCGTCATTACCATCATCGGCGGCGGCGACTCAGCGGCGGCCGTCCAGCAGGCCGGGCTGGCCGACAAGATGACACACATCTCCACCGGCGGCGGCGCGAGCCTGGAACTGCTCGAAGGGCAGGTGCTTCCCGGCGTCGCGGCGTTGAAGGATCGGTAAGTTCCCCAGGACGAGCGCAAGGTCATGGCCTTCGTCCCACAGCATGTACCGGACGAGGGACTTCCGCGATAGGTCTTGCACCCCTCTCCCGTGCTTGGGAGAGGGGCCAGGGGTGAGGGCAGGCGACCTGTCCCTACCCCTTGACTTTGCTCCGTCCTTCCTCACTTGACGTCCTGCCAGGCGGTATGCACTTCGCGCTGGCCGGCCTTGATGGCCCGCAGCAGCGCATCCTGATCGACGGGCAGGCTGTAGATGC
>JAJPHV010000070.1 GCA_021325095.1 Chloroflexota bacterium | reverse complement strand
GGCGAGCCGCTCGGCACGGAGTATTATGGCATCGCCGTGCGCAAGGATTGCACCGAACTGCTCAACAAAATCAACAAAGCGCTGGGCGAAGTCATCGCTGACGGGACATATGCCACACTGTACGAGAAGTACTTTGGCGAAGCGCCGTCCCCCGAATTCCGCAAAGGTGCGGCGGGTGTCGTACCCACCCAGGCTGCAACGATGGCCGCGACAATGGCAAAGTAAGCAGACTCGGGTTTACACTAGCGCCGGGATTTTCCCGGCGCTTTTTTGTTGATTTCGAGTATAGTTAAGGGCGTACACTTAAAGCTCTGTACTTAGAGATTGAGAAGACTCTGTCGTCTTCTTGGCAATCTGTCGTGAGAGTATGACTGCCCGCCATGGAAAGAGATCGGCTTACACAAGGCCCTCGCCGCTGGATGACTTTACCGCCCTGGCTTGACCGCTTCAGCGTGCGCGTGGCGCGCTGGCCCTGGTGGATTGTCATTATCATCGTGCTGCTGGTTGTTGCTTTTTATTCCATCGCCACCAGTGAACTATACCGCCGCGCGCTGGTCTTCGTCACCAACAGCCCGCAGTTGTTCACCACCCGCTTTGCCAAAGTCGTCTACGACGTGAAGGACAAAGATGGCAAGGTGACGCGCATCAGCGGCACGATCAGCGACGAAACGCCCGACAGCGTGACGATCATTACCCAGGAGGAAGAGCGGATCACCGTCCCGCGCGAGGACGTGGCGCGGCTGACCTGCGAGGGGCAAACCCTGAACAGCAAAGACAACTGCCCACTCAACAAGCCTGTAGCCGTCATGCGCCAGAGTGTCGAGGGCAAGCTGCTGTTGGAAGACCGGGGCAGGTTCCAGATCAAAACGGCGCTTGGCGAAACGATCAACGTGCTGAAAATCGCCGTGTTGAAGGATGCTTCGGGCAACTTCCAGCAGGTGCGCACCCCGGAAGGGTGCAGCGCCAACCCGGAGGGCATCTGTTCGATCAAACTGAAGATGAACACCGAGGATGAGCGCAGCGGTGTGAGCGGCGTGCTGGTGGAGAACACACCCGACGCGCTTGTCGTCCAGACCGTGCCACCGCTCAGTGCGACCATCAACAAAGCGGACATCGTCCAGGTGATCGACTACACCCCGGCGTCGTGCGCCCTCAACAATCTGACGGCCTGCAACGAGGGCATCTTCCTGACCATCGGCGTGACGCTGCTGGCTTACCTGACCGCCGTCATCTTGGGGCTGATCTTCGGGCTGATGCGCGTGTCGGCTAATCCCGTCCTGTTCAACATCTCGACGGTGTACGTCGAGATCGTGCGCGGCGTGCCGCTGCTGGTCATCTTGCTGTTCGTCAACTTTGCCTTTGCGCCCTGGTTCCGGGATAATTTCCCCGGCCTTGCCCCGTCGCTCCAACTCGGCACACTGGTTATCGCTGCTCTGGTCGTCGTCTTTTACGTGATCACGCGCTGGTCCAGGCGGCAGACCGATCCGCTTGATCTGGTGCAGCCTATCGGGCTGGCTATCGGGTTTGGCATACTGCTGATCCTGATCATCGGCTTTTTCGCTGCCCACAACAATCTTGACCCGGTACAGCGAGCCATCCTGGGGCTGGCCTTCGGCTACGGGGCCTTTACCGCCGAACTGTTCCGTGCAGGCATCCAGAGCATCGGGCGCGGGCAGATGGAAGCGGCGCGCAGCCTGGGCATGAGTTATATTCAGGCCATGCGTTACGTGGTGCTGCCACAAGCCTTCCGCGTGATCCTGCCGCCGCTGGGCAACGACTTCATTGCCATGCTCAAGGACACCTCGTTGATCGCCATCCTGGCCCTGCCCGAGCTGACCCAGAAAGCGCGGTTGTTCGCCTCGAACACCTTCCGCCCATTTGAGGCGTACATCACCATTGGCGTGCTGTACCTATGCATGACGCTGTTTCTCTCGTTTATGGTGCGCGTGGTCGAACGGCGCACGAGCCTACCCCGGTAAAAGCCTATGCAAGTCGAACCGATTATCCAGGTCAGGAACGTTCACAAATACTTCAAAACACCGCGCGGCATCGTCCACGCACTGAACGACGTCAGCCTGGACGTTCACAAGGGCGAAGTCGTGACGGTCATCGGGCCGAGCGGATCGGGCAAATCGACGCTGCTGCGCTGCCTGAACCGCCTGGAGTCCTTCGACGCCGGCTCAATTGTGGTCGATGACATCCCGCTCGACAGTGCCCAGAACATCAACAAGGTGCGGGCCGAGATCGGCATGGTCTTCCAGAGCTTCAACCTGTTCCCGGATCGCACGGCGCTGGACAACATCTGCCTGGCACAGCGCGTCGTGCGCAAGCGCAGCCGCAAGGAAGCGGTTGAAATCGGGCGCGAACTGCTGGAAAAGGTAGGCATTCCCGAAAAGGCTGATTCGTACCCAAGCCAGCTTTCAGGCGGGCAGCAGCAGCGCGTCGCCATCGCCCGCGCGCTGGCGATGAAGCCCAAAGTGATGCTCTTTGATGAGCCAACCTCGGCGCTGGACCCGGAGATGATCAAGGAAGTGCTGGACGTGATGCTCGATCTGGCGCGCGAGGGCATGACGATGGTCGTCGTCAGCCACGAGATGGGCTTTGCGCGGGCCGCTGCCAACCGCACCATCTTCATGGATCAGGGCGAGATCGTGGAGCAGGGCACGCCCGCCGAACTGTTCGCCAACCCGTCCAGTGATCGCATGAAGGTGTTCCTGAGCAAGATTTTGAAAGGGTAGCGCCTTACTGCAAGCTCCCGTAGGGTGCTCAACCCAATTCCTCCGGCGGGTGTGATTCCATCGGATCAGTCATTCTGTTCGACTCCAGAGTCAATGACAGACGTTCATGGCTGCCGTACAATAGTCGAAATCTCATGTGCTGAAAGATGCTGTCGATGGTTGAAGTTATTCCTGCCCAAAGCGGTGAAGCGCTGGAACGTTTCATCACGTTATCCCAGGAGTATGTGACCTGGATGATCGCCGAAATTCGGCAGCGCTATCCAGAACTGGACCTCCATGAGTTCACGTCGGAGCACGAGTATGATGACATTCGCAAAAAATTTCCCGGCGAACACATCCCGCCCTACGGATGCCTGCTCGTCGCCCTGAATGACGAGCAGGTGAGCGGCTGCATCGCGCTCGGCAGGCTGGCGAAGGATGTGTGCGAGATGCGCACGCTCTTCGTGCGGTCCGCCTTTCGTGGCAAGGGAGTCGGGAGAAAACTCGCCGAAGCGGCGCTCAACGAGGCGCGCAGGCTCGGCTGTGATCACTCTGTCAGCTCAAGCAGACAGCTTCATAGAAGAAGGTTCTGCTTTTAAGCAACAGCTTCTCAGGCTACGCATGAGCGACTGCGCTACGTTGACGCCTG
>JAJPHV010000084.1 GCA_021325095.1 Chloroflexota bacterium | reverse complement strand
TCTTCGTGAAAAACGTTCATGCCCTGGCGCTGGTTGAAGATGACCCGGATCGGGCAGTTCTCGAACACCAGTCGCGCTTTGCCTTCGAGAAAAACTGACATCTGCTGATCGATTGCGAGTAGCTTCTTCCTTCTGGTGCGGAAGGTCTTGGCTGCCTCGATCAGGAAGTCCAACAAAGACGGGTGTCGCATCAGGCGATACACCTCATCCACCGCGATGATGCGCGGCTGCTCGTCGAGCAGGCTGTCGCGGCGAATAGCAGACAGGACTTGTGTGTAGGCAATCGCCAGCATGATCGGGTCTTCGGACATCTCGTGGAACGAGAACACACGCGGCCCGACCCACTGCCTGCCACCCCGTGCCAGGTCAAGATTGGTTTGACCGTTGAGGAAGCTCGCCCAGGGGCCGCTGCCGCAGCACAGCCCGGCGATCTCGTCCGCCAGGTCGCGGGCGATGACCCGGATGTGGTCTTTGTCGCCCAACCCGGTCAGCACGTCGCACACCATGTCGCAGGTTGGCGCGAGATCGGGCGTGACCTTGCTCAGATTGGGAAAGCCGCGATACAGGATGTCGAGCGCCTCACCGAGCAAGCCGCGCTCGATATTCTGGCGCTGCCCACCGGACAGCGGACGACCCAACACTGTCTCGAAAATGCGCGTTGTATGGCTCTTTTGCTCGATCAGTATTGGAAACATCGGATCGAGCGGGTTGAGCGTGGTGTTCTTGGCGCTCAGGACATGCCAGGGCAACCCGAACGCCCGCGCGATATGCTTGCCGTGTCCCATCGGTTCGAGCAGGTCGAACGGGATACCATTCTCGGCGTATTCACGGCTCAGGTAGCAGTTGCACAGGTACGTCTTGCCAAAGCCGCTCACGCCGCACCAGATTTCATGCGTGGCGCGTTTGTCCTTCCAACTGTCGTGAAACATCGGATAGGCTGCACCGACGGCTTCCCCGCGCAGAATGCCTTCCGTCATGGACAGCTTCCGATAGCCGAGCGGCGCGAGCATCAGCGCCAATTCCCGCGACGTGACGGGCCAGGTGGTCTGCGGGATGTTGATCTCTTTCGTCCGTTTGGCCGCAAAGAAGCCCACCGAGCGCGCCAGCAGTTCCCCAACTTCCTGCCGCAGCAGGAACCAGGCTCGCGTTTCATTGATGACCGCCTGCACCCGCTGCTTGAGCGTGTCCAGATCAGGCGCGGCGACAGCGATGGTAATCTGTGCCAGGTGCAGCGCATCGCCCTGATTCATCTCTTGCAAAGCGCGGCGGCAGTCGGCCACCCGCGTCACTGAGCGGCTGTCCTCACCCCGAATGGTGGCAAGATGCACCTGATGGGCGGCGATGATGCTTTCCACCGCGTCAATGCCCTCGTTGCGGTCATAGATGCGCGGAATATCGACGGCCAGCGCCAGCGGGAAGTTGAGCCGCAAGAGCGATGCCAGCGGGCGGAAAAAGTTCCACACTGAGGGCATAAACTCATAGCTGTTGAGGATGGCCCACACCGGGCGACCACCGGGACGGCCCACCGGCGCGAGATACCAGAATGGGTTATCTCGCAGCGCGTAACGCCCTTCAAACAGCGCAGGCCAGGCCGCTTCTACCACAGGTGTATCAAAGGCCGACACCATGCCCGCCGCCAGCGCACGCGGATTTTCGTCGCTCCACACCGCCATCCCGCACAGGGAGCACTGGTATTCGGCGGAGGCTTGCAGCGCTTCATAATGGCGGCGGTATTCCATCAGCAGCCGCGCCCGCTGTGGATTGTCCGTTTCGCGTGCGGTTTGGGTGACAGAGGCGATCTTGTCGTCGAGCGTGGCGGGCATTTGCCAGCACACGAAGCGGGCCGGACTGGTCAGCGCACGCAACCAGTTCCCAAACCGCGTTTGCAGCGCCTGCACACCCGTATCCGTCGCGTGCAGCATAATGTCAAACGGCTCGATAACGAAGGTGCGTGCAGGAGTCTCTTTGGTGTCACGCGGCATTACTTCACCTCCAACGGGGTATCGATGAACACCAGCCCATCGACATGATCCGCATCGGCAGCCCGTGCGAACGTGACCCACTCACTCAGGTTGGCTTCGGTGAACAGGGTCGGCGCAGCGAAGATGACGCTGGCATCCAGGGCGGTCAGGTCGGCAGGCAGTTCGAGCAAACGCGCTGCATTGCCGGGCAGACTTTCCGGCTGCTGCTCGGCCCGTAGCATCAACCCGCCGCGCAGGGCATACAGAAGGCGCTGCCAACGTGGAATGCCGCCTTGCGGCGACGTGAGCAGGATGAACACGACGGCAGTCAGCACAGCCAGCGGGATCGACCAATCCGAAATGGCGATCTTGGCGAAGGTGTAAACAATCCCACCGCCAACGCCTGCCAGCAGCAGCCGCTTGAAGGGGATGCCCATGAACCCCTTCTCGTCTCTGGACAAGATGTGGGACTTGAACTCAGCCACCATAGGCAATGCAGACTCCAAAGCTATGGGAAGCGCACCACGCCCGCGCTTCCCTCCGATAAGGGTTGGACTGGACGGGAAAAGCTCAGGAAAACGAGATGATGGTGGTGATACTGCCCGCAGCAATGACGAATAGCAGACCCATGACAACTTGATTAGCAGCTTTTGGATTGTCGCGCTTCCAATCCCCGATCAAAGGCCAGCTACTGCCCATGTACATGATGCCCAGCCCCAAAAAGCCCAGGACGGCAGCAATGGGCGCGATGAGCTGCGCGATGTCTCTAGCGTCGGTGAACAGCTTCTGAATAGCGTCTTTCAGCGACAAGGTAGGTATTCTCCTGCTCGAAATGGATGAGGTGTCAGGGCAGGACAGGTGTGGGATAAACAGCGCTAGTAAACTGTGGGTGAGGCCGTATGCCACGAAACGCTGCGCTGTCCTGACACTGCTCAGGATAGCAGAGCATCCGTGTTCAACTGCCCAAAATTGAGCAGCAGCGGCATTCAATTTTGAGAAGTTAGGGAGCAAAATTAGTACAAACGAGGTCTGTAGTTGACTTGTGGAAATAGAACGGTCAAATAATGATGAGCCAGGTCATCGAGATTTGAGGGCGGCCAATAGCAGCAGTCCACTCGATACAAAAAGAAAGCCCACGCTCCAGGCTTCAACTACTGCCACATCAGCGCTACTCGCCGCTCCAACCTATCGTAGAGATGAAAACTATGATCGGTATCTGCCTGAAACCAGCTTAACCTTAAAGCTGTGACCATTCTTCTGCTTGACATTGTGGAGCAGCTCGTTCATGCGGTCTACTGGCATCAGTATCGTCGCTCCTGGCAAAAACACCCCATCATCGCGTGCACAGTAGTAAAGCTGCTGCCAGCGTTCATATGCCCTCTGCCAGCGTTCATGACGTGCCGGGTACTGCTCACGTTCTTGCCGTATTTTGTGCCTATCCCGCCAAGAGCCGAAGATTACCCATCGAACAGCGAAAACAAAAGCGACGATAAACACAACCAGGGCAGCCACAATAAGCAGTCGGCCCACCGTTGAGGTAAATAACAGCACTGTGCTGGCACAGGTGAACGCAGCAGCCAGAAAAACCAACCCTATGAGCGCAATCCCGATACGCATAAACAGGAAGATGGTCGGGTTCCCGGATGGTTTGCGAGGTTCAACCGGAGGACTCAACCTGGCAGCAAGCCCAGACTGCGAGGTGGACGATGTGTAAACATCAACGAATTTCAATCCCCGTTCATCGTCGGTCAATCCAAACCCGCGCGTATCGGTTGTAACTGTTCCCGTGGAAAGAATGGAAGTCACTTTGCGGACTGCATCGGTTCTGCCACATTTAGGACAAATGACTGGCTCGGCTGGCATCTGGATTTCCATCCTTTCTCATTTGTAGATCGTTCCGACAACACCTGTAAGCGATAGCCTGTACAGCGGGTAACGAGTCAGCAGGGTGGACAACGATGGAAACAATCAGCAGCTACACGCCGAAGTGTACAATAACGGCTCTATTCGGGCAAAACGAAAAAGCCCTCTCGATAGCTTTGAGAGGGCCTTCGTTCAGTGCAGCGCAACGGCATATTGGTAAGCGCCTATGCCAAGTGTGCCGTAGGGTTCGCCTGCTAATACCCAACGAAGTGTGAGGTCTGCCGCTTGGCCGGGCTGTATCTCAAAAGGGGTGAGGCTTTGCGCCGGAATGCGCGGGCCATCCGGCTGTGGCGCATAACCAAGCGCCAGCCAGATCATGTCTGGCCCAATCTGCACTGGCTGTGACTGACCGTTGTAAATCCGCACCTGAGCCGTAATCCGGTTCTGCTGCGTTTCGACGGAAATCACCTGCACCTCAAGCTGTGAAAGTGGTGGCAGCGTTGGGGGCGGCGTAGGTGTCAGCGTGGGCAGAAGGGTAGGCAGCAGTCCGGTCAGCGCGCCGTCGCGGGCAAGTTCCTGCGCAGACGCATAGGTCGCCGTAATCACGATACGGATGGCGGTTAGGGCATTGTTCGCGTCGCGCTCGCCGATCAGCACCAGCACCAGCCCTGGCCCCACCTGTCGGAAGATGCCTGTATCGCTCCGACTGACGGTGAGGCGCTGCTCAAAGGTAAAGCGCAGCGCTGCCCCGGTATTCATTTGCAGGGTGAAAATTGTGCCGTCAGCCATGCTGCGAAACAGCGCGGCGTTCTCCGTCGAGAACGGGATGCCAATCACCGGGCGAACGGTCAGCCCGGCAATGTAGGAAGCAGTGTCCGGGTTTGGGTCGAAATTCCATTCGGCAGTTTGTATCACGCGGCGTTGCACGACAAACACGCGCGGCTGTGACGCGCCGGGCAGCGTGACGCGCAGATTAACCGGGAAAGCGGCGCTCCGGCTGCTGTCCCCACTCTGAATCACCGAGTCCTGCTGTTCCAGCGCGATAGGCGTGGGTGTCGGACTTTTACCAGGCGTCGCCGTCTGCGTTGTGGTGACAGTCAAGGTTGTGTCCACCGCTGTCTTCGCGTTGCGCCCGCCGAGCCGGGGCAGGATAAGGAAGACCATCAGGACAAAGGCTGCGCCTGCCACTGCCAGAATCGCTACTGGCGGTTTCTTGCGACGGCTCTGTTCTTCGACGGCCTCCGGCGCGACCAGATCGGTATCGTTCCTGACAGCTTCTTGAATGCGTATCGGTGTCCGTGCCCACCGCGCGCCAATCGGCACAAGCGCCGTTGACACGTAGCGGTTGAGTAGTTCCTCCGCCACCTGCTTTTCCGGCGCATCCGAGCCAACCGCACCAGCCTGTTTCACTTCGCGGTCATACACGCTTTTGTACCGCCGCTGCCGATCCGTCGGGACCAGTTCCCACAAACCAGCCAGTTCCGCCAGCGAGAGGGCCTGCAGGTCATCTACCGTGTGATAGTGGAGAATATCGCTCATGCGTCCTCCCTTTCCGCTGTGGGATTGCCCAGAATGGCGTCACTGCCGCTGAGTGCCGTGTTATCCGGTGAACCGTCACTACGGGAACTATCCGGCGGCGCTTCCACCGTCACATGCACAGTGGGTCGCACGTGTACTTCAGGTTCGACATTGACGACAGGCGCAGTCGATGCCGCAACGGGAACCGTCATCACGCCATAGGCCGAAATGTCGTTAGGCAGCAGCCGTGCGGTATGTTCCAGGCGATCTACTTCCTGGTTGGCGTCTTCCCAGGAACGATTTCGGGTTTCGCGGGCCTGTCCGATCAGTTCCGTGCGGGTTTCGGGTTGAAGTTTGGCATCAGGCGATTCCTTGACTTCCCGCACCACCCGCTCGGTCTGCTCACCGCTCAGGCCCATTGTGAGGGCCTGGTTCGCAAACACGCCGAACCGCGCCGGGTCGCTTTCAATCGGCGGTTTACCGTTTTCGACGGGCATCACACCAAGCGTTTGCGCCATCGTTCCGGCCAGCGTGAAGTTGTCCACGCCCTTCAGACTTTCACCGCCGCGCTGCGCCTGAAGTAGCGCGATCACGTCGCCCATCGTCCCGGCAACATTGGCAGTTCCGGTCACATTCAGCCGCCCTTCAAACTGCTGCATCTGCTGCTGACGAGCAGCGCGTTCCAGCCCTTCGGCGGCACGTCCGAGCCTGTCGCCTGCCTGGTCAGCCGCCCGTTCCAGCCGACTGCTGGCGCTGTCCAGTCGTGCAGAATCGCTGCTCTGCGCCGATGGCATTCTTGTGGCGGCCACATCCGAGATGTGCCGTTCCATTTCTTCGCCGCCTTCTTGCGCCACATAGTCGCTGCGCTGACGGTTGGCAATTTCATCAGAATCAAGCTGGCTGATGTCCCGCTCTAGCGTTTCCTCTGGGCCGGAAACGGGCGCAATTGGGGTAAACGTCCCCATTCTGACGGTGGCAACGGGTGTGAACTCCCCTGTAGGCAGATCATCTCCACCCTCATCCGATTGCTGCTTGCGTTTCCAGCCGGGTCCCCGCGTGAAACCGGATAGTACACTCCCGACTGCTGGAACGAGCATCGGCTGACGCCGATTCCCGTCTTCATCTTCGTAGGCATGGTTAGGATTGCGATCCGAGAGCAATGCCGCACCAACCGCCGGGCCAGTCACCCGCCCCACGAACGGCACGTTGCGGGCTACCTGTCGCGTCGCAGCACCCTCCACAAAGTGATCCGCCACATCTTCGAGTTCCGAGTCGCGCAGCCCCGGCAAGCGAGTAATCATCCGTGCTGCACCCGTGAGCGTTTGTGAACCGCCGAAGGTAATACCCGCTGCCTGCGCCCAGGATGCGCCATTCATCAGTGCGGACGCTCCACCCAGAGCATTCCCGGCCAACGACATGCCGCCTGTTGCCACTGCCATGCCTGCCGAAGCTGCCGTTTGTACGGCTGCGCCCGGTGTGGCAATCATGCCGCCAGTGGCGCGGCTCATCGCCTCAAACAGTCCATTGAAGCTGCGCCAGATGGCTTTCACACCCGACCAGAGCAGGATTGCCATGAACACCAGGCAGATCAGGCCGATACCGACCACCACCAGCCCGTTATTGGTGGCTGCGCCTGCCAGGAAGAATGACACAACCAGCGCTTGAATCATGGCAATGATCACAGCTTGCACAATGAGTGACAGCCACTGATCGACTAGCGACCAGGCAATCCCTTCGGTTCGCTTGAAGAAAGCGAACAAGATGGCGCAGGCAAACGAGATGAACGTCAGGCCCTGCGCAATGCCGATGCACAGTGCCGTGATCTGCTCAAACACCCCGAACCACACCAACGGCCAGGCCGAGAATAGCCTCCACTGAGAGCGCATTGCTGTATTGATGGATGCCTGCCGTTCGTCTTCGGTCATCTGCGGGAAGAAGGGTGGGCTTTTGACGTTATCAAAGTAACTGTTAGGTCGCTGCCATTCCCAGGGGATGGGGAAGGACTGCGGCGGCACATGCGCCTGACAGTTATCACGTACCGGGTAGGGATAGCCCATTACGTCGATGCCATCGGCCCGCATGTAGGCCAATGCAACGTCCAACCCGGAAATCGTCGGCGCGCTGTTGCCCAGGTACGGCCCAAAGTTGTCGCAGGGCGTCAGAATGCCCAGGTCAGGCGTCTGCACGCCGTTGAGCGACGAAAAGGCCGCGCCAGTCTGTCCCTGAATGGTGTTCAGCACACTCAGATAGAACGCGCTGCTAACCGTGCGGCGGAAGTCATTCATGCCTTGATAGAGCGCTGGGCCAATGCCGAAGAACAGCAGCCCTGCGAAGTACCACAGGATGGCATTGCGCGGGCTGACAATATCCAGCCGCACAATCGACGCAATGAGGTAGGTCAATCCCAGGATGATCAGCGCGAACACAAAGGCCAGACTGGTTGCCACACGCAAGCTGTCGCCCGTCTGCTGGATAAGCGGCGCGAATGCCTGCGTCGTGATCCAGTTGGTCAGCAGTTCCACCGTGTAGCCCATCATGAACACGCCGCGCATCAAGCCCCAATGCGCCCCGGCCAGCATGTAGAGGAGGTTGTAGAGAAACGTGTAGAACTTCAGAATCAGATCGTCGAGAATAGGCATCCTTACGGCTCCTGAATCTCACCTGTGCAGATGGTATTGACTGCATTCAGCCACGAAACGATGTTTGCGCCGGGAACCTGCGTTGGCCCACCACCGCGCTCCGACGAGTCCATTGCGTAGCTCAGACGGTAAACCGTTCCGACAGGCCCAAAGGCGGCCAGGGTGAAGGTCTGGGTTTGCCCCGGTTGCAGCCCGACGGGATCGTAGTTGGTGGTCACGTTCGCAGCCTGCGCTGCTTGTAGGCTCGCGCCCCACACGCCATCCATCGTCGTACCACCCGGCGTGACGATCTGGCTGATGTACATCTGCCCGACGGGAAAGAGCGCATACTCCACGCTGCCGATGTTCTTGACCTCAAGCTGCCACACATAGATATTCTGCGGATTGCCTTGCAGGTCAGGCACGCTGGTGGACTGACTCGTTATCTGCGTGACTTTGAACCGGACGCGCAGCGTGCCGCTGGTGTAGATGGGGTCGCCCAAGAAGTAATCGTTGGTGCGGACGTACAGGGTCGGTGTGGGATAGGGTGTGTAGGTCGGCACAGGCGTCGGGTAAATCGGCCCCGGCAGGCAGCACGGAAACGGATTGGCGCTCGTGAAGTACGGGTAGGGATAGCGGACAACCCCAAATGTGTAGCCGTTGATGGAGATCGTTGCGCTCGTCACGTTATAGGGCAGTGTGACCGGATAGCTACCACTGCTGCCCGGAACACCATACGACGCATAGCCAATGGTCAGCACGCCACTGCTGCCCACCCAGGCGCTTCCCGTATCGGTGACGCCGGAAAAGCTGAGTTGCACCGCACCCACACTTTGCGCGATGTACTGTACCATGACCGTGCTGCGGGTCACATCGACGTAGCTGTAGTTCAGGTTGGCCTGAAACGCCGGAGGATAGTTCGGCATACTGGTCGGATAAGGTGTATGGGTTGGGCGCGGCGTGGCGGATGGGCAGATGTACTGTGGCAGTCCCCTAATGTCCAGGTTCTGCTTGGCGGCGGTGCAGGCCAGCGCAGCCAGCAGCAGCATGGCAAAAGCCGCCAGTGCGTAAAGCGCGGTTTGCTTCTTCATGGTATCAACCCCGGCTGATTACCAGGCGGCAGAATCAGTGTGAAACGCGGTTCTACACCGCCCCCGGACGATAGTTCCCAGAACTTGCCGAAGTACGGCACGACCAGGCGCACTGGCCCGTCCGCCAGCGTTTGCAGCCGGATGAAACCTTCGGTGTTGGTGAACCCGGACGCCACGATCTCATTGGTCGAAATCTTGACCAGCCTGACCGAGATACCGCTCACGCCCTCTGCCGGATCGACGGCATTGTTCCCATTCTCGTCGTAGGCGATGACCAGCGATGCGCCAACAGGAAACGGGGCCAACGGCGTACTCGTCGGTTTGAGTGCGGGTGGCCCACTGATGAGCTTGATGTCCTTGACCGGCACAGGACTTGGCGTAAACGTTGCCGTCGGTGTGGCTGAAGGTGTCGGCGTATAGGTAGGTGCATTGCCCTGGTAAATCTCCACGCTGTCGAGCGCCAGGGTATAGCCGCCGCTGGCGGCGTTCTTGCGTCCAGTATTGACAATTTCGAGCGTGTGCCTGCCCTGCACCAATCCGAAGATGTCGGTGGTCAGGATTTCGGCACGCGGGCGATAGCTGTCCACGACAGTCGTCATCTTGCCGTCGATGCGAATCTCAAAAATGCCAAACAAGCTGAATGCAACGTAGCGCACCCGCAGGCCCGCGCCTTCAAAGGGCAGGATGGCAACTGCATTCGCATCAGCCGAATACATATAACTGCCACTGCTGGCGCGTGGCGCTCGATAGCTGTACCAGCGTCCAATGGTGTACTCGAAGGCCGTGTCACTGGTTTCATAGCGTACCCAGCCTGGCCCGGTGCTTGTGGAAGCGGCTGGAATCTGCGGCGGTGGCACAGGGAGCGTTGATGTTGGCTGACTGGTCGCCGTCGGCGTTGAAGATGGGGCGGTTGTTGGGCTGATCATCATCTGAGAATCATTGGCGGTGACACGCAAGACAAGGGTAGCCAGGGTGGGCGTAGTGCTTGGAGTAAGCGTCGCTGTTGGCGTACTCGTGCTGGTGGGTGTCGTAGTGAATGTCGCCGTTGGCGTCAGCGTTGTGGTCGGCGTGCTAGTCACTGTATCAGTGGGGAGTACCGCGAGGGTCGGTAGTTCAGCGACAGCTTCCCGGCTGCTGACATTGACAACAAAAAACACAGCGACTGTGCCGATAAGGATGAGGGCAAGAAGTCCGAAAAGCCATTTCTTCACACACGCTGCTCCCGTTTCTATGTTGGTGTATCTGCTTCATAGTACAGAAACGGGAGTCAGGATCGGCGTAATTTTGCGTGGTGCAGGCCATCAATTTTGGAGAGAAAGCGCTCAATTTTAGCGTTAATACGTGTCTGTTAGATAAAAATGTCCATCACTGCTCTATACTGTATGGTAGGTGTGCTTCGGACTACTACGCTGAGGAGTCTAATGGCCCGCGAACAATTGCTTGCTGCGAAGGATTTAATTCAGAAAAAGCGGTATTCGGAAGCAAGACAACTTTTGCTGACAATTGATAGCCCCACTGCAAAGCAATGGTTGAACAAACTTGATGAGATCGCACCAGATACGCCTGCCTTTCAACCAATTCATTCCATCTCAACACCGCCAGAAATCCTATCTTCGTTTGGGGAAAGCGCCGAATCAGTGATTAATACCAATTTGCAGGAAATGGTTCGCAGTTCGCATTTGCAAATCGAGCAGCAAAATCGTCAAATCAAACTGCTACAACGAGTCAACGGCAGCTTAATTCTGCTCATGTTCTTGATGCTTGTATTGTTGAGCGCTACTCTGTTCAGTGGTACTGGACTGCTAGCTAAGTTAGTTCCACAACCCATTGCCCCGGGGCAAAGTTTTGAAACGGACACAATTGATTGCCGAGAAATAAAGTCATATGCGGACAAGGGCTGGCGTGTTGTAGCCGCATATTCATACCAAACTGGAAGTTCTAGTTTTGGTTACACCGTTTACACAAACTGTGTGATTGAACGTCCGCGATAATTGTCAGGGCAGGAAGCCCTCTGCTGTGGCCCGACTGATCATGGCCTCATTGTTCTCTGCGCCGAATCGCGCCCGAAGCTTGTTCCGTACAGAGTAGATGCGATACGGCGAGACGTGAAGTTGGTGAGCGATTTCACTGACGTGGCCGCCGCTTGCCAGCAGCCGCAGCACCCTTAAGGCTTCCTCATCAAGCTGCCAGCGCCGCCGCCCTTCCTGCATGGCTGCCATGTGTTCCGCGCCAGCAGTGGGTGACAGGTACAGCTTACCCTGCACCACTGCCCGGATCGCCGGGATGAGCGAGTCGGCCAACGTATCGCTCTTGTACAGGTAGCCGTGAATCCCTCGCGCAAAGAATTCCTGGACGACCATGCCGTCCACAATCGTACCCAGAACAATGACTTTGGCTTTCGGCGTGATGGCCTGCACGTCACGGATGACCTTCAGCGGCGCATAGTCCGGGTCGATCCGGTCATCCAGGATAACCACATCGGCAGTGTGCTTTTGCAAGCCATCCAGCAGATCGGACACCGATTGGTAAACGCCAACAATCTCGGCGTCCGACCAGCCAGCCAGCACACTCTGGATTCCTTTCAACACCAGGTCTACATCATCAGCGATAACGATGCGCAGCATACGTGTCCTTTCTGTTTACCAGGTCGCTTTGGCGATACGTTTCTCGCGGCGGGTCATGCCTTCCGCCGAAAGCTGACCCGTCCGTGTCGGTTTGGATTCTGGTAAGATCGCCTGCGGAACTTGACTGACTGCGAAACGGGAGAACAGCGCTTCCATCCAGGTCGGCAGGTCGGCAAGCGCGGCGCGTACCCAGGCTGTATCTTCACCGATCTGCGCCAGATGACTGTTCCCGTCATGCTGGCGCACCGCCTCGCGCAGCAGGTGCTTGACGGTGGATTGCCGTTCGCCGCGTGGCAGCGATGCCAGCCACGCAATCAGGTCATCGTCCCGCCCGACGGTGAGCTTGATGTTTACGCTGATCCGCGTCTCGCGCGTGGTCATGTCAGCGTCCCGCCGCCTGTCGTTCGGCAAACAGGGCATAGTTGAGATACCCTCGCGCGTTGGCAATCTGCGGCTGGCTAACAATCCTCGTCTGTGGATAAGCGGCTACTACCGCCTCGCAGACCAGTTCAGCGCCACCGCCCGACAGATAGATGATGTCGATGGTTGTGCCAGTTTTCCATTTGTCGCTCATCAGGTTGAGTGTCGCGCTGCGCAGCGGTTCGAGTGCTTCCTGCACGGCTTCACGGTAGTCCACTTCCTCACCACGCGCCCGGAACTTGCCCGTGCGCAGGACGCTTTCAATCATCTTGAACGGAATCTTCTGGCGATACTCGCGTTCCAGCAGCGCTGCAATACGCTCATGTACCGCTGAGACGCCACCTTCTACGCTGCCACTCTCAGAATCCACGAACTCGCCGTCATCGTCCAGCGCCAGATCAACCGTGTAGGTTCCTACGTCGCACACCCCTGTCCGCAGATAGTCATGGGCAGGGTTTACTTCGCCTGTTTCCGTCAAAATCTGGGCGTAGATCGTGCCTTGTGGCTGTGGCATGACCATCACATCGGTCACGTTGGCAATGAAGTCCGCTGCATCAGTCTTGATACGATGCTGACCGAGCAGCGCCGCTTTGAGGGCAGGCGCATCCGCCATGTGATCCACCGGAAGTCCGCTGGCAAGCCGAACATGAACAACTTCTGCATCGCGCTTGCCGACCAGCAGTTTGCCAAGCGCTGCCTTTGCCAGCCTTGCCCGGAAAACATTGCCCATTGTTGCCTCATCAGCGGTACGTCCGCGCAGGCGCAGCAGTTCACCGGGCGGAAGCTGCACCAGCGCCAGGTCGCCCAGGAACCACAGCCCATCGTCGTCGCTGATCTGATCGCCGGGATGACGGGCCGCAATCTCATCGGCCTGGAATTTGATTTCACGTGCGTAGCCGCACACGGAAGGGAATAGGACAGCCGCTTGTGCCGTGATCGCTTTCACCACGCCGTAACCAATGTCCAGTCCCACTGTCAAGGTATCCACTGAATGTACTGCCGTTTTCACCATCATCCCGTCCTCCGTTTTTAGTTGTTATTATTCGTTACCATACGGTAGTTATTGTTACCGTCGAGACTAAAAAAAGCGCCGCAAGCGGCAAGTTCGTTCTCGTTTGTAAACAGAGATTACCGTATAATAATCATAGTTACCATTTTACCAGAGTTGTCAAGTAAGGCCAAGTATGAATCCTGAAACCAGTCTGGGCGACTTCATCGACCAGGAACTTCACAAGCGACAAATGTCGGTGCGCGAGTTCGCCGAATTTGTGGGCGTAACGCACCCGACCATCATCAAATTTCGTGAGCATGGCAAGAAAGATGTGGGCAGCCCGTCTATCGAGTTCCTGATAAAGTTAGCGCAAGCCACCAACACCAGCCTGGTCGCGCTGCTAGCAATGGCTTTCCCTGATGCTGCCCCGCTGCTCGCTATCGATCCTGCGACATTCATCCTTAGCCAACGCATCCAAAAACTACCCCCCCACATTCGCCAGGCCATTGATGATCTGCTGGCTAAGTATGCGCCGTGATCAGGCATTGTCGATTTTCTTGGGTTCGATAAGTCTCAGGTCAACGGCTCGACGTAGTATCTCAGCAGGGTTATCGGCGTTGAGTAGTTCCTTGAGTCGGTCACGCGCGTTATACACAGCTTTATCGGACACGCCCAACGTCTGGGCAATCTCCTTCACCGAAAAATCGAGCGCCATCAAGGACAGGACAACATTTAGTCGCTCCGTTAGCTGGATGGGCTTGCTCGATTTCCGATAGGTCAGCACCGATGTCGAAACGTCCGGCGAAATAAAAATCTTCCCTTTAGTCACACAAGAGACAGCCTGGCGCAGCGTTTCTAAAATCTCATCGCCCTTGAAGACGAAGCCATCGGCGTTGGCGTCATAAAGGGCATAGAGGTTATCTGCTGCCAGGTTGCTGCCTAAAACGATTATTTTGAGGGCCGGATACTCGTCCTTTAACCGACGTAGCATATTGGGCGTATCGATGCCCGGCAGAGTATCATCCAGAATCAGGATATGTGGGCAGTCGCGCTGCAACTGCTGATTAAGCTCCGTGACATTGGCACACACGCCGATAAGCTGGCAGTTTTCCAGCTTACCGATGACTGCTTGTAGGCCATAACGTACCAGATCACGATCTTCTAGAACTGCGATTCGAATCAAAGACATTCAATAGCTCCTCCTTATGTTTTTAGTCAGGCAGGTAGCGGAATGAATAGAACTTGTGTTCGCCTGCTCAGCAATTATATGGATAGGCTAGGCAGCCGTAAATTATAGATTCGGTTGGTACTTCGTATGTTTTTTGGAACCAAGCTTTATAGAACATATATTCGCATTTTGTCAAGATAGAAAATTCCACATTTGCCTGGGGAATCTTCCACCCGTTTTTGGGGAATTCCACAGACCGTTGGGGAATTTTCTACATCGAAATCTGGAATTTTCCCCAAGACTCGTCCTCTCTCTTCCGGTATCCTGCCTGTATAGGACAACGAGAGAGAGGAATACCCTATGCAATCAGAAAAGAAAATACCGCGCACGCGAACCATTGGCTTTCGCCTCACGGAAACAGAATATGCAGCACTGGTGGTAGCGGCAGAGCAAGACCAGCGGCGCACGGCGGAACTGGTGCGGTTGATGGTGCTGGACGCGCTGAAACGTCGCGCTGTTCAGAATATCCAGACCACGCAGAAAGTCGAGGCGGGACAATGAATGAATGGCGTGCGGTATTGTCCCGCGCCGACTCGTATGCGCTGGCGCGGGTGATGGTCGGGTTGCCCTGGTCGGATGTGCCAGTCAGTGGATTAATGGCGACCCTGCTCACCCATCTCGATCTGAACACGCCTGCTGATATGAGTCTGCTGCGCCGCCTGCTGGGGCCGGAACTGCTGCGTCAGGTGCTGGCGGAAAATCCCAACACGCCACTGCCCGCTAGAGGCGATCAGGATATTGCCCTCATGCCGCCGCTGCCAGAAGAGGCTCGGTTAACGGCTGACCAGGAACGGGAAGGCAGCAGCGTCGGGCAATGGATCACCGACTATATTGCCTGGGCGGGCGCGTCAGCCAACGAAACGCCGCTCCTCTTTCACGAAGGTGCTGCGCTCTACCTGGCGGCGGTTGCCATCGGGCGCAGGCTGTTCATCAGCACCCCCTGGCGGCAGCAGGTTTTCCCGAACCTGTACCTGATGATTGTGGCCGTCTCTACCTATTACCGGAAATCGGCTGGCTTGAGCCTGGCGAATGAAGTCGCCCGTGCCGCCATGCCGCACATGATCCTCCCGCAGCCGGGCAGTCCCGAAAACTTCATGAACATGCTCGGTGGCGTGCTGCCGCCCAACTTTGAGACTATCCCACGGGCTGACCGGAATAGGCTGACGAAAGGCAACAGCTTTGCAGCGCAGCGGGGCATTCTGCGCGATGAACTGTCCGGCTTATTCAAGTCGATGACCAAAGATTATATGTCGGGCATGAAAGAACTGATCATGCAGCTCTACGACTGCCCACCCTATCTGGACTCGAATACCAACAATCGCGGGATGGTCGTTATCCGCGACACAGCCCTGAGCATTCTGGGCGCGGCGACGCCCGCTGAACTGGCAACCGCGCTGACACCTAATGACTGGTACAACGGCAATCTGGCGCGCTTTGCATTGCTCACGCCCGAACCGGACTATACAGAGCGGCCTGCGCCTGCTGGCGAACTCAATCCTGACGCGCTGGTCGCCCGGCTGCGGCGTTTGCATGAAAAACTGCCGACACCGCCAGACCCGGCAGCATTGGGCGACCAGAAACACCGTGAAGCGTGGTCGCTCGTGGCCGACATCTGGCAGCCGTGCCACATCTACGAACAGGCGCTGCGCAGGCTGACAGCCCCCGCCAGTTCACTCGATGACCGTCTGCGCGCGGTGTACGGGCGATTGCATGTTCAGGCGCTCAAAATCGCCATCTGTCTGGCGGCGCTGGATTGGGCCGATGCAGGCGCGCAAAACCGACCTGTGGTGCGGCTGGCGCACTGGTATCGGGCGCAGCACATCACCGAAGGCTGGCGAGCTTCAGCGCACCGCTTACTCCATGAATTGGGCGACAGCGAAGAACTGCGGCTCGAAGTCCGTATTTTGCGCCTGCTTACGGCACACCCGGACGGCCTCAGCACGCGCAGTATCTATCGCACACTCAAGACCACGCGCAAGCCTGTCGCCGAAGCATTGGCAGCGCTGGAACAGGACAACCGTATTCAGCGCGTCCCGACGACTGCTGAGGGACGGCCTGGCCCACGTCCCGACCTGTTTCGATTGACCGATTAATCTGACACCCTCCGGGGACAGGAGACACGATCTGTTTTTTGGCAACCTGTCTCAAGGGGGTGACAGGATCGGGGCGCAGCCAACGGCCTGAACACGCATAACAGGCTGTGATTGAGCGAAAAACTGATTTCAATTGACCGATCTTGTCCCCGGTAAAAGACAGGTAGACACGATAGCGATTTTGTCACCTGTCACCGAGGGGTGACGCAATCCGGTGAGGTGGGGAAGACCATGATGACGGATGTGAAACACTTGAAAGAACAGCATGATCTCCGGTTGATTGTCGAAGCCGATCTTGGCCCCTCGCGTTGTCGCGGTGGGAAGGCGCTGCTCTGGCGCTGCCCCTTCCACAACGAGCAGAAGGGCTATAGTCTGGCGGTGTGGGAAAACGGTTGGCGCTGCTTTGGCGCGTGCGGTATGCAGGGTGATGCGCTGGACTGGCTTCAGCGTTATCGCGGATTGTCGTTCGCAGAAGCCTGTGAATATTTGGGTGCAGAGCGGCCACTGAAGTCCATGCGCTCGTGCCAGCGGCAGATTGTCCGGCCAGTACACAGCCTGCCCGAAGCCAAGCCACCCAAAGATGAATGGCAGACGGCAGCAAAGGTGATTGTGGATGGCGCAGAAAATGCGCTGTGGAGTCCTGACGGCGAGCGTGCTATGCAGTACCTCAAGAAACGCGGGCTGACTGAAGAAACGATCTTGCGAGCGCGGCTTGGCTATGTGCCGGGGCGTCCGTGGGAATGGCTGCGCATCGGCAAGCTGACCGTCCCCTGCGGCATTACCATCCCCTGGTTCGTCGGGCAGGAACTCTGGGCGGTCAAGGTACGCCGTGCGGCAGGGCAACCGAAGTATACGCAGATCGCAGGCGGTAACGCACAAGGACTGTACAACGCGGCTGCACTGGAAGGCCATGAAACCGTGCTGTTCGTGGAAGGGGAGTTCGACGCGCTGCTGGCGGAACAGGAAAGTAATGGGATGATCGGTGTGGCGACTCTCGGCAGCGCGTCGGGGTCGCTCAACCCGCACTGGATGCCGCTGCTGCTGCACTGCAAGACGATCCTGGTTGCCTATGATGCAGACGAAGCAGGCATGAAAGGCGCAGCGCGGCTGCAAGCGCTCACCAAACGGGCGCGCACCATTCAGGTTCCCTGGGGCAAGGACATTACCGAATTTGTACTGACGGGCGGGAGCGTGAAGCAGTGGCTAAACGAAAACCTGTAACCTTTACAACGTCGCGTCCCATTGAATATTACCCACCAGCGCCCGAAGAAATCGACCAGTACGCACTGACGGTTTGCCGCGAATTGGGTGACAAGATTGATAGCAATTACAACTTGCCCGATGTACGGCGCGAACTGGCTGGATTTCTCAAAGTCGTGGCCGGAATATGCGCCAAGCAGTTGAATAAAGGCGATGATAGTCAGCTTGACAAGGACTCTGGATAGCGTTACTCTGAGTGCATTGCGAGTGCAGAAGTGTTGGTAGCACCTCTGCACTCTGAGCCGATGCACTACCCTAGATAGCGCAGCGACCTCCGGCAGACTTTACCTTGTCGGTGGCTCTCTCGCTACCATTTGCAAGGTTTATAAGTTTTCAGGAGGAATCGGTTATGCCACCCCGCAAAAAGCAGTCCATTTCCGTCGTCCGCAATGTTGCTCTCTGCTATGTTCGCCTCTCATATACACGAGACGAGAATGATAAGGACAGTCCTGATCGTCAGCGTGCCAATATCCAGATTGAATGTGATCGACGTGGCTGGATTCCTGAATGGTATGAAGATACCGAAGGCCACAAATCCGGGCAGAGTGAAAAGAATCGTCCGGGGTGGTTAGCACTCAAATCACGCTTAGGCGATCCCGACGTTGTAGCGATTGTCGCCAATGACCTTGCCCGCCTGCACCGCAAAGGCTGGCGCGTCGGTGATCCGATTGATTTTGCCGAAGAACATGATGTGCAGCTTGTGATGGCCGCGCCAGGACGGAATATCGATCTTTCCGGTCCGATGGGACGCATGAGCGTCATGATCGCGGCACTTATGGATGAGTATTACGCTGTCGATATTTCTCGCCGCGCCAAAGATAGTATTGCCCATCGCAAACGTCAGGGGAAAGTCATTAACGTTCCTTTTGGCACACGTCGTCGGGAGGATGGCTATCTTGAGCCTTCCAAGAGCGGTGCATGGTGGATGCCCGATGGACGATATGTTGCAGGCAAACCCGATCAACCGCCTGATGAGGGCGCGTTATGGCGTAGCTACTTTGACTGCGCCGAGCGTATCCTGACGCTCTACAAAGAGAACAAATACGGCGCTGAGGTCATTGCTTATCAATTGAACATTGAAGGCTGGCCTTTCAAAGACCGCTATGGTATCCCGCGCCCGATGGATAAGGATGACGTTCGCCGCGTGGTTCGTGCATGGCCCGAATATGGTGGCATTGTTCATGAGAAAAGCGCCAAAAAGCGTCGGCCCGAAGACATTGATCTCGAAAACATCCCCTTTGTACCGGAACGTGCGGTTTTTCCACTCGATTTGCTGCGCGATGTTGCTCAGGTCTTTGCGGATCGCGCTCTTGCGCCGCGCAATGATGGCGTCAATAAGGACGTAAGCATCTATGCCCTTAACGGGATGACCTACTGTGCACGCTGCGAACAACTGGCTGCCGAACAAAACGATCCACGCTTGCGTTCACGTCTAAGTGGGGACAAACGCCGTTATCGTCACAAGACCGGGGTTCACTGCGGTTGTAGTAACAAGAGTGTTCCGGCTGCCAAATATGAGGGGGACTTTGGGCGTCTGATCAAGCTATTGACTATCAGAGAAGATGCTCTCAGCTTGATGACTGAGTTGGCAATCCAGGCAGACAAACTCCGCAATCCAAATGGCGAAGAAGAAGACCCGGAAAAACAGAAGCAGGAAGCAATTGCTCTATGCCGACGCCGCATTGAGGCGGCAGTGATTTTGTTTGGTGATGGCCGCATTGACAAGGATGAGTATCGTCGCCGTGTTGAACTCAACGAGCGAGAAATCGCCCACTGGGAAGCCCGAACAACCCAAACAGAAAAGGCTGCGTTGGAACTGGCGATGTGCATGGATGCCATCGACAAACTGGCGAAGCTTTGGGATGTCGGTGATGACGAAGACAGACAGGGGATGGCACGAAGCCTGTTCAGCTATGTGATCTACGACCTAGATTCCCGCCGTATTGTGGACTTTCGGCTGAAGCCCTGGGCAGACCGATTCCTTGTGCTGCGTTCGGCACTTTATGAGGACGGAGAAACCCCAGAAAACGGCGCTCCGTCTGGGATTAAACCCCAGGCGGAGGCTGTGGCCCCGGAGGGAATCGAACCCCCGACATAGCGTTTAGGAAACGCTCGTTCTATCCGCTGAACTACGGGGCCAGCCGGATGATCATTATAGCAAATCTGCCTATAGCAAGGAAGGGTATCTTGTGTCTGGAGCGACTCCCCCAGGGAAGCCGCTCGCCAGGAGGTCGGAAGTCTACGCGGCGCGGCTGTCCCACACCAGGACGGTTAGCTCGCTATCGCCCGACCATTCGTATAGCCAGCGCGCATCGGCAATAGACATGTTCACACAGCCGTGACTGTGCTTGAAACCAAAGCCGTCGTGCCAGTACGTTCCGTGCAGGCTGATGTCGTTGTCGAAGAACATGACGTAGGGCACAGCGGGCAGGGAGTAAAAATCGGGCTGACCCATTGCTCCGCTCATGGGTGTGGAAAGGGCACGATGCCAGACCTTGAATGTGCCTTTGTTGGTCTGGAAATTCGGTAGGCCAGAGGAAATCAGCGTGGCATAGACGAGCCGATCACCGTCATAGGCGCTCAAGACCTGCTCGTACAGGTTGATGGCTACCCACTTGCCCGTCGCACCGGGGTTAGCCGCAGGCATGATGCGGGCCAGTTTGCGCTGTTCAAGCCATTGGCCCGGTCCCACCAGAAACCAGTCCCAACCATCGACGTTGACGGTAGCAAACAGGTTCACGCGCGTGTAACGGTTGATAGCAGGCGTTTTGATGCTGCGTGGTCCACCCGGATAGCTGCTGGGAATTGACGCCTGGATGACCCAGGCCATCGGGTAGGCCAGAGGCTTGTCGAACAGAACGCCTGTGAACTGCGATGAATAGGTCTGCTTCAGAGAATTACGACGCACCCACAGCTTGTTGCGCAACTGAGCGAAGCCGTCCTTAACGGCATAGACAGACACAAAGGTAAAGCCATCCTCCATCTTGCCAACGGGATTCCCGTTCGGTGAATCGTAGAGTGTCGTATCGGGCAGGACACGGAAGAAACTGTAGGAGCGAACCTCTTTCATGTCAGCCGGAATGGGAGTCACGTCGGGCGAAGGATGGGCCTGCATTTCGCCCAGCAGGCGCTGATATACGTCCGTTGGCAGCCCATTGGTACAGCCGGGTGCTTCCGCCGCCAGGCAAGAATTGCCTTCGGCGCGGATAGGTGCGGGCACAACAGCCAGATTACCAAGGAGAATCGCAGCGAGTGCTAACAGTAGGAATGAACGTTTCATCGCTTTGCCTCAGATCATCAAGTATCGTGGAGACAACGGCGTCTCCTCTTACGATAACGCCGTTTCACGCCGCATTGCCTGAGCGTAGGCCGACAGTGGGATTCCCAAACGAAATAAGGGCCGTTCGCAGGAACCGCCCTTCCGTACAATACCTGGCAATGATGCCAACCCGCAGATTACGCCTGACGTGGCTGCGCCTGCTCGACGACGGGTTCTTCATGCTCAAGCTGGCGCAGGCTGAGGCCCAGCCGCCGCGCATGTCCATCAATATTCAGGATGCGCGCCCGTACTCGTTCGCCTTCCTGCACGACATTGCGCGGGTGCAGGAAATGTCCTTCGGCCAATTCAGAAACGTGGATCAGCCCTTCCAGCCCTTCTTCGACGCAGGCAAACGCGCCGAAGTCCACCACGTTCGTGATCACCCCTTCGACGATCTGGCCGACGCGGTAGCGCTGCTCCACTGTCTCCCAGGGGTCAGGCTGAAGGCGCTTGACACTGAGCGCTACGCGCCCACGCTCGCGGCTGACGTCCATCACGTAGACTTTGATCGTGTCCCCCCGTGAAAGCATGTCACGCGGGTGGCCGACCCGCCCCCAACTCAATTCGCTGATGTGGATCAGCCCTTCCAGGCCACCCAGGTCAACAAACGCGCCGAAGTCGCACAGGTTGGTGACGCGCCCTTCACAAATGTCGCCTTTACGGAGACTGTCAAGCACGCTGGCGCGTGTGCCAGGCTGCACCTGCGCTGCTCGTTCCGACAGGATCAGGCGGTTCTGGGCGCGATCCAGCTCGATCACGCGCAACGTGAGACGCTGGCCGATTCGAGCCGTCAATTCAGCGCGGCGGGCCTGCGCATCGGCCACCGCCGGGAAATCAACCAGTTGGCTGGCTGGAACGAAACCACGCAGGCTGCCCCATTCTACCAGCAAGCCTCCTCGATTGTAGCCAACCACTGGCAACTCGACGGTCTGGTCGCCGTCAAAAGTTTGCTGGATCCGATCCCATTCGTGGTTATTAGTATCGCCTGTCGAGGCAGCGGAAGAGGAACCAGCGGCGGCGAAGTTATCCCAGTCCGATCCGCCGTAACGCTGCGGGCCGCTGGAAGCGATTTCTCCTTCGCGGAGAAGGGCAGACCAGTAGCTCTCGTCGGGCGGAGGCGGTGGCACATGATCCGAACGCTGAGTCTCAATAGAAATGGGGGTCAACTTTCGACTCTGGTTACTCTGGTTACTATTTGTCCTGTCCATAAGTCGCTCTGTGCCGCCAAAATTCACACATTATCGATTGTCCAGCCACGACATTATAGAATGTCGATAACGGCGTTGTCAAACCTCGATGGTGCGAAAATCTAAACTTTAGCACGAGAAAGCGGTTTTTCGCACGCGATACAGGGAAAACGTTTCCTCGCGCGCTAATGGGCCGGTGGCTGCGGTGGCGAACTGGCGAGTTGTAACGAGCTACTGTAGTTGCGGATTCTGGCGAGCCAGGATGTGATCGATGTGCAGCGCAAGCACCTGCCGCGTGATCGGTTTCTGGATGTAGGCATTGGCACCCGCTGCGTGCGTTTTGACTTTTTCGGCCTGTTCTTGCAACGCACTGATCATAATGATCGAGCCGGAATAACCCTGGCTCCGCAGCCGTTTGCAGGTCTCATAGCCATCCTGGATCGGCATCATGATGTCTAGCAAAACCAGGTCAGGCTGCAAACTTTTGACGATTCCTTCAGCATCAATGCCGTTTTTGGCTTCGAACGATTCACAGCCAAGCGTGGTAAGCAAGCGCCGCGTCAGCAGGCAAATATCGGGATCATCGTCAACCACCAGCACCTTGAGCATAGCCGTACCTCTGCGTCCTTAGTTTCCAGTTGGGCAGTATTGAACGCACTCTCAGTGTATCGGTGAATGACCTGTGCTCCTTTCACAAAAACATAACCAAAACTCAATTGAGACCAGAACCGGGCTGATTGGTCTTAGCCCACCGGTTTCAAAAGGGTCTTCACGCCGCTGCGCGACTCAAAGGCATCGAAGGCTTTGCGCCAGTCAGTCACATCAAAGATGCCGGTGATAAGCGGCCCGGTCTGTACCTTGCCTTCAGCCATCAGCCGGATCGCTTTGTCCCAGGCCGAGGACGTGCTGGCATTACTGCCCGTCACGGACAGTTCCTTGAAACACACCTGATCCATCTCCCAGGCCACGGGCGCGCCGAACAACCCGATCTGCACGTAGCGCCCCCTGCGGCGCACCAGCCTGAGAAGCTGCGCGGCAGCCGGGCCAGCGCCCGAACACTCGTAGACCACGTCCGCGCCGAAGCCGCCTTCGGTCAGGCTGGTGGTGAGCGCTGCGGCATCCTCATGCTGCACGTTGAGCACGCGATCCGCGCCCAGGTCACGGGCCAGCGCCAACCGATGCACGTCCACGTCCGTGCCCAGGACAATGACCGTCGCGCCCGCTGCCTTGACGACCTGGAGCGTCAGCAGGCCAATCGCGCCCGGCCCGGCGATCACGGCCACATCGCCCGGCCCGACGGTCATCGTTTCCAGAGTAGCGTGTACGACGCAGGCCAGCGGCTCGGTCAGCGCGCCCGCGTGAAAATCCACGTTGTCGGGCAGCAGATGGACGTTCTGGGCCGGGACGACGACGTACTGCGTGAAGCCGCCATTGACTGCCGAGCCGATGGAGCGGCGGTTCAGGCACAGGTTGTTTTGCCCGCTCCGGCAGTAACGGCACGTGCCGCAGACCGAGAAGTAAGTTTCCGTCGTGACGCGCGCGCCCACTTCCAGCCCACTGACGCCTTCTCCGACTTCCGCCACCTCGCCCGCCACTTCGTGGCCCAGGACGACGGGCGGCCACGAGCGAAATTCGTCCTTGTAGATGTGCAGGTCGGTGCCGCAAATGCCCGCCGCCCGCACGCTGATCTTGACCTGCCCGGCGGCGACCTGTGGTTCGTCGATCTCGCGCAGTTCGACGTGGCCGACGCCCGGCGCAACCTTCATAACTGCTTTCATGGCTCTTTCCGGGCTTTCGTTGTGCGATGGACGTAAGATACTCGGATGCGATCCGGGGCGCAAATCTGCCGCACCCAGACGTCATACCAACTTTCGCTGCCCTCAGGGATCGGATAAGCTAAGGGCTGAATGACCTGTCCGGTGGGGGAACTATGGATCAGCCCATCAGCCTCACGCTTCGGCCCGCGACCATCACCGACCTGCCGGATCGTACCTTTCGCATCTACCGCAACAACCTTCGACAATGGCCGACCCGTATTGACGCCTCAGAAGCGAAGCCCATCTTCAGCTTTTCGGAAATGCATCCGCGCTGTTCATGGCTGTTGACGATCAGCGCTATCAGTTGTTTATAATTAACATAGGATCGGACGAATCTTATTCCAGAACCCGAGCAGACTCGCTTAGTGATGTACCGAACGGCGCAACTCGGTGGTTTTGGGGAGATCAGGCATGGTACCAGGATCTATCTGGACGGGCGATGCACACCAGTAATAAAGTCGTCAGCCCGGCGGGTGGAGATCACTGAATGGCTGGCTGGTCGCAGCTTATATCGGCACAGGCCGAGTGGGGTGGCGAGCTTATGAGCTTTACACCGCTGCCCTGGGCTTGTCTTGCAGTCCCGGCGGATGTTTCGGCCCCTCGCCTGGTCATTGCCGGGACGACAAAAACACGCTGCGGCCAGCGAGCCTCCTGATCTCAATGGAGATTGTGCCTGGCACTCATTGACCGGAAGTTTAGGGCACGTGAGGAGGGGGACCTTATGACTCTCAGCCAGCTAGTCAGGGGGGTGGTGGGCGATCAGCGCGGCAGTGTTAACCGGTATCAGACATCGGATCGCCATGTAGTCGTCGATCACAGCTTGTGTTTTTACTGCGGGGCTTGCGTGGCGGTTTGTCCACCCGATTCGCTCTTTCTGCACAATGGATTCTTGTCGATCAACGACGAAACCTGTACGCGCTGTGAGCGTTGTGTGAGGATGTGCCCGGTCCACGCCCTTTCGACAGTCAAGGAGTCGTCATGAGGCAGAGCTATGACGCAGTCGTCGTAGGGGCAGGCCCCGCCGGATCGGTTGCAGCGCGCCGGTTAGCCGAACGTGGGTTTCGCGTCCTGCTCATTGAAAAACGCCAGGAGATCGGCGTCCCAGTGCGCTGTGCAGAGGCAGTGGGGGCTGATTCAACACGGCCCTATATCGAGATTGATGATCGCTGGGTGAAGGCCCGCGTCTCGACTTATTCAATCCACAGTGCCAGCGGTGCTTGTGTGAAGATTCCGCCCACTGAACCAACGCTGGTCGTAGATCGAAAGGTTTTTGACTGGGAACTGGCACGCCTCGCCTCGCAGGCAGGGGCCGAAGTGCGCACTCGAACCGAGGCGACGGGGCTGCTCATCGAACAGGCGAGCGTGGTCGGAATCCGCGTCAACAGCCTGGGCAGGTCCAGCGAGGTGCAGGCCCGACTCGTCATTGCCGCCGACGGAATCGAATCGCAGGTCGCGCGTTGGGCCGGGCTGAAAACGATGCCACCGATGGCCGACTACTATGTGGGCTTTCAGTATCTGCTGGGTAATCTGAGGGGCAGGTTCGATCCAACCAATTGCGAGTACCATCTGGATCAGCAGGCGTTCCCCGGAGGCTATGGCTGGGTCTTCCCCAAAGGTGACGACACAGCCAATGTGGGGCTGGTCATCGCCGCCAATCGCGCTGGCGACGTGTCTGCTCAACGCCTGTTAGATCGCTTTGTCGAGCGTAAATATCCCGAAGCCCACATTCTCGGCGCGGTAGCCGGGGGCGTCTCGGCCACCGGCGCATTGAAGAAAATGGTGACGAGCGGGTTGGTGGCGGTTGGGGACGCAGCCCATCAGGCCGATCCGCTAACAGCCGGTGGGATCAATCTGGGCATGATCGGCGCCGATCTTGCGTCGCAGGTCGCCGCAGATGCGCTGGCAAGGGGCGATGTTTCTGCCAGGGTCCTGAGCGAATATGAAACGCGCTGGCAAAATCGATTCGGCGCACAGCACCGTGCCTTATACCGCATCCGGAAACTGCTGACACAGATGGAAGAAAAGCAGCTCGCGCACTTGATCAACGTGGCATCTGGCCTGCCTTTGCAAACCATGGGGCTGCGGGAGCTTATCTTCACTCTGTTTAAGACAGAGCCGCGTTTGCTGGCCGAGGTGGGGACGCTGGTCACGACGGGCCTCATTCTCAAGTAGCCGCCGAAGGAATGAAGGGGCGGGGCGCTGCGCAGCGCCCCGCCAATCCTGGATCAATATACCTTTTAGATAAGGCTGCGAGGGGCGGTAGTTTACCTCACCCCTAACCCCTCTCCACCTTCTGGAGAGGGGAGTCTGGGCCATCGGTTCCCCCTCTCTACGCAGCGGAGAGGAGGCAGGGGGTGAGGTATATCGCCTTAACTTAAAGGTATTGATCCTGGACTACACTCCGCCTCACCAGGCATGGATGCTGATCGACGTAATCGTGAGCAGCTTGCTGCCATCCACGCCCGGTGCGGCAATGCGGGCGTTGTCCCACCACTGGTACACGGCCATATAGAGCGGATAAGCCTGCCCGTACATACGGGCAGGCAGCGTCAGCGCGCGTTCATCCACATAGTAGCGGCCCGGAAGCCAGCGACTCGTTTCTTTCGGTCCATCGGCGGCCTGTGGTGGCCCATTGACCTCCGCCCCTACCGCGCCATCGATCAGCAGGTACACACCCAGGCTGTAGTCCAGCTTGATTGGCTGATCGACTGACCACCACAATTTGAGCCGTACCGTCTCCCCGGCGTGAAACGCCACACCATCCGGTGAGGCGACACCGTCCACCGTTGCGCCATGAAAGCGCATCCCGTTCTCAAATAGAATGCCCTTCGGATCGGGCGGCCCCTCGTAAAGGCGGAACAGCAGCGTCGGTGGGCCGAAGAACACGCCTGCTATCCGCCCATTGGCAACGGACTGTTCGAGTTTTTCGTCCTTGTCCCAGGAACGCTCGACGTACCAGATTCGCGGATGACCTACCGGATCGGTGACGAAGGGCAGGCCATTCGGGAAATACAGGCGCATGAAGTAATCCCACGATTCCGTATCGCTGCACTGGCAGCGTGGGTCAAGCATCACGACATCTCCGGCCCGCAAATACTGGCGCAACAACTTGAAACTGGTGTCGAATTGCAAGGCGGGCTGGCGGGCCTCCAGCGCATTCGGCAGGAACATAACCCCGACCAGCGATGCCGAGACCAGCCGGTACGCCGTGCGCGGCAGGCGCGATACCCCCCACCCGATCCACAGGGCCAGGCCGGGCAGCACCCACCACAGGTACTTCGGACTCTGAAACAGACCGAGCCGGTTTTGCAGCAGGTACACGGCCACAGGCATCAGCACCCAGATCGCCAGGACGAAGACCTGCGGGTTGAACGCCCGTCGTGCCACGATCAGTACAGTAGCCGCCGCAAACAGCAGGGCCAGCCAGAGGAATGCAGGCCCGGCAAAAGTGGTCGCCAGGTTAAGCAGTGCTTCCGGCAGCGGCGCAAGCTGCAAGCTCTGGTACACAATCGTCCGGGTGGCAAACGCCTCCCGCTTGGCGATCAGGTGAGGCACGGTGACGGCGGCCAGCATCAGACCAGGCAGCCACCAGCGCCAGACTTGGCGAGGATAGACCGCCAGCGTATACAGGCCAAGCAGCCCCAACAGGAACAAGCTCGTGTAATGGCTGTAGAACATAGCCGCCATGCCAAGCGCCAGCCATATCGCGCGCCGCGCCGATGGGCAATCGAAGTAGCGGATAGCCATCCAGAAGACCAGCGGCGTCAGCGTCAGCAGGAAGACGTAAGCGCGGATGAACAGGCTGAGATACAACACAAAGCCGAACGCGCTGTAGGCCAGGATGACGGCCAGCGCGGCCCGTTCGCCCCACAACCGCCGCACCAGCCGGTACAGACAGGCCACGCCGATCAGAAAGACCAGCGCCGAGCCAAAACGGAGTACAATCGGCTGGATGCCGGCCAGTTCTTTCCAGGCCCCCAGGCTCAGGAAATACAGCGGGGGCCAGTCGGGCGGCGTCCAGCGGATGATGTCCAGCGGCGAGCCGAACGTCTGCCAGATCGACCAGATGTCGTCGCCGTCCATCTGCAACGTGTTCAACTGGACGATGCGGCTGGCGGCGATCAGGAGCAGCGTGAGCGTCACTCCGGCCAGCCACCAGCGCCGATCAGAAGCGAAAGTACGACAGATACGGTATGTCATAGACAGGATATTCTTGACCCAAAGTGGCCGAATTGTGACTCAGAACACCAGCCCAGACCACCATGAAAGCGAATAGCCCGATGCGGCGTTTCCGTATCCAATGGCTTGAGATCCTGATCCTGCTCGTCTTCTTCGGGTCGCGCGTCACGGCGCTGGACGCGCTGCCGCTCCACAACGACGAAGGGCTGCACCTCTCGCGCGCCGTCGAGGTCTGGAATCTGCATCCCTTCTTCGACATCGAGGATGGCAAAGTCGCCGGGGTGTGGCTGATCGCCCTGTTCTACCCGCAGTCTGCACCGGTGTTCGCCGGGCGGATCGCAACCGTGTTCGTCGGGCTGGTCGGCTGCGCGGCGGGCATGGCGCTGGCGCGGCGGGCCAGCCAGCGGCGCGGTGCAGGTTTCGTCGCAGGATTGATCTGGCTGACCATGCCCTACCTGTTTTTCTTCGAGCGGATGGCGTTGGCCGACATCGAAGCCGGGGCCGCCGCTGTCCTGCTGGCGCTGGCCCTGCTGCCCAACGTACAGACGCGCCGCGCCGCCATCCTGGGCGGAATCGCGCTTGGCCTGGCGCTGCTCTTCAAGGTCAGCGCCTTGCCCTTTGTCGGCGTGCCGCTCCTGGCAATCTTGCTCGCGTGCGGCCAGGACTGGCGAGTTCGGCTGTGGCGGTTGGTGCTCATCTACGGCATCGCATTGATCATCGTCACGCCCGCCAGCCTGTATTCGGCCACACGCGGCGGATTTTTCTCCATCGCGCGCGGATGGGTGGGCGGCCCGAAGCTGTCTATCAGTGAACGGACGACACTAAACACCGCAACATTCACCGATACGCTGCTCACTGTAAACGGTCTGTGGACGCTGGCGCTGATCGGCGTGCCGTTGAGCGCGTTGGTCGGGCGGCGTGGGTTGCACGTGCTGGGCAGTGTGCTTGGGCCGCTGGCGGTGATGATCGTGTTTGGGACGGAAGTGCTGGATCGGCATTTCGGCGTGATCATGCCATTGCTGGCAGTGGTGGCAGCAGTCGGGTGGGCCAGTGTGCGCCTGATTCCAGGCCGTGCGATCACGGCGCTGGCGCTTGGCGGCGCAGCGATTGCGCTGGCAGCTTTAGGCATATGGCGCGTCGCCTACACCGATCCCTCTACCTTCCCGATGACCGCGCCGATGCTTGAACAGTACGTCAGCCAGCACCCCTCCGGCTATGGGTTGCGAGAGGCAGTCCGGGCTTTTCCGCAAACGGTAGGCACGCATCCTGTGATCGCCAGCATGACTACCGACGGCTGCAAGCGGGCGCGATACTACCTGCCGCCCGGTACGTCGCTCGAATGCACAGGCATGGGCGCGCAGGCCCGTGACAGAATTATCAGCGCCTTGCAGGCGGCGAGGACAGTCTATGTGCTGGCCGAAGACCAGCCGGTGGGCATCGATCCGACCACTGTTGGAGGAAAATGGACGCCACTGGCCGTTTATCCCCGCCCCGGCGGCCTATCCCGTGTGACACTGTGGCGGGTCACGACCTGACGCCCGCCATCAACAGACCGAGTTTGTCCTGCGTTGCCTCACTGCGCGGCACAATGCCCAGGATTTCGCCCTCGTACATCACAGCGATCCGATCTGAGAGGGCCATCACTTCGTCCAGGTCTTCGGAGATCAGCAGCGTGGCCGTGCCTTTGGCACGCTGGTCGAGCAAGCAGCGGTGAATGTACATCGTCGAGTTGATGTCCACGCCCCGTGTCGGCTGCGCAGCGATCAGCACGCGCGGCTGGCGGGTCAGTTCGCGCGCGAGGATCAACTTCTGGATGTTGCCGCCGGACAGATTGCGCAACTGCACGCGCTGGTTGGGCGTCTTGATGTTGAAGCCCTCGATCAAGCGCTGGGTATGCTGTCGAATCTCGCCGAAGCGCAGCACACCCGAACGTGACGCGGGCGGTATGCCGTGCGTCTGCAGGACGGCATTTTCCGCCACACTGAACTCCCTGATCACGCCGTCGCGCATTCGTTCTTCGGGGATGTAGCCCAACCCGGCGGCGATCCGATCTGAAACGGAAGCATGAACAACGTCCACGCCATCGATCAGGAAGGAACCGCTCGTCGCGGGGCGCAGCCCGGCCAGCACCTCCGCCAGTTCGCGCTGTCCGTTGCCCGAAACGCCCGCCACGCCCACGATCTCGCCGGAGCGAACGTCCAACGAAACGTTGCGCAGAGCCGGGGTCTTGCGATCACTGAGTGCCGACAGGTTGCGCAGCGTCAGCCGCACGTCGCCAAGCGGCACATCCTGGCGGTCCACGCGCAGCGAAATCTCACGCCCGACCATCATGCGGACGAGCGCTTCGCGGGTGGCGTTTTCCTTCGGCACCGTTCCGACCACGCGCCCATCGCGCAGCACCATGATCCGGTCACTGATCGACAGCACCTCGTACAGCTTGTGCGAGATGAAGATCAGCGCGTGACCGTCCGCCGTCATCTGGCGGAAGACCTTGAACAGTTCGACCACTTCCTGCGGCGTCAGGACGGCGGTGGGTTCGTCCAGGATCAGGATACTGGCATTGCGGTACAGCGCCTTGATGATCTCAACACGCTGCTGCTCCCCGACGGAAAGCTGCCAGATGTAAGCGTTCGGATCGACTTTCAGGCCGTAGCGCTCGCCCAGGTCGCGGATGCCGCGAATGATCGTTCCCATGTCGAGCATCGGGCGGCGCGCCGAACGCAGCCCTAGCGCCACGTTCTCGGCTACCGTCAGCGATTGCACCAGCATAAAGTGCTGGTGGATCATGCCGATGCCAAGCCGGATCGCGTCGGCGGGCGATTGAATGCGCACCGCTTTGCCGTCGATCCGAATCTCGCCCCCATCCGGCTGCTGCATCCCGTATAGGATTTTCATGAGCGTCGATTTGCCCGCGCCGTTTTCGCCGAGCAGTGCCAGCACTTCGCCGCGCCGCACGTCCAGATCGACGTGATCGTTGGCAAGCACGCCGGGGAAGCGCTTGACGATCTTTCGCATTTCGACGGTTTCCATCAGTAGCTCCGTTCAAAGGCTGGCGGGGCCTGATCGGGTTCGGGTCACTTTGGCAGGATGCTGAACAGGTCGCGTAGGGGCAGGCTGAAACCGGGCAGCACATCGCCGCCATCCAATGCGCCGTCAATGGTGATGCGCTGCACGCTCATGTCGCCTTCCTGGGAAGGGCGGCACACGTCGGCAGCCTCTTCCTTTGGATAGATGATCCAGACCAACCGCGTGCCATAAGCAATGTACTTCATGGCCTTACGCTGCACCTTGAAGATGGAATCGGTGGGCGACACTACTTCGGCAGCTAGATCGGGCGCAAGCGGGAAAAAGCGATCCGGCAACGCGGTCACACGGCTCTTAGCAACAAAGCCAACGTCCGGCGCCAACACCGTCTTGTCCGAAAGTTTGAATCCGCCATCCGCACCTGTAACATAGCCGAGATTGTGTGCTCGCACGTGAGTGCCGATCAGTCTCGCCAGTTCAATGCCGATCATCGAGGGAACGGAGCTAGAGGGAGTCATCACGATGAGTTCTCCTTCGATGAGTTCAAGCAGCTTGTCCTCATACTCCGGCCTGGATGCCATCTCCCACAGATCATCTGCCGTGTAGCTGGCCTGTTTCCTGACTGCCTTAGCCCGCGCAACCATCTCGAACCCGCTCCCCACCGCTCAATCGCCATCCCTGCCACCCCTCTCCGTGAAGCGGAGAGGGGTGAGATCAATTCTACCTTACTTCGACGCCGTTGCCGCCATCGTTGGAGCCGCCGTCGCAGCAGCCATCGCTGCCGGGCTGCCAACCACGATCAGCGACCCATCGATGATCTTCTGCATGGTGTCCTTCGCGGCCTTCATCACCTCGTCTGGAACCTTGACTTTTGAATTGAAGACCAGTTTCAGGCTGCCGTTCTTGAGCGAGATATCGTAGGCTTTGCCGCCCTTCTCGCCAGCGACGCGCGTGGCGATCATGTCCTTGAGCATGGCCGTCCAGTCATAGACCATCGACGCGGCTACGGTATCCGGCCACTTGACCGACTGATCGGTGTCCGTGCTGAACCAGATCAGCTTGGCCTTCTGCGTCTCGGTGATCGCGCCCGGGACCTGCTGCGCGGAGCCGGTCAGGATGTCGGCCTTCTGGCTGATCAGCGTCTTGGCAGCTTCCGTTGCCTTCGGGATGTCGCCAAAACTCTCGGTGAAGATTTTCTTGACTTCCACCTTGGGGTTGGCAGCCTTCGCACCCTGCTCAAAACCATCGATATACAGTTTGGCGTCGCCTGCATTCACCGGGCCGACCACGCCCAGGATGCCAGTCTTGCTCATCATGGCCGCCATCGTCCCGAAGACGTAGCCACCTTCTTCAGCGCGGGCCTCGTAGGCGAAGACGTTCTTCAGGCCCTTGTCCTTGCCCACGTCCGTAGACGTGCCCCAGGCGAAGGACACGTCCGGGAACTTGGCGGCCACGTCGAACATGGATGCGCCGTACTGCGTGCCGTGCAGGATCACGATGTCGTAACCCTGTTGCGCAAACTTCTGGGCGTTGGCAGCAGCGTCCGGAACCTGGAACATATTCTCGATGACGGTGAGTTGAACCAGCTTGTCGCCGCCCAGTTCCTTTTGCACGGAAACCAGCGAGTCGTACATGGCCTGGCTCCAGGCCAGGTCATTCTTGGCACTGGGCATGATGATAGCGATCTTGATGGGCTTGGTCAGCGGGGCCATTGTGGCGGCCTGGGTTTGGGCCAGGACTGGCGCGCTGTGCGGCAGGCCGATGGACGAAAGGGCGAGAACCACGACCAGAACAATACTCATGGCAAGGAAACGAGTCTTCATGCGCTTTTCTCCTCAAATTGTACTTTCGCATAAAGGCGGCACAGGGCCACCCAGAGCGCACATGGAAATCAACCTCAACCCTTCAGTTTTCGCCGCGCTTGTAAGGCCGTCCCAGGGCCAGCGGCGCGGACGTTCGGTAGAAACGTACAGCCAGGATCAACGCCACGATGGTTGCCAGGTTTGGCATCATATTCGTCAGGCTCGGCGAAATCTGGACGCCGAACGCCTGCAACCAGAGCTGTAGAGTGGTCACTATGCTGAACAGGAGCGATCCAAACAGGATGCCGAGCGGTGACCAGCCCCCGAAGTAGACCAGCGCCACCGCGATAAAGCCGATGCCATTCGTCATATTGTGCTGGAAAATGTTGGTGAGGGCGATAGATAACGACGCACCCGCGATGCCCGCCATCAGCCCGCCGAACGTCACCGTCAGATAGCGCACCAGTGCCACGTTCACGCCCAGCGAATCTGCCGCCTGCGGGTTCTGGCCGACGGCGCGGATGTTCAGGCCCAACGTCGTCTTGTTCAGGACGAACCAGGCAACGGGTGTCAGCAGCAGCGCACCGTAGACCATCAGGTTGTGGTCGAACAGGATCGGCCCGATGATCGGAATGTCGCTCAAGACGGGAATGGGCATGTCCGGAAAACCGTTGACGGGAAGTGGCGTGCTGACCAGTTTGTCGAACAGCAGCGTCGAGAGGCCCAGGCCAAAGATGTACAGCCCGATCCCGCCGATGCCCTGTTCGGCGCGCAGCGTCACGCTGATGAAGGCCATCAGCAGGCCCATCAGCGCCCCGACGATAGCGGCAAACAGCACTGCCGCCGCCAGCGATTCAGTCGTGTACACGGTATAGAATGCCGTGAACGCGCCCATAAGCATGATGCCATCCACACCCAGGTTGTACACGCCCGAGCGCTGCCCGACGGCCTCACCCAACCCGGCATACAGGTAGGGAGTCGCTGCCGCCACGCCCTGCGCGAGAATCTGGACGACTTGTGGTACGTTTTCGGCGCTCATGAAGTTAACTCTTGCTCCTGGACGGCTACCACGCCGGGTTCGGCACGGGGCGGCGGTTCGGCGATTTCCCGCCGGGTGCGCTGCGTCCAGCGGCTGCTGCCCACAACGAAGATCACGACCAACCCTTGCAGCACCGTCACCATCGCGGCGCTCACCCCTGCCGATTGCAGCGTGGTTCCGCTGGCAAGCAGCCCGCCGAACAGCAGCGCCGCCGGGATCGCGCCAATCGGGTGCAGCAGGCCGAACAGCGCGACGACGATCCCCGAAAACCCGTAGCCTGTCGAAAAATCCTGCATGGCCCGGTGGGTGACGCCCATCACTTCGACGCTGCCCGCCAGCCCTGCCAGCCCGCCGCTGAGAAGCATTGACAGCACCATCGTCCGTTGGACATCGATCCCGGCATAGCGCGCGGCATCCGGGTTCGCGCCCACCGCGCGGATGCGGTAGCCCGCCACCGTCCGCCACAGGAAAAAGAAGGCGATGAAGGCCAGCGCCACTGCCAGCAGCGCGCCCGTGTGGAAATAGGTCTGTGGAACGATGGAGGGCAGCCACGCCGCTTTTGGCAGTTCCGCCGTCTGGATAATGTTCGCGCTCGTGGCGTCGGCGCTGGTGTCACGCAAGGGGCCGGTCAGCAGCCAGATCAAGATTTGCACTGAAATCTGGTTCATCATGATCGTGCTGAGGATTTCATTGACGCCGAACCATGCCTTCAGCGCGCCCGCGATCCCGCCCCAGACTGCACCGCCGATGAAGCCCACCACCAACGACAGAGTCGCCATGAGCCAGGGCGGCAGATCGCGGAAAGTGAGCGCAAAGGCCGCCGTCGCCAGCCCGCCGATGATCACCTGTCCTTCTGCGCCGATGTTCAAGACGTTGGCCCGGAAAGCGATGCAAATACCGATAGCGACCAGCAGCAGCGGGGTCGCTTTGCCGATGGTCTGCGTCAGGCTGTAAGTGTTGCCTACCGCGCCGTCGAGCAACTGTGCATAGACCACGCCCGGATCGACGTTCAGCACCAGCAGAAACACTGCCCCCACCGCCAGCGCCGCCAGCACCGCCAGAATGGGAACGACGACAGGTGCGAGAAAGTCAAATTGCCGGGCGATTCGGATTAGAGGTTGCATTGTCTATCTCAAAGCCAATCGGTACGCCATTTTATTCAGTTCGCGGCTGCGCTGCAATTGCTGACTGACCAAAAGATCGCGGCATCAAATTATATAAGTTGTACAAATGGACAGTATCCGCCATTTGCCTGTCAGCGGCAAGTAATAGTGCCAAACGTCATTCAGTTGCGCCAGGGATGGCCTACTCTGGCGCAACACTGTCCACTTCTCAGATCATGGCAGGCGGGAATATGCTCAAAGGGACGGGCATGGGGTAAACTGCTCCATGTCCGGCTGAGATGTTATTGTCAGCGTGAGGATACGGGTATGCGCAACAAATTAAGCAAACTGCTCTTGTTACTGGCTCTGGTCAGTTCGCTGACTTTCGGCCCGGCGCGCGCTGCGGGGCCAACCGGTGCGGATGGCCTGGCCGATCCGCTGTTCCCACTCCTGGGCAACGGCGGCTACGATGCGCTGCACTACACGCTCGATCTCAAGCCGGCTATGGAACAGGAAAGCCTGTCTGGAACCGTCACGATGGAAGCCAGAGCCACACAGGATTTGGCGGCTTTCAACCTGGACTTCGCAGGCTTCACTATCCGCCAATTGACCGTGAATGATGCGCCAGCGCAATATACCCGGAGCACACACGAATTGACGATCACCCCCGCGAAACCGCTCAAGATGGGCGATACCTTTACCACTGCCATCACCTACGACGGCTCGCCCGAAACGTCCAGCGTGGACGGCATCGAGACTGGCTGGCGCTGGTACAACAACGGCTCCTTCGCCGCCAACGAACCGGCGGGCGCGGCGGGCTGGTTCCCCGTCAACGACCATCCGCTGGATAAAGCCAGCTATACCTTCCGCGTGACCGTCGCCAAACCCTACGTGGTTGCGGCCAATGGGCTGCTCAAAAACACCATCGACAACGGCGACACGACAACATATCTGTGGGAAGAAAGCAAGCCGATGGCAAGCTACCTTGCCACCGTCGATATTGCCCGCTACACCATGCAGACCGATAAATCGCCGGGCGGAGTGGCGATCCGCAATTATTTCCCGGAAGGCATGGCGCCCGAAGAAACCCAGATGTACAGCCGCACCAGGGAAATGATCGACTTTTTCAGCAGCATTTACGGGCCGTATCCCTTCGATGTATACGGCGTCGTCATCGCCGATACCGAACTGGGCTTTGCGCTGGAAACGCAGACCCTCTCGTTGTTCGGGCGAACGCGCAGTGCCAACCGGCGGGTCGGGCAGATCGCGCCGGAAGAAGTTGTCGCGCACGAGCTTTCGCACCAGTGGTTTGGCGACAGTGTGAGCCTGAAATCGTGGGAAGATATCTGGCTGAACGAGGGCTTTGCCACCTATTCACAATTCCTATGGCTGGAACACGTCAGCGGCAAAGACGCGCTGGATAGTAGAATGCGTGGCATTTACCGCCTGCTGGATACGCAGCGAGGGACAGGCGAGACAGGCAGACCAGACGTCCAGACCCTGTTTGATACCAATCTGATTTACCTGCGTGGCAGCCTGGTTCTGCACGCCCTGCGGATGCACGTGGGGGACGAGACGTTCTTCAACATCATGCGCACCTATGCGGATCGCTTCCGCTATAGTAATGCCAACACAGCAGACTTCATCAAGGTGGCGAACGAAGTCAGCGGGCAAGACCTCACCTCTTTCTTCCAGACGTGGCTCTTTGATAGCAAGCTACCCGCAATCCCGGAGATAGGTCTCAGCCCGTCGGCATAGGCTGTAACGCCCGGTGTACTCTGCTGCTAAACCGGGACAGGATTAACTCGCCGACAGCGTGTCTGTTTTGTCGTTGTCGGCCTGGGCCGCTGGGCTGTCCTCGTCCGCCGGGTCGGCAGGCGCGTCTTCCGGCGGCTTTTCGGCAGGCGGCCTGGGCTGATCTTCGATGTTGGGCAGATCGGGCAGCGTGCTGCTCCCGGCAGGCGGAGTAAAGGGCCGCCGCGTGAAAGGCCGTGACCCGGTGACGAGCGTCTCTGTGGTAGCCGCCTCGCTTGCCACAGTTTTGCCTTCATCGGCTTTCAACAGCGGTTCCGGTATAACAGTGGTTTCTGGCTCAACACGGGTAATCGGCTTGACCGGCTCCGACTTAGGCGGTGGCGGAGGAGGGACAGCGGCCCGGCGCGGCGGCTCGGCAGGCAGGGTGCGCGGCGACGTGGGCGATTGGCTGACCTGGGGCGCGGCTGCCGGAACAGCGTGCGGAATCTCCGCGCCGACGGGCGTCAGGCTCAGGTTGATGATCGGCTCGCTCGCCAGATACACGCCAAGCTGATCCTGTACCACCTTCTTGACCTCGCGGCTGATCTCCTGTTTCTTCTTGGGGCCGTTGATGTCGTTATCGACCAGAACGTTCATCTGCACGACGGCTCGGCCCAGGTCGTTGTGGATGGTGACCTCAGCACGCTGGACGTTCGGTACTTTCACAACGGCAGCGTAGACTTGCTGGCGCACCGACTCCGTGTCCATGTAGGCGCGGCCCTGTCCCCGCTGCACGACCAGGCCCTGCGCCTTCTGCGCGTATAGGTACTGACGCCAGGGCCACCAGACCCAGAAAATCGCCACCAGGATCAAGATGAGCCAGATCGGGACGAGCGGCCACCAGTGGGCGATCTGTTCCGCCCCGGTTCCCAACAGGTCGGCCAGCATATTGGCAACGCGCGGCAGCCCGATAAACAACGTTGCGGTCACGCCGATGAACAGCACCGCCAGCAATCCTGCCAGGGTTTTCAATGCCCGGATGAATCGCATTGCGATTTTCTCCTTACTGAGCGCACAGCCGACGCTATACTTCTTCCAGTATACCATGCCGGGCGAGTCGCTTTCGTAGGAGCCTGATGAACACATCTGATTTCTCGGTTGTGTTTCCAGCCCGCAACGGCGATACTTGAATCGGGTTTCTCCGCTAAGGTAAGGCACTTATGAAATTCGACGCAGTGATCGCGCCCGGCAGCCTGAGCAGTGTGACCACGACGGCGCAGGCCATTGAGGGGCTGGGCTTTGACGGCCTGTGGACGAGTGAAACCGCCCATAATCCGTTTTTGCCGCTGACTCTGGCCGCCTCGAGCACCCGCCGTATCGAACTGGGCACGTCCATCGCCGTTGCCTTTCCGCGCAGCCCGATGGTCACGGCCCAGCTTGCCTGGGACCTGGCCGAACAGTCCGGCGGACGGTTCATCCTGGGGCTGGGCACGCAGGTCAAACCGCACATCACCAAACGCTTCAGCACCACCTGGGACTCGCCAGGCCCTCGGCTGCGGGAGTACATCCTCTCGCTGCGCACCATCTGGAACACCTTCCAGCGCAACGTGCCGCTCAGGTACCGGGGCCAGTTCTACACCTTCACACTCATGACACCGTTTTTCACGCCGGGGCCGATCCAGACGCCTGACATCCCGATCTATATTGCCGGGGTCAATCCCTACCTGTGCAGGCTGGCGGGCGAGCTGTGCCAGGGCTTCCACGTCCATCCGCTGCATACCCCGCGCTACTTGCGAGAGGTGATCATCCCCAACATCGGGCAAGGCGCAGCCAGCGCTGGCCGTGCGCGCGCCGACGTGACGCTGGCCTGTGCGATCTTCGTCGTGACGGGCGCGAACGAACGGGCGATCGAGAACGCCAAAGCGCCGATCAAGCAGCAGATCGCCTTCTATGGCAGCACGCCCACTTACCAGAAAGTGCTGGAACTGCACGGCTGGGGTGAGACCGCTCTCGAGCTGAACAACCTGTCGCGGCAGAGCCGCTGGTTTGACATGGCGAACCTGATCACCGACGACATGCTGCACGAGTTTGCCGTCGTTGCCCCGCACGACCAGCTTGCGCGCCGCGTGCGCGAGCGCTACGAAGGGCTGCTGGATCGGATTGCCTACTATTTCCCCTTCGAGCCGGGCGTCAACGAGGCGTTGTGGCGAGATGCCATCGCCGTGATGTCCGACAAACAGACCGCGCAACCTCATTAAGCTATCCAAAGTCGAAGGTATATCACTTGACCGTACACACGGCCTCATCTTCCATCATCTTCGTCACTGGCGGCACGGGCTTCCTGGGGCGCAATCTGCTGCCGCTGCTGGTCGCGCAGGGTTATCGTGTCCGCGCCCTGACCCGCCACCCCGACGAACACCCCTGGCTGCATGATCTGGGCGTCGAGGTCGTGGCCGGCAACGTGGAGGACGAAGCGCTGATCGCCTGCGCCGTCGAAGGCTGCCGCTACGTCGTTCACGCGGCGGGGCGCTTCAGTTTCTGGGGCAAGCGAGAGCAGTTCGAGCACACCAATGTCGAGGGATCGGCCAATGTCATGCGAGCAGCGGTACGGGCCGGGGTCGAGAAGTTCATCCACATCTCCACTGTCGTCGTCGTCGGCAATCCGCTCCCGGATCGGATCGTGGACGAAACACACCCGACCAATCCCGCCGACCCGTACCAGCGCAGCAAACTGAAAGGCGAGCAACTGGCGCTGCGCGTCTTCCGCGAGCAAGGGCTGCCCATCGTCATCCTGCGGCCCGGCGCGTTCTATGGCCCGCATGGGCGCTATGCCTTCAACCGGCTGTTCTTTGAAGACCCGCTCAAGGGTTTGCTCATCCAGGTCAACAACGGCAAGCTGATCACGTTCCCGGCCTACATCGGTGATGTGGCGGCGTCCATCCTGGCCGCGCTCGAACGGGGCAAACCGGGCGAGGTTTACAACATTTGCGGCGAGACGCTGACACATCACGAAGCCAATCATATCGTCAGCGATGAAGCGGGCATCACTCACTTCCGGATCAACGTGCCCGGCTGGAGCATGATCGCACTGGCCTATCTCTGGACAGCCCTGAGCGAATATACTCGCATCGAGCCATACTACCCGCTCAATCTGCGTTCCTACGTCTTCAACAACTGGCGCGTCAGCAGCCAGAAGGCGATCCACGAACTGGGCTTCCAGCCGATCTCGTTCCGGGAAGGGGCGCGTCGCACGCTGGACTGGTATCGGGAGGCGGGCATCTGGAAGCCGCGTAAGAAATAGATAAACGCCCACACGGGCAGATCGCGCCGCGCTATAATCCTCACCAGGTCAAGCATGAGTCAAAAATGCGGGAGAGACGATGATCAAGATCGCAACGGTTGAGGAGATGCGTGCGATTGAGGCTGCCGCCGACAAAGCGGGCGTCAGCTATGCGCAGATGATGGATAACGCGGGGCGGGCCGTCGCCAACCGCGTCAAACAGATTGTGGCCGAATTTCCTGAACCGCGCGTGGCCGTGCTGGTCGGGCCGGGCAACAACGGCGGTGATGGACTGGTGGCGGGCCGCCTGATCGCCGAGGAAACCAAAGCCACCGTTACCTTTTTCCTGGTGCAGCCGCGCGACGAAAGCGACGAGAACTTTGCCAAAGTACGGGCCGCCAACCTGCTGGTCGTGGACGCGCCCACCGATTCCGAACAGGGCTACCGCGTTCTGCGCACCATGATCGCCAACGCCGACGTGATCATTGATGCGCTGCTCGGCACAGGCTCCAAACTGCCTTTGCGTGGCGAGATCGAAAAGGTCATGCGCCAGGTGCACAAGGCGCTCTCGGATCGAGAGGAAGATCGCCCGCGCCCGAATTTCGTCACGCCAGAGCGCCCCACCGCAGACACAGCGCGGCGTCCGATTATCGTGGCCGTTGATTTGCCGACGGGGTTGAACGCTGACACGGGCGAACTGGACAAGAATGCTCTCTATGCCGACGAGACGATCACCTTTGAGGCGGCCAAGCCCGGCCACGTCACTTTCAGCGGCAGGGATGCCGTCGGGGTGCTGCATGTCGCGCCATTATCGCTGCCGGAGAAATTCCCCCCGCGCGACAATATTAAGCGAACGCTCGTCGATGCGCGTTCGGTTCGCCGCTTGCTGCCGGAGCGTCCGGCCAGCGCCAACAAGGGCACGTTCGGCAAGGCGCTGATCGTGGCCGGATCGCTGAATTACATCGGCGCGCCCGCGCTGGCTGCCCAGGCCGCCTATCGCGTCGGTGCAGGACTGGTGACGGTAGCCGCCCCGCAGCCTGTCATCCCGGCCATTGCCAACCACATTGTCGAGGCGACCTGGCTGCTGCTGCCCCACGACATGGGCGTGATCAACGAGGCCGCTGTGACGCTGCTCCGCAAGGAGATGCCTAAATATACGTCCATGCTGGTCGGGCCAGGGCTGACCCAGGAAGACGCCACCCGAGAATTTATGGAAGCACTGCTGGTGCGGGAGAAAAAATCGGCACGCTCCCAGCGGCGGCTGGGCTTCGTGCCCTCCGGGGAAGCGGTCAGCACGGTGGACGAAAAAGACAACGAGAAGCTCCCGCCGCTGGTCGTCGATGCCGACGGGCTGAATCTGCTGTCCAGGATGGATGAGTGGTGGACCCGGCTGCCCGCCCGAACCATCCTGACCCCTCACCCCGGCGAGATGTCCCGGCTGGCGAAAATCGAGGGCGACGACAAGCGCTCCGCCACTGAGATCGTGCAGTCGGATCGCCTGGGGCTGGCCGCCTCGTCCGCTGCCAAGTGGAACTGCATTGTTGTGCTGAAGGGCGCACATACTGTCGTCGCCGACCCGGATGGCCGCGTCTCGGTCATTCCCTTTGCGAACGCGGCCCTGGCCCGCGCCGGAACGGGGGACGTGCTGGCGGGCGCGATTGTCGGCTATCTGGCGCAGGGGCTTGATCCGTTTGACGCGGCAGTGGCGGCGGCCTACGTGCACGGCTACGCGGGCGAACTGGCCGCCAACTATGTCGGGACAAAGGCCAGTGTGGTCGCGGGCGACGTGGTTTCGACGCTGGCCGACGCCATCAGCGCGGTAGAGGTCGCAGAATGACACATTGACCTCACCCCCGCCCCTCTCCAGTTGGAGAGGGGCACCAGGCTATTCGATTTTGCCTTTAGCCCCGTCAGGGGCTTTGTAATCTCAGCCCTGCGGCTTTAGCCTGGGGCTTGCCTCACCTCCCACCGCTGCCCGCAGCTCGTCGGGCGACGGCGCGTAATTGCCGACCTTGCGCACGACAATGCCCGCCGCCAGATTCGCCAGCGCCGCCGCGTCCACGTAGGATGCGCCCGCCGCCAGTGCCAGCGTCATGACGGCCAGCACGGTATCGCCCGCGCCCACCGTGTCGTACACGTCCTCGATATGCGGCGCTCGCAGATGTGCCACCTGCCCATCGGCCTGGACGAGCGTGACGCCATCCGGCCCGCGCGTGATCAGCATCCCGCCGCGCAATTTGAGCTTGCGGATCATCAGGCGGCCCGCGCTGGCGAAATCGTCGTCCGCCCAGGGGTGCGGGCTGCGCAGCGGGCGGTAGCGCAGCGCTTCGTCGGCGTTGCACTTGACCAGATCGAACCCGGTGTATTTGTGGAGGTCACCCTGCGCGTCCACCGTCAGCAGCAGGCTGTGTTCCCTGCCCAGCGCTCGTATCGCTTGCACAACGGACGCGGTCAACAGCCCATTCAGGTAATCCGAGACCATGACGGCGCTCACGTTCTGCGCCAGCGTGCCCAGGCAGGCGATCACGGCCTGTTCGGTTGTGCCGCTGATCGGGCGGCGGTCAATGTGGTCGATGCGCGCTACCTGCTGCGGGAAGCGCAGGCCCATCTGCGCCATGATCCGCGTCTTGGTGGTCGTCGGGCGTCCCGGATCGATCACCAGGCCAGCCGGGTCAATGCGGCGCGCCTGCAACATCTCGCGCAGCGCGGCAGCATTCGGGTCGTCGCCGATCACACCCACCTGAACGGCAGTGCTGCCCAACGCGGCAATGTTGGCGGCGGGGTTGGCTGCGCCGCCAGGGATAAACTCGCGGCGCTCGAATTCCAGCACCGGGATCGGCGCTTCGCGGCTCAGGCGATCCGTGCGCCCGGTCAGGTATTCGTCCAGGATCACGTCGCCCACAACCAGGATTCGATAGCCGGATAGCTTATTGATGAGGGAGAGGAGGGGATGAACCTCACCCTCTGCCCCCCTCTCCGCAAGCAAAGAAGGGGAGCCAGAACCCTGAACAGCGCCTGCTGGTTCCCCCTCTCCAACTGGAGAGGGGGTGGGGGGTGAGGTCAACTGCCTATGCTTTGCCACGACGATTGTCCACTCCGACGAACGCGGCTGGCCCGCGCGACCCGCGCATCAGCACGGCCAGCACAAACAGCGGCAGTTTCAACATCCGCCGCCAGCGCCAGGGCTGGCGGATCAGACGGTGCAGCCATTCTATCCCGGCCTGCCGCATCCAGACAGGCGCACGGGCTGCCGTCCCGGCGATAAAGTCCAGCGCGCCGCCGATGCCCATCGCCACGCCGACTTGCAGGCGCGGCAAATTGCGCGCGATCCACTTGTCCTGGTTGGGCGCGCCGTAGGCCACCAGCAGAATGTCGGCGCGGCTGGCGTTCACCCGCGCCACGATGCCGTCTTCCTCCTCGGCGGCAGGACTGCCCGCGTATGTTCCGGCGATCTGCAAACCGGGGTAGCGCTCGCACAGGATGTGTGCCGCCTTTTCCGCCACGCCGGGCGCAGCGCCGAGCAGGAACAACCGCCAGCCTTCCCGTGCCGCCCGCTCCGCGATCAGCGGCACGCCGTCGGAGCCGGTCACCCGTTCGGGCAGCGGGTGGCCGAGCCGTCGGGCTGCCCACAGCAGCCCGACGCCGTCCGGAATGCACAGATCAACCCGGTTCAGAATGTTGAAGAAGTTCACATCGTGCTGTGCCGTCATGACAAATTCGGGGTTGACGGTACAAATCTGCCGGGCCGATTGGCCGCCGACCCAAGCACCGATCCTGTCCAGCAGGTCATCGAAGGTCAGCGCGTCTATTGGCACGCCCAGGATTGTCAGGGCAGGGGCGCTGCGTTCACGCCAGGACTTGTAACGCTCCAGGTGCGTCCAGCCGTCTTGCTTATCCAGGACGACACCTGGAATATCCTCCGGCCTGATCAGCTTCATGCAGGTGCGGGCCGCGCAGCCATTCCGCAACCCGATGGTATGCCCGACGTAGCTGCACGGGCTGCACAACACATCGCTGCGGATGATCTCGGCGTCTGCCGCCGTGTCCGCCCACCAGGGACCCCAGGCCAGGTGATTGCTCGGCCCGTACAGCCCGTAGGTCAGTGTTTTGGGCGAGGAGGCCGCCGCCAGATGCAGTATGCCGGAGTCCGCGCCGATATACGTTTCGCAGCGGGCCAGCACCGCCGCCAACTGGTTGAGCGTGGTTTGCCCGACCAGGTTGATCGGCGCGTGCTTCATATGCTTCAAGACTTCATCTGCGCCGTCGTTTGGCCCGCCGACGAGGACAATCGACGCGCCGTAATTCAGGTGCAGCGCATCGGCCACCGCCGCGAACTTCTCCGGCTCCCAACGGCGGGCCATGCTGTAGCCGCCGCTGCCCGGATGTACCGCCACAAACGTCTCGCCGTCGGGCAGGTGTTCGCGTGCCCACTGCCGATCCGCCTTGCTGACGCCGACGTGCAGCCGCCTGTCGCTGGATACCGCACCGATCAACCCGGCCACCTCAAGCCAGTATTCGACCTGGTGTTTCGCGCCGAATCCCAGGTCGGTGACGCGATCCGTCAGGAACCAGCCCTTACCGTTGTCCAGCCCAACGCGGCGCGGCGCGCCCGTCGCCATTGCCAGCGCCGCATATTTCAGCGCGCCGAAGCGGGTCGTCAGGTGGTGGAAGATCAGCACGGCGTCGTAATGCCCGGCCCGCAGCCGCTTCGCCAGCCGCACGGCTTCGCGCAGATTGGCCGGGCGCAGCAGATCGCGCGGGCGGTCAAAGGCGAACTTGTTGAACAGGAGCACGTCATCGACCAGCCCCGTCCCGTTCAGGATCGGCGCGGCGTGGGCCGTCGTCAGCATGTCGATCTGCGCCGTCGAGAACGTCTCGCGCAGGGCAGCCAGCGCGGGTGTGACCAGGATCAGGTCGCCAATATCAGCCAGTTCGACGGCGAGGAGACGGTTTAGAGACACGGTTGACCTCACCCCCTGCTTTCCTCTCCGCTGGCAGAGAAGAGGAAACGACAGGCACTATATCGGGTATTGACTCCCCTCGCCAGTTGGAGAGGGGGCGGGGGTGAGGTCAATCTCATTATGCTGCGTTTTCCAAAATACCCATCGTCTGCTCTGCTGCCCGCTGCCACGTGAACGACTCTACCTGACGATAGCCGCGCTGCACCAGATCGGCCCGCAGCGCCGCATCGCTGACCAACCGCGCCATGCCGTCCGCGATGGCCTGCACGTCGAGCGGATCGACCAGCAGCGCCGCGTCGCCCACCAGTTCCGGCAACGATGACGTGTTGGCGCACAAAACGGGTGTCCCGCAGCGCATCGCTTCCAGCGCCGGGAAGCCAAAGCCCTCGTACAGTGACGGGAAGACCAGCGCCAGCGCGCCGCTGTACAGCGCAGCCACGTCCTCGTCGGCAATGTAGCCGGGCAGGACGACCTGCGGGTGTTTGAACTCGGCCAACACGTGCTCGATCAGCCAGCCGCGCTTGCCCGCCAGCACCAGGGCCACGCTGCTGTCTTTCTGTGCCACGCACACAAACGCTTCCAGCAGGCGGCGAATGTTCTTGCGCGGCTGCAACGTGCCGAGGAACAGCAAATAGCGCTCCGGCAGATGGTACTTGGCCTTCACTGCCGCAATCTCGGCCTCCGATGCGCGCTGCAAGCCCTCGACGCCCGGATACACTACGTCGATTTTACCCGCATCCACCCCGTACTGGCTGACGAGATCGCGGCGCGTGGCCTCCGAGTCGGCGATGAGACGTGTGGCCCGCCGTGCTGTGAGGCGCGTCGTCCAGTCCAGGTAGCGGCGCTCGAAGGCCGGATGCGCCTCCGGGAAGAATCGATAGCCCAGGTCGTGCACCGTCGCCACTGCACGGCCCGGAAAGACGAGCGGCAGCGCGTGGGCCGGGACGAACGTCACGTCGGGCCGATCCGCCCACAGCGCCGCCGCAAAGCGCAGATGCGTCCACAGGCGCGGAAAGGGGATGATCTTGTGCTCGACATTTGGATAAAGGGGGAACAGATCGGCGCGCGGCCTATCCCGGAAGTAGAGCGTGAAATGGTGCGGCGTGCGCAGCGCCAGCATGGCCCGGATCAGTTGCAGCGCATAGTTTTCCGTCCCGGTGCGGGCCGCGACGGTGGCACGGCTCGCGTCAATCGCAATCCGCAACGCTACTCGGCCCGATCACGGACGGCGCGCGGCAGGATCGCCAGCGCCACCAGCAGGAGCAGCACCGGCCAGTACAGCGCCACGCCGTTCAGCACCGATTCGGACAGTATCCCGAAGGTGAAGGGCAGCGGGATCGCCCCCGCCACGATCAGCAGCACGCCGGGCAGCAGCAGGCCGCGATCATGGCTGCGCTCGAAGACAAAGGTGAGCAGCATCGCCAGCCCGATGGCACTGACGCCCAACGGCCAGCCCTGGCTGATCTCCACGTCGTTCGTCCAGGCCAGCGCCACCAGCCCAAGCCAGAGCAGGATCGTCACCCCGACGAAGAACAGGCCGCGTTCACGCCGCCCATTGAGCAGAAAGCGCATCACCAGGCTGAGGCCGAGCGCCAGCACCGCTACGCCAATCGCCAGCGGGCGCGTCAGTTCAACCGGGTTCGCCAGGTACAGCAGGCCGAGCGCGATCAGCAGCAGGGCCGGGAAAGCCGTACTGACCTGGGAGCGGCGCTGCTGCCGGAACTGCGTGGCACGCGCCGGGCGCGAGAGGTCGGCGTCCGCGTCGGCATCGTCCGGGTTCGGATTTTCGGACGGCGGCTCCGCCAGCGGCGTTTCGGCCACCGTCTCGTGTACGTTCAGTTCGGACTCGTCAGTCATGGTCTTTTGCCTGCAATGCATAACCCTGAGCGTCTATTGTACTGCGCCCTGGATCATTGCTCAACCCGCAGCGCCCGGTCATGGCGGGCCAAGTCTTTCAGGATGCTCACCGAGGCTTCGGGGAAGGCCGCCTTCGCCAGCGCTTCGACAGCTGCGCCCTGTTCCGCGCCGATCTCCAACAGCAGCAGCCCCGGCTTTGCTAACCGAGAAGGCGCTTGCTGCAACATCCGCCGGATGATGATCAGGCCGTCCGGCCCGCCGTCCAGCGCTACGTGCGGCTCGAAGTGCGCGACTTCCAACAGGTCGATGTCGCCCGTCGCAATGTACGGCAGATTGCCCACAATGATGTCGAAGGGGCCGCGCAGCGGAGCCAACAAGTCGGCCTGCACGAACCGGACGTTTGCCAGTCCTTCGGCGTTTTCGCGGGCCACGACCAGCGCCGCGTGCGACACGTCGGTGGCGATCACCTGCGCCTGGGGTAAATGCGCCGCCAGCGTCAACGCGATCACGCCGCTGCCCGTGCCCACATCCACTATGCGCAATCGGTGACGATCTTTGCCCCAGGCCAGTGCCTCCTCGACCAGGTGCTCCGTCTCGGGGCGCGGCACGAGGACATGCGGTGTCACTTTGAAGGTGCGGTCATAGAAGGGCCGCGAGCCAAGCAGATAGGCGATGGGCATTCCTTTGGCGCGCAGCGTCAGCAGCTTGTCGAACGTGTGCATATCCAGGTCGCTGACCGGCTGCTCGTCGTGCGCGATCAGGTATTCGCGGGGTTTACCCAGGACATGGCCGAGCAGCAGTTGGGCATCCAGGCGGGGCGAACCGGAAAGTCCCATCAAGGTCGCGGTGGCCCGCTTCAGAGTCTCGCCAATGGTCGGCACTTCAAACCAGCATGTCCGCGTAAACGTGCAGATGTTCGATGGTGTTGTGTTCGTGGAGCCGCCACGTTTCACGGCCCGGATGGGCCACGTACTCGAAGTGCGTGACCCCGGTGTTGGATGTCCATATCTCGCAGCGAGGCCAGGGGCCGATCCCGAAGCAGTAATCAAAGACAGCGCCCATTACCCCACCATGACAGACGGCAATGATCGTCTGCTCAGGATGCTGCTCGATCATCTCCTCGATGAAGGCAGCGACACGAATGCGAAAGTGCATGATGCTCTCGCTGCCCTCGGCCTTTGCCACGCCGGCAAAGGGGCGCTCAGTCGGCTCAAAGGCGTTCCAATCCGACCTTGAAGGCGATGCTCCCTCCGGAAAAGGTGAGTGATCGATCCGGTTATTGCCGATTTCGCGCAGACGGTGATCGAGGCAAATCTCAACCCCGTAGGCCGCAGCCAGGCGCGCCGCCGTCGCCTTGGCGCGGCGCATGGTGCTGCTGTAGAGCGCGTCGATGTGCTTGAGCTGGCCGGGCAGCCAGGCGGCCAGCGCTTCGGCCTGCTTCTCGCCAAGCGGCGTGAGCGGCGAATCCGAGTCCAGCCCATCCCAATCGGGCAGGTTGACGAAGCTCTGCCCGTGTCGAACGACGTACAAGTGCATGAGACAATAGTTCCCGTATTGATTGTGCGATGAACCTCACCCGGCTTTCGCTCTCCCCTCTCTGCGAAGCGGAGAGGGGTTGGGTGAGGTAAGTTCAATTGACTATGAAACCTGCCCTCACCCTAAATCCCTCTCCCTCAGGGCGAGGGACTTGACAGACAGATGTCTCCCCTTCTCCTTTGGGAGAAGGGGCCGGGGATGAGGGCCAACCCTAAAAACGTGATCCTACTTCGTGACCGCCCCTTCCGAGGCGGAGGCAACCAGTTTGGCGTACTTCGCCATGACGCCGCTGGTATAGTTGGCCGGGCGCGGCTTCCACTGCGCCTTGCGCGCGGCCAGTTCGTCGGCGGAGAGTTCGACGTTCAGTTCGCGCTTTTTCACGTCCGCCGTGATGGTGTCACCTTCACGCAGCAGCGCAATCGGGCCGCCTGCCGCCGCTTCCGGCGTGATGTGCCCGATCATCAGGCCGCGCGTCGCCCCGGAGAAGCGTCCGTCGGTGATGAGCAGCACGTCGCCGCCGATACCCGCACCCTGCAGCGCCGCCGTCACGAGCAGCATCTCGCGCATTCCTGGCCCGCCGACTGGCCCCTCGTTGCGGATCACCACCACGTCACCGGGCTTGATCTGGTTGCTCTGCACCGCCTTAAAGGCGTCCTCTTCGCACTCGAAAATGCGTGCCGGGCCACGAAAGTACTCGCGCTCGTAGCCGAACAGCTTGACGACACTGCCCTCGGGCGCCAGGTTGCCCTTGAGGATGACCAGCCCGCCCGTCGCCTTGACCGGGTTGGACAACGTGCGGATCACCTCCTGGCCCGGCGTCTCGCGGGCGTTAGCCGCTTCTTCGGCCAGCGTGCGCCCGGTCACGGTCAGGCAGTCGCCGTGCAGCAGGTTGCCTTCCAGCAGGCGCTTCGCCAGCAGCGGAATCCCACCTGCCGCCGTCATATCCGGCGCGGTGAAGCGCCCGCCGGGCTTCAGGTCGGCGATGAGCGGCGTGGCCTTGCTGATCGCCTCGATGTCGTCAATGGTGAACGGGATGCCGGCCTCCCGCGCGAAGGCCAGCATGTGCAGCACGCCGTTGGTTGAGCCGCCTGTCGCCGCCACCGAGCGAATGGCGTTCTCCAGCGACTTGCGCGTGATGATCTGTGCCGGGCGGATGTCGCGGGCCATCAGGTCGAGCATCATTTCGCCCGCCCGCCGCGATACGTCGTCCTTCTGGGGGTCCATGGCCGGGACGCCGTTCATGCCCATCGGCGAAATGCCCATGATCTCGATAGCCGTTGCCATCGTGTTCGCCGTGAACTGACCACCGCAGGCGCCAGGGCCGGGGCAGGCCACGTTTTCCAGTTCGTGCAGGTCCTGGTCAGTGATCTTGCCTTTGGCGTGCGCGCCCACCGCCTCGAACATGTCCTGCACGGTTACGTCGCGCCCCCGAAAGTGGCCCGCTGCAATCGACCCGCCGTACAGCACCAGCGATGGGATATTGAGCCGGATCAGGCCCATCACCGCGCCAGGAATGGTTTTGTCGCAGCCCACCAGCGCAATCAGGCCGTCGAAGTAATTGGCGCGCGCCACCAGTTCGATGCTGTCCGCGATGATCTCCCGGCTGATGAGCGAGGCTTTCATGCCCTCCGTGCCCATCGTAATGCCGTCGGAGATGCTCACAGTGTTGAATTCGAGCGGCGTTCCACCCGCCGCTTTGATCCCTTCGCGGACTTTGGCCGCCAACCGGCGTAGATGCCAGTTGCACGGCCCGATCTCCGTCCAGGTGTTGGCAATGCCGATAATCGGCTTGGCAAGGTCGTCGTCGCTCAGGCCGATGGCCTTGAAGTACGAGCGCGCGACGGCGCGGCTCGGCCCCTCCACCAGTGTGCGGCTGGTGGCGTTCAGTCTTTCGGATGCGCGGCTACCGTTGGTCATAACGTCTCCTCTGCGTTCTTTATGAAAGCCTTTAGTATAGATCAGGCCAGCATAGGCAGGATAAATCTGTACAGCGCATAAACATCCAGCAGGGCGAGCAGGCATACGATGCCTACCGTCAGCCATCTCGCCACCGGGGAGCGCGGGGCGACCAGCGGGGCCCAGCCCGCCAGTCCGGCGGCGACAAACAATCCAATTGGAATCAGACCGGGGTACAAATAGCGGCCCTGGAACTGTACAAATTTGAAGTTATAACCAGCAAACGCGGCGAAAGCAAGGAACGCCGCTGTGCCGAGCAACAGTAGCTGCTCACGCTGGATGACGTTCAGTGCGCCGCGCCAGCGGATGGCGGCGATCAACGCGCCGACGATCACGAAGACTGTGAAAGCCAGCAACCCCGTGTAGAACGAGTCGGGCATCGGCACACCCATCCAGCCGAACTGCCCCCAGAAGCTGTGAAAGGTGATACTCACCCCGTCGCGCAGCCAGCCACCGACGCCGCCGTGCTGCGCCTGATAGTCGTCGGTGCGTTCCTGCCCGACCACCACCGCATCGTGGGTTTTCTGCACCATGAAATCGGCCACACTACCGTAAGTGATGATGTTGCGCGTCCACCAGACGCCGCCGATCAAAAGCGCCGGAACGAGTATCCAGGCCGATTGCCGCGGCAATCGGCCCATCGGCCAGCACTCGCGCCGTGCCCGCAGCAGCACCGCCAGCCCGATCACCCCGACTACGGGCAGATAGACGGTCAGCTTGGTGATGAACGCCGCGCCCATCAGCAGGCCCAGGATCAGCGGGTGAATCTGCCGCCTGCCGCCGAGATAGAGCACGCCCAGGAACAGCACCAGCGCGACGATCAGTTCCGCCAGGCTGTCGTTTTCCACTCCGGCCATCATAAAAACGTGCTGCGGCAAAAACGCGACAAAGGCCGCCGTCGCCAGCGCCAGCCAGGGCTGCGCCGGGAACACAGTCTGCACCGCCGCCCAGGCCAGGATCACCACACCCGCGCCGATGAGCACCGAGGCGAGGCGCAGCGCCGTGAGACTGCCCTCACTGATGGCATAGACGGGCAGCACCAGCAGATAGTACAGCGGCGGCTGGTGATCCTCGTACTGGATGGTACTCAGGCGTTCCAGTATCGATGGTGCAAATCTGGCCGCCTTGATCGCTTCCAGGTAGTCGTTATCCCAATCGCCCGGCTCCATCTTGGGGCAGCAGCCATTCTTGTAGACCTGGGCCACGTAGTTGTACTGCGCCGGTTCGTCGGGAACCTGCCAGGCTGGGGTCTTGATAGCGTACAGCGTGCCGATCACCAGGTAGGCCAGGACGATCAGGACGAGAAGGAGAGAGGGGCGAAGTGGCATTTACCTCACCCCCTGACCCCCTCTCCGCTTCGCAGAGAGGGGGAACCGATGGGCACTGATACACGAAACGACCACCCCTCTCCACCTGAGTGGAGAGGGGTCGGGGGTGAGGCTCATTTCACGACTCCTTGTCCCGCACCCGCCAGCCTCGTCGGGCCACGTAGTAGATGACCAGCGCGGGCAGCCACGCAAACGGCACCAGGCAGCACAGCACCCGCGACAGTGGCCCGACGATGGTTTCGTAGCTCATGCTTGCTGCCTCGTCCGGCTCAGGTTGTCGGCTGCCCAAGCCGCGCCCGCTCCGACTCGATGATGGCGGCTTCTTCGGCAGGTGTGTTGCCCAACTTCTTGAACAGCGGCGCGGGTTCGCGGAGCGCCTGCCCCGGCTTCAACTGGCTTGGCTCCCAGCGGCCCGTTGCTTTGCTCGCGTCGTAAGTCAGGCCCTCGTGATCGCGCGTCGATTCGTGATAGTTGACGATCACCTGATCGCCGAACAATTGCCCGTCGTAGCCCAGGTAGCCATGCAGCCGTTCCGCCGTGAAGGGCAAAAATGGCGCAAGCAGGATTTTCAGGTTGTCGATCACGCGCAGCACCGTGTAAACCGCCGTCGCCGCGTCCTGCCGGTCCTCCTTGATGCGCTTCCAGGGGGCGCGCCGATCCAGGTAGGCGTTCGTGTCCCGCACCAGGGCCATCGTCTCCTGCAAGGCGCCGCGCAGCCTGACCGAGGCCAGCAGGTCGCCGATGACGGTAAAGGCGGCCTCCGCTTTGGCGATGATCGCCTCATCCTCGTCGGCCAGTTGGCCGGGCGTCGGCACAGCGCCGTCGAAGTTCTTGCGGGCGAAGGTGAGCATCCGGTTGACCAGGTTGCCCCAGGCCGCCACCAGTTCGTTGTTGTTGCGCTGCACGAACTCCGCCCAGTTCCAGTCCGCGTCCTTCGACTCCGGGAAGGCCGCTGCGATGCAGTACCGGATGGCGTCCGGGTCGTAGCGTTGCAGAATGTCGGGAATCCAGACCGCCCAGTTGCGGCTCTTGCTGAACTTCTGGCCCTCGATGTTCATGAACTCGTTGGCGGGCACGTCGTAGGGCAGGTTGATCGGCGTCGAGTCGTCCTGCGTGTAGATGCCGCTGATCCCTAGCAACTCGGCGGGCCAGATGATGGTGTGGAACTCGATGTTGTCTTTGCCGATGAAGTTGTAGATTTTGGCGGGCGGGTTGTACCACCACTTTTTCCACGCCTCCGGGTCGCCGACATTGTGCGCCCATTCGATGCTGGCCGTCAGGTAGCCCATCACCGCCTCGAACCAGACGTACAGCCGTTTGGTTTCCCAGCCCGGGATCGGAACGGGAATGCCCCAATCGATGTCACGGGTGATAGGCCGCCCGATCAGCGTCTCAACTTTATTCTGCGAAAGCGCCAGCACGTTGGGGCGCCAGTGGGCTTTGCCATCGGCCAGATATTCGCGCAGCCGCGGGATGAAGGCTTTGAGGTCGAGGAAGTAATGCTCGGTCTCCCGCAGCACCGGACGGCTGCCGTCGGTCTTGCTGCGTGGGTTGATCAGATCGACAGCATCCAGTAAATTGCCACAGTTGTCGCACTGGTCGCCGCGCGCATTCGGGTAGTGGCAGACCGGGCATTCGCCCTCGACAAAGCGATCTGGCAGGAAACGCCCCTCGGTTTCACTGTACAACTGACGCTGCGTTTCGCGGTACAGGTAGCCCCGCTCAAGCAGCTTCAGGAAGATGTCCTGCGCGATACGGTGGTGGTTTTCGGTGTCGGTATGCGTGAACAGGTCGTAGCTGACGCCAATCGCTTTCTGTGTTTCCAGAAAGCGCCTGTGATAATACTCGAACAATTCACTCGGCGGGATGCCGCGTTTGTCGGCCTCCACCGAAATCGGCGTACCGTGCGCATCCGAGCCGCTAACCATCAGGACGTGATTGCCCTTCAAACGGTGATAACGCGCAAAAATGTCGGCGGGCAGATACGCACCCGCCAGATGCCCCACGTGCAGGTCGCCATTGGCATACGGCCAGGCTACCGAAACGTGAATATATTCAGCCATGTGTTTCCTCCCCTGAGCCAGATCATTGTAACAAGCCGCCGCGCCGGAAAACAAAAACCGCCGGGGTTGCCGACGGTTTGTATTGCCGTGTTACAGGAACGAGCGCTACCGGGCTGTGAAACGGTAACGGCCCGCCTTCGCCGGGATGTTTTGCCCCGGCCACGGCAGGCAACGCATTGAACGCCGCGCCTCGTGGTAGGTAATCATGAGCTAAGTATACCACATGCTGTCAAGGCTCGCGCATCCAGCACCCATGTTTGGGCCGCTGTGGGCGGGGGTATCCTGTCCATTGAAACTACGGACGCAACAGGCATCCCACATTTATGGACTCTACCAAAAGACGGCTGAAGAGCACCGCCCATCTCAGTGCGCCAGAATCTGCGACAGGAACTGCTTGGCGCGCTCGGTCTGCGCCGCCGTGAAGAACTGGGCGGGCGTCCCCTGTTCCACGATCTGCCCCATGTCGAAGAACAGCACCCGGTTGGCGACCTCGCGGGCAAAGCCCATCTCGTGCGTCACGACCAGCATGGTCAGGCCACTGCGCGCCAACTCGCGCATCACGTCCAGCACCTCTTTGATCATCTCCGGGTCGAGGGCGCTGGTCGGCTCGTCAAAGAGCATGATCTTGGGCTGCATGGCGAGCGCCCGTGCAATGGCGACCCGCTGCTGCTGCCCGCCCGACAACTGGCCGGGGTATTTGTGTGCCTGCTCTGGAATGCGCACCCGTTCCAGCAGTTCCATCGCAATCTTTTCGGCTTTGGCGCGCGGCCAACGGCGCACCCAGATCGGGGCCAGGGTGATGTTCTGCATGACCGTCAGGTGCGGGAACAGGTTGAAGCTCTGGAAGACCATGCCGATCTCCTGGCGGACGGCGGCAATGTTGCGCACGTCGTTGGTCAGTGCGATCCCGTCCACGATGATCTCGCCCCGGTCGTGTTCTTCCAGGCGGTTGATGGTGCGCACGAAAGTGGATTTGCCCGACCCCGATGGCCCGACGATCACGACCACTTCCCCGGCCTGCACTTCCAGGCTGATGCCGCGCAGGGCATGGAAGTCGCCGAACCATTTATGAACGTCGCGCGCAATAATGATCGGCGCTTTCTCGGCCATTCGGTCAGCCCCTTCCCAACTGCCGCAGCCTGCCGGAGCCACTGCGCTCCAATTGCCGGGCCGCGCGCGACATACCATAGGAGAACACAAAGTAAACTATCGCCACGAAAACGAACGCTTCCCGCTGCCGCCCGGTGAATTCCTTCTGCGCGACGATACTCTGCGCAATGCCGAGCAGATCGGACAGGCCGACGATGGCGACCAGCGACGTGTCCTTGAACATGGTGATGAACTGCCCGACCAGCGCTGGGATTACGATCCGCAGCGCCTGCGGCAGCGTGATGAACAAGGTGGCCTGGATCGGCCCCAGGCCGAGCGCTTTGGCCGCCTCCAACTGGCCCGGTGGAATGGCCTGCAAGCCGCCGCGCACGATCTCTGCGATGTAGGCCGCCTCGAACAGCGTCAGAGCGACCATCGCCCGCACCACCGCGTCAATTTCGGTGCTGCCCAGGGCCAGCGGCACGATCAGGTTGGCCGTATAAAACACGGTGACGAGTGGCACGCCGCGCAGGAACTCGATATATACCACACAGAACAGCTTGATCACCGGGTAATGGCCCAGGTTGCGCCAGCCTTCCAGGAGCACGCGCGGCCACTGCGCCGGATTCAACCACCAGTACGCAGGACGGGTTACGCGCCGGGACTGCGTGCCACCCGACATCCGCCCCAGGGCCAGCAATATGCCGAGTGGGAAGCAGCAGACGATGGCGACGAAGGCCAGCATGAACGTGAGCAGCAGCCCACCCCACAGGCTGGTGGGCACAAGTGGCAACGTGGGTGAAGCTGCGCCCACCCCCCGCACCAGAAAGAACGTTACCGGGATCGACACCAGCCACAGGGTCAGTGTGACGCGGCTGGCCGCCCGGCGATTGATGCGGCTGAAAATCCAGCCGGCGCCATACCCCGCAACCAGGCAGACCATTGCCACCAGCACCGGAAGACGCAGCACCTGGAGCAGCGGCAGGACTTCACGGCCCAGGTAATACCCCAGTCCGCTTTCACCCCACGCCGCGCCGTCGATGATCGGGACGATCATAAAAAGGATCGCCGCACCGAGCAGCGTTACCACTGTGCTCGCCACGACCCGGCCCCAGATGCCCAGGCTCATTCCGGCCAGCACCAGCACAATCACGACGGCCAGCGCAACGCGCCACGCCTGATCAAGCGGGTACAGGCCCTGCATCAGGACGCGGAAGTTTTCGGTAATGACCGCCCACTGGGCCTCGCTGACCGTCCATGCTGCGAAACGCGAGAGCAGACTGACCAGAATGAAGGCGACCACCAGGGTCAGGATCGTGTCCGGGATGGTGCGGAACAGATTGCGGCGCAGCCAGGCAAACGGCCCGGTAGCATGGGCCAGTTGGGGAGGCTCCATAACGGTGGGGGCAGTGGTCGATGTCATCGTGTTTTAAGCTGGAAGCGAGTGTTGACGATGTTCATAATCAACGCGGCGAACAGGTCGAGTGCTAGGTAGGTGATCATGACGATGATGATCACCTGCACCGATGCGCCAGATTGCAACTGGATCGTCTTGCCAACGCCGAATATCTCCGAATAACCGACGGCTGCGCCCAGGCTGCTGTTCTTGATCAGGTTCAAATACTGGTTGGTCAGCGGCGGGATCATGACCCGCAGCGCCTGCGGCAGCACGATCAGGCGCAGTGTCTGGAAGTGGCTAAAGCCTTGCGCACGGGCTGCCTCCCATTGTCCGATAGGTACGGCTTGAATCCCGGCACGAACGATTTCTGCCACGAATGCGCCCGTATACAACACCAGCCCGAACAGCACCGCCGCGAATTCCGGAGAGAGAATCCAGCCTTCATTTTCGGCGTAACGCGGGCCAACCGTGCGTGGCAAGCTGACGACGAAGGGCGTCAATACCAGCCAGGCCGCGATGGCAGCGATGACCACGATGGCTGTGCCAAGCTCTGCGCCATAAGTGGGTTGCCCGGTTTGCAGCCATGCGCGCCGCCGAACCCGCCACACGACGATGCCGACACCAACCGCGATCAGCACCACAACCAGCCATGTCGCCACCTTGTCCGTCGGTACGAGGGCCGGGGTTGCCAGCCCACGCACACTCAGGTAGACCGGGCCGGGCAGCACCACCGCTTCGCGCACCGAGGGTAGCGTCAGCAGCACGCCAATGTACAGGAAAATAAGTTGGACGAGCAGCGGCGTATTCTGCATGATCTCTACGTACACGATGGCGATGTGCTGGATCAGCCAGTTGGTGGACAGGCGCGCCACGCCCATGATGAGGCCCAGGATCGTGGTCAGGACGAGGCCAATGAAAATCACACGCAGGGTATTGATAAAGCCGACCTCGAAGGCGTGAAGAAAGCTGTCCGTCCGCAAGTGGGGCTGCGCCGTCAGGCCCTCGTCGATCTGGAACGATGAGGGCTGTTCCAGAAAATCGAAGCCAAGTGTCAGCCCGGCGCGCTTCAAACCCTGCTGCGTGTTGGTGATGAACCAGCTCAAAAAGAAAAAGACGATAGCCAGAAAGATGACCTGACCAACAGCACGGAGGAAGCGAAGGTCCCGCCACAGCGGCGGCGACTGCGAGAAGGAGGGTTCGACGGAAGACGTGCTCATCGTTTGACAATCTTATTGAGGACCGGGCGAGTTGTGTTGTGGAACCTCACCCCCGGCCCCGCTCTGCCTACGGAGAGGGGGTCATATCCTGACTCACTGCCGTCCGGTTCCCCCCTCTCCACTCTGTGGAGAGGGGGTCAGGGGGTGAGGCAAATGGCCGCGATCTTCCGCCGTCTTACCGATACGGAGGCGCGTAGATCAGCCCGCCCTTCGTCCACAGATTATTCAGGCCGCGTGACAGCTTAAAAGGTGTGTCCGCGCCCAGATTGCGCTCGAAGATTTCGCCGTAGTTGCCGACCTGTTTGATGATGTTGGCAACCCAGGCTTTGTCAAACCCCAGGTTCTCGTGCAGCTTGCCTTCCACGCCCAGCAAACGGCGCACTTCGGGATTGGTGCTCTTGGCGGCCATCTCGTCCACGTTCTTGGAGTTGATGCCATCCTCTTCGGCCAGGATGGTGGCATAGATTGACCAGCGTACCACATCGCCCCACTGCGCATCGCCCTGCTTCCAGGCGGGTGTCAGCGGTTCTTTGCTCAGGTTGTTGTCGAACAGCGTCCAGGCTGCCGGGTCCTTCGAGGTGGCCTTCCAACTGGCAAGCTGAGAACGGTCAGACGTGACAGCATCGCAGCGGTTGGAGCTAAAGGCGTCTACGACCTGTTGCCCCTGGTCGAACGTGACCAGCTTGAACTTCGTGTTCACCGCCGCCATCGCATCGCTGATGTTCTGCTCGGTGGTCGTGCCCTTGATCGCGCAGACGGTCAGGTCTTTCAGGTCTTCCAGTTTGGCGAGTTTATCAGCCACGCGCACCATGACCGTTTGCCCATCGTAGAAAATCGTCGGGCCGAAGTCCGCGCCCTGCTTGGTGTCGCGGTCAAAGGTATAAGTCGTGTTGCGGATCAGGACGTCGATCTCGCCGGATTGGATCGCCGTGAAGCGATCAGCAGCGGCGACAGGTTTGAAGTCAACGGCCTTTGCGTCGCCAAAAATCGCGGCGGCAATCGCACGGCAGAAGTCGGCATCGAAGCCGCCCACCGAGTTGGTTTTGGTGTCCACGAAGCCGAAGCCTTGCAGCCCACCATTGATCCCGCAGATCAGCTTGCCGCGCGCCTTGACCTTTGCCAGCAGGCCGGTTTCCTGAGCGTGTGTCAGCATTGGCGCGGCCAGCGCGGCGATCAGGAGTACGGACAACAAAAGGGTAAGCGACCTAACAAAGTGGGTTCTCATAGAGAAGACTCTCCTTCGCAGAGGTAGCAATGCACCAAATAACTCTGTGAATTCAAAAAGCAGCGGTAGCCGGGCCGCTGTTGGTGGGAGTGTAGCATTAGCGATACTGCATGTCAAAACATAAAATCGCTTGGGCAAGATCGGAACGGTACAAGACAGCACCATCATGCGATGGTATTTACTCACGCTGCTCCATCAGGCGGCACAATACGTCGATCAGGCGTTCAATCTCAGCCTGTGTGTTGTAATGCACCGCGCCGATGCGCACCATGCCGCCGCTGGCTTCCAGGCCAAGCGTCGTGGTCACTTCGGGTGCATAGAAGTTGCCATTCCAGACGTAGATTCCCTCTCGGCCAAGCGCCTCGGCAACTGCATCTGGCGAGTGCCCTTCCAGCGTGAACGATACGGTGGGGACCCGTTCGTCCAGGCGGGCCGGGTCGGTAATGCCCCAGATGCGCAGCCCCGAAATGGTCTGGAGTCCGCTGATCAGGGCGCGGCTGAGTTCTCGTTCGTAGCGGCGAGCGGCTTCCATCCCGGCCATCAGTACCTCGCGGCGTGGCAGTTCGGGCTTATCCGCGCCGCCAAAAGTCTGGCCGAGCCACGCAAAATAGTCCAGTGCGCCGAGCGTGCCTGCGATGGCCTCAAAGCTCGGCGTACCGGTTTCCCATTTTTCGGGCGGCACATCGCTCGATGGGCGAACCTTGTAGGCAGTCAGACGATCCAGCACATCGTACTTGCCGTACAGGACAGCCCAATGCGGGCCGAAAAACTTGTAAGCAGAACAGACCAGGAAATCGCAGTCCAGCGCCTGCACGTCCACCACGCCATGCGCCACGTACTGCACGGCATCCACGTAGCACAGCGCACCCACCCTGTGGGCGATCCGCGCGGCGCGCTGCACGTCATTGATCGTCCCGACGGCGTTGGAGGCGTAGCCGACGGCGACGATCTTCGTGCGCGAACTGATGGCGCGTTCCAGGCTGTCCAGGTCGAGCGTGCAGTCCTCCCTGTGAAAGTCGACCCAGCGGATCGTGCAACCGCGCTCTCTGGCGATCAGCAGCCAGGGCGCAACATTGGCATCGTGATCCAGGTGCGTCAGCACAATTTCGTCGCCGGGTTGGAGCAGATGCGCCAGACTGCGGCTCATGTGCAGGGTAAGCGTGGTCATATTCGGCCCGAAGACGATTTCTTCGGGGCGGGCCGCATTCAGCCAATCGGCAATAGCCTGGCGTGTCCCGGCTACCATCGCATCCGATTCATGGCTGGTGCGAAATCGCCCTCCGTGATTAGCGTTGGTATGCTGGTAATAATGCTGGATGCGTTCGAGAGATTGCCGGGCAATCTGTGTGCCGCCGGGGTTATCGAGGTGGACTGCGCCCGACGCCAGGGCCGGGAATTGGCTGCGAACCAGATCAAGATTGAGCATAGCATCCTCGCCGAGATTATCAGCCGTGAATGTGGTCTATTATTGACCGGCGATGGCAGTTCATCAATCGATTGCCTGGACGTGCCATAAACTCTCTGATGCAGTCTTTATGCCTGTTCTGGCCGCAGAAGGTTTATACTGTGCGCACGTGGGTTATCAGGGGGAGTTTTCATGAATCGCGTGCGTCTGTTGCTGCTCACGATTCCGCTTATCCTGGCGGCGCTGGCCTGTAACCTGGGCACTGCGCCCGATTCGCCCACGCCACCCATTCCAACCGCGACCACTGCGCCGCTTTTCACGGCGACCTTTGAGCCGACAGCCACGCCCACCATCGCGCCGACGCAAACGTCTGCCGCATCGGGTGGCGGGACGATCCCTGGCTGCACACCACGCACCGACTGGCCCACTTACACCGTGCAGCGCGGCGATACCCTGTCCTCCATTGCACGGCGCGCCAATACGACCAGCGAAACGCTGCGCACGGCCAACTGCCTGACCAGCGCCGACGTCATCTTCACGGGGACTCAACTGCGCGTCCCGCAAGTGCCCGTCGCGCCTTCGCCCGCCGTCGTTTCGACGGTCTTGCCCGGCTGCACGACGCCCTGGTTCTTCGCGTTCAACAGCAGTGTCACCGAGGCCAATCTCTGCCCGGGGCCGCTCTACAACACGGGCGCAGCCGGGCAGGACTTTGAGGGTGGCCGCGCGTACTATTACGCCGCCATCACCGGGGTGATCGGCCCATCGGTGTACGTTATTTACAACGACGGAACCTGGGAGCGCTTCGATGACCGCTACAATGGCAATGTCGAACAGCCTTCCGATCCATCCATCATTCCACCGGCGGGCCGTTATCAGCCGGTGCGCGCTATCGGCAAGGTATGGCGGGAAAACGCCAGTGTTCGCGCCAAATTGGGCTGGGCCTACGCGCCAGAGCGTGATTTTGCCGGGCGCAGGCAGTCACCCATCGGCAGCAGTATCCTGTTTATCGATCACGGCGCGCGCAACACAGTCTTGCGCCTCGACGATACCACCGGGCGCTGGATCGTTGCCGGGACGTATTGAGCACGTTTATTCGTAGCGCAGGGCATTCAGCGGCCTTTCGCCAGCCGCCGACCACGCCGTGAGCAGCGTGGCCGCCAGGGTGATCGCCACCGCCAGCGCCAGCATGACGAGGATCAGGTCGGTGGGCATTGGCAGCTTGACCAGGTTTTCGGTCATGGCAGGCACCGCCAGGATAATGAGCACCGTCGGCAAGATGCTGATCAGTCCTCCGACCAGGCCGACGATACCGTTTTCGATCAGGAGTTGGTTGAGCGCCTGCTGCCGCTTGACGCCGAGCGCCTTCAGAATCCCGATCTGCCGCCGCCGTTCCATCGTCGCCAGGGAAACAGTTGTAGCGATCAGCACCGTCGCCGCAAACAGCGACAACGCCGATACGAGCAGCGGCAGCGCCGACATCTGGCTCAGAAGGCGACTGATGATCGAATCGAACACGCCAATATCAAAGACAAAGACGCCCGGCACAGCGCCGACGCTGCCCATCACGTCGTTGATCGAGTCCTTCTGCACATTGGCGATGATCAGATCGAAAGGCAGAGATTGCGGAATGACGTTCAGGGGGGCCTGCACAGCGCTGTCTCCCAGGCTGAACGGAATGAAGCCAGCGCGCGGATCGGGCGCGACGATGCCGACCACCTCGAACTTCTGGTTCTTGCCATTCACGTTATAGGTAAAAATGGAGCCGACATGCACGCCGAGCGTGTCCAGTTCGGGGTGGTACGGGATCACGATGCGGAGCTTGCCCGCGTCATCCGCCTGCAAGAAGCGCCCATCTTGCAATCTACCGCGCGGTGGGTTGCCGTGCGTGTTCACACCGATCATGAAGTTCAACTGATCGAAAAAGAGTTCATTTTGGAGTTCGTCTTCCTGTGGAAGGCGGCTTCTGTAGTTCGCATCGCCATCGATGGCGATGAGCCGCGTGGTATTAAGACGAACGTCCCGGTAGCCCGTCACGCCCGGCGAGGTATCCAGCCTCAAACGCACCGCCGAATCGGATAAGGGCAGGAGCGGCAAGACAATGACATTCCCGCCCAGAGGTTCGCTGAGGCTGGTATACAGCAAGGTATTGATGCTGCGCGCCATGATCAGCGTTCCGCTCAGTGCCGTCATACCCACAATCAGCGCCAGCAGGCTCAACGCAGTGCGGCTGCGGTGCAGTGTCAGGCCGCGAATGGCGAGCCGCAGGTTGGGGTTGCGGAAACTGGGCAACTTGCCGAGCAGCCAGACCAGCAGCCACATCAGCACGATCACTGCGCCGAGGATGGCAAAGACGATGATCGTGCCGAGCAGACCCAGCGGGATAGGCGATTGCAGCACAGCACGGCGAAAGGCCGGAGGGCCGAAATTTGCCAGCGTCTGGGAGCCGCCGCTGATCGCTTCCACCAGCAAGCCAATGCCCAGGATCAGCGCCAGCAGACTGAGCACAGCAGGGATGCAGCCCGCGCGGGTCAGCGGAACATTCTGACGCAGCACCAGGTTGGGCCGCACCTGCCCGGCCATCAAGGTGGGCAGCAAGCTGAAGATCGCCGTAATGACAGTGCCGAGGGCCAGACCGAGCAGCAGCGGTTCCAGGTGCAGACGCCAGGGCAGTGGCACGCCAAACGCCTGCTCACCCATCGAGCGGGCAACGGCGCTCAACAGGATACCGAGCACGAGTCCGATCAGGCTGCCCAGGACTCCCCAGACCAGCGCTTCGACCAGGAACAGAAAGGCCACGCCGCCCCCTTGCAGGCCCAGCGTTTTCAAGACGGCGATTTCTGGCGAACGACGATTGACGGACACGAGCATTGTGTTGATGATGCCCACGCCGCCGATGATCAGTGCCACGAAACTCAGCAGCAGTACAAAGCGCGAAATCAGATCGGCCAACATACGGTTATCGCTCAGTACAGCTCTCGCATCGCGGATGCGCCAGGACTGGCCGTTGAGGGGGCGGGGCCAGTTGCGGCGAATTTGCTGAATCACCGTCTGGGGATTAGTACCCGGCGGCAGCTTCACAAACACGCGGTCAGCAGCGCCCGCCGCGATTCCGAAGTCCGGGGCGTAGGCCCTGTCCAGGTAAACGAAACTGAACATGAAACTGAACGGGTTGTTGAAATTGCTCTCGCTGGTGTCCGGAACAATGCCCCGAACGGTATAAAGCGATTTGGCTGTGCCGACACGGAGCGTATCGCCCACTTTGATGCCCAACTGATCGGCCACGCGCCGCCCGACCACCACCTGATTGGGGCCTTGCAGCAGGTTCGACAACAACACGCCGGACGGCGCATCGGCACGAATCACGTCGTAGAACGGATAACGCTTGGGATCAATGAAATTGGCGAGAACAAAGGCCGGACGGCCTGCCCTGTCGCCCTGCACTATTGCCGTTTGCATCAGTTCGCTGGTCAGGCTGTAGGTGACCTCGACGTTGTTTTTGGCAGCCCAATCATCGATCAGCCGGATATTCTGCGCATTGAGGGGCGGCGGTGGGCTTTGCCCCAGGAAGCTGATGGTCGGGCCCCGAAAGGCAGTCTGCACAACGATGTCGCCTCGCAAAAACGCCTGCACGTTGGCCGTCAGCGCGTCGGTCAGCATCAGACCGAGCATCCGCAGCGCCACCACAGTCGCCACGCCTGCTGCAATACTGAACAGAGCGAAAGCGGTGCGCTGGCGATCCCGCCACATATTGCGCAGCGCGTAGCGGATGGCGAACCTTACACGATGGAACATAGGGGAACTTTCCAGATCAACACGTGAGGGATGGCTAATTTTACCTGATCGGCGGCCTTTGTGAAACGGCCCTCAAAAGTTGAGCGCGCTGTACGTTGCCATACTCTACACACTTTCGAGTGGCGGTGCCTGATTGCGTCTGCCAGGAGTAGTCAAATCGTCATCTGAGATAAAGGCTGATGAATCACTGCACAAGACGTGATGAATGCAACCGCCGGGCCTATAATACGTTCGATACAATGATTGCGCGCGTATTCAACAGGAAGAAACGTATTCAACGGAAGGAACCGATCATATGCTCAGTGACCTCGCCATCGCCCAGCAGGCTACCCTCAAACACGTCCACGAAATCGCCGACCAGATGGGCCTCACGCCCGACGACATGGACCTCTACGGCAGCCCCTACGTTGCCAAGCTGCGCCTTGAAGTCCTGGACAAGCTCAAGGATCGGCCCAATGCCCGCTACATCGATGTGACCGCCATCACCCCTACCCCGCTCGGTGAGGGTAAATCGACCACATTGGTCGGGCTGGGCCAGGCCCTGCAGCACCTGGGCAAGCGCTCGGTGATCGCCATGCGACAGCCGTCACAAGGGCCGACCTTCGGCATCAAGGGCGGTGCTGCCGGGGGAGGTTATTCGCAGATTGTGCCGATGGAGACCTTCAACCTGCACCTGACAGGCGACATCCATGCCGTAAGCGCGGCGAACAACCTGCTGGCAGCCATGATCGACAATCGCCTGATGCGCGGCAACCCGCTCAATATCGATACCGATAGCATCACCTGGAAGCGCGTGCTGGACGTGAATGACCGCGCACTGCGCCAGATCATCGTTGGTCTGGGGGGCAAGGCCGAGGGCGGGGTGCTGCGCGAGACCGGCTTTGACATCGCCGTCGCCAGCGAGGTCATGGCAATCCTGGCCCTGACGACTTCGATCAAGGATATGCGCGAGCGTTTTGGCCGGATCGTGATCGGCCTGACCAATGACAAAAAACCGGTGACGGCGGAGATGATCGGCGCGGCAGGTGCGATGACCGTGCTGATGAAGGACGCCATCCGTCCCAATCTGCTGCAAACGCTCGAACACACGCCGGCCCTTGTCCATGCCGGGCCATTCGCCAACATTGCACATGGCAACAGCAGCATCCTGGCCGACCTGATCGGAATCAAGTGCAGCGACTATCTGCTGACCGAGTCGGGCTTCGGGGCGGACATTGGCGCGGAGAAGTTCTTCAACATCAAATGCCGTTACAGTGGCCTGAAACCGAATGCCGCCGTCCTGGTCGTCACAGTGCGTGCCTTGAAGTCGCACAGCGGCAAGTACAGGATTGTGGCCGGGAAAGCATTGCCAAAGGAATTGCTGGACTGCAACCCCCAGGACGTGGAACTTGGCGCGGCCAACATGGTTAAGCACATTGAAAATGTCAGGCTGCACGGCGTCACGCCCGTCGTCGCCATCAATCAGTTCGAGGGCGATCATGCTGAGGAAATCGAAGTGATCCGACGCATGGCAGTTGAGGCTGGCGCGCTCGGCGCGTCGGTAGCCACACACTTCGTCAACGGCGGCAAGGGCGCCATTGAACTGGCGGAGATGGTCGTTTCCGCCGCTGAAAAACCAAACGAATTCAAATTCCTGTACGACCTCGATCAGCCCATCAAGAGCAAGATCGAGACTATTGCCACGAAGATTTATGGAGCGGACGGGGTGGCCTACGAAGCACTGGCCGAGCGGCAGATCAAGGATTATGAAGCGAATGGTTTCGGCAAGCTGCCGATCTGCATGGCGTAGACCCACCTGAGCCTGAGCCATGATCCGAACCTGAAAGGCGCGCCGAAGGGATTCACGCTCCCCGTCCGAGAGGTGCGGGCCAGCGTCGGCGCGGGTTTCATTTACCCACTGTGTGGCGAAATGCGCACTATGCCCGGTCTGCCCGATCACCCTGCCGCCGAGAAGGTGGACATCGACGAGAATGGCAACGTCGTCGGGCTATTCTGAGCTTTGTTCCCCTCTCGCCGATTGATGAGGGGTTCGTGGGCCGGCACATCTGCGATGAGCCTGTCAATCGCCTGAGCGCAAGCAGAGAACTCATTGAAACTTTTGGATGAAGAAAGGAGATAGTGCATCATAGCGAGAAAATCCCGGCAAAGGTAAACCGCTATGAGCACTATCCCGACGAGTGTAACCGAGGGCCAATTCAAGACCCATATTTGCCCTTTCTGAGTACGGCGAAACGAGGCTTTGTGAGCCGCATCCCGCTCTACAAGATCTTCAACTATATCCTGTACCGGTTGCACACCGGCTGTCAGTGGGCGGCCCTGCCGATTGAGCGTGACATGGACAACCCGATGGTTAACGAGATTAGTTGGTGGGCGGTGTATCACCACTTCCACAAGTGGAGCCGGGATGGGAGTCTGGAGCGGGGGTGGCAGGGCAGTATCCTGACCATTCAAGACGAGTTGGACTTGTCGGTTCTGAACCTGGACGGCAGCCACGCACTCGCCAGGGCGGCGAAGCGCTCGCTGACCAGAAACGCAAGCGCGCCAAGACCTCCAACATCCTGCCCATCATCGACCACAATGGCAACAGCGTGGCGATGACCGACATCGTCGCCGGTAATCATAACGATGCCTTCGACCTCAGCAACTTCAGGCCGCCTTCAAAGCTATGAAGCGCCTTGGCCTCTCGATTGCTGGCGCGGTCTTCAACGCCGATAGTGGCTTCGATACGCGCGACGCCCGCAAAGTATGCTTCAATCATCACCTCATTCCCAACCTTGCCCAGAACAAGCGCAACCCTTTCACCTTCTTGCCACCATGATAACCTGTGGCCCCTCTTTTCCGTCGTTTTGACGCTCTGGCTGTCGATGATGGCGGCACTGGCCTGTGCGTCTCGGCCCAGCGGAATACGTAACTTTTCGCGCAGGACTGTATTGATGCGCTCCCCAATCCCCGCTCGTCGCCACTGCCGATAATAGTCATGCACCGTCTTGTACGGTGGAAAATCATGCGGCAACAAATGCCACTGTCAGCCCGT